>CAZLQY010000054.1:0-19563 GCA_964561965.1 uncultured Verrucomicrobiales bacterium
GCTACTGCCTGATTTTAACCGTCTGTCAGATCAAGTTCCTTTTTTTACATCTTATGTCCAGAGTGTTCTTGTCCCCTTTGTGCTCCCATATTGTGCGATCGCCCATACAATAGTATCATTTTTCACAAATCCAATTCAGAGATTTTTTGTTTTACCTCTTTATCTGCTTCTCCGTTTATCCAAGAGTTTAATAATTCCTTAAAATTATCTACAGATGCTTGAGATAAAACACAGGAAAAGACTAATACACTTATTTTTTCTTCGTCAAAATCGTCTCCAAATAATTCTATTCTCGCTGCATCAACATACCCTTCGCCAGACGGATACTGAACCACTTTAACTGCCTTTTTCATTTCAAGGCTTATTGCGCTAAAAATTGGATTCCCATCCATACGGAACTGCCCATTTGAATAACTTTTCTTAAGCCAGTTATTCCAAGATGCAGCTACACTCATTGACGGCATTTTTGATTTAAACAAATCACCCCAAATTTTTTCACACTCATTATAAAGTTTGAGCTCTTGTAAAAAATTTTTATACTTATCGTAATTCATTTAAGTCAAATTTTTAACCTGGATCAGGAACAAAGGCCTTACCTGTGCGCACCTCAATATCAACACGTTCATGCTTAGTATTGGGAACTTGATCCGTTTTTGAAACTGGGGCGTCAGCACCTCCATATTTCCCAGCATTTTTAATAAATTTCCTTGTCTGCTCAAATTGTTTCTTTCTTATTTTAGCTTCTTTTTTTGGAACTGACCCTTCTAAATCATCAACCATTTTTAAACTTTCACTAACTGTTGGTGGTTTGTTTTGCGCCCAACTTTTAGACATTTCGATATTATCCCCTTGAACTTGGATTCTTCCTCTATGTTCTGGGTCTACATCTCCGTTCTGAACTAAACGCTACAAATCCATAGTGTGAGTCTCTTTTGTTTTACTATATGGTATAAAATAAGCGTTTGGAGGATTTTTAAGCAGCGACTATCTACTAGAACATGCGAAAGGCAGGGCTAAAACCTCTGTCTAAATGATGAGAGGTTCCCATCCCTCGTCGTTTGTTGTGTATGCAGAAGCAGTTTAGCTCCTGCTTCCGCAATCATTCATTGTTGTATTTTCTCCGGGCTTACAACTCTTCACTTTCATTCTTAGCATCAGAATCTTCTCCAATATCATTGGAATCCTTTTCTTCCGATGCTTCTTCCTCATCTGGGACGACTCTAGCAATATCTTGGAGTTTTACGCCCTCTTTCATACTGACTAACTTCACTCCCTGAGTATTCCGCCCTGCTTCACGCACATCCGCGCAGCGAATACGAATGGACTGACCATCCGAGGACATCAACATCAGTTCATCCTCAGGAAGAACAACAGTAGCACCGGCGACATCACCAGTTTTATCTGTACACTTCATAGTGATGATTCCCTTACCTCCACGAGTCTGTGAACGGTAGTCATCAAATGGAGAGCGCTTCCCTATTCCATTCTCAGACGCTACTAGTAGAGTGCCATCATTGTTTACAATAGCCATCCCTATCACATAATCACCGTCTACAGGCCTAATACCAGCAACTCCTGCTGTGGCACGACCTTGTGAACGGGCTTGGTCTTCAGAAAATCGTAAGGACAGCCCCTTACGAGTGACTAAGATCACATCATTACTTCCAGTAGTTAGGCGCACGTCAATGAGTGTATTCCCCTGATCAAGCTTTATGGCGATAATTCCGTCTTTCCGATAGTTCCGGAAATCAGTGAGAGCCGTTTTCTTCACCTTACCACTACGTGTAGCAAACATCACAAAACCGTTTTCCTCGCCGAAGGTCACATCATTCCCATCTTCATCAAGTTCACGAGTTAAACGAAGCGTCGCAGCAATATTCTCTTCTGCATTCAAATTAAGAACGTTCTTGATACTGCGGCCTTTAGAAGCCCGCGATCCCTCTGGAATACCATAGACACGCTCTACGTAAACTCGGCCTGTGTTTGTAAAGAACATGAGATAATCGTGTGCTTGGGCAGCAAATAAATGCTCTACAAAGTCTTTATCATCCTCATCGTTTTTATTGCGAGTCTCCATCCCTCGGACTCCCTTACCACCGCGAGCTTGCACACGGTATTCACTGGAAGGTGTCCGCTTAATATACCCTTTATTGGAAAGAGTAACAATCATGCCCTCATTGGCGATCAAATCCTCAATTGCAATCTCTCCTTCATCAGGAAGAACTGGGCAATGGCGCGGCGTAGCGTGCTTCTCTTTGATTTCAAGAAGCTCGTCTTTAATAATCGCTAAAACACGTGGTTCAGATGCGAGGATGTCTAGGAAGTCTTTAATTTCTTCTAAAATTCCATCGTACTCATTCTTCACCTTATCACGCTCCATACCTGTGAGTTGATAAAGGCGAAGCTCTAAAACGGCGTTGACCTGACGATCTGTGAATACATAACGATCTCCTTGCACGCTTGGCTGAGAGCGTATTAAAATACCGAGAGCTTCCGCTGTTTCTACAGAGAAGGTATATGCTTTGAGTCTCTCACGAGCTTCGTCACGATTTTTCGAATCTCGAATGATCTTAATAAAGTCATCAAGGTGACCAAGGGCTAATAGGAATGCTTCCAAGTTCTCTGCTCGGTCCTCTGCTTTCTTTAGCAAGTAACGTGTCCGACGGATCACTACATCACGGCGGTGTTCAATAAATGCATCTAATGCATCCATCAGAGATAGCTGTTTCGGGCGGCGCTCGTGAATCGCGAGCATATTGACACCAAAGGAGGTCTCCATCGAAGTCAGTTTAAAGAGCTGATTCACTACGACCTGGGGGCGGGCATCACGCTTTAACGTGATTTCAATGCGTGTATTCTCATCGGACAAATCACGCATCCCTGAAATATCAGTCAGCACCTTCTCTCTTACCAGTTCTGCAATACGTAACTGTAATGTCGCACGGTTTACTCCATGGGGCACTTGAGTGATCATTATCATTGAAGTCCCTGTCGATTTCTCCTCGACTTCCATGGTTCCTCGCATTTTCACACTACCTCTCCCTGTTCGGAAGTAACTATCGATACCTTTAAATCCACGAATTTCACAAGCTCCTGCAAAATCAGGCCCTTTGATATATTGCTTCAACTCTTCAATGGTAAGCTGAGGATTATCAATACGTGCACAAACACCATCAATAACCTCTCCCATATTATGAGCTGGAATATTTGTTGCCATGCCAACGGCTATACCTGTGCCTCCATTGATTAAGAGATTGGGAAGAGACGCTGGTAACACAACTGGTTCATTCCGCGTCTCATCATAAGTAGGTGTAAGGTCTACAGTCTCCTTCTCTAGGTCAGTCATCATGGCAGAGCCCATGTGTGTCAGACGGGCTTCTGTATATCGCATCGCTGCAGGAGCATCACCTTCCACAGAACCAAAGTTACCTTGACCATCGACCAATATCTCACGCATGGTCCATGGCTGTGCCATATTCACCAAAGTCGGATAAATAGCGCCATCACCATGAGGGTGGTACTTACCCATCGTATCACCCACAATACGTGCGCACTTTAAGTGAGCTTTTGAGGGGGATAGTGATAGGTCATTATGCATCGCGTAAAGCAATCGGCGCTGGGATGGTTTTAATCCATCTCTAGCATCCGGAAGTGCACGAGAAACGATCACAGACATGGAATAATCCAAGAAGGACTTGGACATCTCATCTGCCACATTGATCGGTTTGATGGAATCGTTAGACATAAGTATATACTTTCATTTAAAATTTGCTGTGTTCCTTCTTTCAGGAACTAAGTTTGAGGGTCTCCCTCAGTAATCTGGAAATATGATTGGTTCAAATCTTTGACCTATACGTCTAGATTTCTCACATTCAATGCATTGTCTTCAATAAATCGCTTCCGGGGTTCAACAATGTCACCCATAAGAACATCGAACATTTTATCGGCTTCGATCGCATTCTCTTCATCTAAGCGAACACGTAAAAATTGACGTTTTTCAGGATCCATTGTCGTTGAATACAATTCTTTAGCGTTCATTTCTCCCAATCCTTTGAATCGTTGAATACGCATGCCACGCCGACCGATTTCAAGTACTCGATCCAGAATTTCATACAAATTAAACACGGGAAGAGCATCTACGTTATCACCTTCACCCTCCACAAGCTCATAAAGTGGTTTATCTAGAGAGAAGAATGGCTCAGTTTCCACCCCAAGTTCTGTGATTCTCGCTAAGAGTTTAGCAATCACGCCCGCTTCGTGAAGCTCATGCTTCACAGCTCGGCGTTGCACGCCTTCAAACCGTTCTGAGTATTCTAGCTCTTCTTCCTCAGTAAGTTCCTCTCCAAATAAGTGTAAATCACGGTTCTCTGCGGCAAAGGTAAGAAGGGCTGATTCATCGGAAAGATAATGTAGACTTTCCTCATTCCCTTGACGTACACGCACCATAAATTCAGGCAACTTCCCATCCACCCGAGCATCCAATAGATCAAAGAAATTCCCTCCGTGCCCTTCTAGCGCATCGGTAAATCCTTTTAATTGAGCCAGCGTATCTAAGACAGAGCGTAGAACGTCTGCCTCTACAGCTTGATCTTCTCCGTCTTTCACCAACCTCACATCTTCAGAACCCAATTGGATCAAAATCTCATTCAACGCGGCATCATCTGCGATATATTCTTCACGTTTCTTACGAGTCACTTTATAGAGCGGAGGCTGGGCAATATAGAGATACCCTGCTTTCACTAAATCAGGCATATGACGACAGAAAAACGTCAATAGCAATGTCCGTATATGCGCTCCATCCACATCGGCATCTGTCATAATCACGACCTTGTGATAACGAACTTTTTCCAGATTAAAGGCCCCTTCTTGCTCACCCTCTCCAATACCAGCACCAATTGCTGTGATCATCGCTTGAATTTCTTTATTCTGCAAGGCACGGTGCAATCTTGCTTTTTCAACATTGATGACCTTACCACGAAGAGGCAGAATCGCTTGATTAATCCGATTTCTGCCTGACTTGGCAGAGCCACCTGCAGAATCACCCTCCACAATATAAATTTCGGACTTCGCAGGATCTCGCTCTGAGCAATCTGCTAATTTGCCGGGAAGACCGCCACCTGACATGACAGATTTACGAACCGTCTCACGCGCCTTACGAGCTGCTTCTCTGGCGCGTGCAGCATTCACTGCCTTATCGATAATTGTCTTCGCCAAACTTGGGTTTTCCTCAAAATACGTTTGCAGGCCTTCATAGACGATGGAACTAACAACGCCTTCAATCTCTGCATTCACCAATTTATCCTTAGTCTGAGAACTAAAGCGAGGATTAGGCATTTTTACACTAATCACACAGACGATGCCTTCTCTAACATCATCACCCGAAAGAGCGGGATCTTTATCTTTCAGGATTTTATTAGCCTTTGCATATTGATTAATTGAACGTGTTAGGGCTCCTCGGAATCCTGTGAGGTGGGCCCCTCCATCTGCATTGGGAATAGAGTTAGCATAACAAAGGATATTATCTTTATAAGAATCATTATATTGAAAAACGACATCCGCAAAGACATCATCTTCCATGACTTTACCATCATAATCAATCTCTACCTTACGTTTCCCGTTTAACACAACTGGATCAGCATGAACTAGAGTTTTACTCTCACCTAATTGGCAAACGAACTCTTTAATCCCTTCTGCATAATAAAAGCGCACTTTCTTTGCAGAATCAATCCGTTCATCTTCTAGCTCGATAGACAACCCGGGATTCAGGAACGTAAGTTCACGCATACGAGTGGCTAATCGATCGAATTCAAAATCAATCGTATCCACAAAGATGGAAGCATCAGGGAAGAATGTAATTTTTGTCCCTGTTTTATCTGGGAGAGCTTCACCTATAACCTTAAGTTCTTGAACTGTCTTTCCTCGTTCAAACACGATCTGATGTACTTGCTCGTCTCGAGTAATCTCAGCCTTAAACCAATCAGCTAACGCATTCACACACTTTGCGCCAACACCGTGAAGACCACCAGAATACTTATAGGCACCTTGCCCGAATTTACCACCTGCATGTAAATTAGTCAAAACTAGCTCCACTGCAGGAACTCCAAACTTAGGGTGAATATCCACAGGAATTCCACGACCATCATCATTAATGGAAATAGAACCATCTATATGGATGACGACCGAGATCAAAGAACAATAGCCAGCTAAGTGCTCATCAATTGAATTATCTAAAACTTCAAATACACAGTGATGCAGGCCCCGCACATCGGGATCCCCGATATACATACCAGGGCGCTTACGAACGGCCTCCAAACCCTCGAGTTTATCGATTTGGGAAGCACCATATTCCTGCTTGGATGAGACATTTGTTTCAGCCACTTCGGGCTCGTTAGGCGTATCAGACATGAGTGGGGAGAGGGTGCTAAAAATAACACTCAAACTCAATGAAAATCGACCACGTATCGTCAGAAAAATTCAGTCTTCACATAAGGTTTCTAAACTAGAATTTCTCAATATTTTTTTAGGGCCACAAACCCATCATTTTATGACCTTCTCCACTTATAGTCCAAAAGGATGCCTTTGAAAGTTGACCAGAATTTAGAGAAATTTACCAAATAAAGAAAATCCGTCACCCCCTTATCCAAAGAACAAACCAACCTCAATAACCCTACCTTTATACAACACTAGACTCTCTCCACGAGGCATTCCGTACACGACCGAGATCCTATATCCCAAGTTGATTCAACTGCCATGACATCATCACCTCCTCAGGCTTCACTTCCCCTGCTGCAATGGATTCTAACGGTGCTCGGGATGCAATCAATGAAGGCTCAAGATCAAGGCGCTGCGCTGCAATATCACGTATTTTTAGAAGTTCTGTAAGGCGCGCATCAAAAGCCGCATCTTTCACTCTCCGAACACCTGAACGAACTCTTTGAGGTAAATCAGCTTCTGCTAAGGCCTTTGACTTTTCGATCATGCTAAAGAACCTCTTCCGGCGTGTGCTCCTATAATGCTTTGGAAGCTCTGGAGTCTTCCCTGCCAATAGAGCTTCAACCCAAGTCAACAATTGCTTATTCCCACAAACCATAAAACTGGGCCTGTCCCACTCTGCAGCCTCTGCATCACGCCATCCCCATAAAGACTTCAAGTAGGCAAGCCCGCGAGGACGCAATCTGCCTGAACCCTTTATTCTCCATGGAGCCTCTTTTCCTTGTTCTCTCAATAAGGCTTTCTGACGTGCATAATCGCAGCTTTCTTCAAACCAGCTCAATCGATCCAGTTCCTCCAATTTCTGCAAAAAGCACTCCGATAAATCCTTCAGATAAATAACATCATTTAGAGCATATTGGAGCATTGTATCGGTTAAAGGACGTTTCGCCCAATCTGCTTTTTGAGAAGATTTAGATAACTCTACCCCTAAAAAGTCCTCAACTAAATTTCCATAGCCGAAACGTTTTGCTCCAATAAGACGACCGGCAATTTGTGTATCCAGCACTTGCGGAGGCAGCGTGTCATACTCCCTCCTAAACATAGTCATATCATAATCGGCACCATGCAACCACATCCGAGTCTCCGACATATAATCGATAAATGGCGACATGTCTTCAATAGCAAGGGGGTCTATCAAACTATGTTTCTCTCCATCTGAAAACTGAATAAGACAAATCCGCTCTTTATAACGATGAAGACTATCAGCTTCCATATCAATAGCACAAAAACCAGGTTTAGCTGACGCTATCAGTCCCGCTAAATCTTCTGTTGTCTGAATCATCATTATTCTTATCAACACAGATACTACGCTACAAGCCTCGAAGCAGCAACTCTGTATTACTCTGGGTCGCATTTAAGCCTTTCAACAGAGTTTGAACAGCATCTCCCACAGGTAGAGCAGCCAGACGCTTTCTAACTGCTAACACCATTCTCAATTCATCTGGGTGGTATAATCGGTCATCATTTCGAGTCCCACTTTGAGGAATATGGACGGCAGGGAAAATTCTTAATTCCGCCAGCTCACGGTCTAATCGGATTTCCATATTTCCTGTCCCTTTAAATTCTTCGAAAATAACCTCATCCATACGACTTTCCGTCTCGACTAAAGCTGTTGCCAACACAGTTAAACTCCCCCCTTCATCAACATTACGAGCAGCTCCAAAGAACTTACGACTCTTTTGTAGGGCATTAGGACTTACACCGCCAGAACCGATTGGCCCTCCTCGTTGAGCGTTATTATGGCCACGAGCTAAACGAGTGAGACTATCTAAGAGAAGAACAACGTCTTTCCCTAATTCCACCAAGCGCTTCGAACGCTCCATCACTAAGTCTGACACTTGAGCATGTCTCTTTGAAGGCTCATCAAACGTCGAACTGAAAACATCCGCATCAACCATTTCCTCAAAGTCCGTTACCTCCTCTGGGCGCTCATCTAGTAACAGGACAATCAGAGCCACTTCCGGATGATTCTTTTTTATCGATTTTGCCATTTGCTTCAACAGGATCGTTTTCCCTCCCCTTGGAGGAGCCACAATCAAACCCCGTTGACCCTTTCCTAAAGGAGCTACTAGATCAACCAGCCGAACCCCTGCTCCACCCTCTGCTCCATTCTCTAAAATAATCCGTTCTTCTGGAAACAATGGCGTCAATTTATCAAAACTCGTAGGCTTATCATATTCCTCAACTGGAATCCCTTCAACAGAGACAACTTCTAAAGCCGAAAGATATTTATCCCTGCCTTTTGGAGCGCGGATTCGCACGCGGACACGTTGCCCTACTAATAGTTTATTTTTTTTAATGAGATTCCCACTGACATAAATATCGTCTGGAGATGTTTTAAACGATTTCTTAGAATCACGTAACATCGCGTAATTATCTTTCGCTTGCTCCATAATCCCTTCTCCTTCAAGAATACAGCCTTCTTTGGCGTAGAAGTTCATGATTTCAAAAGCAATTTGACTTTTCGTTGCTGTTGCTTGCAATCGAATCGGTAATAATTCTGCGATCTCATGCATCTTAGCCAAAAGAGTATTACGAAACGCATTAATATCCAAAGTATCTGGAATACTATAATCCACCTTCGATTTTAACTCCGCCTGCTCTTCTTCCTGGGTAACTTCAGCAACCCGGCCTAGATCTTCTTCACTCATATTGTCAGTTTAATAAATCGTTCAATTTGGCGTTCTAATACCCGCCTATTACCTTCATTCCAAAACACAACATCTCCTCGCTCTATTTTTTGAGCAATAGGAAGTTGTGCCTCAAGAATGGCTGTAACAATCGCTTCATTAAATTTGTTCCTATTGACCAGTCGCTGACGTTGCGTTTCACGCGTCGTAGCGACTACCAAATTTGCCTGTTGACCAAAGTCAAAACCATTTTCAAAGAGTAATGGTACGTCTGCAATGAATAATGAAGCTAGGCTATTTTGTCTAGAAGCGGCCAATAAAGCAAGACATTCTTTTCTAACTAATGGGTGAATGATCGCTTCGAGCTCCACTTTATAATAAGAATCAGCAAATACCCTCTCTCGTAGATAATTGCGCTGAATCACTCCTTCTAAACATATACTTGGATCAAACTCTCTCAAAGTATTTTGAAACTGAGTGTCTTCATACAGTTCACGAACACACTCATCCGCATCAAAAATAACGACATTTTTTTCCCGGCGAAACACCTCCACCGCCGTAGTTTTACCCACGGCAATTCCTCCAGATAATCCAAACACCTTCATAAGAAAAAGCGGGACAGCTCATAGAACTGTCCCGCTAAAATTTCATATCTTTATTTAGTCTTCAGTACTAAAAGTACTATCTACTACCTAATTCAAATTCTGATTCGATGAGACGTTGGCGAACATCATTACTCTGACGAATAGGTCGGCCGGTTGCATCAATAATTTTTGCTGTCACAAAGATAACTAGGTTACTCTTAATGCGACTTTCAGATTTTGATTGGAACAAACGCCCAACTAAAGGCAAGTCACCAAGAATAGGCACTTTATCTTCTACGCTCTGAACATCTTCACGGATTAATCCACCAACGGAAACAGTATGCCCATCAAAAATGGTAATGCCTGTATTAACACTGCGAGTTGCAAACACTGGCATCTCAATCCGGTTCTCCGTAATTGTGATGGAAGTTGCAACACCACCAACAGTTGTAGATGGAGCTTCAATAGGTGATCCATAATTAATGAATCCTTCGAATTCTACAATTTCCGGAGCGAACCGTAGATCAATTGTATAACCGTCTCCACCAAGTGTTGGATTTATCTGCAGGGTAACACCTGTGTTCCGTGTTTCAAATGCAGTTGGCGTAGCGGGAGTCACAGGGAAACCTGTTGAACCACCACCACCTAAAACTCCGCCAGCAATAGTTCCTGTCGTTCCAACTGTGTTGGGCAATTCAGGTGGTTCATATTCCGTAGGATAAATAAATTCGCGAATAATTTCGATTGTCGCTTCCTCTCCTGATCGAGCCAGAATACTAGGAGCAGTCATTACATCTGTTCCTGTCTTCTGCGCCAAACCACGAACAATCAGCTGCAATGCATCTTCTCCAAAAAGGCCGGTAAGACCTAATATACCAGGAGCGACAGATCCATCACCTCCAAGGCCGTCAGGATCACCCAAAATTGCGTCAATCGTATCACCATCAAGTGCTCCATCACCTGAACGTAAACCTCCTGTTATGATCCCACTACCTGCACCGAAAGCACCAGCAACAGGTCTTGCAAAACCATTACCAAGCACTCCACCAACAAGGCTAGCAGAACCAGCTCCAATACCAGGAGCTCCTAAGGCCCAATCAAAGCCTAGTTCATCTGTATTATCCTGTTCAATTTCAACAAACTTCGTCAAAATTTTAATTTGTTTTGGGGCTTCATCCTTTGTCTGATTAATCAGCTGCTCGATAATATCAAGGTTTGTCGCTGTATTCCGAGCAATCAAAGTTGAATTCGAAGACACAAATCGAGCCGAAGAAGTACCAGGGAAAGAAACACCTGACTCTTCCAAAACTTCTTGGATGGGCCTTCTACTTTTGATTCCGGCACCGCCATCTCCACCATCTCCACCAATTGCAAACGGATCCCCAGCTCCACCGCCTTCGCTATTAGAACTACCTGAAATTAATTCTGGGAAGTTTGGCGGCACTTGAAATGTTCTTGTATAAACGGTTTCATCGTCAACACCACTCAAAGGCAACAAGGATACTGCATATTGATCAACACGAGGGCGAAGGCCTGCTGATTCACAAATATAATCTAATACTTGCTGAGCCGGGACATTTCGTAATCTCAAAGCACCCACAGGTTTAGAAGCAATTGAGCCGGTAGAACCTTCACCTAACTCCACACCTGCACCAGATGAAATAATGAAGTCTACCCCTCTGTTGTTAGGATCTAAACTAGAGTCCACTTCAAATGTTCTTTGGCGAAGAAAAGATACAGCCTCTTCCACTGTCGTCGTCTCATCAAAATCAATCAAAGGAATGATCAATGATTTCAATTTCTTCGATATCAATTCAGGACCACTCAACTCCACGGGCTCTTCTGAACCTGTAGGAAAATTACTCTCTATACGTGGGGCTACAGCAATTTCCCAAGCTTGATCCACTTCCATAAGAAGCTTCGCACGAGTTTGATCATAAGCTGCACGATAGTAATCCGTTTTCACTTGGTGAACACGCTCCATCCCTCGGCGCGCAGCAACGTTATATTTATCTTCACGAAGAACTTCTTTAAACTCTTCCTCAGCTTCATCATAACGCCCAAGATTATAGTACCCTTCTGCACGATAGAGGGAACGGCGCACACGATCTACTGACTGAGTGTGTTCATAAGAATTAGATGGATTCACTCGAATAGGATCATCCAAGTATTCTAAATTTTTCCGAGCAGCTGCATTCCCTGGATCTTTCGCTAGAACGTCATTAAGTAAACTACGGGCTTCATCATAACGGCCTTCACGACGATACTTTTTAGAAAGTTCAACAGAACCATCTACTAAGTGTGCAAGAACCGCGTCGTAGCGATCTCCTACGATTCTTCCAGGAGGAAGAAGTGAAGCTGCTTCACGATATTTTGATACCGCTAGCTCATAGTCACCTTCAGCATAAGCCTTCCGGCCAGCTAAAAGAGAAGTTTCAGCATCCCCTACCTGGGAAAGACGACGGTTCAACTCTTTCTCGGCTAACGAGGACTGAGCGCTAGCGCTTCCTATGACTAGGGGCATGAATGCTGCCGCTGCCATTAACTTGGCAGCAGTGCGACTGATTCGATGCGTAGATGTGTATTCCATGATTTCTAAAAAGATTGATAAATTGTTGGCGGGGTTGTGAAGTGTTTTTTTTAAATTTTATAAAATAAAGTTCTAGCTAAGTATTGACATTAAGCAATTTACTCTAACCACTTTAACTATTTGATCGCCCATGTCAGCTTTTTTTCCTGATCTGAATCGACCTTAACAACTTTAAGATCATATCCTCCCTCTCTCTTCTCGATTGATTTTAAAACATAAGGTTTGAGCTCAGCTTCAGCATCATACGGCAACGAAAAGGGCTCATTTAAGCCGACACTAAAAGGTGAATTCTCTTGGCCCAAAGCAGCTAAAGCCAAAGAAACCTCATAGTTTTCAATTAGACGTCCAGGTTTTTTATTTTCGTCACGTCGCCCAACTTTTATAGGTTCTCCGTTCTTTCCGGGTCTGAAATCTTTAAGTACAGCAAACTTTTTGGTTGTTCCGTTCTCTTCTTTTTCTTCTTCAAATCCAACGTATTCAAAAAATTCGCCAAATACTTTTTCTCCAGCTTTCACATTCGCTCGTTCTGGACGAACAGATCTATCATCGGGCGCTCGGTATAAAGACCATTGCAATACGTCGATTCCAAATTCTGACCATTTAAGGCGCCATTCCGATATACCTAGTGAATCTAGCTTTAATTTAACAATAGGTTCTGGATATTCTTCCGCATCAGAAGGGTTGGTTTCCGCATGAAATTCATCCAAGTTTGAAAACCCATCAGAATCATGATCTTTCTGAGGAGAATTTGAAAACCCAATATCAATTCCATGCTCTAACCACCAAATATTTGGGATCTCGGAGTGCACTGGCGAACTTGTTCTTAAATCTTGCGTTTCTGAAGGCGAGGACTCATTCACATGAAGATCAATCCCAGTGAAAAGCCAAATATCACGCCCATCCTGTTGCCTGTTCTCAATCCTATGCTTTTCTCCAACAGATTGAAGCGCTGATGATGCGGCAGGAGCTTGAGGGATTCCCACCTCATTCTTACCACTTGTGGCTGGCTGATAAGACAATTCCTCAATCTCTTTGGAACCTGAGACTATCATTGCCGCTATTCCTACCCCTACTAACACGGCGCCACCTAAGGCCGCCTTTTCATAATTTTTCTTTACCCAAGACATCTTGCTCGAACTAATTTAACGTTGGTAATGATGTTTCTTCCTTAGAATTAAACATTAAAATATCGATTTTTAAATGTGCATTCACAGACTCTAACCCTAGAATTTGCTCTAAAATTCTTACTGAAGAGGCACTATCATCTTCTGAATTTGTACTAGCTTCTGATTCGGAAGACTCTGCATCCTCAGATTCGAAATCAAAGAAGGAAGATCCTCCCCCCCCCCCGGAACCCCCGGAATCAAAGCTCTCTCCACTTTCAAAATTAAGTTCACTCTCATTTGGAGAAGTCTCCCTTTCATTACTTATTCGCAAAGACCGGACCACAAAACAATAGTCCTCGTGATTCGCTAACCTTTGAAGAAATTCAGTTAAACTTTTTTCTTTCAGCTTAATACCCAGTTCGACTGTTAAAGAACTGTAAACAGGTTTTCCTCCAGACCCTCTTCGTTGAGCTAGGCGTTTCTCTTGAGGTGTCATTTCCTTATCAGCTTTTTCCAAACCCTCTGCTTTCGACAAAGGCCTATATACATTTAATATAGCAGAAGGACCGACCTTGGATAACTCGTCAAACATAACTTCCAAAGCTTCCAAATGATAACTTAAAACCTTAGTCGCACGCTGAGGAGCCATTTTCGACGCATATTGATCGAAGCCGAATCTACAGTTTTCAGTAGTCGAGACATCTGAAAACATCTCGCGTAGCTTGTCTACATAGGCGTTTTGAAGGCTTTGAAACTCTGAGACAGTCACAGCAGGCTCCTCACTAGCCGTGTAAACTAGCATTTTATCCTGCAAGTCTTCTAAAGTAGCCGCATAATCTTTTGCGTTCGCCTCTATTGCCGTTTTATTCTCTGCGTTTGGGAATGCCTTCCCATTTTCAACTGATTGAAGCTCTCCTTTTTTATCACTCAGTTGTATTTTAAGATCACTTAATGTTGAGCCATTATTCACAATGACATATCCAAGACCGAGGCCACCAACTGCGGTTACCCCAATGAGGCCCGCTAAGAATTTATTTTGTGTTAACCAGCTCATATCACTTCAAAGTCAGAGGTTGTTTCAAAGGTAAAATAAGTTCAAAACTTCCAGCATAATCACCATCTTCAAGGGTGCTGGTATTTGAGACTATAATATCTTCCGTTTTCAATTGTTCATATTTATTAGTGCGAGGGTCTACAAGAACCTCAAACGTGAAATGCTCTGAATTATCTCTAAGAGATTGAACCAATCGGCTCACATTCCCCGCTCCATTGCGGCCATGCCAGAAACCTTTTATCTTTACGGCGTTAATTTTGGGAAGACGAGATCTCACTCGAGGATTCGTAGATTGTGGAGCTTCTACTTTGAGCATCATACTCTTCGAATCACTAACTGCATTAAAGCCATCTTTGATTAAGCTTTTTGGTAGTTTTTGAGCTCCTAGCGAATAGCCAACCACAGGGCTGAAATCAACTACCCAAATTGATTTGTCTGCAAAGTTCGCTTTCAAATCACTTAACACGTTCACCCAATAGGTTCTAGACTCTTGCGCCTCGACGTATTGACTACCAAGGCGATCAAGATTACCTACAGCTGCCTGTGTCCTTTTAATGGGAGCTTCTAGTGTCTGAAGCTCCGATAGCGCAGTATCTAATTTCCCTAATTCTTCATTAGCTTGCGATACTTTTGATTTCCCTGATAAGGCCAAGCCAGCTAAGGCTGCCAAGAAGATGGCTGCAGCACCAATTAGAAACGGCTTCCGCTTCTGTTCTGTTCTAGCATTTTCTACTGAACTAGGTGTGAGGTCTATAGATAATTTACCTTTTCCTGAAGCTCGCAAGCCTAGTCCTACGAGTTCTCCTAGCATATGAGCATCAGCAGAAACTTTCTCTACATCCACTCCAGCCCCTACGGAGACTCGTCTAAGAGGATTAAAATATTCCACATCCAAGCGAAGCTTTTCCTGCAAAAATGAAGTGAAGTTCTTCAAATTCGCTCCTCCTCCAGCAATATACACTTTCTTTGGAGCACTCCCCCCGTGTTGACTACGATAAAAGTTTGTTGTTCTTGCAATCTCAGCGGGCATACGGTTAAGAGACGTCCGAATGCACGCAGCAAGGGCAGCCGTCAACTCATCAAGAGTCGATGTATGTCTCGTATCCAAAGCTACGAGTCCATTCGAGCATTTTTGACTCTCAGCTTCCTCATAAGTCACATTGTACTCTTTTGAAATCGCTGATGTAACAGCAGCTCCCCCAACAGCAATACTACGGACAAAGACTCTTGATCCTTCGATATAGATTAGATTACTGGTCTTAGCCCCTACATCAATGAGCAAGCAAGGCTCCTCTACATCACTATAGTTATATACAAAAGATTCATAAAGCGACATTGGTGAAGCATCTACGATGCCTGTGACGTGCTTATTCTCTTCGATTGCGTCATTTAACGCATCCAGTTGATCTGATTTAATCGCGACAAGAACAACTTCTCCAGTCGAACCAGAACCAACTTCAGACCACGACCAAATAACATCTTCCAAGGGAAAGGGAACATGTTGCCTAGCCTCGAACTCAATTAACTGCTCTAGATCATCTGCCCCAATTGCAGGAAGTTTCACAAACCTAGTGAAAACAGATTGGCCCGATACAGAATAGTTGACCTTTGATTTTGAAATTCCTAACCGCTGAGACATTTCTGCCACAGCCAGTTTAACCTGAGGTATACGCGCCGCGTCTGCAGAAGGATCTGCCAGAATCGTAGTCGTTTCATAGTTCCGTAAAACTAAGCCTCCATCACCTTTGAGTGTAAACACTCCCATGCTCACCCGCTGCGAACCTATGTTCAGCGAAACAACAATCTGAGAATCTGCCATATCCTTATATAATATTCAATAAATCCTGTGAAAAATCTTTAAAAATTTCTCTGCCTAACGACGCTCTTCTTCAATTTCCGCGTAACGATCCCACCACAGGTTTTTAAAGGGTGTTTCGTTCTTATTGTATAGCGGAATTTTTGAAGACGGGACTAGGTTAGGGCTTTGCCACCACGGATTTTTTGGCCAGCCACTGTTTTCATGATTCGTAAATCTAGCCAAAGGGCGGCCTTGATAAGAAATCTCTCCACCTAAAAATTTAATCGTGCTATTTCCTACACTATCACCACCACTTAAACGCTTCACACCAGAAGGAGAGAGATAGACAGAAGAATAAACGTCCTCCCCCACAGGGATGTTCACATGATTCACTTCTTTAGAAATAAGGATAAAATTCTTAGCCTCCTTATTTTCTGTAGCAACATACCACTTTATCGTGACATTATCATAATACCCATCCGCAGGCTCTTTCACACCTCGATTAGGCTCAACAGAAAACTTCACTTCTACCTCAAGCCAATCCTTAGGCTTAAATCGCTTTTCTACTCCTCCAGTACTAATCTGCGGAGAAGGTATACCTTCAAACTTCGGATCGTCTGTTTCGATCACAACCTCTTGACCAAACGCCAAAGATGACAGCGCTACTCCCGCTGAGGTGATTAAACTAAAGGCGTATTTACGTAGGTGGCTATTCTTCATAAGAAATTCTGTTCCGTAAGACTTACCTGACCAATATGAGAGTTGGCGAGAAGAAACGTCAAAAACTGTGAAATACTTTCATAGAATAGCGTTAAATGAGGCATAACGTTTCTATTTATCAAGCGTTTCATTTCTATAGAAAACCTTCCTATTCACATCCTTTCCAAAGCCACGCTACTTCACACTCTCTATTATTCTCCCAAAATCAATTCCATCTATTAGCGTGATATGAGTTTATTGACACCCATAATTTAGGCTGGCAGGCTTCTTCATTTTTATCCAATCTCCGATCCATGAACCAATACCACGAATTACTTAGAGACGTTCTTGAGAACGGTGAATCTAGGAATGACCGCACTGGAACAGGAACTCTCTCCGTATTCGGTCGGCAAGTCAGGTATGATTTACGTCAAGGTTTCCCATGTCTTACTACCAAGAAATTACATCTTAGAAGTATCATTCATGAGCTACTTTGGTTTCTTAAAGGAGACACAAATATCGCTTACCTTAAAGAACACGGTGTCCGCATCTGGGATGAATGGGCAGACGAAGCTGGAAATCTAGGGCCTGTCTATGGCCAACAATGGCGGGCATGGCCTAAGGAAGACGGCACCACCATAGATCAGATTGCTAGACTCATTCAGGATTTAAAGCTCAATCCCACTTCTCGGCGCCACCTCGTTTCAGCTTGGAATGTAGGTAAAGTCGATGAAATGGCCCTCCCCCCCTGCCACCTCTTATTTCAATTTTATGTGCACGATCCCGAAAGCGAACGCCCTGGATTAAGTTGCCAACTCTATCAACGTAGTGCCGATCTCTTTCTTGGAGTCCCGTTCAATATTGCCTCCTACGCTCTTTTCGCAATGATGATAGCTCAAGTACTCGGCTACCAAGCCAGAGAGTTCGTCCATAGCTTTGGAGACCTCCATCTGTATAAGAACCACATTGAGCAAGCAAAGCTCCAATTAAAGAGACCAGTACGCGCACTCCCTTCCATGTGGATCAATCCAAACATCACTGATATTGATCAATTTACATTCGAAGACTTCCAACTCAACGACTACGAACCTCACCCTCATATTCCAGCCAAGGTTTCTATTTAGATTGATAAACCTACCTCGGCCATCCCTAGGGAAGCTTCCAATCACGAGCATAATCCTGCACCTCAGGATAAAACTCATGAAAAATCCGATCGAAACTCTGGTAGTGATTCACTAAATCACGGAATCCATGCTCTATGGGAGCCGTATAGACGCCTCTCTGAGACACGCGTTGTAGCGTTAGCCTCATACCCTCCATTGTCCCATAGCACTGTAACCAGTCTTGCTCTCTCATCATAGGCACAATCTCTTTGAGACTGGGAGATAGCCACTCAGGGTGCGTTTCTAATGAATAAAAACACTTGGTAACAAAACCACCTAAAGTCCCTCCATAGTATTCATTCCAGTGCACAGCTAGATAATGATCAAACAAAATATCGATAATGACCCCAGCAAAGCGACGCCTTTCGGGAGGCAATAAGCCCTTGGCTTCCTTAAAGCTGGGATGAGCGTCTGTGAAACGATCAATATCCCGATGCATCGCTACACCCCGCACGACGTCTTCTGGATACTCTAATCTAAGATCATCGATAGAACCACACACGAAGTCCCCCATAAGGTTACCAATCAGAAAACCTTCAGAGCGTGAGGCCAACGCTAAATGAGCGAGAAAATTCAAAGTATAAAAAAACCCTGCCTGCTAACTGGGCAGACAGAGTAAAATCGATGAGGATCTCAAATTACTTGCCACCGAAGAGGCCTTTCACAGCACCCAAAGCGCCGCCCATATCCGGAGTCTCTCCTCTAGAAATCGAATCCACCATACCCTGAAGGTCTTCTGGTAATTTGTCTTTCACAAAACCTAATACTATCTCAATAGCTTGATCACTGATGCCCTCATCAAGACCTAGCTTTTCCATCAACTGCTGCTTTAGTTCATTCATAATGTTTATCTTATTGTGTAGTGGAGCCAAAATAACTCAAACAAGCATCTAGCATAATCGCACTCATCCGACAAACTATTCGTGCACTCTATCGCACTATTTAGAACCAGCTAAAAAAAGAAACTACGCTCAGGGCTCTTACATCTATTAAAATAGCTCTAAACAGAGGCATTGGTTCCTTTCGGTTATAACAGTTAATCAGAATCTACTGAGAATCTCTAAAATATTCGAACTTTAACGCACTAAGGACTCAACTTACAGGCGAAAGAAGAACATCCACTTCTCCAATCCCTCAAATATTAAAGGAACCTAAAGTGCAAGCCATTCCTACAGCACAGTGATACAACCAAACCATCCATCACCACATAACCTAACAAAAATAAATATCCTATAATTCACAATCACATATCTCTCTTTTTCTTGAACCTTGACATTTGATAACATCTCTCACAAAGATGAATAGACCGGATAAACTCAACAACCATCTAACTATGCATTTATCAAAACTATCTATCACCATCATTTATTGCTCTATCATAATGGCAGGCTCTACTCATACGCATTAACCTAAGGTGTAAGTCTTTTAAAATAAATGAACTAAATTG
>CAZLQY010000055.1:0-19479 GCA_964561965.1 uncultured Verrucomicrobiales bacterium
GCTACTGCCTGATTTTAACCGTCTGTCAGATCAAGTTCCTTTTTTTACATTTAAATACAGATCTAATTAAAACTATTTTAAGTCAACAGTTAGACTCTGCTACAATCTGCATTATCGCCACTCACGATCAAAGACTTAACGGCATCGCAAATGAAATACATGATTTTAATTCCAACCTACCTGTGGAAAAACACATTCAGGAGATGGTTCGAAAACCCAATCTCCCCCCTCAGTAAAATTCTCATCACCATCCTGCTCTCTCTGCTCTCCCTACTGATTCTAGTTACTTTCTCTCAAAGTAAAATAGAATGGTTGAACCGCCTGAAAACATCGAATTCTTATCGTATTCACTTTAGTGAAATCATTGAATCAGGAAAGGCGATCAATAGCCTCTCTAAAACTCTCCTAGAAATAAAACTCTGGGAAAAGCAATTTGGATCAGACCACGTCTATACCATTATTAAACCAAATATTAGAGCCAATAGTAACGGTAGTAAGTTATTTCCCATCATCGTCTATCACCGCCCATTTTCTAATAGCCCCATCTCAACATCTGACGCCCCAAAGGCTTTTTTATTAAATAAGGATTCTTCAGACACTATTGGTGACTCCGATGTCAGCATTTCTAACAAATTCCTTAATGTGACTCACCACCCTTTTCCTGAAGAATTAAGCAATATTATTGAAGAGCCTCAAGTAGTCGCCCTGCCATTAGAAATGATCGACTCTATTATACACATTGGCTATATATCTCACACAGTGGCAAACTTCGAATCCATTGATCAAGTCAAAGAATTCTCTAAACTAACCAATGCCTACTATGATGCTGAGGGCCGCCAGATTGAAGAAACCTCATCACTAGCCATTCTGGCTGAGGTAGAACACTTCAACCATATTCAGGATCTCATTCGAATCGGAATCGTTCTATGCTGCGGCACCATCTTGGCAATCATCTTGGGTGCTATTGCCTGGTTAGAGTTCAACCAAGAACTCTACCTGACAGCCTTATTTCAAAGCTTTGGGGTACCAGCACCACTCTTACTTTTTCATATTGTAGCCGAAAACACAGTTGTCATAGCTGTTGGGATAGTAAGTAGTTTACTTCTGTGGAAGCCCATTTATCTCCAGTTAACAGGCTCTATCGATTATCTATCGAGATTAAATTCAAGCTCTATCACGATACAGAAAACAGACCTCCATGTCATACTATACTTCGCCATAGCTTCATTGCTTCTAGCTACAGCTCCGATCGCTTATGGACTAAGGAAGCCACCAGGACTTGTATTACAATAAATCTAGTCACCCAAACGACCATAGTTTTCTATATACACCACTGATTCCAAATCCTATTTGGCATGCCATTCGACACCCCATCTCAGGTTTTCATACCACTTCTTTTGGTTAGTTCTCATTTAGAATTAACAACGTACATCCAAGCCACTCAATACAAGCCTGTTGCATTGAAAAAGATTTCATATTCATTCATCCAGAATGTCTCATAACTCCAGCGATAATAAAGAAGGTGTTAACTGGACAGTTGGCATATTCTTAGCCATCAGTGGCACCTTCCTGTTTGCATTAAAATCTATTTTCATCAAATTATGTTATCAGCAAGGGGCTAGTACAGAGTCCATCTTACTCCTTCGGATGCTATTAGCCTCTCCTTTCTATCTAGGAGTGCTCATATACCTTAAACAAACAAAGAAGCTGCTAGCCTTACCTCGTGGCACAAAGCTCTTAAAGATTATGGGCACTGGTTTCCTCGGTTACTACTTGGCCTCTTACCTTGATCTCGCGGGGTTACAATATATCTCAGCACAGCTTGAGCGAATGACTTTGTTCACCTATCCTACTATGATTGCTATTCTCGCATGGATGTTTTTGGGAGAACGCCTGACCAAGACTATCTTTGTGTCTTTATTCCTAAGTTATTTTGGCCTCTGGATCATGATAGGACAGGAAGCTGAGATATCATCATCCGTCACAAAAGGAGTCTTCCTTGTCTTAGGTTCTGCACTGAGTTACTCCGTGTATGTTATTCTAGCAAAACCTCAGATAAAGATTCACTCCAGTCTCGTGTTCACTAGCATTGCGATGTTAGGCTCCACTGTCTTTGTTCTTATTCACGCTAGTATTCAACTTCCTTCCGATTTGTTCCAACTCTCTAGTTCCATCTGGATCTATAGTGCTTTACTCGCTATCCTATGCACAGTGTTACCAAGCTATATGATCGCTGAATCTATTCACAGAATCGGCGCCACAAAAACAACCATATTAGGTTCATTAGGCCCAGTGTTCACCATTCTGTTAGCAGTGCTTTGGATCAATGAGCCCTTTAGCTGGACTCATGCTATTGGTGTGGCTTTTGTCATCTTAGGCGTTAGTCTCATCACAAAGCGATCATGACTCCGATCTACTATCATTTCTAATATAGCACCCCTGAGACTATTTTTCACGGGGAACGCCAATTAAATCTGTGAGTCATGAATGCATTTCTATGACTGATCTCCTTACTTGCACGAGGTTTAATCATACACTAATTACATGCAGATGAGCACCTTCCCTGATCGATTCGGCTGTTGTGCTCGCTCTAGAGCTTGCACAACATGTTCTAACTGATAGGCAGAATCTACCGATTGCTCTAATTTGCCGGATTCTATCCAGTTGGCTAACTTCCTATAGCTAGACTCTACCTCATTACGGGGTGCCTCTTCTAACCATTTAGTTACCCACAGCCCTTCAAACCGAATTTGCCGAAAGATTAGATACTTGTTTGGTATGGTGACTGGCCGCCGGCTCATTGCGCCATACGTCACGTGAACTCCCTTCTCCACCAAGGTATTCATCAGACGAATCGAGCTATCCCCTCCTATGGCATTACACGCCAGAGTAGGCCTTGCTATGGTACAGAATTCGCTCAGCTCTGCTTTGCTTTCAGAATCATCTAAAAAGACTTTGTCCGCGCCGAGTTCATAGAGTTGAGGGATCAGCTCTGCTCTGCGAACTAGGTTGATCGTACGTAACCCCAGAATCTTTGCGATTTGAATCACACTCTGCCCAACACCAGAGTTTGCTGCATTCTGAATCACCCAGTCCCCCGGCTTCAAATCAACATAATTTTGAAGTAAGCATAAGGCCGTCATAGGGTTCACCTTTAACATGGCTGCTTGTTCTACATTCACATGATTATCAACCACCATCGCAGAACTGGCATCGCATATGATGAACTCACGCCAAGTACCCACACGTTCTAAAAAGATAACCTTATCCCCAATCTGAAAGCCTTTTGCACGCGAATCTTCCACACAACCTACACCTTCGATACCTGGAACGGCGGGAAGCGATGGTTTAACACCATATGTGCCTTCTATGAAATTAATGTCTGCGGGGTTAATGGGAGCCGCAAGCATTTTCACAGCAACCTGCCCGTCTTCTATATCAGGACTTTGTCCACATACGACAGAAACGACATCCTCTGGGCGTCCAAATTCGGTAAATTCAACTTGCTTCATTGTTCTATCTGTCCGCTTAAGGAAAAAGCCCACGCTGTTCTTTCACATCGGCCACTTCCTTTATCCCTATCGCCAAGGCTGCGACACGGTGGGATATCTCTTTCCTTCCAGCAAATTGAACAACCCGGTCAAACGCCTTCGATAGCATTGTCTCTAACTTAGAAAGCACCTCTTGCTCATTCCAGCTGAAGCGCTGTAAGTTCTGCACCCATTCAAAGTAAGATACGGTCACTCCACCTGCATTGCACAGAATGTCTGGAATCACAAAGATGTCTCCACGAGCTTCAATAATAGCATCGGCCTCTGGTGTCGTCGGCCCATTAGCTCCTTCCGCTAGCACTTTACACTGAAGTTTGTGAGCATTTTCTGCATGGATCACTTGGCCTAATGCTGCGGGAATGAGAACATCACACTGTTGAATTAACAATTCATCTGGATCCATGGCTGAGGCTTCTGGGTAACCTTTTACTCCTCCTGCTTCATCGACATAGGCTAACAAATCCATAATGTTGATTCCATTTTCTGAATAAATGGCCCCTGTCACATCAGAGATACCCAGTATCTTTACTCCGTACTTTGATAGTGTGGAGGCGGCATAAGAACCTACATTTCCGAAGCCCTGTACAATGGCAGTTGCTTTTTCATGCTTCACTCGCATTTTTGTTAGAGCTCTACTAGCGAGGAATGCGACACCATGGCCTGTCGCTGCAGTTCGCCCTTCAGAGCCTTGAATTTTCACAGGTTTTCCCGTTACTATTCCTGGCACAAAGTACCCTTTATTCTGAGCGTATACGTCTGTGATCCAAGCCATGGTTTGTTCATTGGTCCCCATATCCGGTGCCATGACATCGATCTCTGGGCCAATAAAAGGCGTCATCTCTGCAGCAAACCTTCGGGTGAGGGCCTCTTGCTCACGTAGGCTCATTTCACGAGGGTCACAGGCAATGCCTCCTTTCCCTCCTCCATAAGGTAAGCCCATTAGCGCACACTTCCAGTTCATCCACATTGCCAGAGCTGCCACTTCACCGATTTCTACTTGAGGGTGAAACCTTAGCCCTCCTTTGACGGGGCCACGTGAAAGATGATGCTGCACACGGTATCCATGATACACCTCGGTACGGCCGTCATCCATTTTTACAGGGCACGATACTGTGATCATACGCTTAGGCCATTTACAGCGCTCTCGTACGCCTTCACTAAGTTCTAAAAAATCTGCCGTCCGGTCAAATTGGGCCGACGCCATGGCAAACACTGGATCTGCTAATAACGCTTCTTTCATATTCGTTATGAGAGCATAGTTCCCTAGCTTACAAAAGATCTATTTTGACGGTCATCTGTTCTAAAAAAATAGGTCAATACGTGTTCTGATCGCCTACACAGAAACAAGAAAGGCATCGATTTCTCGATACCTTTCCAAGTTATTCTTTGGAATCCAAATATTTAGCCAATGACATTGTCCCCAGCATTTTCTTTTTGATGAATTGTGACAGGGAAGCCGCTAAACTGATTACTCGCCTTTCCATCTGTAGCATCTACAGAGAAGCGGAAGCACTCGAGGTGATATGTCTTTTTCTCACTATCAATCGTGATCATACCAAAGCCGCTCCCTTTCTTGTGAGCTACTTCATAGCGATCACCATCTGGTGTGTCTTCTGGATAGCCTACAGCATACACATAAGTTTTGTTGCCAAAGCCATCATTGTATTCACCTGTTTCTGGCAATCCATGTTTCGGGCGATTCTCGTAATCCATCCCTGCTACATCTGAAGGCCTCCACCAGCGTGGATAACCCGCTGCTATCGCAGGAGTACAGAAGGACCAACTCGCATCACGCTGTTTCTCTACACCATATTGGGATAGCGTTGTTAAATGCTGATCACCGTTTACATGGAGCGCTTTACCGGCTTTTATTAACTCAATGGCGCGATTACGTCCGCTCTGAGGCCATCCTCCAGAATCCAGATCACCACGTAGATATCCATCATATTTCCCATGGTGAGTCGCCACACCGGAGAACACTGTGGCACTCAACAGTACTTTCATGCTATGCCCTCTTTGATCTTCCGACCATTCTTTGAGGAACTCTTCTTGCCGTTGCCCTAAGAACTGTAGGCCTGGAGTATCAATTTTACTCATATCAAACTCAGGATCCACTATGTGATCTGCTCGAATATCTGACTCCGAATTCACCCTATGTGGGCTACTCTTAAACATACGGTCTGCAATCACTGCAAAATTGACGCCACCATAGAGCATATCCCCATACCAAACTGTTATGCCCTGTAAGATGGGTGCGGTATCATGGAAATCAGGATGATGCCCACAATTTGTCTTATGCACTACATTGACCATTTTAGCAGGTTCTCTGTAACCTCCTTGAGATATTTTAAGGCCGTTTTCTTTGTCCTCTATTGCGGCACCGTTTTCTCCCCAAATATTTCCATGAAACACATCGTGATCATCAGGAATACTCAAAGTTGGGGCATTACGCATTGCCTCGCGGAAGGACCAACCATGTTGCCAAAATTTCCTTAAATAATTGAGAATGGCTGCATCTGCTGGGTCTCGAATAAGACCGTAGCCACCATGCCCTTCATACAACTGGTCACCAGAGAAGTAGATCAAGTCTGGATCTAACTTCGCCACATTATCCGCTACTGGAGCATATGGGAATCCATAATCCTTTTGACAAGTTAATCCAGCTAAGCGCAATGGGCGACCTTTGGGATCTGCCTTCACCCGGCCGGCCCATTCATAAGGCTCCGTGGTTCCATCTGAAAAGCGCTCTCTATAGATTAATTTATAGTTCACATCGTTACTCGCATCCCAATGATTGACTCGGAACATGGCAATACATGCACTGGGATCAATCGCCTCAGTCGCTATTTTCTTCCAGCTACTTCCCTCCTGAATGTGCAGTTCTACTTCCTGACTATCTTTTTCACCAAAAGGGCCAACTAGGGCTCCCATTTTCATGACATAGCCTTGCTCGTTGCGGTTATCACTCAGAGTGTACTGAGACCATAGAATGGGCCCAAACTCTTGATTGGGTTTGGACTCGACAAGTGAGCCTCCTACATACCAATTACGGAAACTATAAGCTTTGACAAGGTTCTTCGAGTTCCCCCCCTTGAGGGCTTGGCTAGTGAGAGCAATATTTCCCTGAATTTTGGTAACTGGCGCGCTACCTTTCGCTTCTGCTAATAACACATCACCATCCTTCACTTGCGCCGTGAACTTAAACTGACCTCCCTCTGTCTTACCTTCTAAAGACAAGGAAACAAAATCACCCTTAACAGCTTGTGCAAACGCTTTCACAGTGGAGCCAATGAATAGCTTCCCTTTCTGAATCCCTATGTTGAGGCCATTTTTAGAAAATACATTCGCTCGGTGATCATTGATATCTGCTCTAGAGCCTATACGAAAACCTCCCCCATTATCTTGTTTCAAGCCTACAGGTAATCCAATATCCACAGACATGGCAAAGTCCCCTTCGCTTTGTGTCACTTGATAGCTTAAAGCATGAATATTACGATTCCCACCGTCCACTTCACACTCAGCCCATCCATTCTTCACAACCCAGTCTTCCATGGGATTCGCCCAAACATCACCTCCTAAAAAGCGGCGATCAAAGGTCTTTCCCCACTGATCAATTTGATGTAATTGCACTCCAGATTCACTGACGGGCATAGTTTTCCCTTGTAACATTGAACCTGCAAGAGGAGCTCCTGCAAGAATTCCTATAAATTTTTTTCGGCTAATTGATGACATAATGTTTCGAATTTAAGCGATACGCCATATACTAAAACGAGTATACGACTTCAAACAGAATACGGTTACTACAGAATAAGTCTCCATTAAAAGAAGGAATTAACCCTACTTATGAAAGAAATAGACTATTCTAAAATTGTTCTGAACCTATCCTGTGTCGATCATTTCATACATTCAGACACCATCTACTAGAGCCAGCTCCCATCTAGAACTTCTCGTTCAAGACACTCTAATACAATAGATTCCAAACAATTCATCCAATATACTCCAGTAATCACACCCCTAACTGAGGCGCGCCTGTGCTGAAGTATAGAGTTCATCAATCTTATCACGCAACGCTGCAGCGCCTCTCGCTTGATCTGGCTTACCTCCTCCTTTACCACCAGCAATAGGTGCAAGCTCTTGGATCAATTTACCCGCCATAAGCCCAGCAGACTTGGCGTCTTCTCCACAGCTCACTCCCAAGTGAAGGCGCTCTCCATCATCGACGATAAAGAAGACAGCCCCTTTAAATTGTTTTTTCTTACAGCAATTAAGTAACTCTTGCAGAAGATTAGCAGGCCCTTCCACCATGCCGACGAGATGGCCACTGGCTAGTTTCCAGTGAGAGCCTTCATCCATCGCTGTTGTTAACAATTCTTCCGCGATTGCTGCAGATTGTGAAGTCTCAGCCCTTTTGAGCGTTTTCGCAGCCTCGATCACCATATATTTCAACTGATCAAGAGCTTTCTCTAGTTCTGTAATGTCTCTTGTGCCTTCACCCACGCGAACATCCGTTGATAACTCGCCTTCTCCAAGAGCAGATAGCTTCTGATTCGTCGAATCTAACTTCAGCTGGGCTTCTGAGAGTTCTTTACCGAGTACAGCACAGCGCTCCTCTATATAGGCCTCTGCGGAGGGCCCACACACAGCTTCGATACGCCGTACGCCTGCCGCGATCGCGCCTTCAGACTTGATTTTGAAGGTTCCAATATCGGCTGTATTATGCGTATGCGTGCCTCCACACAGCTCCATGGCATAGCCGTTTAATTCCGCTTCCTCTCCCCCGATCTGCACAACACGCACAAGTTCTCCATATTTATCTCCAAAGAATTGCATCACATCCTTGCGCTTTTTCACATCTACATGTGGCACCTCCACCCATGAGACAGTAGTACCAGCAGAGATCGCTTCTTGGACTTTAAGCTCTAGCGCGGAAACTTGCTCTGAAGTCAGAGCTCCGGAGTTAAAGTCAAATCGCAAGCGATCCGGCATTACAGAAGACCCTTGCTGGGAAGCATCGGAAGAAACGACCTCATGTAAGGCCCAATGTAATAAATGAGTGGCCGTATGATGCGCCTCAATCTCTCGACGGCGGGGCCCATCAATGCAAAGTGAAACTGTAGTTCCAACAACGAGATCAGAGCGTATTGCCTCTACTTCTAAGAGAGGCAGCACATGGGCAATCGCTCCTCCGATCTTCATCACGCTGTGTACCGGAGTAGTCGTAGAACCAATACTTAATGAGCCCAAGTCCCCCACTTGCCCTCCCATTTCTGTGTAGAAGGGGGATTGCTTTGTTATCACAAAAAGATTCTCTTCATCCGAGTGAATGGCACTAATCGTTGTTTCGGCAAAATCAGAATCAAAGCCGACGAACTCTGTGATCTCCTCTGTAGAAATATCCAGTGCGCGCACTATCGTGGACTTCTGCGCGGCACGGGCTCTCTCTTGCTGCTGTAGCATAAGAGCATCAAATTTCGCTTTATCTAAAACTAACTTATTTTGTTCACAGAGAATTTCTGTGAGATCGACAGGGAAACCAAACGTATCATAAAGCTCAAAAGCAAACTCACCAGAAAGTGTCTGCTGCGTCTTCACCAATTCTTTTTCGAACCTCTGTAGCCCTCTTGTTAAAGTTCGATTAAAACTCTCTTCTTCTGTTTGCAGTGTCTTCCGAATTGTTTCTCTTCTCTCTCTTAATTCAGGGAAGACGGTTCCGAATTCTGCTACCAGAGTATCCACGAGTTCCGGTAAAAAGCACTTATCTCCTAAAAAGCCTAACGTACGCCCGTAGTTCACTGCTCGGCGTAGAATACGACGTAGCACGTAGTTTCTGCCATTATTCCCAGGCATGATCCCATCTGCGATAGAGAAACTTAGTGTACGGATGTGATCGGCAATCACACGGAATGCCACGGCTTCTTTCATCTCCATAGAAAGCGTGGACTTATCCACATCTACGGAATCTGGATAAATATCAACATACGTCCTACCACACATTTCCTCAATCTTCTGAAACATCGGGGTAAATACATCTGTGGCATAGTTAGAGGGCCTCTTTGAAAAATCAGTGAAGGCCTTGGTGCCTTGATAAATCGAACAAGCACGTTCAAACCCCATACCTGTATCCACATGAGTCGCCGGTAGATCCCTGTAGCTCCCATCAGCCTCTGCATTGTATTGTATAAAGACAAGATTCCAGATTTCTATACACTGATCACTATCTTGATTCACCAATAGCCCCTTACTGTCACCCTCCGGTGTCAGGTCGACATGTAGCTCGGAACAAGGGCCGCAGGGGCCTGTATCACCCATTTTCCAAAAGTTATCTTTCACATCGCCATCTACGACGTGCACTTTGGGGTCTAACCCCTTAGCCTCAAAGCACTTCGCCCATAAATCATACGCTTCTTGATCGAACTCGGAAGGATCTCCCGCTTCCTTATTAGGCCGGTAGACCGAGGCATAAAGACGCTCTGCTGGAAAACCCCAGCGTTCTACGATTAACTCCCATGCCCAGGTAATAGCCTCTTCTTTAAAATAATCACCAAAGGACCAGTTCCCCAACATTTCGAACATCGTATGGTGATATGTATCATAGCCGACATCGTCCAAATCATTATGCTTCCCACCAGCACGAATACATTTCTGAGTATCGGTCGCACGGGGCGGCTCATAGGGAGGTTTCTCCGTGCCTAAAAAAAACGGAACAAACTGATTCATACCAGCATTGGTGAACAACAGACCAGGAGACTGAGGTAATAAAGATACAGAAGAAACAGGAGTGTGCTGTTTTTCTTTAAAGAAATCAAGGAAGCTCTGGCGAATCTCTGAGGCTGTCATATCAATTATAGTCAAAATCTAGGGAAGTAAACAGCTCTATATCGCTAGAAACTGCTCTCCACTCTGCTTAAAACAGTTTTAAGACGAGTGACTTCGCTCGTTTAAGTCAAAAAGGGAGCTTGGGCAAGGCGGGATTCCATTTGACTTTCATTCCCCGCCAGAGAACTTCAAGTCAAACACAGTCGAGTAATCAACATGACCGAGCATTCTACCGAAACAAGCACTTCTTCCAGCCAAAGGAAATACTGGATTCTACTCATGCTAATTCCAGTTGGCTTAGCCGTAGGGGTGGTAACCAGCCTCGTTTCTCACCTTAAGAAAGATGTGGCTGCCAATGAGCTAAAACGCTTCTCTCAGGAATTAGACCTCGAGAGACTTACCGATACTGTGGATAAAATCACTTCGTATATTGGAGACCGATCCCTAGACTCAGAAGCAGGCCGCCTGGCGATGCGCCAAATGTCTTCCTTTCTACAGGGCGAGCTAAGCCCTCAGAACTCAGGCCTACAAGTCCATAGAGATACAGGAATTCCCGTCGAGGGGCGCCTGTGGTATCATTACTGGGTCAATATTGAGGGGAAGCAAAGTAACAACATTCACCTCGTCCTCACCCATTACAATGGGCCAAAAGACACTGGAGAATCAGCCAAACTTGCCGCCTTAATCTCAGTAGCACAATCATTAGGAGCGGAAACACCAGAACATTCCATCCGGTTCGTCTTTGCTCCGACAAAACCTCCATTAGACATTTTCACAGAACAAGCAAAACTTCGATGCCTCCTCCCCTCTGAAAATTGTATCCAAACCACCGTGATCCAAACCAATCAACATACTGAACTAGATACTCCCGACGATTGGTTTACCCCTATCAACACACTTCCAACAACAACCGCAGAGATTGACCACCATCTCCAAGTTTTGACTCACTCTTCTCTTGAGACAGGTACTCAAGAGGAACTAAGGCTCAATAGAGCCGCAGCGTTACTCAACGCATCTCTTACACTCCGCAAGATTATCTTAGATCCTCAATGAGAAATCTAATAAGCGAAGTTGAATAGCGATGAAACCTCCGTGATTACTCAGCATCCTGAAAATCTTGCGCGATCATCTCTTGAGAGTTTGCATCTGCTAAACTGTGTTCTAATAAAACACAAGCCGGGCATTCCTCATCTCGCTGAACCAATTCTGGTCGTTGATTTTTCAGAGAAGACATTAAATTATCTTCTGCTTCAGTAAGATTCGTATGCGCTTTACGTATTGATTCTTTATAGTTCATGTATCTAAGAGAGTAACCAACCTCTATTTATTCCTCAAGGACTTTCTTATCACACCTAGTTACAACACCTAGCCTACACCCTTCTTTCCTTTATTTCTGATGAATTCCCACCTCTTGATCCTTCCTTTTTTTGCTACCATTACTTGTCTTTTACTCACTCAGTGTTCCCAATATGGTGGAGTTAGTTACGAAAAAGCTCCGAAAGTTCTCAATGTCTCTTCCTATGACCCAAAGGAAAAACAACGCAGTGGGGAAACATACACGCCTCTTAATCAATCATCATTAAAAGCGAATGGAGCTCTCGGGCTTATTGCTCGATCTAGTAAGGGAGCCGTTCTGGACCAGAAGTGTGGAAGCTTTCTGAAAGGGGCAGACCTGCAAAACATGCTACTTGGGACTTACCACTATATTACACCTGATATTCACGGCAGCATCCAAGCAGAGCGTTATGTCAACCGCACAAAATTTCTACATCGCACCCATCAGCTTAAAGCTCGTAAGATACTATTAGTTGGTGATGTAGATACCAATTGTAAACCAAAGCAAATCGTCGACTTCATCACACGAATGAAAGAGCTCACAGGCGTTTATCCAGTCATTTATTTAGAGAATAGTGACACCATTCGCGCCAGCCTCAATGCCGCGACGAAGTCACAAAAAAAGATCCTCCGCCGGTGCCCGTATTGGCTAGCACTCTATAGTAGTTCCTATAACGGGATAGAAACTCCCAAAAAACTAGCACAAGCATCTGGTGTGTGGAATTCTTGGGCCATGTGGCAATACGGTGGGGTTTTCTGGGAAAACGGCCGTTCCCAAGCCAAATACTACCGAGGAGGCCCCTGGCAAACTCCTGAATACTTCGGTAATATTGATCGCCCGATGGAGCGCAACGCATTCAATGGCAGCACCCGAGAGCTCCATCAATTCTGGAATAAGCATAGCCTACAGCTCTAAACTACATCAACAAACTAGCAATTTCACCAGCATCCAGCCCCTTCATCATAGGTTGCGCATCATCTGAAATCGTTCCTCCTATTAACGCTCGCTTCTTATCCTGAAGACGAAGAATTTTTTCCTCCACTGTCCCTGTTGTAATCAATTTATAGACCGTCGTAGGCCTAGTCTGCCCAATCCTGTGTGCACGATCTGTTGCTTGTGCTTCAACAGCTGGATTCCACCATGGATCAAAATGAACAACCGTATCAGCAGCAGTTAAATTTAATCCATAGCCACCAGCCTTCAGGCTAATTAAAAAGACGGGAGGCCCCTCTGGGTCTTGAAACCTGTTCACCTCCGCTCCTCGGTTCCGCGTCGAGCCATCAAGATAACAATAGTCAATATTCCTCACGTTCAGTTGAGCTAAAATAAGACCTAACATTTTCGTAAATTGACTAAAGACTAACACCCTGTGTCCTCCACGAACCGCTTCATCAATGATCTCCAGGAGCCTAACTAGTTTCACAGAAACTTCCTCCAACGCCTCCTCTGTAAACTCATCGCCTAACAAACCTAAGTGACAGCAGGTCTGGCGCAATCGTAATAAGACCGTCAACATCTGCATATGCCCCTTTTGCCCTTGGTCCCGCAACTCATCCACCTGTACCACACCGGCACGATGAACCTCCTGATAGAGCTCCTTCTGCCTAGCCGATGGCTCACACCAGATGATCTGTTCCATCTTAGGAGGGAGATCTTTTGCGACATTCCCCTTTGTTCTCCGTAGCATAAACGGCTCAGTGCGCATTCTCAGCCGCTTCAATACGGATAAGTCTGGAGTACTTCCAGCTGTCCCAGCCTCATAACGCTCCTTAAAGTCCTCCCTACTACCCAAGTACCCAGGAAGGAGGAACGCATAAATAGACCATAAGTCACGGACAGCGTTCTCCACAGGAGTACCAGTCAAGGCCACCTTAGCCTCAGCACTCAATAAGCGCAGAGCTTTAGCAGCCTGTGTATCTGGATTCCGGATCAAACTCGCTTCATCAATAATAACACAACCGAGATTCATCGATTTATACAGCTCCAAATCTCTAGAAACCAAAGCATAGCTTGTAATCAGCACGTCGACAGAGTCTAACTGAGTGAATAGAGATTTCCTAGAAGGCCCATGCAGCACCATAACATTAAGATCAGGTGTAAACTGAGCCGCTTCAGACTTCCAGTTATCTAATAATGATGTAGGGCAAACAACCAAAGAAGGAAGGCCCGAGCTCTGTTTCCAAAATTGCAGCAAACACAGACTCTGCAGTGTCTTCCCCAATCCCATATCATCCGCTAATAGAGCCGCTCCGTCTTCTTTCACCCTCTTACATAACCAACTCACGCCTTCTTCCTGATACGGGCGTAGTAACTCTCTTGGTTGATTTGGCAATGTCGACAAGACCTCCTCATCCACAGGATTTTCTTGAGAGCCGGGAGAATAGAAGCTTCGTAGCCGTTTAATGTATGCCCCTTGGTTTTTACTGACATAATATTGACCGCCCTCTTGGCGAGGATCACAATCTCTTAGAACATCCGTCATAATCGACGCATCAAAACTAGACATAACGATCCGTTTCCCATTCTTCAATGTCGCACTAGTACGGCCCGCATCTAGCATCCTTTTAATCTGATCACGGGTCACCTTTTTCCCTTCATCCGTTTGGAAACCATAATCAAATGCTAGCCAATCTTCGCCACTTCCCTGAATTTGAATATCAGGAACCAGCCTCACCATATTTGATCTTGTCGACTGTAATCTCTGGCCCGTAATCAGTTTCCAATCCTTCTCAATCCCTGCAAGAGTCCCTGAGAGAAACTCCAATACAGCATCATCGCCCACCAGAGTCCAGCGCCCCTCTCCTTCCATCTGAAAACCAGCGAACATCAGACGGCTTGCCGCCGCATCCTCTGCATCTTTGTTCCTTAAATGCCAACTACCATCCGATTGCTCAAGAGGGAAAACTTCTAGCATTTCATCAAACTGCCCTGGATAGACCTCCACCTCTTTCGAATAATGAGCGACAAGCCGCGCGGTGAGACGCTCTGTAGTGCCATCCAATGTGACCGTGAAATCTGGCATCCCAGCTTGGATCTGCAAATTCTCAAGAAACGTCTCATCTGTCCACCGCGCCACCTCCCGCCATTGCTCAGAGCGAGAAATCACACTATGGATCGATAAATAAAGAGACAGACCATCACAAAGCCTAGCCCATTGATTCGGCTTCAGTAGTGCAAACTTATCTTCTACTCCATTCAACACCCTAGCTGTATCATCCCAAAGCCAGATGAAACTATCTTCTGACCAGACTTGCCCGGAAAGCAGGCTTTTAGAATCTATCTGTAGACATAATCTATCTTCATCCACCTCGACCAAGAGAGGAACTCGACTGCCAGAGAACTCCACCCGAACAGGGAGCCCCCCCGCAGTCATACGGGAATGCCCTTCTACAGACCTCAGAAACTCCAGAGTTTGCTTTTTTTTCAACCCTAAAACGGGGGAAACCTCCCCCCCTAAATGAGACATAACCCACCTCCATAGAGTAATATCACTCACCATCGTCACCTCCGTCTCATACTCACTAAGCTTCACAGGCAAACCTTTCTCAATGTTCTTGGGAAAATGTGGAGGAAACTCCAATTCCAACATCTTTGCTACAATTTCCGGCTCTTGAGAAGTCACCTCCTCCACATCAACTTTCCTATGTGGCTCCAAAGCCTCCAGCACAACAGCGACAGCATGAGGACACATCGCACCTGTACGGCGGCTCTCTAGGCACTGACAATGACTATCCACATCAAAACGGCTATTTACCCGCACTGTAACTCGCTTAGAAGCACCTGCTCCTGGGATTTCTCCAAAAAAAACATCCTCCTCACGAGAGGATTTAGCCACACGCCCCGCCTTCCATAATGCCCGCCCCGCCTTAAGAGCCTTCCAGCCAGCTACTTCTCCTATCCATTTTTGATCAATTTTCACGCGCTTTTTGCTTTGGTGTCTGCTCAGATCTATGCCAGTCTAACTCACACTACGCAATGCCCGATTAAGGTCGTTTCAAGATAGAGTGCAAGACATGAAAATCATCGCCATCGCTAACCAAAAAGGAGGAGTAGGGAAAACAACCACTGCCATCTCCCTTTCCGCTGCTCTCGCTAAACTCGGAGAACGGGTACTACTTCTCGATCTCGATCCACAAGCGAACGCCACATCAGGCATAGGAGTGGAACCAGATGGTGAAGGAAGCATGTACCTACCCCTTATTGGCTCTGCAAAAGTACAGGAGAAAATTTTAGAAACTAGATTCAAAAACCTTCATATCATTCCCTCTGGGATGGATCTTGCAGGAGTAGAAATCGAACTAGCTCGGAGAGATGACCACCTAGTAAGACTACGTCAAATATTAGATGCTATGGAAGAGCAGCATCATTATGACTACTGCATTTTAGACACTCCCCCCTCCCTCGGCGTACTTATGACATCCTCGCTAGCAGCGGCAGATGAAGTCATTATACCCCTCCAATGTGAATGGTTCGGCCTTGAGGGCCTAGCAAAGATCGTCCACGTCATCGAAGAAATTCGGCAAACGGGGGCCGCTCCTAATCTCACTCTAGAAGGCATTGTCATGACTATGTTTGATGGCCGTACAAACTTAAGCCGCCAAGTCGTAGAAGAAGTCAAAGAGTATTTCCCGGATCAACTTTACGCTTCCGTCGTCCCTCGTTCGATCAGAATAGGGGAAGCCCCCAGCCACGGAAAAACAATTTTCGAGCACGACCCCTCAGGCGTTGGCTCAAAAGCTTATCTTGCCGTCGCAAAAGAATTCCGCAAACGTCAAAAACAATAGAAGATTGAGAATCTTCTCCAGCAACTGTATTATTCTCAACGGTTAATGCATCCGCAATCCAACGAAACGATTGCCACCACACTCTCCTCCACAAATCACAACCAAATTCCACTTCAACACTATGAGCGACGAACGCTACGAAATAACTCAACTAATAGGCAAAGGGCGTACAGGCGGTGTCTATGAAGCCGAAGATCATGTTTTAAAGCGTAAAGTAGCCATGCGCCGTTTCTTTAGCCAAACAGGTGCTGCTGGCGCAAATGATTATCAATCGGAATTCGAAGCAATTACTCATAACCTCGGAGCCATTCAACACCCAAGCCTACTAACCGTCTATGATGCAGGATTGGACGGAGACGGCCCATTCATGATCGCCCAATTACTCGGCGGTCAAAGTTTAACCGAAAAAATCACAGAAGCCTCCTCCCTCCAACCACAAGAAGCACATGAATTTGCCCACCAGATGCTAGATGCACTCACCGCTGCTCATGCTGCTGGTTTTTATCACGGAGCGATCACACCAGGCTCTATTATGCTAAAGCCCAGAGCGAGAGGAGGGCATCATTATGTCATCTTAGACCTAGGGCTAAGTCGTCTCGCCCCCCTCATTCAAGGAGAAAACTCCACCCTAGCAATGATGGCAGACCCTGCAACTATCCCCCCAGAACTTTTCGCAGGCCAACCAGCATCCGCCAAATCGGATCTCTATATGCTAGGCCACCTCATCTACTATAGTCTCTTAGGAGGGCACCCTTTTGCAGGCTTATCTCTAGAAGATGCCGCAACTTGGCATCAGACAGGTATCCCCCACCTCTCTACTGTGAACCCCATCTTCCAAGGGCCTTTTTACGATTGGATCGCTACACTCACTCATCCTGATCCCGCCTCTCGTCCCGAATCAGCCGTTGCTGCGATGCAAAGCCAACCTCCCGCACCTCAAAATCACCTCCAGCAGGAAGCCGTACCTCCGACCATAGCCACACAGGAGGTTTCAGATCCACCTCCTCCTACAATCGCGACGAGAGAAGTGGCCCAGCCACCTACAGCCCAGCCACCGACTCAGCACTACACCACCGCACAGCCCTCATTGCACTCCGGCGCTCAACAAGTAACCACTCATTTACCCGCAGCGGAAGACACGCCCAAGAAATCAAAGAATAAAATGATTCTCATTGGAGCAGCCGCTCTAGGTCTAATCACCCTCGCTCTCATTTTCATCTTAGGAGGCAAATCTGAACCAGAAGACCAAGCCCCCGACAATCTAACAGAAAACACAAACAAAGAGAGTTCAGCACCCCTAGTAGAGGAAACCGTTCAACAACAAAAAGCTCCTAAAGTATTCAAAAACGTTGCATCATTTCACCTTGGTAAAAATGCTCATGAAAAAGGCGTACTCCGTGAGAACGAATTCCTAGGTATCAGACCACAAGCAAGAATGCAGTATCGCAACGACTTAATCGCCTTTAATCATGGCCAATATTTCCTTGCACCCGGAGAAGAAGCTGCCAAGCTTATTAATCCTGATAGAATAGCCCTCTCTACCTATGTTTATATCGATGAACTTAAAGAAAAAAACCCTTTGGTGAGTTATTACAGTGACACCACAAATCCAGCTCAAGGATTCCACATCTCAGTAGAAAAGGATCAATACGTCTTGGTTTTCACTACTGGCAGAGAAAATTATAGAATAGAAAGCCCAGGAGCCCAGGCTAAGACTTGGACTCAAGTAGCGTTCACTTACAGTAGCGGGAACTTAAAATTCTTTGTCGATGGAAAACGTGTTGGACAAGCACCAACACTCCTAGCACCTTTAAAGACCAACAAAAACTCAGATTTCCTCCTTGGGGCGATACAATACAGAAAAGAACTAACAACCATGTCTGGAGTCATTCGCTACTTAAACATATCACCTAACCCCTCTCATGAACAAATAGAAGCTTGGTGGGAACAAGCGTTAAAAGCAAATCTAGTTCAAGCAGCAAGCATCCCAAAACCATTCCCAATCATACCTTCCATCGATATAGGAACGATCACCATCGATCCATAATCGCTCTAACACAAAACGAATTCATTAAAATAAAAAATTGTTCTACAACAATTAACACCCCCAAAAGTATTTTTCCCCATGAGCACAGGCCGTTATCACATCACACAATTAATTAGCAAAGAAAAAACAAGCAGCATATACGAAGCTGAAGACACAGTCCTTAACCGAAAAGTCGCCCTACGTAAATTCTCCACTGAGCAAGGCCAAATCGATCTTAAAGGCCATGAAGATGAACTTGCTATCATTGCTCAAAGTCTAGGAGCCCTCCACCACCCTAACCTTCAAACCGTATTTGATTCCGGTGTCGATGAAGATGGCCCATATATTATTTCCCAGCTCCTAAAAGGCCAAAGCATCCTCGAGTTCTTAGTAGAGCATCAACCTTTACCTTCGCATGAGGCCGCTAATCTAGCCTCTCAAATTCTAGAAACTCTCACTTTCACCCACGCGGAAGGATTTATCCATGGAGCTCTCACTCCAGGCTCTGTCTTGATGCAAGCAAGAGCGAGAGGAGGTTACCTCTATATCATAACAGATATGGGCCTCAACCAGTTAAACCCACTGATTCAAGGCCAAGATGCAGCACTCACGTTCATGGCAGACCCTGCATTACTCGCGCCTGAGCTCTTCGATGGGAGCCCCGCCACCGAACAAGCTGATATCTACATGGCAGGTCAACTCATCTACTATGCTATAGCAGGAAACCACCCTTTTTCCGACTTATCCCTCGAAGAAGCTCATCTAGCACACAAAAATGGCGTCCCCCCCATCAACACCATACAGGCAGACACAAACCCCGCTCTCGTGGAATGGCTACAGCTCTTATCAAACCCTGATCCAACAAAACGCCCAAAAACAGCAGAAGAAGCCCTAAGTTTACTCCCTAACATCGCTGCTCCAACCACAGCACCAACCACAGCACCAACCACAGCACCAACCACAGCA
>CAZLQY010000056.1:0-18881 GCA_964561965.1 uncultured Verrucomicrobiales bacterium
ATGATCTAAGCGGCCGTGTTTGATTGATTAAATTGTAGGGTTGGATTTTTTTTGAAGCATGCTCGGTGCCCTTCAATGGGATGAACCTATGACGTAGAAGAGCGCGCCTGAATGTTAAGTTTGGGGGGTAGGCCATGGTTTGCAAAGAGGTTTAGATTGATTGAGATGCTTCTCTGGAAAGATGCCAACATGGTAAAGGCTCAGAGCGTTGCTCAGGAGGTATTTCCGCTACAAAGAGCTTTTAGGCAGATTAAGACAAATGAGAGAGCTTTGGCTTGAGAAGGGTCGTGCTAAATAAACTTGCATTCTTCTCCTATTTTATCAGGTTGTAATGGAATAAAGTATGTTGCGACTCTCTTATTGAAGCTAAATGAAGAATGATAATGTTAGCACGTAATTACTTCGTCAGCGCTACTTGCCCTAGGTAGATGGCGTCATTCCTTTCACATAATACTAAATTTATGACAACGCCATACGTAACGCCGAATACGACATCTCCAGAGTTAAAACAAGACAATGATCACGATTTGGATCATATGGCAAAGATGACGCGCCATTTGAATTACGCGATATTATTACAAATTCTATGGTTTCTGATAGCTGCGGTGGTATTCTCGATGGCTGGCTCTGAAATATCTCTGATGCTCCTAGTCATGGCCCCGATATTGTTTGGTATTATTATCTTTGCTGGGGTTTCTGTATTTAGGCTTATGAAAGCTGTCAGCGGCGCGCTTGCGGCTACCATTTTGATGCTGGTGATGCTGTTACCAGTTCCTTTTCTCAACATTATCATTATTTTGATCGTTAACTCGATAGCTTCTAAGACCCTAAAAAAATCTGGTTATAAAATTGGCCTCTTAGGAGCCAAAAAAATCGCATGATCTGTCTTTTGGGGTTATAGATACTGCACCTAACTGCTCACCGCAGTTGAGTACCACTTTTTTCTTTCGTAATACTAACTTTCCTCCCGCAGCAGAGCTTTTCGGTTCGTTTGCAATTGGTTTGCTTTGAAGGAATGAATGGGCAGAGGAGGATTTTTTTGGAAGGGGGCGTATCACGATAGTGGTACTCTTGCTAAGGTGTTTCAGTCAGGCATTTGTGTAAAAATTGAATTTTAATGCAAATCACTTGCATTAGCGCTTGTCGTCTTATACGTAAACGCAACTAAATTGCATTAATGCGGAGAGCTGAGTGCCTAGACATTGCCTGGTATCATCTTTTCGAGTCCTTCGAAAGAGAGGAAGGCTGAAGGGCAGGAAGGCTGCAAAATAGAATAGCTAAACGATGAGTGATTTATCCCAAATAGAAATGACTCCTTTACCATCTTTGGTAAAGGTTCGCCCTATGTTGATGTTCACAGGCTTTCTTGGTGCAGGGAAGACGACGTTGTTGCGAGATTTGCTAGGCTGCCTTACTTCTCAAGAGGTTCTTTCTGATGTGATTCTGAATGATCGGGAAAATGCGTATCTTGATCAATCGACATTGAAGGATCACGCCGCTGAAGTGGAAGCTCTCACTGGGTCTTGTGTCTGTTGTGAAGGGTTTCATGATCTTGTGGATATGATTCTCAAAGCGTCAAAAAGCCAGCACGATGTTCTATTGATCGAGCTGAATGGCACGGCTGACCCAGTTCCTTTACAAGAATCCTTCATTCTATTAGAAAGCAAATTTTGTCTACGTCCGCGCTGGCAGGTTTGTGTGATCGATGCTCGGTCTTTTGGGAAGCGTGATCGCTACAATGATCTGGAAGTCCTCCAGCTGGAGACGGCGAGCCATTTCTACATTTCATGGGATTCCTTGCTGACAGATGAAGAGGTGCGTCAGTTGGAAGAAGATATTAGGGAGATCAACCCAAGGGCTACTCGCACATCTGCTCCACAGCTGGCTGAAGCTCTCACTCAAGCGATTCGCAATAATAAGGGCCATACCTTAGCCCCTCCGGTGCATTCTGCAGGGTCTCGTTCGTCGTTCAAATTGGATCTTGCCCCGGTTTCTAAAGAACATACTCATGATCGACACAAGCTGGCTCATGAATTCACAGGCTGCCAGGTCATGGTGCCTGAGCCGGTAGAATCATCACGGATTCAAGGTTGGTTAGAGAGGATACCGGCTTCGGTGATTCGTGTGAAAGCGTTGTTGGCTCTGAGTTCAGATACTGATAGCCGTTATCTCTATGAACGCGTCGGCCAAATTATTTCTCCAGAGCCGATTAGTGCCCGAGCTTATCAGAAAGCACCATGCTCGGGGATCTTTATCGGGCCAGATCTCGATCCTGAGGAGATTCTTAGCCTCACGAGAGAATACCTTCACCCCAAATGCCACTTTCCCGAGGTATAATGTGTAGTTGTTAAAGACACTGTCTCAATCTCACGAAACGATCCCACTATCACTTTGATTACCATGATGACATCACTCGAAGAGCTTCGTCACTCTACTGCTCACGTTCTTGCAACCGCTGTTCTACGCCTTTTTCCTCGCACTCGCCTCGACATCGGTCCACCGATTTCGAATGGATTTTACTATGATTTTGAAAGCGATCATCGGTTCAGTACAGAGGACTTTATGGCTATTGAGAAAGAAATGCGGAAGATCATTTCTGAGGATCAGCCTTTCATTCGTCGAGAAGTCGATCGTGAGGAAGCTACAGCTCTTTTCAAAGATCTCGACCAAACATTTAAACTGAGCCGCCTTAGCGATATCCCTGAGGGGGAGGTGATCAGTCTTTACTCCAATGGTGAGTTTACTGATCTCTGTGCTGGGACACATTTGAAAAGTACGGGGAGCATTGCTGCTTTTACTTTAACCAGTGTCTCGGGGAGTTATCATCGTGGCGATCATACGCAACCTATGCTTCAGCGCATTTACGGTACAGCTTTCCCCAGCCAAGTGGAGCTGGATGAACACCTTGCCTTCATGGAGCAAGCTGCTCAGCGTGATCACCGTAGAATAGGCCAAGAGCTTAAGCTCTTTTCCGTTGGCTCTGATATCGGTAGTGGTCTTCCTTTACTTTTGCCTAAAGGCGCTATTATTCGGCAGCAGTTAGAGAAACTCATTTCTAACAAGCTGTTTGATTACGGATACGAAAGTCTTTATTCCCCACACATTGGTCATATCGATCTCTATAAAACCTCTGGTCACTATCCTTACTATGCCGATAGCATGTATCAGCCGATTCATATCGATGATCGCGAGTTTCTTCTCAAGCCGATGAATTGCCCTATGCACATTCAGGCCTACAATTCTGAGCTGCGTAGCTACCGTGATCTTCCGCAACGTTATGCGGAGTTTGGCACTGTCTATCGCATGGAGCAAAGCGGTGAGCTTAATGGCCTCACCCGAGTGCGTGGATTTACCCAAGACGATGGACATATTTTCTGCTCTCGCGATCAACTTAAGCATGAATTCAAAAAGTGCCTGCAATTGGTGCAGGAGGTGATGGCTATTTTTGATCTTAAAACGGAATGTCGTATTTCCCTCCGTGATGCCCATAATCAATCAAAGTATGTTGGGGGAGATGATCTCTGGCAACCGGCTGAACGTTGTATTCAAGAGGTTGCTGAGGAGCTTGATCTGACTCACACTGTTGGTTTTGGGGAAGCTGCGTTTTATGGCCCAAAACTCGATTTCATGGCGCTTGATGCCCTTGGGCGCTCTTGGCAATTGGGCACGATTCAGGTTGATTTCAGCTTGCCCGAGCGCTTTCGTCTCGAGTATATTGGTAGCGACAATAAGGCGTATCGCCCCGTCATGATTCATCGTGCTGTCTTTGGTAGTATTGAGCGTTTTATGGGGCTTCTTATTGAACATTACGCTGGTGATTTCCCAACTTGGATTGCTCCGGAACAACTTCGTATTATCCCGATTAGTGATGCTCAAATTCCCGATGCCGATGCGCTATTGGCTCGTTGTAAGGAACTCCGTATTCGAGCTTCTATCGATACCCAAAAGGATAAAATGGGGGCGAAAATCCGGAGGGCTCGTCTTGATAAAATTCCAGTCATGGCGATTATTGGTAAACGCGAGGCGGAATCCAATCAAGTGGCCGTCCGTTCTCGCAAAAATGGTGACGAAGGTGTCACCCCCATCAGTGATTTTCTTGATCGGATTAAGGAGGAATCATGCCTATAGAAACTTCACTTATGAGCAGTACTAACATTGTAGAGGCCCCTAAAGCAGATCCGCAAGCGGAGGCAGATGTACGCGGGATTGGCATAGATCACGTCGGTATCAGTAATGTGCATTACCCTGTCCTTATTTCTGGATGGGAGGCTTCTAACCGCGAGGAGACGAAAGAGGCCTGCTTGTCACTTAAGGTGTCTCTCGCTTCAGAGGTTCGGGGGATTCACATGAGCCGTTTATTAGAGACTCTGCATCACTGGGAAGAGCCTCTTGGCCCTACGACTATGGCAGATTTCCTAACGATGATTCGCCAACAACAGAGCTCTGAAAGCGCGACGGTTGACTGTAGTTTTACTTGGTTTATTGAGAGGCCTACGCCTAAGACTCAGCGGCCTGCGTGGCAGGGGATTGAGACGACTTGGCATGGCTATCAGGATTCTGAAGGTAGTACCGTTGGCTATACACTGCGCATCCCTGTCACCACTCTATGCCCATGTAGCCGGGAAATTAGTGATTATGGTGCACATAGCCAAAGGGGCTGGGTCGTCGTTCGATTGGATTGGAGTTCAGATGAAGAGATTCTCCGGCCTCAAGAAGTGTTTGATAGACTTCAACATGCTGGTAGTGCCCCGATCTATCCATTGTTGAAACGGGCTGATGAGCGCCATGTCACGATGTTGGCTTATCAACAGCCTGCATTTGTGGAAGATACATTGCGGGCGGCTGCATTGGCTCTCCGTGAAGACTCTAGAGTTAGACGGTTTGAGCTTCATATCTGTAATGAAGAGAGTATTCATACCCATAATGCTGTAGCGAGCCTCAGCTTTACCAAATAAATCTATGACTTATTTCAAATGATTCTTAATGATTCACAAATTACCGAACGTGCAACTTCGGGTATGATTGCACCCTTCGAGCCTAAACTTGTTCGTTCCATTGAGGGCGGTACACAGGTGCTTTCCTATGGGCTTTCCAGTTTTGGATATGATCTGCGCCTTTCCCAGAATGACTTTAAGGTTTTCCGCCATGTCCCGGGAACTGTCGTTGACCCTAAGCGCTTCAATCCTCAAAATTTGGAAAATGTTTCGCTCGAGGGCGATGAGAACGGAAGCTACTTTATTTTACCTGCTCGGAGCTATGGCTTAGGTGTAGCGGTGGAAAAACTCAAACTTCCATCGGACATCACTGCGATCTGTGTGGGGAAAAGCACATACGCTCGCTGTGGTATTATTGCCAATGTCACTCCGGCAGAGGCTGGATGGAGTGGGCACTTGACTCTTGAGTTTTCAAACTCATCAGCTGCAGATTGTAGAATTTATGTCAATGAAGGCATTGTTCAGATGCTTTTTTTCCAAGGAGAGGCGTGTGAAACGTCTTACGAAAAAAGGACTGGTAAGTATCAAGGCCAAGGCCAATCTATCACTCTTCCAAAAGTTTAAGTAATGATCCTATGACTAGTTCTTCTGACGACCCGATGAAAAGAAATTTCTCCAAAGAATCCCAAGTGGTTCGGTCTCTGTTTGAAATGGGAACAGAAACGCCGCCGCCTGTGGAGGCGAAACAGGAGATGGAGGATCCGAAGGGAGAAGCTCAAAGGATCGTGAAGCGGCTGGCTGCGATTGTGGAAGACCATAAGCAGGCTGCCCGGTCACTTCATATTGATCTCGGGCCGGATGATCTTCGGGCAGTGATTGGCTCGCTGAAGGATCATGCAAAAGGTGGTGTGGGTGTTCCGGTATCAGGGGCTCGTGATGAGATTCACGGCTATTGTTTGAATCGACTTTTTGAAGAGCTTGTGGAGGAGCCGAGTAATATTCTTTTCACCACCCAGAAAGGGAATGACACGGTGAGATACGATGCGATGAATGCCAGCTTCTGGCTGGAATGCCTCGATCTTTTCGAGCTGGTGCACTGCCCTGCAAAATAACGTAACCTTTATTTTATAATATACACTTAACATTAATTACTGATTATGTCTGAAGAAAATTCTGCTTCTAAAATCCCTTTCGCTGAGCGTATCTCTGTAGAGCAAGTTGAGGAGGGCGACGAGCTTGCCCCAAAGTTTGACGAGAATGGCTGTATTCCTTGTATTACGGTGCATGCTGAGACTGGAGAGGTGCTGATGTTTGCCTTTATGAGTGCGGAGGCTCTGCGCTTTACGATTGCTTCTGGATTTGCTCATTATTGGTCCCGCTCACGCCAGGAACTATGGAAAAAGGGAGAGACTTCAGGCATGTTTCAGAACGTGCAAAGCATTCTTATTGATGACGATCAGGACTGCGTTATTCTGAAAGTGACTTTAACTCCTCCTTCTATTGGAGGAAGTGAAGCTTCTTGTCACGTTGGCTACCGCTCATGCTTCTATCGAGAAATTCCTCTGAGGCCTCAATCTAACGAGGATGTGAAGTTGAAGTTCATCGAGGATGAGAAATCGTTTGATGCAGCGGCGGTTTATGAGGGAACTTCGAACCCTACACAGCTTTAAGCAACGTTACGGCTACTAAGAATGCATATGGGGTAGAGTGGATTGGCTCTCTTTTACCCTCCATTCATAGAAAGACAGTTGTCTAAGCGTATTCCTCGGTTTTTTAGATATGATTAGATTAAGTAACATTGTTTCCGCCCCCCTAGTTGCCTTCCTGCTCCTTTTTTTACCTGCGGTTGCTGCGGCGGTGTGTGCGAATCGTTTCGCGGATTGGATTTCCGGGCCGGTAAACCATCTAATCAGCCCCATGTTAGTATCGGTTGCCAAGCTTCCGAGCCTTCCCGCAGCGTTATTAGGTGGGGACTATGGGCTTGTTGCGATGTTTCCTTTTTTGGCGATTTACGCTTTTCCTACCATTGTTGCGTTCGCCGTTATTTTGGCCGTGTATCGGAGCTCAGGGCTTATTGAGCATATTTCACGCGCTCTTCATCCGTGGCTGCGGCCTTTTGGAATAGGGGCAAAGGATTTGGTCCGTGTGGTGATGGGGTTTGGGTGTAATGTCCCAGCTGTAGTTTCCAGCAGAGCGTGTCACTCTTGTTCAAGAGGAGCCTGCATTTCTGCGATTTCCTTTGGGGCGGCATGCTCTTATCAGCTACCGGCAACTCTAGCCGTCTTTGCTGCCGCTGGGATGTCTTATTTGGGAGTGATCTATATTGCCCTGTTAGGTTTGACGACATTGATTTACCTTCGGTTTACGACTTCGAAGGCGTTGAGACAGGCTAACGCTATGCGGACTATCTCGCAGCCCAGTAACCTGAGTTCTCCTTCATGGTCTTTTGTGGGAAGGGAGTTGGTGGATAATGTGAAGCAATTCGTGATGATGTCATTTCCTGTTTTTGTCGTGATTTGTTTCACCGCTGCGTTTTTAGATTGGTTAGGAGTACTGGAGAAATTTGGAAATCTTATCTCACCTCTCATGGCGCTCTTTAACCTTCCTGGTGATGCTGGAATGGCTGTAGTGTTGGGCTCTATCCGGAAAGATGGAATTGCGGTGGGATTGCTGGACTCTGAGGGGGGAGTGTTAAAGGTTGCTCTGGAATCCCCGGCACAAGTCCTGACCGCTGTTTATTTATCGGGAGTACTGCTGCCATGTATCGTCACGCTGTTTACGATAGCGAAAGAAATGCGTTGGAAATTCGCCGTTCGAATGTGTGCACGTCAGATGGTTTGGGCAATGGCGTTTAGCATCGTCATTGCGTGGTTAACCCCAGTTTTTTTGTAGCCGATGGAATCTAAGCCCATTGTCTGTAAGAGAATGAGACGGTGGGTTTTGATGAAAATAAAAAAGCACCTCCTGCTATTGCAAATTAGTTGCAATAGCAGGAGGTGTGGTTATGCTGGTGTCGACCAGAATGAGGCAAAGCTGCCACTGGAATGAACCAATAGATGATACTCCATGGAAACAAACAATTCACTAGTCATGCCCCGCGTTCTCATTGTTGGAGCTGGTCCCGCAGGCCTAGGCATATCAATGGCATTGAAGCATGCAGGAGTTCCCGATCAGCTTGTGATTGATGCGCGTGAAGTTGGTGCTTCTTTTTCAGCATGGCCCCGTGGAATGTCCTTACTTAGCCCCTCGTTTAACTCAAATTCCTTTGGGCTTACCGATTTAAATGCTATTGATCCATTTACTTCTCCGGCAGATTTTTTCAAAACCCAGCATCCGACGGGTGATGCTTACGCCAGTTACCTGCAAGCGATCGTAAACCAATTTCAACTACCTGTGAGTACAGGTGTTACAGTGAATTCGATCAAAAAAGAATTCGGTGAATTTACTGTGCAGACAAGTTTAGGGGAAATGCGTCCTGACTATATCGTGTGGGCTGGGGGACAATTTTTCTCACCTCGTGATAAGAGTTTTCCTGAGGCAGAGCATGCACTCCATAGTTCTAAGGTAGAAGATTGGGGCTCTCTGGAAGGAGAGAGTTTCACCGTGATTGGGGGCTATGAAAGTGGGATTGATGCGGCGATTCGTCTTATAGAGCATGGGAAGAGTGTCCGCCTCATCTCTCGCGGGCAGCCGTGGTCTGTAGACCATCCTGACCCTTCTCGTTCTCTGAGCCCTAGAACCTTTGATAGGCTCCGGCAGTTACAACAAAATACAGAACTGGCGAAACGCCTCGAGTTAGTCGGTGACACCACGATTACGAGTATTGAAAAATTAGAGGATTACTGGATTTTGAGAGATCAGGATGAGATTCCACTTGGAGCAGAGACAAGGCCTATTCTTGCCACTGGTTATCAATCAGGCTTAGGACTTGTTTCTACACTGTTTGATCATGATAAAAACGGGCTGCCTGTCTTTTCTGAACAAGCGGACGAATCAACGGTCACTCCAAATCTCTTTTATTCCGGGCCTTCACTGGTTCATAGAAACGCCTTGTTCTGTTTCATTTATAAGTTTCGGGCACGCTTTGGAGTGATTGCTGCAGAGATCGCACGTCGATTGGATTTACCTGATGTGGATAAAAATCTCGTAGATTATGCCAAAGCCGGGTTCATGAATACAGATCTCGACTGTTGCTCAGACTGTGAATGTGCCATCGAGCCAGCTAAAGATGAGGCTCCTACACCTGAAGCCTTTGCTATGAATTGAGCAGAAGTGAAAAACGTTCTTTTCTGTTCATCGGGGTTACCGAATCATTTAGGCTCTATAATGGGTCTTGTCATATAGGGGTTGCAGCTCTTAGGTGATCTTTCTAGTATGTTTCCATAAGGAACTGGGGAGAGCATCTACGGAGGGCGTCTACAAACTTATAATAATCAGCATCATTATTTGATGGATTACTTGATGATCTTAGGTAGTAGGTACGCCATAGAGTCACGAATATAAACTATGAATAACAACGAAATCAGCGAACTTTTCGAAGAGTGGAATAGAGCTCTTCAAACCGGGGATCCAAAGGTAGTGGCAGGATTATATGAATATAACGCGATCCTACTACCCACAGTATCGAATCAAGTCCGGCATAATCACGAAGAAATCGAAGACTATTTTGTTCATTTCCTAGCGAAAGAGCCTGTCGGTAGCATTGACGAAGCCAATATCCGTACCTTTGGGGATATTGCGATCAACTCAGGGGTGTATACCTTTACGTTTAAGGACGGGCAATCTGTGACTGCTCGCTTCACTTACGTCTATCGCTGGAATGGGCAAGACTGGAAAATCGTCGAGCATCATTCCTCTCAATTGCCGGAATAATTCGTCTATGGTTGGTAAGCTAGCTCTTTAGTGGGGGCTTACCTGCCAAATACGTATTGGCGATGTTAGGAAGAATATACAAGCGTTCAAAACGCTTCTACATAGCATTCATGTGATTGTATTCGAATAATATTTTTGCCGTGCAGTAAAATATCCCACTCAGCGCAAAACTGAATGGGATAGAATGAACTAAGAATAGAATAGCGTTTTTCTAGAGCGGAGCGCTGTTCTTAAGTTGCGTTCACCGCCCAAACCATTCCGTCAGCGATGGTCTGAAGGAATTCAGGAGTCTCCATGGTCTCGTTGTGATGACCGATCGTGGTGGCAAAGACGTTTGCCTTGTCGTACCGATTTACCCACACGACAGGTTGCTTGATTCTTCCGTTGTTTCCATTGGCTAGAACAGTAGCGGAGGGGTATACTTTGGTGATGTTGTAGAGTTCTCCTTTAGGCGTATTCCACTCAGCTACTGCTGGTTTATAAGAATTGTGTTGATCATCAGTCTGATTCACTTGGATAGCAGGGCCTCTAGGTTCGTGTTTGGTGGAAACGACACCGAGTAACTTGTTCCATTCTTTGTCTTCCGTCGAGTATTTGCCTTCGCCAATCAGCCAGTGGTAAGAGTGCATGGTGCAGTGAATAGCGGCCATAGGCTTACCTGCTTTATGAACATCCACAATGCTGTTGATGTAGTCGGCATCAGTTTCCTTAGCATGGCAGATATTGTAGACTACGATATCATAAGGGTCTGCCCAGCCTTCTTTGGAAAGCTCTGCTTTGAGGTTTTCAGATTCATCATGGTGCCAGATCGTCCATTCCACATCGATGAGTTTGCTTACACCTTCTGTGAGGATTGTCTTTTGGGCCATGTAGTCATGGAAACCACCTCCAGTGACAAGAAGAGCCTTGATTGTTTTCTTTGGTGCGCTTTGAGCCATGCCAGGCATAGCTAGGCCTGCTACTCCGAGAGCAATTCCGGAAGCCATTCCCTGTCTGATGAAATGTCGCCGTGAGGATTTTGTTGTGTGTTCTGATGTATGATTCTGCATAGATTAATAGTTGTCTGTATAAAAAATGTTAGATTAGATTGTCTCCATAGAGAGTGATGAGATTGGAGATCTGTGATAGGCGTTTGCTAGCCACTATTTGCGCTTCTTTGGCTTCTTGATATCAAGGTTTGCCACAATCTCCTCGTCACTGACAGGTGCGGAAGGAATGCCACCTTGAGGAACCTCAATCTTACTAATCCAGCAAAGGGCATTGAGAATAGTTTTACGGAAATTGTCATCTTGCCAATTCTTGTGGAAATGCCCGCCAGTAAATCCAAACCCGCGCCCCCCGTCTGGCCGCTCTACCGACCACATCAGGGCTTCATCGCGGCCTTTCGCCTCTTGAATATGTGCGTACGGGCCCTTCGGGTGGACGTACGGTCCATTCCGAGTCGCGTCACTGGGGCGAGCAACAAGAATGGGTGTAAACCTTACGCCCTCAATCTCTTTTGGCCCAGATGCGTCAAACCCCTCTGCAAAGCGCATATTGAAATACCATTCATCGTGAATAGAGAAGGGGTTCACCCCATTGGTAATAGGGTGTTCTGGGAATTCCTTCATCTCTGCATTCCAAAATGGATTACAAGAAAATTGGGCTTCATAGCAACCACCGATCCAAGAACGAAAATCATTCCCCGCGACTTCCTTAGGCACCTCCACCCCATAATGCATACAACCAAAGCCGACTCCTCGTTTTACAAGGTTCTCGATTGTTTTGAGGCGCCCCTCTTCTTCAAGGACTGGGTGGCGGTTATTTCCATCAGAAAAGCAAACAACAGCATCGGCGTCATCGAACGTTTTCTCATCTGTTACCCATCCCATTTCATGGCGGTCAACAATCAGGCCAGGTATCTCACGTAAGCGTTGCTCCAACAGGATAGTGCCAGCACGGAACTCATGCATCATCGGAGGGTGGCTTGGTTTGCCGGCTATCAGGACAAGTTTGCGCGGCCGGGTTGTTTCAGCAGATGCTACAGCAGGCGGTGTTACAGAAGCAGCTAGGGCGAGTTTTAAAAATGTGGAACGTTTCATGATGGGTGACTGTGATATCGTTAAATGATCGACTTCCTAGTCTCTAAACGGATGGATTGAATCATTTGTATGGCTAGATAGAGTAGAAAAGGTTAAGGAGTGGATAGGCTTGCTCTGTAGAAGCTTTCGGTTGGTTTCATAAAGATCGGGAGATGCGGTAGTAGTCATCTAACAGTATGCTAACCTTAGAAGAGAATCGTCAAACATAGTGGTGTGAGCTTCTTTATTCATCTTATGAGCAATAAGTATCATTGTTGAGGACAGCCTCCATTGTAGCCTTTCCTTGTCGCCCTTCCGCATGTGTTTGGTATAAGGTCCAGAGAATTAGGTAGAATAGTGACAGAAAGTGTATTTGTAGTATTCTCCATCGTCGTCACAACGGAGTTGTACCTATGTACCGCAAACGAACCTTAATGCAAGTAATTTGCGTTAAGGTTCGTTTACTTATTTGGGCTTAGTTTCTCTTCTTCGGCTGCATGCTGCGTGATGCTCTGTGTTTATTTTAGATGCAGACCTAGTTGTTCAATGTTCAGCTACTGTCATCTTTTTAGAATGATAAAGTACTATAGTATCTTCCATCTCTTTTTTAAGATTTTCTGTTAGTCGTTTAATGCCCAGATTTTTGGCAATTAGTTTTACACTTGGCATTTCATTGCTAGCTGAAAAGAGAGCAGCCATCTCGAGGTAACAAACTTCTTCGAGCTTCCGGCCTTTCGTTGATTTTCGGAATTTGTTAAATGACTCCATATCAACTGAGGCCATCCATATAAAAATTCTTCCAAGTTCATCTATGGAACTATGAAAACGTTGATCAATGATGTTAAGAATACGGTCTTTTATCTTTCTTCCACTACGGTTGAACCCATGAGCTCTAGCAATTTTTTTGACGAGCATGTCTTCGGAGATAGGAGCTTCAGTTTCTAAAATCAATTGAATGATGTGATACAATTGGTGATCATAGGTGTCATTATAGAATTGCTCTGCTCGACATTGAGAAACCAGTTCATCGAAATCGACCTCAATCATAGTCACAATTTGGCCCGATTTCGGGTAGGTTGTAGCTGGAGGTTTATCTGCCAATGAAGAAAGCTTTGCCTCTTCATTCCCAGCGTTGAGAGTGCTGAGATTTGAAAATTTTTCCGAGTCTTCCTGTTGTGTATCTGTTTCAATCGATTCGACTGGAATTACTTGTTTCCCTTCATCTCCGTTTTCAGCAGTTTCTCTAGTTTCAAATTGTTTTTGGTATTCTGTTCTACTTTGTTTTAGAGATTCTTTAAGTTTTTGGTGGAGTTTTTCTGTTTCTCCATCTGGATCAATGAACCAATCTATTGACCAAGCGCGAAGAAGTTTCCAACCTAGCCCTTCAAGTACAGCTTGGCGGACTTTATCACGGTCTCTTGCTGTTGCTGAACTATGATAGGTCGCTCCGTCGCATTCAACGCCAGCTAGATAGTCACCTGGGTGATCTGGATGGACAATTCCTAGATCGATTCTGAAGCGTGAAACTCCAATCTGAGGAATAACCTCCCAGCCTTTACCCCTTAGACGGTTGGCGAGGGATTCTTCCAATGGAGAGTTGTAGTAACTAACAGACCCTTGTGCGGCTGCTCCAATGGACTGGGGACCTTTTTCTGCAAATTCTAAGAAGTGCTTGAGGTCTCTGATAGCTCTAGAACCGGTTCGGTTCAGATCAATCATGGAAGGAGGGAATGAGCTAAATACTCTCATTTTTTCACGGGCTCTTGTGATGGCTACATTCAGGCGACGTTCTCCTCCATCGCGGTTAAGGGGCCCAAAGTTCATCGACATCGTTTGAGCTTTTGGCTCCGTTGGTCCATAAGCTATACTTAGTAGAATGATGTCTCTCTCATCACCCTGCACGGTCTCTAAATTTTTCACTACGACTGGTTCAGCGAGGTCGTCTACGAAGTATGGTTCGATCTCGGGGTGATCCCTTCTTGTCTTATCTAGTAAATCCTCAATGAGCTCTTGTTGCTGAGTATTCAAGGTGATGATGCCGAGAGACTTGGGTGTGTCTTCGGTTCTATTTGTTTTTAGCAGTTCCACTACGTGAGCAACGATGGCCTCAGCTTCAGCCTGATTATTTCGCCCCGCTCCTTTTGCATAGAGCCCCGGTACGTATTCCCAGCTAACAGCGGAGTCTTCCGTTATTGGGGCGGGAAAGGTGATGAGTTTACTATCGTAGTATCGGTGATTAGAGAATGCAATAAGGCTCTCGTTCTTACTACGGTAATGCCATGTTAGGCTTTGTTGTGGGATACCTACGGCACGACATTCATCAAGAATGCTTTCTAGATCCGTTTCGGTGTCACTATCCAGTTCATTTTGAACTGCGCCACGTTGGAAAAAGTTGGTAGGTGGCATTTGACGCGGGTCACCAGCGATTACTACTTGTTTACCCCGAGCTATCGATCCTACGGCATCCCACGGGGTGATTTGCGATGCCTCGTCAAAGATTACTAAATCAAAGAGTTTTTGCCCAGCAGGAAGATACTGAGCGATAGAAAGGGGGCTCATTAGCATACATGGAGCTAAGTTGGAAAATGCGTCACCCATTTCGTCCGCAAGTTGACGCAGTGGTTTGTGCATACGTTTCTTTTCTAACTCTCTTTTTAAAATGCCATATCCATCTTTTTTACCGACTTTGCTTTTTGATGGAAGGCGGTTGGTCAGGGCGGCCTTGGTGTATTCTACTGTTAGTTTTGCCACCTTTTCATCGATTGCTCGGAACTGCTCTATACTGCTTGTATGGTCGAGTGTTGAGAAAGTTCGTAGCGCCTTGTGCGTGTCAATCTGAATGGTAGCGAACCACTTACAATAACCTGTAAGAAAGTCTTGTTCTACGGATTCAGGAAGCACTGTAGCATTCTCTAGCCCCTTCACCAGTGGTATGAGTTGATTGCTAAGAGCTTTAGCACGCACCGTTCTCCAAGTACTCCAGCGTTTGAGCTGTTGAGCATGGGATGAAATGGCTTCACACAACGTGATGGCATCAGAGAAATGAAGTGATTCTTCATCAGGCAAGGCAATGAGCTTAGAGAATCGGGAAGAGATTTCGTCATGTTCCTTACTTGCCTGACGTAATGCGGCAAATACAATGGCTAGTGAGCCTTCGGGGGCGAGCAGCTCGTTGGCGTCGATCACTAAATTCTTTACAGCAGATTTTATGAACTGAAGGCTCTCAGGTGTAGATGCACATCGAGTGATAGCTCCCTGGATTTCTTGAGCGATCAAAATAGACGTATTAATGAGTTTTAGGTCACTCTTGAGATAATCAAAACCTGGGAGCATTTTTAGAGACTTGGCAGAGACCTCAATTTCATGAAGTACATCTTGCAATTTCTTGAGAATATCAGGGTCTTTTACGATGTCGGGTTGTTCTGTTGTTCCCGCGGCCAGCCTGAAAGCTTTTTTCACCTTGTTACATGCGAGCCATTTGATGAAAACAAATTTTTGTTCGGCTTCTTGCCATTGAGCTTTGAAGGAATCAGCTGAGATTGATTCGATTACCTTGTCGGAATAGTTTACTGAAAGAGACGTTTTGAGTTCAGCATATTTATGTAGTAGCTTTGTGAACTCATCCGCCTTTTCCTTTATATTGTTAGATGCGGGGTCGAATGAGAAACTCAGGTTATAACCGTAGGCCTTCAAGAGTTCTGCAATAAGGCTTTTGAATAGATTCGCTTCGTTTGGAGAAGTGAATTCCATGGTGATACTGGAATTCTCGCTAACATCCTTTAGCTTCTTTCGAAGAACCGTAATGTGTTTGAGAAGGAGAGCCGCCGTTCCAACTAGCTCCTCTTGCCAACTTAGGCTCCAGTCCTCATGGTTGATATGTTTGAAAATTTCTGGCAACTCATCCACTGCTGAAGAATGAAGGGCCAATTGCCTCGCTATTTCCTTTAGTTCTGAAAAGTACTTCTTGCTGTGTTGTTGGTTTTGCCAAGTAAGAATGGGAATACCCGGAGAGTGATAGTGAATGACTTGCCCAAGTGCAAAGTGGACAGTGAGCCCATTATCGTGTTTGTGATGAAGAAGCTTGCAGACCTCATTCAGTTTGTCTCGGAGAGACTTTAGTTTAGTGGTTTCATCGTCCCATTCCTTTTGAGAAAGATCTCCTCTGCTGCTCCAGGCCTTGTCGAGCTGAGAAAGAATAGATTGTTTCGATGTTTTGTTAGAGTGGGCCTCAAGGCAAAATTGTCCTAGTCCTACAGCCTGAAGACGGCGGTGTACTACGTCGAGAGCCGCCATTTTCTCAGCGACAAAAAGCACACGTTTCCCTTTAGCGAGATTGTGCACAATTATATTAGAAATGGTCTGGGACTTGCCTGTTCCGGGAGGGCCATCGAGAATAAAGTTACAGTGATAGGTCGTTGCCATAACTGCGGAAAGCTGGGAAGAATCAGCAGGAAGGGGAGTAAAAAGCTCCGCAGGGTTGATCACCTCATCAAGCTCATGAGGTTCAGGAAAGCGATGTTCAGATTGATAACCTTCTTCACCGCTGCTGAGAAGCTGCTTGACTACAGGGTTCACCTTTAGCTGATCTTGTCGATCCACGAGGTCTTTCCACATGAGGTATTTAGAGAATGAAAAGGTGGCTAGGGCACATACCTCTGTTACTTCGAAGCCTTGCACGTCTTTGATGTGTTGGCGTATGTGGTTCCAGATACCCACTATATCCACCCCATGGTCGTCTTCAGGGAGATCTCCGCTGAGGCCTGGGATTGTAAGGTCATAATCCTGCTTTAGCATTTCAAGCAAGGTCATATTGAAACGTGTTTCATCCTCATGAGTAGTCAGTGTAACTCCTGAGCGTGCACTCTTACGGTTAAGAGTAACAGGAAGAAGAATAAGCGGTGCTCTATACGGTTTGGGATCATCTAGTGAACGCTTCCAGTTCAGGAACCCAAGAGCTAAGAATAGCGTATTAGCTCCTCCTTCTGCAATGTCAGATTTGGCCTTTCGGAACAGATCAATGAGCCCATTTTCGAGCCTTTTCTCAGATAAATTAGAATAGATTTGATAATTATCCAGAGCTTCGTCTGTGAACTCTTCTACAAGGTCTTTATGATTCACTTGATGATAGAGTTCACGGTCTCTTCCTCCTGCCTCCATGTCGGGGAGTGGACTGATGCTGAATTTTTTTCCGTCTGATAGATGATCCTCCAGCTTCCCTATATTCGAGCATATAATAGGAATGTGCTTACTGTTTACAGGAAGATTGAGTAATCGGTTGCGAGCAGTGAGGTCTAGAAGGCGGCGTTGCCAGATGGTGATGCGGTCGAGTGCTTCGTCTGCCACTTCTTGTACCTTAGTGCCCCACGAAGGCAGTTTTGGAGGAGTTTCAAAAACGTTATCAATGGTCACCTCTGTTTCTTTATCTATTCCTAGAAATTGTTCACCTTCAGAGGGGAGAGGTGTGACCTTACGCCTGCGTGCTTGTTGAATGTCGATACAGAGATGGAAGTCTTCGTCGACAGCTAATTGTTCATTGGCTTTGGTTATGGCTGCGTTGAAAGTAGCTGGTGGGTGGCTGGTAGCGAGAGTGGTCTCAAATACCAGAATGTCGTCAAGATCCACACGCTTCCGAATTATCATTGGGTCGTCGATTGTCAGCTGATTAAACTTCTGAGGCTGTAGCCATACTCCCGCAAAGGCGTGGCCCTTAGTAATAATAATCAGTGGGTGCAGCCTAGCTTGCTCCAAGACAGAAGTGAAAAGTAGTGTTGTTTCTAAGCAGGTTGCAAGCCCATCTTTCACGATATTACCGATAGAGCGAATCTTTTGCCCTTCCTCCTCAAAGCTTGCAGGGGGGAGGCTGTAATCCAGCCCAAGATTACAGACAGCAGTCCAGATAGCAGAGCAAAGTTCCCAGCTTCGAGAGCGTAAGTTATCCTCATAGCCGTTAATAGCAGGGTTACATTTAGCTTTCTTAAGAATGTGACATGCTGCCTTTAGGATCTGATCACAGGCAGGGTCATTGGGGATGCTGTATGCTGGGAGAAGTTCGATCATACTCCCGACGCCACCCCAATGGTTTTTTGGCAAGACTTCTAATTCCGAGGTTGCCGTGGCTATGACTTCATATTGAGCACCGCCTTCAGTACTTACCTTCGCGAGTTCGAATTTTAGTTCCGCTCGCATGCTTTCGGTTAAATCAAAGAGCATGCTAGCATCCAAATTAATTGTACGGTTTGAAATAGTAGTGAAGCATCCAGGATTGATTTGCTGAATGTCCCATGTCTTTTCATCAAGGATACCGGGACTTGAGGTAAGAGTTAGAACGAGATTTTCGAGGACTTCCGCAGAAGTGTTTTCCACTCTAAGCTCCTTGATTAAGGCAATAGTGTTTTGCTGGGAGGCGAAGCTGATCTTTGGAGCTACTGTGAAATCGATATTTACTGGAGAAGCATGCATGAGCTGTAATAAGATTAGGTAGTGTGATAATTAAGTCTATTCTAGGTGATGTTGGCAGATCAATGATCGATCCAAGTAATTAAGGGTGCAGGAGCTAGTAAAGATAGGTGAATGTCACTGATTTGATGATACCGTGTATTCAATGTTTCATACACCAACTACCTTTAATCAAAACTTCTCTCGGATGATCTGGCTCACCTACACGGTGAATCGATAATCCTGACACTACTAAATCAATGGTTGCTGCGCCTACTTGCTCAAGATTACCATCGATCCCCGGAGACAACATACGTTCTTTCTCAGAACCATACAGATAGGCAATACCCATATCATTGGGAATACTAAGCTCCATCTTAGAAAGCCAGCTTTTCACAGGTATTTTATACGCTAAAATGGAATCTGGTTTTTGAGTTTTAACCCATTCGCTAAACGCAGGTAACACTCGTTCTCCGTCTGGCAAAAACGGGAAGCACTGCTCATCCATTGGCAAATTACGCTGCCAATCATACGCATTAACCTAAGAGTTTCATCATGCTGATCATTTGGCAGTTACGGG
>CAZLQY010000057.1:0-18731 GCA_964561965.1 uncultured Verrucomicrobiales bacterium
TTGGTTTTCCTCTTTTCAATCAGGAATGTCAGATCAAGTCACGTTCTTTACAGCTAACGAGAGTAGAATGCCACAACTCGGCTTCAGGAAGGGGCTGAAATGATCTGTTTGATTGATTATCGGCCTCTGAAGCCACCCCGTCTTCTATTATTTTTAGCTCCCTTAATGATCTCTTCCTGTTGCTCAGGGGAGATGTTAGGGTCTTGTTTTAAATACTCTCTCGCTGCATCCTCGTCACTTCTCACAAAACGATTCATGACCACATTATAGGCATCTCCTCTGTCGGATTCATTCTGGATAGTAGTGGCTAGATCTAATTGGCCTTGGAAATCATTGTTAGTGCGATCAACAATGAGATAACTTCTCAGAGTCGTATCTCGAGCAGGCCCTTGCTCAATCGCCAACGCATAATCTCGAGCTTTTTCCGGATCGTTAGCCACCCATGTCCGCATAGGGTCATTGATCGATTGTTCAATCGCCTCTAGATTAGCAGTATTGATAAGGAATTCTACACCCGCAGCGCCGTCACTTCTGGCATACCCGGTAGCTATATCATCAATTAAATTTAATTTGTTTTCTTCTCCAGAGACTTCGCCCAGTAATGTCGCTGCTTGAGAAGGGTTTTTCCCGGCTAAGGATTCAAGAGCTGTCAGTGTCGCTTGCTCTTGAGCTTCTGTTGGTAGAGTACTTATCCAAGTTTGAGCTGCCTCATAGTCGTTTGCTCCAAGAGTTCTGGCTATGGAAAGGTTTGCTGTCTGTTGACTTTCTGCAGCTAGATTGGCCGCTAAGATTGCAGCTTGTTGGGGATCCGTTTTTGCCAATTCTGTAAAAACACTTCCAATGGCCTGTTCATTATCCGTTCCCTCTTGAGCTGTAGCCCAGACTAAAGCAGATTTTGGGTCTTCTTTCGCCCATTCTCCTGCAATAGATCCAGAAGGGGACATTCCAGAGCCCCTGCGGTTTCTTCCGATAGTCGTTAATACAGTAAAGTCGTCTTTATTCGATAGGTAAAAATTTGCTGCTGACTGGGGATCAGTAGAGGCCCAAGAACGAAGGACTGTAGACTTTGAGAATACCCCCATTCTACCTAAGTTATCAGTTTTAGCGATTGCTCTTATTGGGTCTAATTCCGCCCATTGAGAAAATAAGAGATAGGAGGCCAGCATTCGATCCGGCATGCTGATATCTGTCAGTTTGTCGACCTCGGCCTCAAACTCATGGGAATCTAATTGGCTATAAAAACTAATCAGCTCTTCGACCCTTGAGGTCTGAGACCCCTCGCGAAAAATCTTATCACTAGAACGAAGAGCTTTCGCCCGGTTTACTGAGCTCCTCTGCTCAGATGTCCTGTTTTCTTGTTGAACCTTGGAAGGGGGGTGAATGATCGTTGTTTCTGAAACATCGGTTGCTAAAGGTGTAGTAGACCGGGAGTTTCCGATGAAGAATCCAGTTGACCCTCCAACAACTAGAGCAATGATAGGAACAATTAGGGTCTGATTCATAATGATTAAAATTTAGTTCTAGCCATCTAAACACCATATATTTTCCAAAGTTGCAACAAAACTGACATAGATCGGAAATAGAAGTAGATTAGTTTGGTTGAAAGGAAGTAGTAGTGAATAGCACTGACCCTAGTTGATTAAGACCACTAGACTTACTGTTCACTTGTAGTTACTACTGGACTAATACCGATTTTGGATCATCGCTTAACCGATTCTAGAGTGTTGATAATCTGGTTTTCAAAGAATTCAGATTTCCTTATTGTTTATGGTTTATTTGTAGTTGCTCTGATTTCAAATATGTTTTTAATATGAGGAGGCTGATAAGAAGGTAAATCAATAGGAATCAAAAGTTACTCTAACTGCTGTGTAAATGAAGAATGGTTTTTTGAATCCTATTTGGATCTTAATTACTGCGTGTATATTGTCTCATTGTACGAGTGATGATGTATTACACGCTAAAAACATGTTTAGTGAAGTTTCTACGCTAGAAAACGTGCATGGAGACCCTGCCTATATTTATGAATCATTACCTATTCCATTTGGTGAGTCTTTTATAAGTCAAGAGGAAATAGACAAAGGCGTGACTGTTCGAGTATATGCTATGAAAGGGCATATAAATAGGTTTTTAGTTATAAAAGTAAGTCGAGATGGAAACAATATTTTGGAAAGTAGAGTCGAACGTAGCTAGGCCAGACTTGTATTGTTGCTCTCCCTGTGGCTGACCCTGACCGTTGATTTTGTAATACGGCCGCTATATGTTGTTGTGATGACTATGGAGCTGTCTTATGAAGCGAGAGCATAGATTACTGGGAGTCTTTGAGCTCTCTGGGCTCGGCTTCTTTGAGCTATGGTGGTTCTAACTCCTTTTAAATAGCAGCGCTTATGTATGATCCAGGGTTTTGGGGGGCCTGAGGAAACTTGTCTTAAGGAAAACTAAGATGTGGATAGCAGGAAATGCGGCAAATAATGAATATGTTAAGTTTATATGCCTGTGCTTATTCGTATTTAAAGTGGTTCTAAAACAATGTTGTTTTAGAGCTTAGAGACACCTCCATAGTTTTCATAAAAATCTGGTTTGAGGGCTGCAAGAGGTTCTCTGAGCTTGGCGATTTCTTCGGCCGGGCCATGGATTTCTAGGCGATAGAGCTCTGAGAGAGTGAGGGCTTCTTTAATACATACTTCGACATTTTGAAGATGAGCGAGTACGCCTTCTGCCCCGATATAAGCTTCGCGGCAGTGAATCTGTTGATGCTCTTCGTTGAAAAAAAAGTCGTAGTAAAGGCAGAGATCTTCCGTCTTAGTTCTTGCAACAAACTTGGTGATGACAGTCTTAAAGGCATCAAGTTTGCCAGCGTTTATTTTGAAATATGGATGAATACTTACTGCTGATGATAAACGGCTCATAATAGGGGTTAGTAATGCACAGCTATGAGACTAGTTCAAGTAAGGATTCTAACTCTACTTTTTATCGACGAAATGACTTCTTTAAGTGTGATTAATCTAAAGTGGAGAGTTGCTCTTTCACGACTTTAATGAGGTTTTCTGTACATTCTAATGTTATTTCTTCGCGAGTAGATTGGATTTTTAATTGAACCTCTGGATACTCGCTACCTAGGATGATTACGATTTTTGCTCCTAAGGAACTGGCTTTCTTAAATTGTTTGCCGAATCCGGCGCTAGACATTGAGTAGTCAGCTTTGATGTTTGCTTGGCGAAGCTGCGTCGCTAGTCTGAGCGCGTGTGAGCGTTGTTGTTCATCGGCTATGACTAAGTAGACGTCAGTGGGATTTTGAGTGGCTAGCCAACTGTCACGCTGGGCTGCTGCGTGAGGAGTTTCATCAATGAAGTTGGCTATGACGACATCGCCCATGGCGAAGCCTGTGCACGGGAGGTCTACGATTTCGTTGGAAAGCGATTTAAGAAGATCATCATAGCGCCCTCCACCTGCGATAGCACGCATGCTGCGGCGAGTATCAAAAATTTCAAACACTATCCCGGTGTAATAGGCTAAGCCTCTGACGATGGTAAGGTCTAATTCGATGAATTGTCCAAGCCCTCTCGCGGTGAGGTTTTCTACGACTTGATTGTAGCATTCAGAAGCATTAGCTGGATTGGCTATGAAGTCTTGGACAGTCTCTAATGAGACGTGATATTTGGAGAGCTTTTCGATGAGAACTTCAGGTTTATCACGTTCTATTTTATCGATGATTTGAAGGAAACCTGTGACGTCTTCTATAGACTGGTTTTCACAAAAGGAGAGCCAGGATTGGCGGTCTGAAGCACGTAGGATGAAATCACCTTCACGGAAGCCTAATGCTAGCATGGTGTCGATAGCGAGAGCGAGTAGTTCAGCATCTGCAGCGGAGGAATTTTCTCCAATAATATCTGCATTAAATTGTATGAATTCTCTCGTGCGGCCTTTTTGTGGGGCTTCATAGCGGAAGCAGGGGCCAATCTCAAACCACTTCATTGGCTTGGAATAATGGCGTTGGTTTCCAGAGGCAATACGGGCTAGTGAGGCAGTGAGCTCTGGGCGCAGAGTGACATCTCTTTCTCCTTTGTCTGTGAAGCGAAATAGTTGAGTGGGTAATTCATCTCCTGCTTTTTTTAAGTAAAGCTCTGTTGATTCTAAAATAGGAGCTTCGTATTCCACAAAGCCGTAATTTTGTGCCACGTTACGCCATTGAGTAAAAAGGTAATTACGCAGAGCGCATTCTTTGGGGGCAAAGTCTCGGAAGCCTGGTAGTGATTGAAAACGCTTGTCAGCCATAACGGAGGCAGGATGGCTTGGGGCCTAGAAGTTTCAAGAGTGAAATCAAAGAGTGATGCACTTTTAAATGATTATTTAGTACCATGTGGGCAGTGTTGAGTTGGTGATGGAACAATGGCAGGATAGAAGTGACCGTCTAGAGTAGGTCGATTTTTAATATTTCGTTAGAAATAGGGAGGGCCCTGACGAAAATATACCAAATTATGCTTGATAGCTTATGCGTTGTGCCTCGTACTATGTGACATGCTAGAGTCCTTTACATTCAAACATATTTTTCGAACATCGATCAGCGCCGTTTTGCTCTCCCTGTCAGCCAGTGCTGGAGATCGCCCTAACTTTCTCTTTATTATTACTGATGACCAAGCTCCTGCAACGTTATCAGCGTATGGTAATAAGATCTGCCAAACACCAAATTTAGATCGGATTGCTGCGGAAGGGGTCACTATTGACGGTGCTTACCATATGGGTGCGAATAAAGGGGCGGTATGCACAGCCTCTCGCCACATGGTGATGTCAGGCAGGACTCTTTGGCACGTGCCTGTAGCGTATGCTCGTACGCCAGAGCATCTGAAAGAACACGTTCCGCCGAATTTAGAGCAAAATACAATCGGAGCTATTTTTAAGCGTGCTGGTTACGATACAATGAGAACTTGTAAAGTGGGGAATAGCTATCAAAAAGCGAACAATCAGTTTGAGACAGTCAGAGACCAGACGAGCCGAATGGGGGATGATAAAGAAATGAGTTCCCTTTGGCACGGAGATCAGGTTGTTGAGTTTTTAGATCAACGAACATCTTCTAAGGAAGAAAAACCATTTTTCGTTTATATGGGCTTTTCTCATCCTCACGATGAGAGAAATGGGACGACGGAGAATCTGACTAAGTATCATGCTACCAATGAGTTTGATCCTGGTAAAACGAAGGCTTTGGATGGAGCGCCTCCTGTCCCTGTCACTTGGCTTCCAGAGCATCCTTTTCATCATGGGCATAAAAAACTTCGAGATGAAGAGAGAGTTCCTGGTGTCGATAAACACCGGGATGAGGATACGATTAGGAATGAAACTGGGCGGGAATATGCCTGTATTGAATATATTGATGATCAAATAGGCCGAGTCTTAGAGCGTTTAGCAGCTGCGGGAGAGCTTGATAACACGTACATTTTTTATACTTCTGATCACGGTATCGCTGTAGGGCGGCATGGACTTATGGGGAAACAAAACCTTTATCAGCACAGCTGGCGTGTACCCTATATTGTGAAAGGGCCAGGTCTTGAAAAAGGGCACCGGGCAGAAGGTAATATCTATCTTTTGGATAGTTTGAGAACAATGTTAGATTTAGCAGGGATCGAAGTGCCTCAGACAGTGGAGGGCCTTAGCTTCCGTAATGTGTTACAGGGTGCTAAAGATGTTGTGCGAGAGACTCTTTATGGAGTGTATTGTGGAGGCACCACTCCTGGAATTCGGGCTGTGAAAAAAGGGGATTGGAAGTTAGTGAAATTTGATGTTCTAGACGGAACTGTTCGTGAAACTCAGTTATTTAATCTAGCGGAAAATCCAGAAGAACTTCTCATCCAACACCATGATCCAAAAGTGATTGAAGTGACAGGAAACACTCCAAAGAAGAATCAGGTTAATCTAGCAGATGATTCAAAATACGCAGAGAAACTTGCTGAAATGGAGGCGCTTCTCTACGATCAAATGCAGGAGCATGATGATCCATTTACACTTTGGGACCAGAAAAAATAGTAATCTAGAATAGAGTCCTCTCGTGAAATTGGTAAAGACACTATTATCCATTTATCTATTAGCTGTTCCCTTTGGCATGGGGGAGACAAGGCCTAATGTCGTTTTTGTCATCACAGATGATCAGGGGTATGGAGATATGGCTTGTCATGGCCATCCATTTGCCATTACCCCTAATATTGACTCCTTAGCATCGGAATCTGTCGGGCTGGATGACTATCATGTATTTCCAACATGTTCCCCCAGTCGTTCATCAATCATGACAGGTCATTGGGCGAACCGTACAGGCGTTTGGCATACGGTTATGGGGCGCTCTATGCTTCGTAAAAATGAAATGACATTAGGAACAATGCTACAACGTGCTGGTTATGCTACAGGGATGTTTGGAAAGTGGCATATGGGGGATAATTATCCCTTTCGTCCAGAAGATAGAGGATTTAGTGAAGTTTACCGACATGGTGGAGGCGGCGTAGGGCAAACTCCTGATTGTTGGGATAATGCTTATTTTGACGGTTCCTACTTTCATAATGGAAAGGTTGTGGCTGCGGAGGGCTTTTGTACGGATGTGTTTTTCACCCAAGCGAAAAAATTCATTCAACATTCCTTAGAAAACAAACAACCTTTTTTTGCCTACATCAGCTCCAATGCTCCTCATAGTCCATTACATGCACCACAAAAGTATATGGATATGTATCCTGAGCGTGCTGATAAAGCGAAGGCTTTCTATGGAATGGTGACCAATATTGATGATAACGTCGGTTCTTTACGCTCTTATCTGAAAGAGTTAGACATAGAAGATAACACGATCTTTATCTTTACCACAGACAACGGTACTGCTGCTGGTGGTGGCTACAACTCTGGAATGCGGGGAAAGAAAGGGAGTGAGTATGACGGGGGGCACCGTGTTCCCTTTTTCATTCATTATCCCGCTGGTGGATTAACGGAACAGAAAGACATTAAGACCTTAACTCACGCCGTTGATGTCGCACCTACTTTATTAGATTACTGCGGAGTTAGTACTCCTTCCGGAGTGAAATTTGATGGGCGGTCGATTCGCCCTCTTTTTGAGAATGGAGATTATGAGGGCTGGGAGGAGAGAATGCTCATTAGTGATTCTCAAAGAGTAGTTGATCCTATCAAGTGGCGTAAATGCTCTGTCATGTCACAAGGCTGGCGCCTGGTAAACGGAACGGAGCTCTACGATCTAGAAGCTGATCTCGCCCAAAAGCATAATGTTGCTGCAGAGCACCCAGAACGAATGGAGAAAATGCGGGCTTTTTATGAAGCATGGTGGTCTGAGTTACTCCCTTCGTTTAAGGAAGATGCTTATATTATTGTTGGGAATGACAATGCACCGTTAGTCGATCTAACATCTCATGATGTCATTATGGAGAAAGTGGCCTGGAATCAAAGTCATGTGAGAAGACTTGGAGAATTCTCAGAAGATAAGTTTATGGGGTATTGGTCCCTAGATGTTCAGAAATCAGGGCTCTACCAAGTCACGCTAAGTCGCTGGCCAAATTCTGCGGATACAGCGATCAACGCTTCGTTACCGCCAGGTGCAGATGTGGCAGGTGCTTCTAAAGCGTATCGTGCGACTAGTGGCGATGCAATCGATGCCAGAAGTGTGGTTGTTAAGGTTAACGGAAAGCAATTAGCAGAAGCTGCGATCAAAGAGAGGGATAAGGCCATTTCTTTTGTCATAAAGATGGCCAAAGGTAAGCGTAAACTCTCCGCTTTTTTCAAACTGAACAATGGCAAGGAACTCGTTGTGCCATACGCTAATGTTGAAAGAGTGAAACAGGGGAATTAACGAGAAGGTTCAAAACATATACCTAGAATCTATAGAACATAGTGAGCCGGCTAGAAAAGTGATGGTAAAAAAATTACTATTCAATCAGCTGCTGTTTTTTGCGTTGTTAACATGAAAGTCGCCATTTTGGCGTACAGTTTCATAGGTGTAATAAGAATATTATCGTGATTGGCATTAGGTCCTACTATAAATTCTTTTTGCGCACTTTGAAATCCTTCAAATAGTTGTCTACCTTGGTTAATTGGAATTAGGTCGTCTTGTTCCCCATGAAATTGAAGTAAAGGAAGGTCAACCTGAGTAGCCACTTCCTCTGGATTGATGGCATTAAAACGTGTTCCTCCGTGGTCTTCAAATTTTTTTTCTATGAAACCATGTAGCAGATTAGGGACTTTATGAGAAACAACTTTTTGAAATGATCCAAATGAGGCAATGATAGTCAGGCTTGTCCAAGGGGCTTCATTTGATGCTGCGGAATGGGTTAAGAAAGACCCTCCCATGGAAATGCCCCATAAGTGAACAGGCTGTTTGGCGAAACCTTCTTTTTTCGCTACTTCTAGGAATACTTTTTTTGGGAGCCTTGTTTCAAAATCACTGGAACCATAATGACAAATGGAGAGAGGGCTGTCACCATGAGATGGCAAATCTGGTAAAATACACCGGAAACCTAGAGAACAGAAACGTTCCGCTATGGGAAGAAGGTCTTCTTTTCTTCCGTTACGCCCATGAAGAAGAACAATGGTAGCATGTGGAACTGAAATATCTGTTAGATGAGGGATGGAAACCCTTTGTTTTTTTAACTGATCTCTTAAAATACGACCTCGTTGAGATACTGTACCGTTTGAAGTAACTACTAATGTCGGGACTTTTCCTTGAAGCAAGTTTCTGGTTGAAATTGCTATCCCGTATTTATCGGGGTTCGCTAAAATGGAGTTGTGATAATCTTGAAGAGCCCTACGAGGTGGGGAAACAAGATGCTTAGTCATTTTGTTGATCGTAATATAGCCGCCATAGCCTGATAAAAAGGCCAGAATAATGAGCCAATGCCACCAGCGGAAATTTCGTATTTTTTTTGAAAAGGCCATGATTCTTGGTGCTCAATTCTACGTTAGATAGAATCATATTCTATCTGTGTGAGAACGATAAAGCTTCTTAATTGCTCATAATCTGTAAGTCCTTTTGATACGACGCTTTCGCGTAGGGAGCATTTTTTCTAGGGCTGAATTGTTCCAGAGGAAGAAGAGTGCTGTGAATGTTCCTTCCCATTGTGGATCTGTGAGGGTTTCTCCGGAAGATGAAGAGGACTTCATCAAAGCTTCCCGTCGAAGTAGATCATCTGTTTCTGTTATTATTGGAGCGAGGGGGGAAATACTGTTAGCGGCTGGGTGTAAGCTGTAGTGTGTAGCCTTTAAGGTAGTGAGTTTCTGGCAGGCTGGGTAAAATAGGGTGATCTTGTCTTTGGTCGTGAGTTTCCAGAAGTCGTAAAGTATGCTGGGCTGTTACGGAGGCAGAGACAATATTGGCGAGAAATAGCTCATGGCTAGCATGGAGGCTTGCACAATGAGTAGAGAGAATCCCGTTTTTTTCAAGTAGACCGAGGCTGTGGATATGTAGATCCTTGTAGCCGCGCATAGTGTCTTGGAGAGTTTTTTTATTTTGGGTGAAACTGGGCGGGTCTAGAATGATGAGATCGTATTTGTCTTCACAGTGCTTCAGGTAGTCATAGGCATTATGAAGAATGGTGTTGATTTTGACTCCGTTCAGTGTGGCATTTTTTTGTATCGTAGAGACGGTTTCATCACAGTGTTCGATCGTCGTGACACTTTCCGCCCCAGCATGGGCACAGGCTAGAGCAAAGCCTCCATAACCGCTGAAGGCGTTTAAAACCCGTTTGCCTTTGGCGTAGGTTGCGATCGAGGCTTGAGTATGGAGTTGATCCAAATAGAGGCTAGCCTGAGATTGGCGAGAGAGATTAAGTTCAAAAAGAATCTGGTTAACCTCCACATTAAACGAGGCTGGGGGAGTGCCGTGAAGTATCCTCGGTTCTCGTTCTATTTCTTTCGACTCTAGTAGCGAAGTATCATTCTTAAGCGTAATACTTGAGGGGGAAAGAACTTCGGTGATCGCTTCAGTAATGAGTGATAGCTGTCGGTACATCGCCAGAGTATACACTTGAAGTACAATATGTTTCTCGTAGCGATCGATGATAACGCCAGGGAGGGAATCGGAGTCGCTCCACACTAATCGACAGACGTGTAGATTGATGTTTAGGGTGTTTTTTCTTAACTCTACAGCTTGTTGTATTCTTCGTTGGAAGAACTCAAGAGTTAGGCGCTGTTTTCTTCTGGAGATTCTTCTTGCGACCACTTGAGAGTGAGGGTCGAAGATGGCCGTTCCTAGTGAGCGGTCACGATAGTCCTTGAGAGTGATAACTTCACCAGGCTGAGGATCGCCATAGAACTTGCGTACTTCCGATGAAAAGACCCAATCGTGTCCATGAAAGATTCGTGAGCGGGGTTTGACAATAATTCCAGGCATAGGTAAGAGGCTTAATAAAGGTTTGGAGTAGCTTTAATGTCGGTGTAGGTCAACAGGGAAGGTATGTTTTCCTGAACGCTGTGTGTTTTCCTCTTGATTTAAGCTAGTGGCAACATTAAATGTGAAACATATATGGGAAAACAGTATGCTAAATTAGAGAAGCGTCGTCGCCGTAAAAGCTATTTACGCCGGCAGAAATTGAAATCAGGGGCAGCACTGACGTCAACAGTGAAAAGCGTGAGTAAACCTCAAGAAAAGGAACCCGCAGCCAAAAAAGCAGCCAAAAAAGCCGTTAAGAAGGTGGCGAAAAAAGTAGTCAAAAAAGCGGCTAAGAAAGTAGCAGCAAAAAAGAGTACAGCAAAAAAGGTCGCTAAATCTAAGGACGAAGCACCCGAAGGTTAGTTCTGCGATATCATTCATCGTAATAGAATGACACGTTATAAAGCCTGTGATCCTAATAGGGGTGACAGGCTTTATTGTTACTAGCTATTGATTGAATTAGAATAGCTTGTCATACATAAATTATGTCAGAGATTCCTACACAGAAGAAAAGTTTAGAAGAGCTCAATGACGTAAGGAGATCAAAGCTTATGCATCAACCTGCTCCTTCACCGGTGCTGCAGAATAAGCTCTTGAATCCCGTTGTCTGTGTGATTTTTTATGGGCTGTCCATTGTCGGCTTAGGGATTGTACTGTATCCATTCATTTTGTGGAAAAAGCCATTGTCGGCTCATCACGGTGGCTATATGTGCCTATTATCGTTTCTAGTGTTAACTTCAGGGGGTGTCATAATGTACGAGAGGAGTTTCGATGTTGAGGAGGCCTCCTCCTTACAAACCGAGGCGGATGTTATCTCTGATAGTAATGAGGAAGGAGGAAAGAAGGAGATGACGATAGAAGAGTTCAATACGTATATGGAAACATTAAGGCTAGAGAATGAAAAGGACCCCGATTTCCAAGCTCGCAAAAACGCAGAAGCTCAAGGAGAGGAGACGGAGGAACCTGAAGGAGTTCAATCTGTAGAGTGAGGTCTGTGGAGATCGAAATTTCTTTTATAAATTGAACGATTCCGCTTGCCGATAGGGCTTCGATGCGTTACAGCCGCCTTCCGCTGGTATCGTTCTTACTCTTTAGGGAGTGAAACAACACTAGATCTCGCGCTTAAGCACCATAAACCGCTGACCCGCAAAACAATGACACCAACATTACAAACATATTATAAGGAGAAAGTATTCTCGGCTCTTAAAGATGAGCTCGGAGTGTCTAATCCTCACGAGGTTCCGTCCTTGGAAAAAATTGTTGTGACCACCCACTGTGGTCGTGCCGCTGATCGTAAGCAAGCTGTTGAAGACAGTGTTGCTGAAATTTCTAAAATCACTGGCCAAAAGCCATCGATATCTTATGCCCGCAAATCTGTGGCGAACTTTAAAGTGCGTGAAGGTGAAGCTGTTGGAGCCCGCGTGACTCTTCGTGGCGCCCGTATGTGGGAATTTTTAGATCGTTTTATTAACGTGACTGCTCCAAATATCCGAGATTTCCGCGGTATTTCACCAAAGAGCTTCGACGGTAAGGGGAACTATGCCCTTGGCTTCGCAGACCAATCTGTTTTTCCTGAAGTGGAATTAGATCAGATTAAACGTCAGATCGGATTCGATATTATTTTTGTGACCTCAGCGACAACAGATGACGCTGGCCGCGCTCTTCTTCGTCAACTTGGAATGCCTTTCCGTGAGAATCCTAAGAAGGACGAATCCGCTGCTTAACCTTTTAACTTAAAACGAAGAAAACAAATATTATGGCAGTTCTAAGTGACCCAATTTCCGATTTTTTAACTCGTTTGAAGAATGCTTCTCGCGCAGGTAATGAATCATTCGTAGCCCCATACTCAAAGATCAAAGCTGATATAGCAGAGATCCTTAAAAAAGAAGGCTATATTTGGAATTATGAAATGAAGACAGAAGGGAAATTCCCTGAGATCGAAGTGAAAGTGAAGTATAGCGATGCTGGCGTGCCAGTGCTTACAGACCTTAAACGCGTCTCCAAGCCTGGTCTTCGCCAATATGTAGGTGCGGGAGAAATGCCGCGTGTTCTCAATGGTCTCGGTATTTCCATCATCTCTACCTCAAAGGGTGTGATGAGTGGTTCTACAGCCCGTAAACAAAACGTTGGTGGAGAAGTTATCGCCAAAGTTTGGTAAACCAAAACTAGAAGGAATATCAAATGTCACGTATTGGAAAAAAATCCATCTCTCTTCCAGAGAAGGTTAAAGTAACAGTTAATGGTTTTGACGTAGTCGTTGAAGGCCCTAAAGGTAAGCTTGAGTGGAGTATGCCTCTTGGCATCTCAGCAAAAGTAGAAGGATCAGAAGTGTATGTTGAACGCGCTGAGGAATCTCGTCAACTTCGTGCTCTTCATGGTACCGCCCGATCATTGATCAATAACATGGTCATGGGTGTCACTACAGGATTTAAGAAGGACCTCGAAATCATCGGAGTTGGTTTCCGTGCAGCGGTGAAAGGTAGCAATCTTGATCTCTCTCTCGGTAAATCACACCCAATCATTCACCCAATTCCAACTGGTCTTACAGTGAAGGTTGAGAAAAACACCAATGTCTCTGTTGAGGGTGTCGATAAGCAGATGGTCGGTCAATTCGCAGCGGAAGTTCGCAGCTACTACCCACCTGAGCCTTATAAAGGAAAAGGTGTTCGCTATGTGGGTGAGTATGTTCGTCGTAAGGCTGGTAAGTCTGTCGGTAAGTAATAATCAGAAACAAATAACCATTTTAATAAAATGAGCAAAATGAATCGTCAGGATGTCCGTAAGCGCATCCACCGTCGTATCCGTAAGAAGGTTTCTGGAACTGCCCAGCGCCCACGTCTTGCTGTAAAGTATTCTAATCAGCATATCTATTGTCAATTAATTGATGATGTTGCAGGCCACACCGTAGCCTCAGCTTCCTCACTTGATAAGGCTGTAGAAACTGCTGCTTCTAATAAGGTGACTGCTGAAAAAGTAGGCTCTCTTATTGCTGAACGCGCTAAAGCACTTAATATTGAAACTGTGGTCTTTGACCGTGGTGGTCACCTCTTCCACGGTAAAGTGGCTTCTCTAGCAGATGCTGCCAGAACTGCTGGACTACAATTCTAATCACACTCTGAAACATGTCTGAAAATACAGGAAATAAGCCAGCTGGGAAACCAGCAGCAACAAATTCTGCTGCTCCAGCAGCTGGTGCCAAGCAAGAAGAGCGTGGTGGCCGTGGTCGTGGACCTCGTAGAGAGCGTCCTCAACGTCAAGCCCCTCCAAAACCAATGACAGAAGATGGAAAAGAGCTTCATGAGAAGGTCGTTTTCATTAACCGTTGTGCTAAGGTTGTGAAGGGTGGACGCCGCTTCTCCTTCTCTGCTCTCCTTGTATCCGGTGACCATGAAGGTCGTATCGGTGTTGGGTTTGGCAAAGCGAAGGAAGTTGCAGAATGCATCCGTAAAGCTTCAGAGGCAGCTCGTCGCCGCCTTGTGAAAGTTGAAGTTGTTGATGGAACGATTCCTCACGAAACATACGCTGAATTCGGCGGTGGCAAGGTTCTTCTGAAGCCAGCTTGCCCGGGAACAGGTGTTATCGCTGGTGGTGGTGTTCGTGCTGTATGTGAAACTGTAGGCATCAAAGATGTCCTCGGTAAATCACTCGGTTCAAATAATCATGCTAACGTAGTGAAAGCTACAGTGAAGGCTCTTTCGCAGCTGCGCACACGTGAGACCGTCCTTGGTTCACGCGGTAAGCAAATAGCAGAGAAAAAGGCCCTCTAATTATTCTAACCAGAGCAGGATGGAATGATCCCTCTGGTCAATCTCTAAAAGAATCTATTATATATGGAACTTCATAATCTTAAGACAAACGATGGCTCTAAACATCGTGTAAAACGTCTTGGTAAGGGTGAAAGCTCTGGTCTTGGTAAAACTTCAGGTAGAGGGCACAAGGGTCAAAAATCACGCTCAGGCGGTGGTGTTCGTCCCGGTTTCGAAGGTGGGCAGATGCCACTTCATCGTCGTCTTCCTAAGCGCGGTTTCAACAACGTTCGCTTCGCGGATAAAGTTGTTACAGTGAACCTCTCTAAGCTCGAAGTGCGTTTCGAAGACGGTGATACCGTTAACGAAGAGTCACTCCGTGCCAAAGGGCTGATTAAAGGAGCCTTTGATCAAATCAAGATCCTAGGAGTTGGTGATCTCACCAAGAAACTCACTGTAGCTGTCGACGCATACAGTGGTACAGCCAAGGAGAAGATTGAAAAAGCTGGCGGTACGATCGCTTAGTCTTCCTCTTTTCAATAAGTGTCTTACGACATTTTTTATACAATTTTGTGAGGAAGCATTTACGTGCTTCCTCACTTGTGCTTATCTAAGCCCAATTCAATTTTACCAAAACAATGATTTCCGCTTTTGCGAATACCTGGAAAGTCCCCGAGCTAAAAGAGCGCATAATTTATGTGCTACTTATGATTGTTATCGTCCGCCTCGGTGTGCATGTGACGTTACCCGGCGTAAACAGTATAGCTATTGAGAATTTCCTTCTTGATAGAGCCTCTAAGGGGGACGGGGGTGGTGGTTTATTGGGAATGATGACAACAGTCTTCTCAGGAGGGGGGCTGCAAACTTTGGGCATTTTTGCTCTTGGTATTATGCCGTATATCTCAGCGTCTATCATGATTCAGTTGATGACAGCTGTCGTTCCTAAGTTAGCTAAACTTTCTCGTGAAGACGGGGGCCGCCAAAAGATTAATCAGTACACCCGGATTGTTACTATTTTTATCGCTTTCGTTCAGGGCTTCATGCTGGCGAAAGGAATGCGAGGTAACCCTGAGTTTATTCCTGGTTTCCAAGGGTTTAACCCAGCAGTACATGGTGAGCTCGTTTTGAATCAAGGCTGGACATTCATTCCTACAACGGTTCTTACGATTGTCTCAGGGACATTGCTATTGATGTGGTTAGGAGATCAAATGACGGAACGTGGGATTGGTAATGGAACGTCCATGATCATCACAGTCAACATCATTTCTTCTCTCCCGATGGCTTTGACCCTTATGTGGACGACGCTCATTGGTTCAGCCGGTACAGCCGGTGCTGTGTTTGTAGTATTCTTAATTGCGTTTCTCATTTTTGTTGTTGCCGCGGTGATCTCCATCACTCAAGCACAGCGTCGTATTGCCATTCAGCATGCAAAACGTGTTGTAGGGCGGAAGCAGTTTGGTGGCGGGCAAACCCAGTATTTGCCTCTTAAATTGAACTACGCGAATGTGATGCCCATTATTTTTGCGACAGCTATTCTAGGTTTATTTCCAATGCTTGGTCAGATGATCAGTGCTAGTTGGGCTCAATCTATTAACGAGATACTTTCTCCTAATGGTGGGTGGTATTATGTCATTGCGGGGGTTATGATTTTCTTCTTCTCCTATTTTTGGGTGGCGACGATGTTCCAACCTTCAGAAATTGCGGAAAACCTCAAACGCAGTGGTGGATATATTCCTGGTGTTCGCCCTGGGGAGCCAACGGCTAAATTCCTTGATTTTACCATGACTCGCCTAACCTTTGCTGGAGCAGCGTTTCTTACAATTATATTCATGTTGCCTTGGGGCGTTGGCTTAATGCCTAAGTTATTTAACGGTGAAACACTTCCTATTATCGTGACAGGCTTCTTTGGTGGAACCAGCCTTCTCATTATGGTTGGTGTACTTTTAGATATTATGCGCCAGATTGAAACTCATCTACTACAGCGCGAGTATGATGGATTTCTTCGGAAAGGAAAAATTAAAGGTGGGCGGTATGATAAGCGTGGGCAAGCTCGTATTACTCAGAGTAATGGCTCCGTTGTTTATTTGATGACGATTGTGGCCGTGTTTGTTGTTCTTGGTATTGTAGCGATGACCATTAATGGCTTGCGGTAAACAATAGCGTTCGAATTGTATTTTGAGCCACAGTGAGACGATCACTGTGGCTCGTTATTTTTTAAATCAATTGGATATGAGAGTAGTACTGATTATGAGGACTCTCGATAGCGGCAAAGTCAACAAGAGCCTCTGAGCGATGAGGATGAAATTTTTCTCAAACCTTATTCTCATTTTATCAATCATACATTAGAGGTGTTTGACTACTATCATCATCAAGGTAAACTCAGATCAATCAATAGGGTATAGGACCCTAAATTAGTATTTTTTAAAATGCTGATGAAACTACAGGACGTTCAAAGTCATGGCGAAACGAAAGAAAAATAGTAACCGTATCCATATTAAAACTCCCGAAGAAATTGAAGAAATGCGTGTTGCCTGTGAAATGGCTAGCAACATACTTCAATCGACGGCAAATTTTATCGAAGTAGGAAAGACAACGAAAGAAGTCGACCTTTACGCAGCCAGTCTGATGAAAGAGTATGGCTGTGATAGCGCATTCTTAGGTTATCGGGGGTTCCCCGGAAACATTTGTATTTCCCCGAATGAGGAAGTTGTTCACGGCATTGGAGGGGATTATCTGATTAAGGACGGCGATATCATTAGTATAGATGTTGGTATTGTTCAAAACGGTTGGATCGGAGATAATGCTACGACAGTGGCAGTGGGAAATATAGATGATGAGACAAAACGGCTATTAGCAGTAACAGAGCAATCTCTATACGAAGCGATTAGTTTCGCCAAAGAAGGTGAATACTTGGGAGACCTCTGTGCAGCCGTCGAAGATTATGTGAAGCAGTTTAAAATGGGGGTGGTGAAGGAACTTGTGGGTCATGGTGTGGGGCGCAATCTCCATGAAGAGCCTTCTGTTCCGAATTTCCGACCTACAGGCCGAACTCCTGTGTTGCAGGCTGGTATGGTTTTAGCGATCGAGCCAATGATTAATTTAGGTACTGCAGGTGTTAACTTTTTAGACGATGGTTGGACGGTGGTGACTAAAGATAAAAGAAACTCTGCACACTTCGAACACACGGTTTGTGTGGGTGTTGATGGACCTGATATTCTAACAATGCGCCATAGAGAAGCGACCCCTGAACAGTTAGGAATTACACTTGAAAGTAATCCCGCCCATTGAAGATCTCGTTTCATCTCCCTGTAAATGGTGAAAAGCTTCTATGGGTAGTTGGCGGAATTGAGCAAAAAAAAGAGCGCAAAATGATGGAACATATTTCAATAGTGACTGTATTACTAGGATGAGAATTATGATGAAACAATCTTTATTGAGTATATCACTTACATTGCTGACAGGATTAAGTTCTTTATCAGGCCATGAGGGAGAACATGCTGAGGCTGTCGTGCCTCAGAACGGAGTATTAACGGGGAACGGGCTTTTTCTTTATATGGCCAATTCGACATGGGGTGACTTAGGGGCAGAGAATAAGATTGGCCCTACCCATGGAGGCGTTGCGGTTAGCAAGGAAGGAAAGGTGTATGTTTCTACAGATGCGAACCATGGCATATTAGTTTACGATAGCGAGGGGAAGAGCTTGGGCTCGATTGGTGAAGATGTCATTGGTGTGCATGGGATGACATTAAATGAGGAAAATGGAGAAGAATTTCTATATTGTGCTCATTTAAAAGGGGAATCGAAAGAGGGACCAGGGCGCTTTGTGAAGCTGAATTTAAACGGTGAAGTACAGCTGCAAATCCCCAACGAAAAGACAGGGGAAATCCCTGGAGGACTTAAAGGCGTGACAAGTGTGGCCGTGGCTGCAGATGGAACTATTTTCTTAAGTTGTGGGTATGGATCGAATTACATTCTTAAATTTGATGCAGAAGGGAAGTTTCTAAGTCACTTTGGAGGTAAAGGGAATAAGAAGGATCAGTTTAATCGATCACACGGTATTTCAATCGATAACCGCTTTGAGGAAACTAGGCTCTTGGTAGTGGATCGAGAAAAGAAGCGCCTTGTGCATTTTGATTTAGAGGGCAATTTCCTCGGAGAGTATGCTACTAATTTACGTAGACCTTGTGCTGTCTCTTTTCATGGGGACTATTGTGCTGTGGCAGAGCTTCAAGCTAGAGTGACGATTCTAGATAAGAAGGGCACTCCTGTGGCTTTTCTTGGTGATAACCCGAATCAAAAACAATGGGCTAATTTTAAAGTGGAGGCAAAGGATCAAACACCGGGTATTTTCTCAGCCCCTCACGGTCTGAGTTATGACGCTGAAGGGAACCTTTACGTGCAGGATTGGAATAAAGTAGGGCGTCTGACGAAGTTAACATTGAAACAGTAACTATACTGTAGGCTGGGCTATAGCCAGCAATCGGTACCCATGCGTGAAAGTAAACATTTGATCTGATATTTTGGGTTTCCCTTATGTGTAAAGAACGTGACTTGATCTGACATTCCTGATTGAAAAGAGGAAAACC
>CAZLQY010000058.1:0-18468 GCA_964561965.1 uncultured Verrucomicrobiales bacterium
TTTTAGCATCAAATTTACATTTTTGAAATGTCTCCTATTTTGGGGTCAGGCCACTCACAGGCAAGCTCACCTTCATCACAGACCTCGACCCAGCCATCAACAGATTTCTTAAGAACACTAGAACCTTTCTCACCTTGTGAATGCTCCGCCTTCTCTCCCTTCAAATCCTCCCGATCAGGTAATACCCTCTTTACATAAAACCCAGGCTCCCTTCTTTGCCTAAGTACCGCTGGTATGATTTCTCGATACGCATCCACCAATCCACGATACGGAGCTGGGCAATCATGCTTAATTGCCTCGTGTAACCTCGGTAGCTGATGATACGGCACGAGAGGAAACATGTGATGCTCTAAATGATAGTTCATATTCCAATACAGAAATCGATGAACAAAGTTCATTTTCACAGTCCGGCAATTCAATCGATGATCTAAAACATCTTCCGCCAATCCCGCATGTTGTGTCCAACCATAAATAGGCATCATCCACGCACCATAAAGATTGGGCCCTAACACAAATACCAAAGGCAACCATGTCCCAAAGTAAACACAACAACAGAGAATCGTCATGTAAACTGCCGCATAAATCCTAGCCCGAAGAAACACCTTGCCTGATTCCTCTTTGGGAATGAATGTCATTTCCACTTCTGTTAGCCGCCCAAAACAATGAAGATAGATATGGCTAAAATAGCGCCTAAAGGCTTGAAAATTAATACATTTAAGAAATAAAGTGATAAGGCTAGGTGGTCTCGGGACAGCGATCTCAGGGTCCCTCCCCACAATAATCGTATCACTATGGTGCCTTGTATGGCTCCACTTCCACGGTACCGACTCTCTTAAGACCATAAAGGAAGCCACCTCATAAAGTACATTATTCATCCAATCAGAGCGAAACGCTGTACCGTGGCTAGACTCATGCCATCGCGCATCAGAAGCCGAAGCATAAAGGATCCCATAGGCCAGCATAGGCACTAGAGCATACCAATGCCCCCAGCAATAATAAGTCAAATAACCAAAAGCAACGATGAGACCAAAATATAAAATACAATCTCTGATGCCAGGCCAATTCTTACGTTGCTGAAAGCTCGCCACAGGTGTTGTATACCAATCTGCATCCACCAAGCCAGTCTCCATAGCAATGGCGGAATTGGACCCTATTAGGCTATAATCTTTTATCTTCTCTTGAGACATCATAACAAATTTCTGATCTATGGCAGATTCTCACTAAATAACGCTATAGGTACCCTAGCCTTAAAAAAATTGCATTTTAAATCAAATTTGGTATGCAAGAGCAAGCAGATGACTGATAATGCTATCACCACCGACCAATCTCACCTCTATCTCCCTGCGAAAGATCGCTCATGCTGGGTGAGCTCTGATCAAACACGGCCTCTACAATACCTAGCCTGGGGTGCACGTAATTTCTTTGAACAACCCATTCCGAAATCTCAACACCACGGCTGGGTCATCGCTTTAATCTTAGAAGGAAGGCCTATTCTACAAACCGACTACGGAGAAATACACCTTTATCCCGGAAACATCGTAACAATCGCACCAACCCAAGCCAGTGGCTGGAATAGCCCCGAGAACACAGAATGCAAATTCCTTCTATGGGTCTGGCAAAAAAGCCCTAACATTTCCAGCTTCCATCCCTCCAACATCTGGAAACGTAAATTATCCAGCCAACAAAAGCTCCACTTCCAAACCCTCCATGATCTCTGTAGAAAAGAAACAACCGCGATCGACAGCCTATCAAATCAAAGTCTAGAAGGCCATTTCCACATACTCACAGCTGCGCTCCACCGAGTAGACACCTCCCCCAATAAAAACACACGTGACGAAGAACGGTTACATAAAGCAACCGTATGGATCCAAAAGAATTTGGATAGTCCTCAGCCTATCGCCAGATTATGTGATTTCCTCAACATCTCCCAATCTTCTCTACACAGGCTATTTACGAATCACATGTCCATCAGCCCTAACAGTTTCCTGCGAAATCAAAAAATGTTAGCCGCACAAGCCATGCTGGATAAAGAATCCTCCAGTCTTAAAGAAGTCGCCTACCAACTTGGCTACCGCTACCCTGGGGACTTAAGAAGAGCGTTAAATGCGTTTCACAAAACCGTCCTGTAAATTTCTCCGAAACAACAGCTGAGCTTCACACTCTCATAGGTTTTGCTTCTACAAATTTAGTAGGCTCTCACCTGAACTTGGAACCTATAAAAAAGCTCCTACTATGAATGATCATAATAGGAGCCAAAATTTAATAGGGTTAATTTACAATGACTTTTTCTCAGCGGGTGCTGGTTTTGCTTGAGCTTTCGTCGATTCCTTTTTTGCAGCAGCGTCCTTAGCTGCTTTTGCAAGATGGGGAGGTTGAAACTTTAGGAATTTTTTATATTCTGCAGGTAATGGAGTTCCTCCACCTAAGTTTGCTTTTCCGTAGACTGAGGCAAGTCCATAAGCTTCTCCTAGGAACTGATACGCTGCTGAATTTGTATTCGCTGTTGGTTTCCCCCAATGATCCATTTCATGTTGAATGCCTTCAACTGTCTCATACAGGGCCAATGAGTTCAGCGCTGCTTGCTTCACTATTTCATGAGAGACTGTGAAATCAGCAGTCATGGCTCTAGCATACGCATTCAGCGCTGGCTTTAGCTGCTTAAGGCCTTCAAGGGCTTGACCGTGGCAAAACTCTACCTGTGCTCTGTGGCTTACAGGGAGTTTACGCTTGGCCCACTGCTGACAAAGCCCGTCTAAGCGAGCCCAGTCTTTATTTAACGTGGCTTCCCATAAAGGAAAGAGTTCCAGCTGTGCTATTTGTGTTTGGCGTGTCAGTGGAGCAGCTTCAAACTTTGCCATCCTTTCTTTCATTCCCTTAATATCAAGCAGACGGCGGCAACTCTCTATCTGATAAAATTCTGCCAATGTGGCATAGTTATCTGGTAGTAAATAGGTCATAGAATTTGCTTCTATGACCTCATCAAACTTTGCGAGAGCTTCCTTGTACTGACGAGATTTATATAGGTTCAGAGCTTTTGTATATTCTTTCGGCTCATAAATATATAAGTTATCCAATTTCACTCGAGATTTTTTAAGAATCTTGGGCTTATCCATGGATGCAGCACGTTCTATACTAATCACCTTGCCCAGAATATACTGAACTGAACCTTTGGTCACTTCCGTTATATAGACAGGGTTTGTCCCCCCTTCAATGGTCATTGAAGCTCTAGCCAGTTTACGCTTGGCTTCATCTTGAGCAGACACTCCGATAACGGAGATTGCTAATAGTGAAATGATTAATTGAGATAGTTTCATCAGTTATTCAATGTCTTGATAGTTTTTAGAATCTAGTTTGATGGATACAACGGTTCACGGTTCCTCTTTCGCTCTTCCAAGGTCGCTAAATTGACAACATTAGGATCTCTTTCGTATTTCTTCGACAAATCACGGACAGCTTCCCATTGAGCAATGACTTCATCGGGAATAACAGCTTTGTTCTTGTCGACCGTTTCTTCCGTCCATTTGATAAACAATGCTCCCCACTCGTAAGCAGCTTGCCTGTCATTTGGAGCACCAGCTTTAGGTGCTGGGCGGTTACGCTTCCAAGTCAATTCCATACCTCGGAAACAGGAAGGAGCAGAAAGATCGAGCTGGTTTGTATAGCTCCCAAAAATTTGTTTATAATTTGCAATGGCGTCCTCTGCTTGGCCAAGTTTATCAAAAGATTGAGCAAAGTAGAAACTAACCTTTGGCTTGTTCTTACTAAAGTTCATTTTCTTATGCCCTTCATTCGTACGATTTTCAGGTTTGAGGTATTGACGAGTTAGATCTTGAACACCTTTCCAATCTTCCTTTTTCACCGCGATTTCGATCAGACGATACAGCGCCTGTTCACAGGTCCCTTTATCATCTGTCTGTTTGTCATACACTTCTTTAAGAATGGTCACAGCTTTTCCGACTTTGGCAATATCATCAGACTGACCCCAAATATCCGCTAAACCGAACTGTGCTTCTTTTCGGCCAAACCGGTCTTCATTCTTTAAAATTTGCTGATAATATGCTTCTGCAAATTCTGGATTACTTGTGTTAATACGGATGTACTCACCCATACGTAGTAATATGAAGTTAGAGAGCTCTACAGGTTGAAATTCTTTGCGTAATTTCTGGAATGAGACTTCGATCGCAGCGGAATAACGATTAATATCAGCTTCGTTACTTACCTCTTTTGCTTCTTTAAGAGCGGTTTCATAAGCTCCAATCACGGCAATACGTAACAGTGCTTTCGTCCGCCGATCATTACGATCAATGTCAGGAAAGTCTTGGTAGTGCTTTTGTAGTTCCTCTACAGATTTACCGGATAATAAGAAGTATTTCGTGTACGAGTTAATCGCACGCTCTAGGCCGGGGGCCTTCTTTTTCTGTGCTGTTTCTGAAATGACAGACTGCAGGTTCTTCAGAGCTTCTTCATTCCGCCCTACTTTTGTGAGAGAAGGAATGCCTACGACAGCTAGCTGAGTTTTATAGCCAGAATCTTGATGCCCTTTCCAGAACTGATCATAGAATGGAACGGCCTCTTTAAGACGAGGGTTTTCTTCTTTCCCTTTTTTCTCTGGGCCTATCAGACTCACTAAGTAGAAGAGAGCTTCTGCTGCTACGCTCTTATTCCCACGCTCCGATGCTAAGGCTAAAGCTTTTTTGAAGGCTTCTTCTGCCTCTACTTCTAGGTTCTGAGTCTGGAAAATATTCCCTTTCAAGTTCAAGCCCATTTCAGCAACAGAAGAATCTGTGAAGCTTGTTTCCAAGCTTTCAATCATTTCCAGTGCTGGCTCATACTCTTCCTCGGTGACGTGGATACTGGCTCGATCATAGAGTGCATTCCCTAAAAATGGATTCTCAGCTGCACCTGGGTAATCTTTAATAAAAGAATCCAGTTTAGGCGCAGCTGCATTGAACATATATAGACGCCCAAGACTGGACGCTTCCATGTAACGTGTAGCGACTTTGAATAAGCTTTCTGGATATTCTTTAACGTGCTGCTCCAAGAATGGTTTCGCTTCTGCAAATTTCGCGAGATAAAACTTAGATCCGCCTAACACGTGCAATGCCATGTCATGGTAATCACTAGGGCTCTCAGCTGTTTCAAGTACTGTTGAGGCTAGGATTTCACATTCACTATATTTACCCTCGAAAAATAATGCTGTGAGCATTAATCGACGAACTTCCGAAAGATATTCACTATCAGGAAATGTATCTTCAAATAAGCGACCGTAACGTTCTGTAACAAAGACATCTCCTAAAACGGATGAGCTTCTTACTAGATTATATAAACTAACTTCACGGTATGTACTCTTTTTAAAATACTGCTCTAATTGCTCATAAGCATTGAACGCCCCGCGAACGTTCCCTGATTGCTCATGAAGAGATGCCATTGTTAACAATCCGTAAACTTCGTGCTGATCACCTGAGCTAAGTTTGCTACGCACACGATCTAAATCAACTTTTAGTTGAGCCTTGGATATAATATTAAGGCCATCTTTAATCCCAGCAGCAGGATAGCCTTCTAGTAATGATTGGCGAACTTGGATATCATCCTGAGTCACCTGCGATCCAGGGATCAAAGTATAAATCGCCAACATCGCTTTAATCATATCATTCTGTTTTGCCTGAACTGCTAGGTTCTGGAAAAACGGAGTGAATTGGTACATCAAGTATGGATCTAGCGTGAGAATACCACGATTCTTGCTTAGGAAATCAAGCAAGGCAGCTTCATCCTTCAGCTTAATACAGGCTTCTGCTAAACTTTGGAAGCAAGTGATTACTGCTTTGTCTGGAATGTTTACACCTTGCGCACGATAATCGAGTGCGTTTTGAAAAAATTCTATTCCTTTGCTGAGATCTGGTTGTTCCAGACGGAAGTGGCTAATTGTTAAATTCACATAATAATCACCCGGATCAAACTTATCCTGCGGACGATCATTCACACGTTCAGCGATGAATTTTTTATAGTCTTCAATGGCGCCTGCATAGTCTTGTGAAAATTGCTTCACCTGCCCGAGATACAATAAGCACTTTTTCTCGTAGGGATTAGCCGACTGATCATCAGATGGTGTGTTATAACAAGTCTGAAATGATTCGATTGCCAACGTATAAAACTCAGCCGCTTTTTCTTTATCACCTGCTGATTCTGCCTCACGCCCTAAGTTACGTTCACAGTAGCCTTTATTATAATACAGCGAGCCCCATTTACCACCGAAGTCTTCTGCCCCTTCTGGTGAACTCTGGAAAATCTGAGTAAATAATGTCTGTGCTTCCAACCAATTACCATCTCCCATTGCTTGGAAAGCCTTTGGAACGCCTTCACCTGGATCTAGGTACTCAACCTCTTGAGCAGAGAGAGTAGAGAGGGAAACAGATACGGCCAATGCTATTGCAGAAGCTATCAATCGTTGCCTTTGAATCATAATTTGTAAAATCTTGGTTAATAAATTTTTCGTCTTAGCAGCAAAAGGACACGCCCATGTGAAAGTGCCCTGCTAACTATCCTTCAATATCCGTAAGAACTATAGCGAACTATAGATTGAAATCTTTCTCTAGTTATCGATTAAATCTGTAAATGTTACTTTTGTGATCTCTTTTGCAGCGAGGGCATTTAATACATCGATCACTCGTTGTTGCTGAGCTTCAGCATCGACCCAAATTTGTACAAGAGGTTCGTTCCCCTCACCTGCTGTACTGACATAAACGCTTAAGCGCTCTAAAAGCTTAGGTAAACGATGATCATCGAGATCTGTATCCAATTTTTCCGCATCTGCTCCAGATCCCTGATAAATAGCACCTGCTGCATCGACCCTAATAAACATCGGGTCTATATCAGGAGTGCTCTCACTAGGGGCCGAAGCCGGAAGTTGCATTTGGAGGTCAGACTCACGAGGTTGAATCGTTGTCGTCACCAAAAAGTAAATCAGGAGTAGGAAACATACGTCAATCAATGACGAAATATCTAGACCTGGTTCATCGTCTTCAAAAGCCTGTTGTTCTCTTCTAGCCATAATCTTCGTAATTTTAGTTGAATGGGAAACAAGAGAACACAACCTGATCAACACCTACTTCTGCAGCAGCTCGGATAGCTGTACGCGAGTATTTAAACACGGCCTCTTTATCACCACGGAGGTGCAGACGTGGTTTACGCTGAAGATCGTTATGAATCTTTGCTTCATCACGAACATACTTGGCGATTTCACCTTCATCAACAAGTTCTCCGCCATCAATACCGTCTTCGTTCGCAAAACGGCCATCTTCGTAAACATTTAGTACGATACGGCCATGGTTGTCTTCTGAATTTTTAGCGTGTTCAGCTACCGGAACCTTCACTTCCGAGTCCATTTTTACAACTAGCGGACTCGAAACTACGATAAAGAAGATAAGTAGTAGAAACACCATATCAATCATAGGTGACATGTCCATTTCCGCTTCTTCTCCTGAATCTTTCGATGCTTGTCTTAGTCTATCTGATGCCATACGTGAATTTCTTCTTTGGTTTCAGTTGGTAATCCAGCCGAGAAGAACTCTTCTCACTCCCACTAGTTACATCCCCTTTGGGGCTTAAACGGCTAATCCCTCAGGAATCTTAGCAAGTTGTGCATCTCCGTTGACAGTTTGCACAGAAGCATTGATTAATTCCTCTGAAGCTTGGTGACAATCTGCGACAAGATTCACGAACTTCCCTTTAAAGAAGAAGTAGGCGCAAACAGCAAGAATAGCGACAACTAGACCCCACATCGTTGTCAAAAGAGCGACAGAAATCTCACCAGCTAGAACAGCGGGATCGGCAGAACCTGATGTCTGCAATACGCGGAACGCACCAATCATACCAAAAACCGTTCCAAACAGTCCAAGCATCGGAGCAGACTGAGCTACAAGTGAAATAAGGTTCACCCAAGTCATCTGCTTACGAGCCTCATTAATCGAAAAATCAGCGATAGCATTCTCAATAGCTTCACGGCCTAGATCATTAGGGCGAGTGGCATCAATATTTGGAAGCGAATATGCCATCATACGGCCCATGTAAGAAGGATGAGAAGCGGCCAACTCGATCGCGGAGCGTACACGGCAATTCACCATGTGATCCATAAGTGCCGCTTTAAGGTCATCTGGACAAAATTTTGTCTTCGTAAGATTAATCGAATTATAAACACTCAAACCGATCAAGGAAAGCATGCCAATGGCCACGATGAAGATAGTCAAACCACCACCGTCAAGAAGGTAAGTCTTTAGAGCATTGGTTTCTACTGCAGCTGATTCGTCTTGAGCCAGCAACGACGTCGTCATAACAAGTGAAGTGGCGAGAGTAGCACCAATAGTTTTAAGTGAATTCGAGGCAAGGTGTTTCATGGTTTGATAGTGTATGTTTGAATCTTATCAGTAAATGAGGGTTCACATTCTGCGAATGGAGAACGTTTCGTAAAGGAACATTTTGAAAAATGTTGTAATCACTAGTTTAGAGAACACCACCCCAGTCTCAAAATCAACTGGAAACAAAGGCTTTACAACAGTTCTAAATCTCTAAGACCTTCCAAAATCATCCTATTTTCAAGCAAACTGCGATGCTGTTAGGCTACTAATTCAGCTTCTCTTCTATTAAAAAAATCCTATTTCTTTGTAATCACAGCCGATTTCCTCCGAGGAAACATCTTTTCACACATGGGACAATTTGTGCCATTACACCCCCTCGCTGAACAAAATTCTCGCCCATAAAATATAATTTGAAGGTGAAGTTTATTCCACAATTCCATAGGAAACAACCTCTTCAAATCTGCTTCGGTCTGCACCACGTTCTTCCCATTCGTCAATTTCCATCGCTGTGCTATTCTATGAATATGTGTATCTACCGGGAAGGCGGGCACACCAAACGCTTGCGCCATGACAACACTTGCCGTTTTATGCCCTACACCGGGAAGAGCTTCTAGTTGTTCAAAGTCTTTTGGCACTTCCCCTCCATGCTCAGCTATCAAGATTTCACTAAGTTTGTGAATGGCCTGTGATTTACGGGGAGAAAGGCCACACGGTCTAATAATAGCCTTAATTTCATCCACTGAAACATTTGCCATGTCTGTCGGGTTATCCGCCAAGTTAAACAGTGCTGGTGTGATTTTATTTACTCTCTCATCAGTACATTGAGCCGAAAGTAACACTGCAATCAGGAGGGTATAAGGGTCTTTATGATCTAGGGGTATGGGAGTCTCCGGATAGTAAGATTCTAACGTTTCGATGATATACTGCACTCGCTCTGGCTTTCTCATGTCTCGTCTTACTGTCATTCTATTATTTTGAGAGTACAACTGGCACACCTGTATTGCCATACCTATCTACAGTGGTGACAGCTACGGCATCAGGTAATCCTTTTAGAGTAATAGAAGTTCCCTGCTGAGAAACAACGCTCATACTGTACCATTGTTTGCCATAACGGGCTTGCACAGCGTATTGACTCACTTGTGGTACTCTCGCCCAGTTTATCACTGTGTTCCCTGAAGATACAGATGCTTTGACTTTGGTAGAGGGTGGTACAGCCCGGCTCACCCAAGGCATCGGCGGGACAAGGGCAGGTGCCGCATACGCTCCTTTGATTAAGGCCGAAGAAATGCCATCTCGGTTCTGCATTAACGCCTTCATACTCCAGTGCACATGTCCTACCCAGTTCTTACCCACTGTTCTAGAATAACTTAATTGCTGCAGGATTTCTGAAGAACGCCTTCCTGCGTCTTCTGAGCTTTGGATTCTTGAAGTGGCAATCCCGGGCCATACAGGCCGCTGCCCTTGCGCTCTCCACCATTGCAGTAATACTGTAAACGATTGTTTTTTCGGTGAAATCCGCCAGTAAAGCTGGGGGGATAAATAATCACACCATCCATTCGCTAACCACTTCCGTGAATCTGCTGCCAAATGCTCATACGCATCAATCCCGGCTTCGATACCATTCGGCACCCCCGGCCGCCAGATCCCAAACGGACTAATCCCCACTCGCACCCATGGCTTCGCTTGCTTCACACTCACATACATTTTTTGCACAAATCGATCTACATAGCTGCGCCTTTGAGCTGCGGACTTACCATCTGGAAACTGTTCCTTCGCTTTCCCACCGACTACTTGTGGATAGGGGTAAAAGTAATCGTCAATATGAATTCCATCCACATCATAACGACGCACAACATCCATGATGACCTGTAGTGCTCTTTCTTGAGAAAACGCATGGGAGGGATCCAGCCAGCGATGCGTTCGGTACGTTTTCACTGACCTAGGGTGCGTGCGCGAAACATGATTAGATGATGCGGGCATATCTTTATTGGGCAATGCCCGAAAAGGATTAAACCAAGCATGCACCTCTATCCCCCGTCTATGAGCCTCTGCGATACAAAAGGCTAATGGATCATAGCCTGGAGATCTGCCCATAGTCCCTGACAACCAATGTGACCAAGGTTCTATCTTAGAAGCATATACCGCATCTGCGTTTGGCCTTACCTGGAAAACAATCGCATTCAACTTAAGCTGCTGCGCCTTGTTCAGTAGCGCAATCAGTTCATTTTTCTGAGCTGCCGCACTCAGCCCTGCTTTCGTTGGCCAATCAATATTATAGACACAAGCTACCCAAGCTGCACGAAACTCCCTCGGAAATATCGGCGGCCTCTCCGTACTCAGACGATAAGTTTGAGTAAAACCAGTCTGAAGGAGTATACATAGCCATAAAAAGATGCGGATCACAGATACATTGTTTTGCCCCATCAAGAACAGTTTGCAAGTTAGAAAGTCATAATCTTTCTAACTCTATTTACTCCTTCATTATAGGATTGGTTTTATTTCACAACCCCCCTCTGAAGTCGCTTCCAGAACATAGTCTTCACCTTCTACTGCCAACGTGTTTCCAATAAAAATATTATCCAAATAATGCTGTCGCACATGTCTCTCATTATGAGCCTTGAACGTTACGGCACCTCTCCAGTCACTACTAAAAATCAGGTTACTTTGTTTTAATATATATTTCTTAGAATCAAACGTAAGCGTACTATCATCAAACAGCTGAAGATTGACGTGTTTCAACCACGAACATACAATCGATGACCCTTCACCTAGGCTCACAGTACAATACTCATTTTCACCCTCTGGGTTGACCGCATAAATTCCTTTTCCAGCGTCAAAGACTAACGAAGCTGCTTTCAAACTGTGTACACTACCTGGCAAGCACCGGAACTCTTCTATAAGAGGCTCAATGTTAGCTACAGAGTGTATGACAAGGCTATAGAGGCACTTCTTCGTCAAAGGTATCAATGAATCCGAATCCAACTTCGGACCCTCGATTCGCCAATTTTCTTCCCCATAGAAATTCAGATCTTTCTTACCTGTCCATACTAACTGGCTACCGGATTCTTCTGTTTTCTCAACAACTTCCGGTGCTTCTGAGCGAACAATTACCTCCTCGACCTCCGGTTCAGATACAACAGGTTCAGAAGTAATAGGCTCCTGCTCTGTGGCATTTTGTTTCTCAGGCTGCAGTAAAGACTCCACAACAGCAGGGTCTTTTAAAACAACTGTTGCAGAAGATCGTTCTCGCTTGCCCCCAAAAATCATCCAGACAAGCACCAAGAAAACCAATGCCCCTGCCCCAATGATAAATGGCATCAAATTACGCTCTTTTTGGCTATCTAGTACTGCCGTACCTCCAGTTGCTAAATTCGCTTGAAAAGCCGCATTCACTGAAGAAGTTTCAGTAACCACTGTTTGCCCAGGATTCGTCGCTACAACAGATGTCGTCGCATGAGCAGCTGGTGCTAACACTTGTTCTGGTGAATCATACAAAGGTCGATCAAACTTCGGCAAACTCTGGATAGCATCAGTTAAAGAGCTTGGCCTCATCCCAGGATCAAGCTGTGTGAGGCTCCTCACCCAAGCCTCTAACTCAGGAGGTGTATCCTCACGAAATTCACTTAATGGTGGGACGGCCTCCTGATGGGCTAGACGTGATTCTTCAAACGTTTTATCTGCATAAGGATGGCCTCCAATGAATAGGTAATAGCAAAGTTGCCCTACCATATAGAGATCAGACTGCATATTGACAGTATCCCCATCAAACATCTCAGGCGCCATAAAGGCAGGATCCGCCATTTTAGATGCAGAAGATTGCTCTCCCAAGATCAATGGCTCTAAACGGGCCAAGCCAAGATCCATAATAATATGCCGGTGCCCGCCGCTAGGGCGTTCAATACACAAGATAGAATTAGGATTCAATGCTCCATGATAGAATCCAGCCTCATGAGCAACTGATAGAGCCTCTAGAACTTGCCCAGCAAAATCACAAACCTCATAAGGATCAAACCTTTGTTTATTCAGAACTAGATCAAAGAGCCTCTCTCCCTCCATGAGTTGGTTAATGATATAAGGGCCTTTTTCATCCACTCCTACATCGAAAATTGGTACAAGCTCTGGGTGCTGAATCGCGCCTAACTCATGCGTTAGAGCAATAAAGTCTTCTGTATAATTTGATGAATCTTCCGTGTTATCTGTTTCATAAAAGCGACGGAGAGCTACTTTGCGCCCAAGAACTGTATCTTCTGCTTCATAAATACCACCTGTTCTCCCTTTACCAATTAGCCGGGTTATTGCATATCGATTGTTTTCCATAATTGTTGATCTCTATAGAATAACAGAGTCTTACAGCAGATGAAAAGCTTCAATATTCATTTGGCTCGTTATTTCACTCTAATCACGATGTCATTCATATCTTCATTCCAACAGAACAAAATATAAAGCCTATCTATTAGGCTAGAATTTCAAACAATCTATGCCCCCAAACGACGAGGAATAAAACCCTGAATGATTCTACCCTAAGACCTCAAAGTACCGTCATATACAGAGAGTATTTCTAATAACGAGGTACCGAGGCATCTATATCTACAGACCACGCATCAATGCCGTGGGCCATGGAATACGTATTTTGAAAACCTAGACTACGGAGATATTGCGTCGCGTGCAAGGATCTCACACCATGATGACAGTAGATGATGACAAAAGTATCTGCGCTATGAAGTAGGGCTGCTGCACGTTCTTGAAAATCACTCAAAGGAATGAGAATGGCTCCTGAGATACGACAATAATCAAATTCTGACTGTTCCCGGCAATCCATAAGAAGTGGTGGATTGCTCGACGTAAGAACTTGTCGAGAAAACGTTACGGAGACTTCTAGTGATGTTAGGGGGTCAGGATAGTCCATATGTTATTCGACAATGACAGGTGTTCCTAGAGGAGAATTTTGAAAAAATTTCTTTGCCATGTATTCAGGCATTCTAACACAACCGTGAGAGGCGGCGTAACCAGGTAAGTAGCCAGTATGCATACCAATCCCTCCATTAAAGCGAAGAAAGTTCCACATAGGAGCTCCTTCAAACACTTGGCCTGCACCAGGCTTATCCTTACGGCTATCAGCATCGTCATTGATAATTTGCCCCGTCGCAGTATCTTTAATCACACCATACAGTGAAGATCTGTGGTCAACATCTCTTTCTGTGACTTTATACCTTCCCCGGGGAGTGTTATTCCCCTCTTTCCCCGTAGAAATGGGAGTTAGGCCTACTAGGGTGCTTCCTTTATGAAAGTAGGCTTTTTGGTCAGATATATTGATTGTGATGCTTGGCGCTCCCTGCACACCATCACCATCCCAATATCCTCCTGCTGCAGGTGAGCCGTGCTGATGACTATGGTTTGTCGTTGATTGGTAGCCAGCTAGATAACTAGACTGCCCGTCAGTAGTGTGGCCTACATATGGTACGCATTGACTCAGAATCAGTAGGATGGTAAATAGGGCAATGTATTTCATAGGTAATGAACGTGCTGTCGTCAGCTTACTCAAATATAATCGTGAGCTTCTCATGCGTCAAGCCAGTGTCATTAGATCCACCATCATCGCACGCTTTTCAGATTAGTGCATGGAGGAGAATATCATATAATTAAGAAATCGTGATTCGTGTCAAAGATCAATTCTGGTTAGGCCCTCCGCCTCGCTTACTAGCGGGAGCGGCATTACTGTTTTGGGGAGCTATGACCGCTAATCCACTAATAGGTTTTATTCTAGCCATCGTACTGGAGGCCCGGCAGTGGATAAAAATTCGGTGGGAATTTGGTGAACCTGGATATGTAAAAACTTGGTATCTTACCATTTTTTTCATTCTCGCAGGTGCTGTTTTAATCTGGTTCTCCGATGACGGCCTGAAGGGGATACTCCGTTTTATAAGGTGGGCGCCATTGATGTTATTGCCATTAGAATTGGCTCAACGATATGGGACAGAAGGTAAAATCGCATTAAACAGCCTTTTCTTAGCGGCAAGACGCCGAATGCTGAAGGATTTTGCAGAAGGGCGGAACAGTACTATATTTTACATTCATACAGGATATTACTATTTCGGTATTGTCCTTATTGCTTCCAGCATGAGCCGATCAACAAATTGGCAACATCAATTAGGCTGTGTTGTTTTGTTACTTTGGGCTCTGATTGGAATTGCTCATTACCGAAAGATACGTTGGCAATCCATCATTGTTCCTCTCCTCTTTGTCTTACTCGTTGGCTGGTTCGCTCAAATAAAAGGAACAGATGTGTGGAAAAAAGTGTCTCGCCATAGAGGAGGAGCTTATGAACCTAATGGAGACTTATTAACGCAAGTCACTACAAGGATTGGTACTCTAGGCTCTATTAAAAATAGTAAGAAAATAAAGTGGCGTTTGTGGACTGAGGAAGAGCCTCCATCATTACTCAGACTGAACACTTATAATTCCTATAATAATAGTGGGCCTTTAAAGGGAGGGACTTGGAATAACTTGGTCGTTAATCCTGCCTACAGGTCTGTCGATGATAGCTTCGAAACCGGTATTGCTGTGGGAGCAAGTCGTGATCTCTACGTATTCCACCCAGACCACGTCAAACGATCCCTGAGTTTAGCAGGCATGCAGCAATTACATCTTCGATCCACTCAATTTGTTAAGAACAAGCAATCTACATTAATACTAAGCCCCATGGGCACTGTCGTTTTAGGAGATACTCTGGGTGATAATACTTTGCCGGAATCTAATGATTTAGGTGTGATCAGAGTCATCAATAGAGAGGCAATTATTGATTACAAACTATGGGTTGATACAGAGCAAAACCTCCTCGACGGTACGGTGCAAGAGGGCTTTGATCTCGAGATTCCAAGTTCTGAAACTGATGTCTTAGAATCCATCGTCCAACAGCTAGGGCTTCGAGACGTCTCTGATGCCCAGAAAATTTCTCTGTTGAGAAAATGGTTTTATACACAATTTCAATATACAAAACATCTGCCGCCCGAGAGAGGCAACTTGGCAGCAAATGGAAGTACACCTCTAAAAGACTTTTTAACCATTCACAAGGCCGGGCACTGTGAATACTTTGGCACAGCTGCTACTTTATTACTACGCCAAGCTGGAGTGCCTAGCCGATATTGTGTCGGATATTCTGTCAGCGAGCAATCCGTTCTAAATAAAGGTATGTGGATCATGCGTGGCACACACTCTCATGCATGGAGCTCCGCATTTATTGATGGCAAGTGGATCGATGTTGATTTAACTCCACCAGGGTGGAGTGACGGCGCTAGTTTTGATGCTTGGTTGACAGCTCTAAAAGACTGGGTACAGGGCATTCAAGAAGAACTGAGGTTATTAAAAATCAAAGGAATTTCTGATTTCACAGTCACCTTATTCATGAGCCTAAGTGGAGTGCTACTAACCATCATTGTTGGCTTCCGGCTTTGGTTATCCAGACCTAAGGCAACGAAACGATTACAATTAAAACAGGAACATAAAACCTCCCTACATACCTTAGAACGTAAATGGAGAAGAAGCCTAGGGGAAAGGCCCTACGGCATGACTCTTCCTCAATGGCTAAGGCGAAGTCATGGCATTCTTGATGTCGATAAAGAAGATTTAGAAACTGCGATCCATTTACATCAAGCAACTCGATTTTCTAATTCCATATTAGATGTCACATTGAGTATGCAACTAAAGGACATCGTGAAACGATTAAAAAAGAGTAAAGTCATCAAAGCGAAGCCGACAGTACATTGATACTCTTAATCAGAGAGTCATCAAAAAGACTACTGCGATTCACGATAGCAGAGATCAAAGGAATAGTCTTAAGTCCTAGCTATTCATAGACTAAGACTTGATTTATTCTATTATCTACCTTCAGCAATCCGATCAGCCAATACCTTTGGAAGGCCAGCATCGAGAATTTTTTCTTGTGTGATCTTGATATCGTACTCAAGGCGGCGGAAAACAACGAGGTTATTCTCCGTATCATAAATACAATACGATGCTCGCCAGTCCCCATCACGAGGTTGTCCCACTGATCCAGCATTGATGAAATATTTCATTCCAGGCTCTATCGCTACACTCTCAGGCTGTACTTCTTGAACTCTAGATCCACGGACGAAAACACGCGGTACATGCGTATGCCCGTGAAAACAAACCTGAGTGAACTGGTAAGAGAAGTTTGACATCGCATCAAACTTATTTGTCACGTAATTCCACACATTAGGCTGATCTAATGTCGAATGAACAACCGTAAAATCTCCTACTTGACGCACCATACGAAGACGCGCTAACCACTCGCGTTGCTCGGCATCTAGCTGCTTGCGTGTCCACTCAAGAGCTTCTGCTGCCACGGGATTCATCATCTCTAATGAATGATCACCCCCACAGTCCTCATCGTGATTACCTTTCACTACAGGGCAGTCCATGGACTGTACCTTCTGTAGGCAGGCTACTGGATCAGCATTATAGCCGACCACATCTCCCAAGCACACGTAACTATTACATCCCTGAGCTTCTGCATCAGCTAGGCATGTGTTGAGTGCTTCCAAATTGGCATGAATGTCTCCGAATAAGGCGATTTTCATAAGTGTCGAATCTTTATGAAATAGACATGAGCCCTAGTGAGAGAAAGGGAAAGAAAAAAACGCTAAACCGTCGGTTTTGGTGGCACTTTTGTCAAACTTCACGCCGTTTCCGCGAAATTAGAACCAAAGTCACCTCACTTCATCAAGGCACCAGACCTCATTACCTCGGTATCTGGTAGAATCCCTGTCCACTGCTGAAATGCAAATCTACCTTGATGCACTAACATCGAAAGTCCATTTGAAGCTTTCGCTCCTCGTTTTTCTGACGCTAATAATAGACGAGTTAGAGGAGGGTTATAAATGGCGTCATAGACAAAATGTCTAGCCAAAATGGCTTCTTCAGGAATGGGTAAGTCATCCTCTTCTTTTAACCCCAATGAAGTGGCATTTATAATTAAATCTACCTTGGCTGCGATGTTCACTAATTCTATCGGATCATCAGAAACCGCCCTCACATCCTGCCCACTATCAAGACCATTCAAATCTTTCACAATGGAATCTAATTTTCCCACTGTGCGGTTTGACAAATAGACGGTCTGACAACCTTCTCTAGCACACTGCATAGCGATCGCCCTACCTGCTCCTCCACCAGCTCCTAATAAAAGAACACGCAAGCTGCCTAATGGTGCTTGAAAATCCTCTAGAACTGCCTGGGCCAACCCTGGGCCGTCGGTATTATGCCCCAACAAGCCCTCTGCCGTAAAAGATATCGTATTAGTCGCCCCTAATGCCTTTGCGTCATCTGTTAACATGGAACACAGATTCATAGCTTCCAATTTGTGAGGCACCGTCACATTACACCCCTGAAAGCCTAACTTTTGCATCTGTTGAAAGCACTCTGCAACACGAGCCGGGGGTACCTCTACACGGATATAGCGAGCATTCAGCCCTGCTGCATCCAATGCTGGTTGATGCATTTCTGGTGATGCTGAATGTTTCACTGGATAGCCAATCACAGCAAATTGAGCTGGAGCTACCCCATCAGCATCAATCACACTACGATCTTTTAATTCTTCTAACTGATATACTCGGTCCATTGAGAAAACATTCTTATGTAAGCAAAAATATTCTCATTCTTGCACGAGAGAATATTTACTTCTGCTAGTGTAAACTTAAACTAACGATTTTATGACGAGGAGTCACCTTCAGCAGTCGCTCGGATATCCTCTAACGCAGCAATGAAGTCTCCTAGAATCTCAGCAGGTACCATGATTGTATCACGGTTTCCTCCTACATCTTCCGTAATTTTAAGCACTTTGCCTCGAGCATTAGACTTTAGATCTAGAAAAAATTTCTTACGATCAGCAATAATCTGCTCCGTATGTAATAAGTCGTCGTTATATCCCACTTTGCCTCCTTTATTTCAATTCATTAGCTTTTAAAAGCTCCAAAGCAACAAGTTCACATCGTCATAGTCGTGCGTCAACGGAAAATATCTCTTTTTAAGATTTAACCAAAGTGACAGTACATACGCATTAACCTAAGAGTTTCATCATGCTGATCATTTGGCAGTTACGGGT
>CAZLQY010000059.1:0-16092 GCA_964561965.1 uncultured Verrucomicrobiales bacterium
CTCTAGCTACTGCCTGATTTTAACCCTCTGTCAGATCAAGTTTCTTCTTTTACACCTTACATGACCCCGAGGTGCTTTGCATAGCCAAAGGCAAAGTACATAAGAAATACGAGTTTGGAAGAAAAGCCTCTGTAGTGATGCTACGAAATAGTGGAGTGATCGTCTCTGCTGTTAGTTTTAAAGAAAATGTTTACGATGGAAATACACTGGAATCAGCACCCGATCAGAGTCTAACCATGACAGGGAAAATCTTCGCCAGCATTCTCGTAGAGCTTTTTAAAACGATAGAAGCTATCTCTACTGTATCCCATAGTCTTACAGGCTTGAGATACGCTTCCTAATTGTTTGGCTAATTCTAATAGCCCAAGCTTTGGCTTCATTATTTTTTGTTCGATATTGGTCATAATCTGACGTTTTGTTCTGCCTCTTTTTAATCAGAAATGTCAGATCAAGTCACATTCTTTACAGATAAGGGAGGTTCTTTTTGTCCTCGTTTTCCAATTTATTAGAAGAAACGGTATTAGCAACATATTGGAACAAACCAAATTCCTCACGCCTTTCAAAGCTGTTTAGGGTTTCTCTTAAGGCTCGACTAAGTATACTCCACCTCCACTTGAAGATATATGCCTTAAAAGGAGCATAATTAATAGTTGTCCTTCCGTTACTTTAAACTAAACTTAAGGGGTGAATTTACCTCTTGCAGCAGGAAGCTCCGTGCCTCCTTTTTTCATCCTCTTAGCCATCGTTCTAAGCTCTGTCGTTATTGTTTCTTTAATACTCGCTAAGTTTCGGCAATCACTTTTGGTCGGTTATTTTTTCTGTGGAATTGCTCTTTCAAAAAGTGGCTTATTAGATAAAGCGGGAGTAGGAGATGGAAATTTAGTCCAAGACCTTTCTGAGACTGGGGTGATTCTATTGCTTTTTACTCTGGGCATTGAATTCTCTATTCGTGAGTTAAAATCTCTAAAACGCGCTGCTTTATTAGGAGGAGGGCTTCAAGTTTCCCTATCTATCTTGGCCGCTATGTTCGCTGGGATATTTTTCATTGGCCTTAGTTTACCTCATGCGTTGGCTCTTGGCTTTGCTATCTCATTAAGCTCTACTGCCGTTTCATTAAAAAGCTTCCAAGATTTAGGCCAACCGGAAAGCCCTCAAGCGAGAGTCACTCTAGGGATTGCTATTTTCCAAGACTTGGCTGCGATCCTTTTCATGGTTCTCATTCCTGCACTACTCAGTGAAGAAGGTAGTGGTACACTTAGTATAGGCATCGCTCTCATCAAAGGGGCCTGCTTTACAGGGGCGGTGATACTATTTAGCCGTTATGGCCTACCTCAGCTGCTAGATGCCGTAGCGCGCACTCGTTCTCGAGAGTTATTTACAGTTGCCGTCGTCGGGCTTTGCGCTGCCGTTGCTATGTTCAGCGGGCTCTTAAACCTCAGCCCTGCATTGGGAGCGTTTGCAGCAGGGCTCGTTGTTAGTGAGTCCATGTACTCTCATCGTGTTCTCTCAGATATACTCCCCTTCAAGGATCTATTTCTTACTGTATTTTTTGTATCTGTTGGTCTCTTAATCGACACGGATTTACTATTAGAGCATTGGCTGACTATCAGCTTATGTTCTCTTATGATTTTAGTGGTGAAGGGCTCTATTGTCGCGTTCTCTGCTCGACTATCTGGACTACGCCGCGCCTCTTGGTTAGTCACAGCGGCAGCTCTTGCCAGTACAGGGGAGTTTTCTATTGTTTTACTAAATCGCCTTAGTGACTTCCAGGTCTTAACTTCTCTCTGGGAGCAAATCTTACTGGCCAGCACCGCTGTCACTATGGCATTGGTTCCTAGCCTGATGAAAGGCAGCTTACACCTCAGTAATAAGCTCAAGCAAAGCCTAAGTATAGCTCCTTCCTACTGTCCAGAATCTTTGACTGTGTTAGAGGAGATCGAACATATTGAAAATCACATTATCATTTGTGGATACGGCCCCGTGGGTAGAAATTTGCACCAAAATTTAGTCAAATCGAACATACCCGTCATCGTTCTCGAAATGAATCCAAATACGGTGAAGTCCTTGCATGCTCAAGGGATTCATTGCCTATTTGCAGATTCTCAAAACCTAGAGTCCCTCCAGCTGGCACATGCTGAGCGCGCTAGAGGTATCGCCATTACATTTCCGGATAAAGATACAGCTCTAGCCACTGCGCATATAGCCTTGGAAATGAATCCTAAGATTCGCCTCTATGCCCGTTCTAAATTTGTCGAGGGTATTGAGAGCTTACAAAGCGCTGGAATTCACCACATTCTTAACGATGAAGAACAGTCTGGCCGAGCCATGATTAGAGCTGTCATGCTCTGCTATTCTGCTGATATCGAAGAGCAGTGGGAGAGCTAATCCTGATCAAACCAGGCGCGGACTCCATTATAATGAGCTAGAATTCTAGTGCGCTGCATTTTATCTGCTAAACACAATGAGGTCGCGAGGGCATCTGCCGTGGTAGCATCACCTGCTAGTAATGCGACGCCTCTTGGAGCATCTTGTAAGCCCTCCCCTCCTGGGTGCATAATATGGTTCGGCTGTGCCCTCAGGGAAGAAAAGACATATCCGCTCCCTGAGGAGACAGCAAGAGCCTGCCCATGGCTCAAAGAAACACTCCCCCATATTTCCTTTCCTTCTATCGATGATTCTCTCCGGAATTCTACCTGCCATTCTTTCGCTCCTAATGCCCGGAACTCACCAGCATCAATTAGTGCAGATTCGATGCCAGAGCGAATAAGGACATCAAAGATAGCATCTGTTACCAGCCCTTGCCCTATGCCATTCAGTGTCACTAGCACTTCTGGGTGTGTTAACGTAATCGAGCGCTCTTTCAATGAAATCTTTGAAAAGCCTAAACTATCTAGCAGATCTTGGGGGATTTCCTCTTCTTGTTCATCTATAGGTAATAGAGATTGTTCCCAATACCATTGCCAAAGCGGCTGCACAGTCACATCAAAGAGCTTTTCGGTATTTTGATGAAAATCATAACAACGCTCTAGAATCCTTAAAAATTCCAGATTCACTTCTTCTAGCGATCTCTTGCGATTCAATTGACAGAGTAATGAGTCATTCCTCTGTAAGCTCACCATGCATTCGATTCGTTCTATCTCTGCAGATAACTCCTTGGATATCTGTATTTGTTCCTCTCTCGTCAACTCATCTGCGATTAAAACCAATATCTCGGAATCCATCCCAATCGAGCGATACACCCAGGGATCCCGATGGCGCTGACACGAGACTAGAACGAGTAGTAAACACCCACAGGAACATAACTTCCATTGATCTATCAGAGTCTTTAGAGATCCCCACATGGTGCTGCACAATCTTTTAAACAATCTCTACGGCGCCGTGTTTGATTTCTAAAAAAGACAACGAGGCCGGAAATACTAACTAAAATTAAAAGCAAGCTAAACAGCGTCAACAGCCATTTACCAACATCACCAAAGAAGCGACCGGAATGAAGATCTAAAATCAATCGATCCAGTGGCATCCCTTCACTAATAAGAGCTTGATGCACTTGATCGCGTTCCGTATCGCTCAGAGATTTCTCCTCGCTCCACTCTACACCATCCACTATCTCTTCTGTTGCTTGAATCAATTCGCTATCAAACCTTACCGTTTTCTCAACGCCAGTTTCTCCTGTTAGTTGTAACACCAAGAGTTGATTCTGATCTCGCCCAACATTTTGAATCACCCCACTAGGTAAAGACGTACTCCCTAAAGTTTCTACTAACTTACCATCATCATCAAAGTAATGAACCTCAGTTTCCGTTGCGATACAAAGGCCATTCTGTACATGAGCGCCCCCTATGAGAGAATCCTTGGCCGAGCCAACAATGGCACCACGATACACCAAATCTCCAGCCACTGTTGAGATAAATCCACCACCGACTAAAGACTTCGCCACGACAGGCTGATCCGTCTCAAAACCATAACGCTCCAGCACCCATTCAGACCGAACTTCCACTTCTGTTAAGTTCAACTCTTCCGAATGATTTAATAATAAGCCTGTGATCGTGAGAGCAAGTAGAGGAATGGCTACAATGACCCCCAATAATCCATGCCAATTTCTCCAGATTACTGCTGGAGAACGGGATTTGAAATACTTATTGATGAATTGCTTCCGCTGCACGAATAAACGATGAACTAGTTTTCTTAGTGAAGCAAACTGCTTGTGTACCTTTTTAAACGTGAACGAAGCTATTAGCGCACTTCTTGATCAAGAAGTAACGCGACGCGTGCCATTTTTGTCATAGCCCGCACCGAAAGTGTCGCTCCAGCAATATTCGAGATTCTCTTATTAATATCTCCATCTCGCTCAAGGTGCAGAGATCGAAACCGCTTGAGGAAATAGTTATATGAGACTTCGTAGCCGTGACTCTCTCTATACACTAACACCTTCACTTTAGAGACCTTGCCTTTATCAACAACATAGCCGACTGTGATTGGCAGTGTCTTCCCTATCTCTTCTAGCACCCACACAGTACGCTCGCCCTGCTGCCAGTAACGCACTCGATTAGGGCGGAAATTTCCTCCATTCACAGCTTTAATCCTAGCCTTAAGTGTATTCGTTAACGTAACCACTTTAGCCGAGCCAGAGGGAACCATCTCCTGCACAAACGCACTGGGCTCTTGATACACCTTAGCGTCCAAACAACAGGGAGAATTCATCACAAAGACGACACATAAAGCACAGAGCCATAGGGCCCTGTGCTTTACCATACCAACGATAGATTGCTGAGAAATCAAACGAAACAGTAAAGTTAAATTTGTATTGGTAAGAAGAAAAGCATGCTATTCTTTCAACAAAGATTTAAAATTGGTAACCAAAGCCTAAATTAATCTGCTCCGCGTTATCATCACCTTCTTCATCTGCCACTTGGTAATCTGCTTTGAAGACAACATCATCCACAGGCCAAAAATTCACACCGATTGTTAAAACCTCTTCTTTGTTCCCTATATCGCTCTCGAAAAATTCCGATTCGCTATAACGTGCAAAGATGCCGACTTTAGCATTCTCATTCAATTCCCATGTATAAGAAGGCTCTACGTACCAACCAAACTGTTCATCAATCGCATCCACTTCTCCATCAAGTGATCCTCCGAAGGCTGAATCATCTACGACTCCGTCGATATCCCACTTAGCAAACAAAGCGCGTAGCCCAAAGCCACCTCTATTGTACTGTACCGTGGCTCCATATAAGGTTCCATCTAGATTCTGATTACGGCTGATATTTGTATTGTATTGACCAAATGCTGTTAAACGAAGCCCTTCGATCCCGTTGTAAGCTATTCGCCCTGTAATCGCAGCAGAGTCTGCATCTGCCTGTGCTCCATTAGTACGAGAGGAACGAATATCCCCTCCTCCTTCATCGAGATCAAGCCCTGTACTAAACGTACCATCAAACACTAATCCATTCTGAAACTTCTTTGTCACCCCGATACCGTTCTCTCTCCAAGTAGTAGGAATAATATCTTCTTCTACGCGAGGACGCTCTACACCAAAGAATGTAGGTGGTTCATGCGACTCATTAATTAGCCCTACAGGAATCAAGAATAAACCTGCACGGACCTGAAAGTCATGACGAATATCATATTCCACAAAAGCCTGCTCTAGCTCTACCGCTCCAGGAGAATCACCTTCACCGTCGATAAAGGCATGCTCAATTTCTAATTCAGAAACGAACCTCAATCTATCGGTAAAATCGTGCCCTACATAGAGTACAAATCTCTGAGAATCTGCTTCATCATCACCACTTCGGTCAATTCCAAAGGTAAATTCACCATACCCACCAATTGTCGTATTCTCAAACCAACGAGAGGAGGCAGCCTCTAATAAAGCAGAACTCTTTTCTCCGGCCAACTGTGCCTCTAAATTCTCCACTCGGCTCTCCCAACGAGCAATCGCATCCTTCGGTGCAGAAGAGCTCGCCTTGTTACTCAACTGAGACTCTAGCTCATCCACACGGTTTTCGGCAGCGGCAAATAAGATTTCATTTCTAGCTCTCTCTGCATTCAACAAGCGCTCTAGGCGGTCCACTCGCTCTTCCAATGACTCAGCAGCAGCAACACCTAAAACGACAGAACCCATAGCGACTAACGCTGCAGATTTTCTAATAAGATTGTATCTATTTATCATGATTTATTCTCCTTTTAAACAGGCCAGCATAAGCTTACTCCGCTTTTTTGTTTGGCCTGTTTTCGATGACGCTTTGATTACTATTGATACAGAGTCTCATTAGCAAGTAGAAAAATTCATTTTTTACATTTTATCACAATCCTCTACATCGACCCACCCAAACATAGCCATAGTCTTGACAGCGGAAGAGGGAGCCAAGAGACTGCGGCCATGAGTAAGCAACCAGAAGTAGCCATTATTATGGGCAGTAATTCGGACTGGCCGACAATGCGCCATGCAGCCGAGGTGCTGGCAGACTTCGGCATCTCCTATGAGGCCGATGTCGTCAGTGCCCACCGTACACCTGATAAAATGTATGATTTTGCTAAGTCTGCGGAAAGTCGCGGCATCAAAATCATCATCGCAGGAGCAGGTGGAGCGGCACACCTTCCAGGTATGGTAGCCGCCCTCACTACACTTCCTGTCTTAGGCTGCCCGGTCCAATCACGCGCCCTCAATGGCCAAGACTCTCTCCTCTCTATTGTCCAAATGCCCAAAGGCATCCCTGTGCCAACATTCGCAATTGGTGAAGCTGGAGCAGGCAATGCAGCCCTGACAGCGGTGAGTATCCTCGCTCTCACTCAGCCAAACCTCGCCGAACAGCTAAAAGCGTATCGCGAGGGCCTCATCACCAAAGTCGAGGCGATGGACTTACCCGATCAACCGGGGCAATCATAACAATCTTTCTCATCTCAGCCATTTCCACACCATGCTACAACAAGGAAGCACCATCGGTTTTCTCGGCGCAGGACAATTAGCGCGAATGACATCACATGCGGCACAGAGCCTTGGCTATAAGACTCTGTGTTGGTCTGGAGGGGGTGATGCGTCACCCACACTCGACGTCGCAGGCCGCGTCATCCAAAAGCCATTCACAGATCCTGCCGCCTTGGCAGAAATGCTACAAGAGTGTGATGTGATTACAGTGGAAACAGAGAACATCGCTACCGAACTCCTTGAGAACTTTATAGGTAAAGATATCCTCCGCCCCCGTTCACAAGCAGTCCGCATTGCTGGAGATAGAAGGCTAGAGAGAGAATTTATTGCGAAAGCAGGCCTCCAACAAACAGAGTTTCGCATTGTTCAGACCCCTGAGGAACTCAAGCTAGCTTATGCTGAATTAGGAGACTGCGTGGCAAAAACTGCACGAGAGGGGTACGACGGCAAGGGCCAATGGAGAATACGCTCCCAAGCAGACTGTGACACCTGCCTAGCAGAACGAGGGGAACACGAACTCGTTGTAGAACAATTCATCCACTTTGAACTCGAAGTTTCCATTCTCGTAGCACGAAGCGCCTCGGGAGAAATCGTCGTCTATGATCCAGCTGAGAATATCCACCGTCATCACGTCTTAGATGCCTCCATCGTCCCCGCCCGCATCTCGCCAGAAACTTTAATAGAGATCAAAGAACTCGGAAAAACAATAGCCACAGAGTTAGATTACATCGGTCTTCTCGCGATAGAAACCTTTGTCACAGCAGACGGCACTGTTCTGATTAACGAGCTGGCACCAAGGCCTCACAACTCCGGCCACCACACCATCAACGCCTGCATCGGTTCTCAATTTGAAAACCATGTTAGAGCCATTGCTGGATTACCTCTCACCTCGCCAGCTTTACTCCAGCCCACCGTCATGGTAAACCTGATTAGTGACCAATGGTCTCCCAACAGCTTAGGGATTCAAGGAGCAGACATCACTCATTCCAATAACGCCAGCTGGCACCTCTACCAAAAAGCATGGGTCCAAGGCCGCCGTAAATTAGGCCACGTCACCTTTCTAGCACAAACCCAAGAAGAAGCCTTACAAGATGCTAACACCTTCCGGGCTTGGTTAGCGAATAATCAACCCGACTGTTGAGACACTACTCAACCAACAGCTTAGAAACAGGATCTATTAATTGACACAAATTCCCATGCAAGAGACTCTAAGCATCATACACTTCAGTGATATCCACGTTTGGAAAACCACTCCCCTCTGGTCAGACTGTCTGTACCCAAAACGGATACTGGGAGGCCTGAACCTTCTTCTAAACAGAAGATCTGCCTTCCTTCCTCATCTAGGAAAAGCCGTCATAGCTGATATCCTAACACAAGATGCCGATCTAGTGATTTTCTCGGGAGATATGACAACAGCATCTCACCCAAGTGAATTTGCAGCCTGTGCGAAACTCTTTGCTCCACTCTACGAAAAATGGGGAGATCGTTTCTTTGTTATTCCAGGAAACCACGACCGTTACTCACCAAAATCGATCGCAGCTGGATGGTATGAACAATACTTTCCTTACGGAACAATGGATCAGGACCTCCAAGTTAAGGCCATTGAAACACCTTCAGGAAAGCCTATCACCCTTGTTGGTATAGACGCTTCACAGCCATTTTGCTTTCGATCAAACGGACGACTCAAAGAAGATTTAGCCTCCCGTTTAGAAGCAACACTGAAAGAGCTTAATGAGAGAGACCAAAACGTCATCCTAGTCGGCCACTATCCTATCTACTATCCACAAGAAGTGCCCCAAGCATGGAATCACATCTTACTCAATAAAAGCCGCCTGCAAGAGATTGTTGAAACTTATCAGCCCCTACTCTACCTCCACGGCCATAAACACCAGCGCTGGGCCATCAATAACACCATCAACAGTGGCTCTTGTGGAATGCTTTCCGAGAATAAACTCAAACAAGCAGGCTACGTGCAAATCAACTATCAAAACGAAACTTACAGTGTCAATATGCGCTACTTAGGCTCTCAGGGAACCTTCCTTACTGACACCCTCCAACAACAGGTTAAATGAATTCGATACGAGAACTAAACACCTTAACTAACTAGTTCACCTGAAAACATTCAACCTATTGTATGAAGTGATAAAAAACTAAACTATTTTAGCGAATTTCACTACTACCTAGATTTAAACCTAGCTGTAAGAACACAGAATCATCTCGTCCTTCTCCCGAAATATCATCATGGTTATATTGTAATCTGGCAAAGCCGCTCCAGTCATCATTCAGGGTATAGAATCTAGTCAAAGCAATCGTAGCACGCTGACGTTCATCCGTAGCAAAAGTGAAATCACCCCCGAGGGCTTCACCTGCTTCCACTCCCTCAACAAATTCGTAACGTAGCCCAAGCACCCAGTCTTTTGCAAAACCATAAAGCACATAAGCCATATAACTCGATTGACCAGTAGATCCTGTCAAATTCTCATTGTCAGCATTCACCCACTCGACATCTCTATAAAAGTACTCCACTCCCGCTGTCAAATGACGGCCATCAGGCTCTAAGCCCTTCTCTCTCCAATTATACGCATAATCTGCTGAGAAAATCTGTGTATTCCGGCTAAATCCATTATCACCAAAGGCTGCATTTAATCCTAATGTATGTTTATTAAAATCATCCTGTTGATAAATAAAGAGGGCTCTAGATGTGAATGTATCATCACCTAAGAACGACTCACCAGCGCCTGGGAGCTCATCTCCCTCTTCACCTTCTCCGCCTTCTTCTTCCTCTTCTCCACCAGCTTGGCCATAAGACGCTGTCAATGATGTCGTCCACTGCAGACCCTGTCTTACCCAGTTGACCTCGATACTATCTGTAATAAGGCCTTCTTCACCTAAGAACTGGAATGTTGTGAAATTCGCATCGACGAAGTCCCAACTATGCAAATGCCTATCATTTTGTATACCAATTCTATTCAATAAACGCCCACCTCTTATACCAAAATTGCTCGTGAAATCATACTTAAAGAAAGCTTCCTCCAGCTCCACTTCAATATTGTCCTCTTCATCTAAGAAAAGAATACCATTCACAAACGTGCTGAGATGGTCTGTCACATTCACGTTAAGACCTACATCTAAACTCTGAAGAGTTAATTCATCATTCGGGTCGTGCTCATGGCCTGTAAGATCAGCAATTTCTCCAGAACTCGCACCGGCAGCCACATTCAAATGCGCTGTGACCCAAACACTAGGAGTCTCTTCAACCGGATGGAAAAAATCTTGTCCCTCAGCTACTGCCGTCAAACCAATGAGCGGTAAATATTTTAGTAAGTAATTTCTCATAACTGCTTTCTTCTCTCCCAGCCAAATCTATTCGTCAATCCATTAATGCAACTAATTTGCAAAAACAACTTGCTTGTCTTTCGCTTTGAAGACAATCTATTCCGAAGTAAACTCTCTGGATTCTATGAAACTTATTTTCGCTCTATCTCTATTTCTAATTACGATCTCACATGCTGACCTTAAAGTAGCTACGCTTCACCCGCTTCTGACAGATTTAGCCAATCAAATTGGGGGGCAACACGTTCAGGTCATTGACCTTATTGGCTCTGGAGACCCACACACCTTTAATCCATCTTCCTCTACATTAAGGAAAGCTACAGGTGCCGCTATCTACCTCGCTGCAGGAAAAGGGCTGGAACCCTACTTAGAAAAACTGCAATCTAGCATCGGCTCAGCGATTATTTACGAAGTAGGCAAACCCCTTCCAAGCCTTACATTTGGTAAAGACGCCTCTATCTATGCCTGCTGCCCAGCCCATGCGGGAGCAGGGAAAATTGATCCACATTGGTGGCATTCTCTAGAAGCTTGGCGTAGAGCAGCACAAGGAGTCGCCACAGAATTTGCCAAACTCGACCCAGCTAATGAGAAAGCCTACAAACATAATGCTAAAATCTTCCGCTCACGGATGAAGGACTTAAGCCGTCAATTAAAAGTAGGCTTTTCGAAAATACCTTCGAAACAAAGAAACTTAGCCACAGCACACGCAGCGTTCGCTTACTTTTGTAAAGAATTCCGCTTCAAATCCATCCCCGTACAGGGCATTTCTAAAGAACAAGCAGCAACATCAAAATACCTTGCTACTGCGATCGAGACAATACAGAGCAAAAAAGTCACTGCCATCTTCCCAGAACAACGGGCCAATCCAAAGTCTCTACAGACCATCGCCAAAGCCACTGGTGCGGCTATTGGTAAACCTCTCATTGCAGACGGTTCACACTCCATTGAACATATGTTTCTAACCAATGCTACTATCATCATAGAAGCATTGCAGCCGTAACAACCTATGGCTCTCACTTTCAGACACGGGCCTCTGCCCACTTCCCCTGAAAATGAATGTAAACAAACACAATGGCTTGTAAGACAAAGTCACACATCATAATGGCCCACAAGTCCCATAGGCTAGGCTCAAAAAAGCGAATCGCAACAGTCATTGCTATCACCTTCACCAAAATCATCACGGTAAAAGAATACTTCATGACCAGCTTCGTAGCGCCTGCACCGCGCATCGACATTTTCATGACCATCGCAGTCGCAAAAAATGGTTGAGCAAAAGCACAAAGCTGCACCACAGGTACCGCCAACTCTGCCTGCCTACCACCATCAGGTAAGATAAAATCAACTAAAGGAGCGGCAAACACCAATAAGCAGAATCCAGCCCCCCCCATTAAAGCCATCCCTGTATACCAACAAATCCTCACTGCCTTCATTGCTTTATCAGGATCTTGAGCCCCTAGATATTGCCCAGCCAAAGCAGCCGCTGCACCACCAATAGCAAAGCCAGGCATAAAACTCATCGACTCTAGTTGCACAACAACACCATGAGCACCTAGCGCTCCTTCCTGCCCCATCTGCCCAATAACACGAAAGGTGTAAGCGTGAATCGCCCACATCCCCAAGATTTCGATAAGCTGAGGATACGCTATCTTCAAAATTCTTAAGGACAATCGCTGTTCTAAGGCAATATAAGCTCTCTTTAATTTTAAAGCCGCTGAAGTGGAACTTGGCCGCATGATCCAAAGAATCACCATAGTTCCAACAAGCCATCCGATCAAAGTACCCCATGCTAAACCAGCAATACCCCAGCCAAGACCAAACACAAACCAATAGCTCATCAACACATTCACAACGTTGACAATCACCATCGCCATAAACGGGCTCTTGGTATCACCGGCACCCTTTAAACAAGCATTCGCAATCACCATAATTCCTAGTAAGGGTGAAGAGAGAGCGACAATCTTCATATAAATCTCTGCATACCTCGCCGCAGTCTCATTAAGACCAAAAAAGGGCACAAACAATGGCACTAATAACCACACCAACGCCCCTGCTAACACCCCGGATAAAGCACCGAGAGTGACGGACTGCCCCAAACTCCTCTCCGCCAATAACTCATCCCCTCCTCCAATCGCTCGCGAAATCAAAGCCTGACCACCAGTCGCCACAGACCCCTGCATAATCATCATCAACCAATTGATATACATCGCCAGCCCCATCATATCCATAAGGGCCTCTTGATTGACACCATCCATGCGCCCAGCAATCATACGATCAACAAAGCTAACAATCACCCCAAGTAAATTCTGTAGAAAGGGCCAACTTGCTAGCACAAACACCTGGCGAGAAATCGACATTTCCGCCAACCTCCCACTTAATTTCACAGGGCCTACTATTACCCCACCACGTTGTATCGTCGATCTCATCCCTACCTCCATGACAGCATCCATGGTTCGGCCGAGAGGTCAAATCTCATCACGAAAAATAAGCTACCCCCTCTCTCTTCTCCCTCATTTTTATCCGTAAAAGAGCCATTCTACCCTCTATTTTTTCCAAAAAATAAATTTTCAATTTTTCAGGGAATAATAAATAGCCTCCCTCCTCATAGGAGGTAGTTATGAAGACCATGATCAAAATCATCCTTTCCGCTGCTGTTCTTACTTGTTGGCTCAGTCTTTCAAGCTGTTCAGCACCAGGCACACCTTCCATACCTGTTTGCCCAACAGGAGGTGGATGATAGTTTTATAAAAAGAAAATAGTTATTTTCTAAGCCAACGAAAGACCAGCATCAGCTATCGTGTTCACGAAAGTTGGTTCTGGTCTTTTTCTTATCCTCTTATTCTTTACCCTATTGGAAACCATCCCCATTTCATCCGGCCTCACTACTCGCCTTTTCTTCACCCATATCGATAGACTCACGATCCAGATTCACAAAAGAATCTTAATCGGCCGAAAGAAACCCGAAGAGCACTCCGGATTTTTACTACACAAATCTCATATCAGGCATTACACATTTCCGTGTGAGAACAAGATTCGCCCCATCTCCTACTGGACTACTCCACCTCGGCCACGCATATGCCGCCTTAGTGGCACGTGATCTTGCTCACCAGCACGATGGCGAATTTCTCTTACGTATGGAAGATATTGATACCACTCGAGTGCGCGCGACATACTACGATTCCATTCAAGAAGATTTACAGTGGCTAGGAATCGAGTGGAGTCAGCCTATTATAAAACAAACAGACCGACTAAACGCCTATACGGCAGCCCTCTCCAAGCTTCAGGAAATCGGAGCTGTATACCCCTGTTTCTGCACTCGCCGAGAGATAACAACGGAACTCTCCAACATCCTTCATGCTCCACACGGCCCAGAAGGCGCACACTATCCGGGCACCTGCCGAAACCTCTCCAAATCTGAGATAACACGTAACATCCAAAATGGGCTCACCCCATCATGGAGACTTCATACTAACTATCTCAAAAAAAACCTGCCAAAACTTCAATTTCAAGATCAGCAATACGGGAAAATTTCTGTCGACCTTGATCTGTTAGGCGACGTCATACTTGCTCGCAAAGATATCGGCACAAGCTACCATATCGCTGTCGTCGTCGATGATGCTTGGCAAAACATCAGCCACGTCACACGTGGAGAAGACCTGCTCCACTCCACTCATATCCACCGAGTATTACAAGCACTCTTAAACTACCCCAGCCCAGAGTACCTTCATCACCCCTTACTTTGTAATGACGAAGGAATCCGTTTGGCCAAACGAAATAATGCCTACGCTCTTCAGCATTATAGAGCACAAGGAATGAATGTGGCAGAGGTCTTAAAACTCCTCCCCTCATCACACTTCATGTAACAAATGTTCATTATGCTCTAAACGACGTTCCAGAGCGAAATAAGGCTATCGACTCGCTTAATTTTTGCCGGAGAAATCATTTCCCGTCGTAGTACGATTAGATCCACTATTCCGTCTCGGGCGGAATGACCTCCTTCGTCTAGAAGGATTTGAGTTGGCACGCTTCTTCGCTGGAGGTCCAGACCGTTCTCCACCAGTATCTGAACTGCTCGAAGTACGATCTGTGCGTTTTGGTGTTCTAGATCCAGATTTATGCCCTCCACGGCTAGGGCGAGCAGATGGTCTGGAGCGTTGAGAAGCTGGGCCCTTCGATTTTTTAGGCGGGCGCCCATTGAGATCTGAAGGAGGAAGAACTTCACGAGGCTCAAAACCACGCACTTCTTTTCGAGGCAGCACCTGCTTGATTAAACGCTCAATATAAAATAGGTATTCGAATTCATCTGCGGAAACAAGCGACACAGCACGCCCTTCCGCACCAGCACGGCCGGTACGCCCAATGCGATGCACATAATCCTCAGGGACATTCGGTAAATCAAAATTAACGACCTGTGGCAATTGATCGATATCAATACCACGTGCGGCAATGTCTGTCGCCACTAGAACTCTTACGGAGCCCTGTTTGAAACCCTCTAATGCACGCGTACGAGCTCCTTGGCTCTTATTTCCATGGATTGCCGCTGCAGATATCCCTTCTCCTTCTAATTGCTTTGCTAATTTATTGGCACCGTGCTTGGTGCGGCTAAACACAAGAACTTGCTGCCAGTCATTCTTATGGATTAACTCGATAAGAAGTTGAGGTTTAGAACTCTTGTCCACAGGGTAAATACACTGCTCCACTGTGTCTGCAGTCTTATTCCTAGGGCTCACCGATATCTCGACAGGGTCATGAATCAAGCCTTTGGCTAAACGGCGGATATCATCAGAAAACGTCGCAGAGAACATTAAATTTTGTCGATTCTTTGGTAGAGCGGCTAAGATCCTCTTAAGATCGTGAATAAAGCCCATGTCTAACATGCGATCCGCCTCATCCAGTACTAGAACTTCTAGGTAATCAAATTTCACAGCATTTTGCTTATATAAATCAAGCAAACGGCCAGGAGTTGCGACTAAAATATCCACACCACGGCGCATACGCATCATCTGAGGATTGATTTTCACACCTCCAAAGACCACAGCTGAGCTGAGTGGTAAATTCTCCCCATATGCCTCGACACTCTGCTGCACCTGAGCTGCAAGCTCACGCGTAGGAGTCAAAATAAGAGCACGTACTTGATTGCGAGACGCTCTCCGCCCTTTGGACAAGCGATCTAGTAAAGGCAACGTAAAACCAGCTGTTTTACCTGTACCAGTCTGAGCCGCCGCCATCACATCGCGGCCATCCAACACAGCTGGAATCGCCTGAGCTTGAATGGGTGAAGGTATATCATAACCTTGGGCTGATATCGTCTCTAGAATAGTGGACGAAAGTCCTAAATCTTTAAATTTCATACAAATACACTGCATCGCATCACAATCTCATTCATAAAACAGGGCGGCAGTTACACCGACTTAGCCCAGCCCTGCTAACATAGCCAGAACAACTTATAACTTATTTTTTTATTCTTATCATACCCTCTTCACTTCACGCTCTCTACAATGGTTGAGAAGGACTATCTAATGACTATAAGCTCTCTTTTTAAATTCAACTCAATGAATAAAGTCATCTGAATATTGAAGAGTATAGACTTCCCTTTCCACAAAGTAGCCGAGCTTCCAATCCACAGTTCTAGAAGACAAACCAAACCTTCAGAAAAGTAAAAAGGGCACTTGTACACTCTGTGCCCCTCCATAAATAAATCCCATCAAAGCTCAAAAGACTTGATGGGATCTAATAAAAACTGGGAGAAGGCACGATTTGATCTGACCTACCTAATGACATAAGGTGTAAAAAAAGGAACTTGATCTGACAGACGGTTAAAATCAGGCAGTAGCTAG
>CAZLQY010000060.1:0-15976 GCA_964561965.1 uncultured Verrucomicrobiales bacterium
AACCCGTAACTGCCAAATGATCAGCATGATGAAACTCTTAGGTTAATGCGTATGTTTCTATTCCTATAAGTGTAGATCATAACAATAGACAACACAATCATCGATGTAGCATAATTATCTGATGCCCCCTCAGTTCTAACTCCCTCCTCACTATTGAATAAGAAATATCCAAATATCAATGATAATAGACTAAATAAAACTGCATAGTCATACGCTATTCTATTTCCCGTGAGTAATAGTACTCCCAATATACCTCCTGATAGAAACATGCCCTGCATTCCAACCACCCATAGAGAAAAGCCGGACACCTGAAGCTCAACTCCAAATGCCGCACATGACCCTCCAGCAGTAACAAAAAAAAGAATCCAAAAAGCTGGGGCTACCAAAAAAATCAACGACAAATAACTACCAACATGCATCCACCAAGGCATTTTATAGTTTTTATCCATATTTTCGAGGAAAGCTGACATATTTTAACTAACGTTTAGGGTATGACGCCGGATACTTAGTTCCGACTAATCTTCAGATACCAAACCACGTTCAACGAAGCAAATAATCTCTCAAAAATTCTAATACTACATCTAGTTAGTATCACCACAAAACATCGGAATGGTGATATTTTAAGCATACATTTTCGGGCGTGTGTGTTTGTCCAAGCTCCTATTGCCAAACATTTGGACTGCAGTACTTCTTGCTTACTAAAGCCTAAGTATCGGCATTTCATTTTTTGACTAACGGTTGATACCTGCCAATCGCTACTGGGGATGCTCCTTCGATTCAGATTGAGGGTTTAGCTTGCTCTTCGGCTTTGGGGTGGTGCCGGGTTGATCAGCGGTTGAGTGCGACGTCTTATTCGCCATTTTTGTTTCGAGTGAAACTAACTCTTCTCTTTCAGGAAGATCAGATGGCAATTTGAGATTCCAAACTAAGCCAATGGAGCGAAGTGCGCTCAATGCCCACCACCCGGGATCATGCTGTCTGCTTCCCAATCCAAGCTTGGCTGATCCAGGATATGCATGATGGTTGTTGTGCCACGACTCTCCCATCGTCAGGAGCCCTATGTGGGGAACATTATGACCCTGCACTGCGTGCCCATTGAGGTGCCAATCTTGCTGCCCCGTGTTGTGAGCAAAATAGCCCACAAGCCAATGGCCAACCAATGAGACGGTGATTCGCACCGAAATACCCCAGATCACAAATGCCCAACCACCTAATACGTAGAAAAGAATGGCCCAGGGTAACTGTTGTAACATCCAAGTGCGTTCCATGAATTGATAGAAGCGATCCGAAGCAACGCGCGGTTCCATCTGAAATTTTGGCGGATGATGAAGGCGAATGTCACAATGAATTTGCCATAAAAAATCCCTCCAGACCTTATTCTGATGGATGAAGTAACGGTGGCATGACTCGTGGCGTTGCGACCAGTCACGGATATCGTGCATATAGAGAATTCGAAAGGGACCGCCCATCCCGACTATAGAGCCAAGATGAACAAACATGTATTCCAGCCACCGAGGGCATTCAAGACTTCGATGTACGAGAAGGCGATGTAATCCAATAGAATGACCGAAACAAAGTGTTGTCACAGTGAAAACAAAAGCCACCAAAACAGCGCCGTAATGGAAAGTGAAGTAACCACCAATCACAGCGATGAATGCGTGAGAGGTGAACCAGAGCGATTTCACTGGCGCCCAAACGACCTGCCCTTCGACAGGGTTCGTGCAGTCGTTGCGCCGTATTATCCGCGGTATCTCATGCGCCTTCATATAGGGATCATTTATTTTCCGCCTAACATCTAACAATATTTATCATAGCCGATGGCTTCCGATACCTGAAAATATGATCCAGTTTAGTATTGTAGTAGCAAAAATCATGAATAGCGGGATCATGGATAGAGCTACACAGGTGACTTTCAATTTCTTATTTTTCCTTATTCCCTTGTAAATTTCTAAAACCGGAAGAACGCTAGCAATAGCTAACGCAGAATAAAACATGACTATAGATGCGATTTCAAAAATCGTTCCTCCAAGGTAATCAAGTATGAAAGCCATGAGTAGCATAAAAGCCCAAGCAATTGTCAGCTTCTTCGATGATCGATTGCTTTCGTGTGGATGAAGATACGATTTCATTTAGTTTTTCTGCTAACGTCTAAGGACTGGAATCCGCTACGAAGAGCGCCAGTTCAACGAGGGATTTAAGGTTCTAATTATCATTCCGATTTCGACTCGAAGCGGATAGTGAATTGGTGTGCGCTACTTGTTCTCCGTTTTTATTTCTCGCAGAGATACGGCCTGACCCAATGGCTCCAATCACTGCAGCCGGAATAAGTCCATAAAAACTCAACCAAAAGAGAGGCTTCACGATGTAGGAGTGTACATTCATATCCTCGTAGAGAAACATCGATACTGAAGATCCAGCCAAGACACCAGCAATGAAGAGGCAAAATGCAAAGATCATTCCTGCCCAGTAGTGTCGCAAAACAGACCGAATAGGAACTCCAACGACTTCGATCAAAAGAATCATCACGATATATCCAACGGTGATCTGCATCCTGTAGGCGCCCGCAAATTCCACAGTATATACAGGACCAATGATCGGCAGGCAAATTAGTGCTAACCCAATGATTGAGAAAGCAAGCATAGGATAGACTACTTTTCGAAATAAGCTACTCGTCACGATTGTTTTTTAGGAGAACAGTAATATTAGTGGAACGGTATGATGATATCACCACTTGGCGGTTTTAACAAGGTGATTGACATCACCTGTGAATATCTAAACTTTATAACATCTTCTGAATAATTCATTTACCTTGGTTTATTTAATAATTTTTAGCAATTTGGAAAAAATGAGATTTTTGATCGACACTTTTTGACCACCTTTGCTTTATATTATTATAAATGATTAATACAAATCAATCTATTTTTTCTAGACCTTTGACATACCACCTGAGGGCAATGTTCTCATCAACTCTCTTAAATCACAGGGAACACAGGCATCATCATAGTTGGCTTTGAGTAAAGAAGGGGAATTGATGAGGCTGCCGCTATCTCTATGATCTACAAATCACATGATTCCCTCTCCTTCGTTTCTTCTCCTCACCCTCCTTGGCTTCTTCTCTAAAAACGATCTAATGTTAGATAGCATCACATTATATCGATGACGTTTCTCTGATGAAAAAAACCTAGCCTAACAAATCTCTGAACCCGCAAAAGAGTTTAGATTTCTCGGGTGGCAGGTCTGGCAAGAGGGTGTCGTCTGACATAAATCTATCACATGCTTTAAAAAACTCCTCCGGTGTTTTCACTCTTCGGATCTCATATTCAAATTCTGGATCCAACCCTTGTGAAATATAGACCATATACTTCTTCATTTTATGCACATGCTTACTGGCATCAAATACGTTCCAAGACGCTGCGGTCGTTTCAAACAATATTCCGATATACTCGCGCAAATCCAGCCGAGTCATCTCTCCTAGCTCCTCCCCTTCAAAGCCGGCCTTTAGTTGTTTAAAAATCCAAGGATGGCGTATAGCCCCTCTCCCGACCATCAGGCCTGCTGCCCCAGTATGTGCATGGTAGGCGAGGCCGGTCGAAACATCTACCACATTTCCATTGGCTATCACAGGGCAATTCATGAGATCTACTGCATGCTTCACACAATCATAGTGCACAGGGGTTTGATACCTTTCCTTCACTGTCCTCCCATGAATGGTTAGAGCATCGAGCGAGTGCTTCGCAAACACATCTAACAACCCATTGAGTTCTTCTTCCGAATCATATCCCACTCTAGTCTTTACTGTGAATCTCCCCTGTACAGCTTCTCTTAGCGCGGAGAGAATACGATCCACGCGCTCTGGCATCCGAAGTAAGCCTCCTCCTGCATCTTTCCGGCAAACTACGGGCGCAGGGCATCCTAAATTAAGATCTATACCCGCCACAGGATACTGCTCCAACTCTTTTGCTGTTTTAACAAGAGCGGTGATATCTTGCCCTATCATCTGTGCAAAGACTGGTTTCCCTGTTGTGTTCTCTGTGATGGAGCGCAGAATGTTCTTCTCCAGCCGATAATGCTCATGAACTCGGAAATACTCTGTGACAAAATAGTCTGGAGCGCCAAAGTGTGCCACTACCTTCATAAATGCGAGGTCTGTCACATCCTGCATAGGTGCTAACACCAGCGCAGGCCGGTTCTTGGGTAGTATCTCTTTCACATCCTAGCACTAGCCTGCTTATTTACAGTGCTCAATCCCTAATTGTTCATTCTTAAGTCTTGATTCTTCAGATCACACACACTACCTCCTATGCCATGGCTGAATCAAAAAACGCTGACCTCCTGGCGGTAGACTCCGTTGCCTTAGTGGCACGGCTGTCTGATCTCAGGGGGTACCTTTGACGTTCCCAAGCTACAAGCTGAACTAGCCAAACTCGATAAGACCATGGAGTCCAACGACTTCTGGAATGACCAGACCAAAGCGCAGGAAACAATGGGTCAGGCCAACAGTATCAAGCGTAAGCTCAACCCTTTTCTCTCTCTCGCTAGCCGCCAGGAGGATCTAGATGTCCTACTCGAGCTGGCCGAAGAAGCGGATGATGATGATTCCCGCCAGGAAGCTCTCGTTGAGTTTAATGCGATCATGAAGGAACTTGATCGTTTCGAACTCATCACTCTGCTCGATAAACCTAGCGACCCCAGTAGCACCTATCTCTCCATTAACGCGGGGGCTGGAGGGACAGAAGCTTGTGACTGGGCAGAGATGCTCCTGCGCATGTACACTCGCTGGGCAGAGCGCCAGGGCTACACCGTGAGCCCTGTCGATTATCAAGACGGGGATGGCGCGGGCTGTAGTAAGGCCACTATCCATATCGCAGGAGAATACGCCTATGGCTACTTAAAGAATGAGCGTGGAGTCCACCGCCTTGTTCGGATTTCCCCTTTTGATTCTGCCGGGAAGCGCCACACATCGTTCTCCTCTGTCGATGTCACCCCGGAGATTAATCAATCTATCGAAATCGATATCAACCCCGCAGACATTGACATCCAGACAGCACGCTCTGGCGGAGCTGGTGGGCAGAACGTGAACAAGGTCGAAACCGCCGTTATTCTAAAGCATAAGCCCACAGGCATCATCATCCGCTGCACACAAGAGCGCTCCCAGCTCCGTAACCGCGAACTGGCCATGGAGCTATTAAAGGCCAAACTGTACCAGATCGAGGAAGATAAGCAGAAAGCGGACTCGGAACGATCTTATGGAGAAAAAGGAGACATCGCCTGGGGCAACCAGATTCGTTCTTACGTATTCCAACCCTACCAGATGGTCAAAGACCTGAGAACAAGTGAGGAAACGGCTAATATTCAAAATGTCATGGACGGAGAAATCACCCCCTTTATCGAGGCAATGCTGAGAAAGAGGTAATTCCAAAGATCTCTTTCTCCTTATCCAGAAAAATCAGTTGAGTTTTCGAAGCCCTCATTTAGACAAGGGATATGAAACTTTGGCTCTTTTCCTTTCTTTTACTCAGCACATCGCTCTCTTGGGGCCAAGATGATGCCAAAGAGCCAACGCCGGCCGCTAGCGCATTTAACGTCCAATCTGTCATTTCCCCAATTGTCGCCGACTTACAGCCGCCTCAAATCTGGGCTGGCCTTACTAAGCTGCACTTGCCGATTTCTTCCACATCGGATGAATCCCGCACTCACGTCCGGCAAGGATTCGCCCTCCTTCATGCTTCTTGGGACTTTGAGGCGTATCGACATTTCTGCGAAGCCATTCAACATGATGATGCCTGTCTAATGGCGTATGTCGGCATCGCCCTTTCTATCGCATCACCTCAGCACGAATTTCTCGTCCAAAGAGCCGCTGCCATACAAAGAATGCTCGATCTGGCAGAATATAAAGTGGACGATGAATTTCATTTTCCTGAACCCGAACGTGGATACGCCTTTAGCACGGGGGTACTCCTTACTAATGGGATAAGCAGCGGCCTCAGGGCCTTTGAGGCCTTAAGTGATCGCTATCCCAATGACATTCAGGCGAAAGCCCTCTATGCCTTTCTCAGCCGTGGAGGGTATGATGAACTAGGACTCCCCTCTCCCAAACAAACCGATTCTATCCGCACCACGAAACGCCTACTCACTGATTACCCCGATCACACCTCTGTTCTCCACTTTTGGCTGATGCTCCATGCCGAAGCCCCAGCACTTAGAAACAACATTTCCGAGTTCTTACCTGAGACAGAGCAACTCATCAAACAAGCTCCCACACTCCCAACGGCCCACATGCTAAGAGGGCACTACCTCTTCCGTAGCGGCCAGATGGAAGAGGCCAAGCAATCCTTCCAAAAAGCTATAGAGCTATACGCAAGCTGGCAACAGACTCAAAACATCCCTCTCTCAGACTGTGACGGGCTAATCAAAGCCAGGCTCTACCTCACTGTCATTCTTTATACGATGGGAGATTTTGATACGGCCTTGAAGCAAGCTCAACTACTAGCGCTTCTACCCATTGATGCCAACCGCCCTCAATCCGCAGTCTCAAGACTCCTGCTATGGGAGGCAAAAACATTGCCCGTAAAACTTTATCTCTCCAGAGGCCGGGAAGGCGATTTCATCAAAGCCCAAGATGCTATGCCTACGAAATCTGACGTCCTAAAATGGCTCCCCCATTCCCCTGCTCCTCTCTATTACCAAGGCTTACATCTCTACCTGGGTGTGAGGCGCGCACTACTGAGCGGCAATGTAGCCAGCGCCGCTCATCTACAAAAAAAATTGAGTAAAGCTCTACAAGAATACCAACAAGGACGTGAGCAGGCCGCTAAATCCGCAGAATACTCTGAATACCTCCGTGGATATAAAAGCCTATTCATCCACAATCTGGAGCTCTCAGGTTTGATCGCTGGGAATTCTGCCGGTGGGGCCAATTGGTTTGAATCCGCAGCAGAGAGACAAAGCCCTGCTAGCAGCCTCATGCCGCCATCAGAACTCTATCCCATGGAGCTACGCCTAGCAGAGTACTATCAATCCCGCCAAAAACCAACACAAGCAGAAGAAGCCCTAGATACAGCCGAAAAGCGTAGACCTGGCCACTTCTCTATCCAAGCCGCAAGAAACTAACGAGCAACGATACTCCACTACCTTCTCTCATCATGCGCCAAACTCTCCAGCAAGCTCTTCTCTACGGCATCGTAGATCTAGGCTATACAAAGATCAATGCTGTCGAAATCACGACAAAACAACTTCTGGCAGGTGGAGCTGGCATCATTCAACTCAGGGCAAAAAACGTTGATATTGCCCTGATAGAAACCGTTGCCAAGCAGATCCAACCCCTCTGCAAAAAAGCCCGCATTCCATTTATTATCAATGACCATAAAGAACTCGCCGCTACATTAGGTGCTGACGGGCTTCACATTGGCCAAGAGGACGGCAGCATCGAAGAAGCCAGAGCGATTGTAGGTCATGACATGATCATAGGGCGCTCTACACATAGTTTACTTCAGGCTCAACAAGCTGTAAGAGATGGATTTGATTACATAGGCTACGGCCCACTTTTCCCCACACCTACAAAACGGGGAAGAGCAGGAATAGGCATCGATGATATCCGCACAATGGAGCGCTTAGTAGGTACCCAAATCCCAGCCTTTTGTATTGGAGGTATTAAGATTGATAACCTCAACGCCATCGTCGACGCTGAAGCACGGCGCGCCGTCATCGTCTCTGAACTCCTCCTTTCCTCTGATATCTCATCCACAGCTCAATCCGCTCTCAACATACTCAAACAAACAACACACACATCCTAAATTATGTCAGTCATCGTCGGAGGCACCATCGCCATAGATAACGTTAAAACACCCACAGCAGAAGCCACACAGTTACTAGGAGGTTCCGCTTCTTATGCATCACTTGCAGCCAGTTTTTATAGCTCAGATGTAAGACTCGTCGGCATAATAGGGCACGATTACCCTCAGGAGCACCTCGATCTACTGAAGAAACACGACATCTCCCTCACAGGGATAGAGCGCTCCAGTAAAGAATCCTTCACTTGGACAGGTGAGTATATGGAGAATATGAATGACAGGGAAACACATGCTGTCGCACTCAACGTCCTAGAAGACTGGACCGTCAAAGTACCCGATGAAATCGCAGACTCTGAAATCATCGTCCTAGCGAACATGTCTCCTGACAATCAACTCCAGATGCTGGCAGGCTGCCATGCCCCTAAACGTTTCGTGATAGCGGATACCATGGATCTATGGATCGATATTGCGAATGAAAGACTCCACGAGGTACTCCAGAATATCGATTTACTCGTACTCAATGACTCCGAAGCAAAGACTCTCGCAGGAACGTCCAATATCATCGCTGCTGGTGAAATACTTCGCCTCAAAGGCCCACAATACGTCATCATCAAATTAGGAGAATTTGGAGCCACTCTATTCGGCCCAGACGGCCAGTTATTCCGCTGCCCTGCATGGCCATTAAAAGAAGTCAACGATCCTACCGGAGCAGGAGATAGCTTCTTAGGCGCCATGGCTGGCTATCTCGATCGCCAATCTGAAATACATTTCTCAGCTCTTCGCCAAGGAATGATCGAAGGGACTATAGCCGCCAGCTTTACTTGTGAAGCCTTCTCCACCCAGAAGCTCCAAGAAGCCAATTTAGAGCAACTTCAAGAACGTAAAGAACAGCTCCGAGAAATGACCCAATGGCCTTAGAGAAATTGCATTGCCAACTCAAAGGCCAACGTTAGTCTACCACAGTGCAAAATTCAGCTCCACAGGCCTCAGGCTGGACAGCATATATCTGTCCAAAATGCCGCTTTGTCTTTCGTATTCGCCCTAATCAAAGCGGCAGTGGAGTGGTATGCCCTAGTTGTAACCACCTCCTAGTGGTTCCCTCGAAAGGGCAAGTAGCCTCTGCTCCTATGCCTAATATGAAGCAGTATCAGGAAACTAGTGAGCAGGAAGTGACAAGCACTCAGGCGACACAAAGCAACAAATCCACCAAATCCACCAAATCTTCCAAATCTTCCAAATCTTCCAAATCTTCCAAATCTTCCAAATCTTCCAGAAAAAAAACTTCTACACCGAAAAGAAAACAACTCTGGGAAATCGAAGAAACCGCTCACAAAACAGCATTACTTGAAATCGAAGGGCTCCCTTGGGTCTGGATAGCCCCCTTCACCCTATTAGCCTGTGCCATCATTGGAGGCTTAGCCTGGTATACCTTCTCCTCAAAACCCCAAGATACGGCCACAATCCCCAGACAGGAAATAAAAATCACCGCGGCCGACCTAACAGAAAAACCCTCTGGACAACTAACCTATGATGAGGCCAAGGATGTAGCATTACTAGAGGCTCTCTTCCGAAACTTCCTCTCAGAGACAGACCCTGAAGTGATAGAAACCTATCTCCGCCCCACAGAAAACTTTGCGAGCAAATGGGAGCAGTACCAAGCCTCTGATAACATCCTCGCCCCCTTCTTCTCTCTCGATTCTGCCGGTGAAATTCTGGTCTTACCAAATTGGCTAAGCTGTATCATTACAGATACAAACTTTGTACAACGGACATTTCACCTCGAGTATAAGGATGGAACATTCTTAATTGACTGGGACAGCTCGATAGGGTGGAACGAAATGCCCTGGCCCGAACTCAAAGAGAACAAACCGACGGCCCCCACCCTAATGCGCGCTATCTGTACTCAAGGCTATTATTTCAACTATGACTTTACTGATGAAGAGGCCTATCGTTGCATCCGCTTAGAAAGCTTAAAAGGTCAACACGTCATTTACGGTTACCTGCCAGCCTCTAGCCCCTTGATCGCAAAGTTACTCCCCATCTCTGCTGAGAACCAGCAAACCCCAGCCATTATCTCTGTACGCTTTCCAGAGAACTCAACCACAAATGACCAAGTCCTGATCGAAGGCACACAAGGTTTCGGCTGGATCTTACCCTAAGTACATCTCAAGACCATGAGTAAACACGAAACCATCAGCACTTATAATAAGGCCCTCCAAATCAATCTAGATCCCTCTAAGTACGGCACCTTCGCAGAAATCGGCGCTGGCCAAGAAGTGGCTAACTGGTTCTTCCGCGCATCCGCCACAGCCGGCACCATGGCTAAGGCCATCTCCGCCTATGATATGACGATGAGCGATGAGATTTATGGCAAAGCCACACGCTATGTCTCCAGATCTCGCCTCATCTCCATGCTCGACCACGAATACTCTCTGCTAGAGCAACGGCTAACAGAAGAGCGCGGAGCCGACTCCACCTTCTTCTCCTACTGCAACACCGTCCGCGCGCGCGGCTACAAAGACACCGGAGAATGCCACGGATGGATGGGTATCCGCCTACAGCTCAGCCCCTGCACGCCCCCTTCCGAAATCTTAATTCACGTCCGTTTACTCGATAAGGAAAACGTTGATCAAATGAATGCACTAGGGGCATTAGGGGTCAATCTCATCTACGCAGCATTCCATTACCGTAATGACCTCAAACGCTTTGTCGAATCTCTCATTGAAAACATTACACCAGGCAGCGCAGAGGTTGACATGCTTAAGTTCCTAGGAGAAGGGTTTCGCTTTGTCGACAACCGCCTCTGCACTCTACAGCTCGTCCAGAGTGGGCTAACTGATGCCGCCATGTTTTTACCCAGTGGAGAAGTTGTCCAGCCAGCAGAAGCTCTGTACAAATGCCCCATTTCCTTAATACGAGGTAGTTTTGACCCAGTCACACATCTGCACCTCGATATGCAGCAACAGACACAAAAACGTTTCTTTGCCGATCTCGACCAAAATCAACAAGAACGGGCAATAGAAATCTGTGAAATCTCCATGAATAACCTACTCAGAGATGGAGAGGAATGTATCGATCACGTCGAATTTCTCGACAGAGCTGATGCCCTCCAAGCCCTTGGTAAAACAGTTCTTATCTCACGGCACTTCGAGTTTCACAAAATCGCCACCTATCTCAGCCGTTACACAAATGGCCCCATAGGGATCGTCTTAAGCATCGGATTACTCAATGAATTATTCAAAGAAAAATGGTCTCAAAATCTCGACGGCGGCATCCTCGAGTCCTTTGGCCGGCTCTTCAAACATGAACTCTCCCTCTATGTTTACCCGTGGAAAAACCGCAGTAGCGGAGAACTCGTGACAGCCGAGAGCTTCCGAGTCCCAAATCACCTCAAACACCTCTATCAATACCTCCTCCAGAATAACATGATTCGCTCTCTGGACTGTGGAGATGAAACTCTACTCCAATACACAAGCCGAGATGTGCAAAACATGATCCAGGCAGGAGATGCCACCTGGAAACAATTTGTACCAAAAGAGGCGCACAAAGCAGCACTACACGAGCACTAGGATTTGCCTATTTCCAAGCATCCCCGCATCCTCACACATTCATGCCAAAAATCACATCATCCCAGTCACCCACTAGGGACATCCGTGCTGTACTGCACTATGTCCCACAGTTCATTGGCTGTGTCTTCTTCATTGAGCTAGACTGGGCTGAACTCCCCCAACCAGCCAAGGCAGAATTGATGATGGACCTCCGTGCACTCCAGACCATCGGAGTGAAACTCGCGATCACCGTAGAAGAAACGGAAGTAACAGATCTCATAGAGTGGGGTGTCGAATTAGAACTAAAAATGGCACAACCATGCCTAAGTTTGACGAGCGATGTTCACCTCGCCAATGACATCACTACCCGCGGCCAAGCTTGCCTAATCGAGCGAGGTGCCCAGCCGACTTTAAGCGATCAAGCCATCACCATCGCTCATCAACTAAACGCCGCTAAACTCATCGTCCTCACAAAAAACGACACTCCCGCTTACGACAGGAATGCAGTAAGGGCCATCCCCCTCAGTAAAGCACATACTCTCAAGCAGTCAGACTCTCCCACCATTCCACGCGCAGTCTTTGCGTGCGAACAAGGTATTGACCGAGTCCATATCCTTGATGCTAGGGACCCAGGAGTACTCCTCGATGAACTCTTCTCCAATGAAGGTGTCGGGACGATGATCCACAAAGACAGCTATCAAGAGATCCGCCACCTAAGAGAAGAAGACATTCCCGAGCTCCTAGGAATGATTGGCCGCTCTGTAAGGAACTCAAACTTAGTTCCGAGAAACTATGAAGAGATTCAACATAAGCTAGCAGACTACCACGTCATCTGCATTGACGGGCACGTCGTCGGGTCCATCGCCCTCCACCCCTACGCACAAGAAACAGAAGCGGAACTCGCCTGCCTCTATGTCAAACACTCTCATGAATCCAGAGGCTACGGAGCCACACTCGTACAATACGCAATAGAGACAGCCACAGCAGCGGGCTACACCCGTATCTTTGCTCTCACAAACCAAGCCAAAGCATTCTTCCTCAAACTAGGCTTTACCCTCACGAACACTTTACCGGAATCAAGACGGCAACAGCTTGATGAAAGTGGCCGAAACTCCTTGATTCTCGAAAAACACCTCTCATAAGCCCTCCTTTTCATAACTTAGTCAAAGCGATCTACCCCTTTGGCCACTATCACTTCCAAATCTTCTAAAGCCCCCTAGTTTTTTACTTTTCTGGCACCTCAGATACGCTATCTCTAGGCTATGAGCTTATCCGTCACAGACTATGAGAAACTTGGTGCCTTCTACCTGGGAAAAGAATACGACATCAAAACAAAGGAAGTGCAAGACGACCTCCTGCTCTACGACTCTAAAGACCTAGTCACTCACGGCGTTGTTCTAGGCATGACAGGCTCTGGCAAAACCGGCCTCTGCATATCCCTGCTAGAAGAGGCCGCTATGGATAATATCCCCGCCATCGTCATCGACCCCAAAGGAGATATCGCCAACCTCATGCTGGCCTTCCCCAATCTGGCACCACAAGACTTCCGCCCATGGATCAACGAAAGTGATGCACAGACAAAAGGCCTCACTCCAGACGAGCACGCCGCCCAAACAGCAACTACTTGGGAAAAAGGCATCAAAGCATGGGGCCAAACCAAACAGCGCATCCAGCAATTCCAGAACAATGTCGACATCAACGTCTTCACCCCAGGCTCTAAAGCCGGCATCCCCGTCTCCATCCTCAGCTCTCTTGATGTCCCTCCATTTGAGGTACTTGATGATGCGGAACTCTTTACAGATAGAATAGAAGGAACCGTTAGCTCCCTACTCTCCCTCATAGGAATAGATGCCGATCCTATGCAAAGTGAAGAAGCCGTCCTCCTCTCCTCCATCTTTCAACATTGTTGGAGTAACGAAGAAGGTCTAAGCCTAGAAACCCTCATCCGCTTCATCCAAAAACCCCCATTTGATAAAATCGGCATCATTGATATCGAATCCTTTTACCCCAGTAAAAAGCGGCAGGCACTTGCCCTCAAATTTAACGCACTATTAGCATCCCCAGGCTTCAGTTCCTGGCTCGAAGGTCCCTCTTTAGACATCCAAAACATGCTTTACCAAGATAACGGTAAAGCCAGAATCAGCATCTTCTCCATCGCCCACCTTAGTGATTCAGAGCGCATGTTCTTCGTCTCCATACTTCTCAACCAGATGCTAGGCTGGATGCGAACTCAAAGCGGCACCACAAGCTTACGAGCCCTGCTCTACATGGATGAAATTTATGGATTTCTCCCCCCCACCGCTAACCCTCCGAGTAAAAAACCTCTCATGACAATGCTCAAGCAGGGCCGGGCCTTTGGCTTAGGCTGCCTCCTAGCCACACAAAACCCCGTCGATCTCGACTACAAAGCCCTCTCTAACATAGGCACCTGGTGGCTGGGAAGACTACAGACAGAGCGCGACAAAATGCGCGTGCTCGACGGGCTAGAAGGCGTAGCGGCCTCCCAAGACGGAGCCTTTGACCGCCAAGCCATGGAACAACTCCTAGCAGGGCTAGACAGCCGAGTCTTCCTCATGAACAACGTCCATGAAGACGCCCCCGTCATCTTCCACGTCCGCTGGGTCATGAGCTATCTCCGAGGCCCTCTCACTAGAAGACAAATCAAAGCACTCATGGCCCCCAAGCGAGATACTTTTGAAACATCAACGCCAGAAATCACTGGAGAACCTGAGAGCCCCATGAGTATGTCCCCCTCAGAGTCTACCATCAAACAGGACAAGCCCCGCCCTGTTCTGGGAGAGGGAGTTCACGAATATTTCGCCCTCCCCGCAGGCCACACCGATGACATCACCTATCACCCCCATTTATTACGAGAGGCGGAAGTCTACTTTAGCTCCACAAAAGCAAACGTCGACGGCTCCCGCACCGTACGCTTCGTCAACCCGATGACGAGCTCTGGAGTTGATTGGAAAACCACCACACCCTGTACCACACCGGTACAACAACTCGAACAAAACCCACACAAGCAAGCAGATTTCGCAGAACTCCCAGGGTACGCGATGAATGCGAAAAATTATGACACTGTACTCCAGGAATTCGAAGACTGGATCTACCGTAACGAACGCGTCGAAATACTCTACAGCCCATTACTCAAAGTGTATTCTAACATGGGTGAGAACGAATCGACCTTCCGCTCACGCCTCGCCCAAAAATCTCGTGAAGAACGCGATGAAGCCGTCGATGCATTCCGCATCAGTATGCGTAAAAAAATCGATAGCAAACAAGGCCAACTCGCCCGTGCTCTAGAGAAAGTCTCTCAAGAAGAAGCCCAGGCCGATAACGCAAAACTACAAGCAGGAATGTCCATCCTCGGTGCCGTCGTCGGCATATTCACAGGAAAGCGTAAATTATCTGCCAGCAACATCAGCCGAGGCCGCACCTCCATCAACTCAGCTAGCCGAGCCATGAAACAACGCCACGATGTCAAAATAGCAGAAATGAAAGCGGATGACCTCCGAGCCGAAATCTCAGAGTTGGAACTAGAGATGCACGAAGAAAGCCGCGAGCTAGAAGCTAAATTTGACCCCCTTGATCTCCCCCTAGAGAAGATCTCTATCAAACCCTACAAAAAAGACATCGAAGTAAAAGCGACAGCCCTCTTATGGCTCCCGTACGATCAACAAGGCAACTTAGTCAGCCGATCCAAGAATATAAGCAACGCTGCTACAATCGGTCTTACGGGAATGGGCTAGAGTATCCATCCCATTCTCAAAAGGAGCGCATTCTTTATTTTAAGAATCACACGATTCCTTACCACTTCCAAAATGTCAGGCTAAACTATGAAATCATAGTTATAAGATCATTTAAAAAATCTTTCAGATAGAACCTGAGGTTCGCGAGGGAGATACTATGATTCCCCGCAATCATAACAACATACTCTTTCCCCGAGTCATTCAACTTAGACAGCAACGTATTACATCCATCTGATTCAATCGTCACCGAATCACAATCTAACTGACAAATTACTTTGGACGAAGAGTTACTTATTGCCATTAAAGAGCTCGATATAGCAGCTAGCTTATCCGCCTCGGCAAAAAGTTCTCGGGTTCTTTTACTGCACCCTACATTAAACCCGTCCGATGTCGCTATACTAATAAATAGTATATTTTGATTGCGCTCAAGATACTCTTCAAACAACCCATCCAGTTTTTGTTGCTTATATTTCATTCTTACTTTTGGTTACAAATAGCGTATATAGCCTGAAGTGCTAATAAAGAGGACTCCCTATCTCTTGGATCTAACGAAATGATTGGAATCTTCATCTGATACTCCAATAACATGGCTTGAATTTGTTCTACTACGGAAGTCATTTCAGCCGTGCTCACTTTATCGCCATGTGTCATAGCGATGACACATGGGGCATCTGTTTTATCTGGATAAAAATATGCAATCAGCTCTGAAAGACTATTTTTGCTCGATAGACTCTCAGCGTTCACAAGCAATATAATCCCCCATAAGGACTCAACAACAACATCCCAAATGTGAGAGTACCTAGATTGCCCAGGAACACCGTATAAACCCACTACTCATACGCATTAACCTAAGAGTTTCATCATGCTGATCATTTGGCAGTTACGG
>CAZLQY010000061.1:0-223 GCA_964561965.1 uncultured Verrucomicrobiales bacterium
GGGCTCAGACGTTAATCTGAGCCCTTTGTGATTGGTGGAGGCGAGGGGAGTTGAATTCTTCCCTGATGAAATTGGCATTTTTGGGCTGTGAAAAAAATGAATAGAAGTATGAATAGAAGTATGAATAGAAGTATGAATAGAAGTATGAATAGAAGTATGAATTGGAGGTGAATTGGAGGTGAATTGGAGGTGAATTGGAGGTGAATTGGAGGTGAATTGGAGG
>CAZLQY010000061.1:323-15735 GCA_964561965.1 uncultured Verrucomicrobiales bacterium
TGAATTTTGTTGGTTAAGTGACAAATGGAATGAACACGAATGGCGATTCACTTTGTTGCTGAAATGAGATGGAATCCTTCATGTATATACAAAGTGCTTGCATTGTAGGAGGAAATGGTGAAAATAATGAAAATTTGAGTTTCCAGATGTGATGAGAGTTATATAGCGTTTTTCCACGATTATGAGAGGTAGTACTTTAAAACAGCGTATGAGAAGGCCAAGAGGTCGATATTGTCAGAAGGGGCAAGGTGGTTTCACTTTGGTAGAGATGATAACGGTGATGGCGATTATTGGAATCGTGATCGGTGTAGGTGCTGCTGGGATGAGAGGTTTAGCTAGTGGAAAGAGCGTTCCCTCTGGAGTTTCTCTTGCGGATTCCATTTTCTCTGAGGCGAGGGCTTTGGCGATTGGTAGTGGAAATAAAGCACGAGTGGCTATTTTATCAGACAATACGTTGAAAGGAAAAGAAGAGGAAAAGTACCTTCGCTTTATGGTTGTCTTTGAAGATCTGAATCCAGATCCTAATATTGAAGAGTGGGAACCTACTGGACGCGGTCTTAGTTTACCCGGTAAGACGTTTTATGATGAAGTGAATAGTGTCTTTAGTGGTCGAGATACTATGGACTTTCCTGGTTTGGGAAATAGTTCATGTCACTATTACGAATTTAATGCTCAAGGCCTAATTGCTAATGCTGGTGGAGGTAGTACTGCGACAAATAATATATGCTGTATCATTGCTTCAGGCGTTGCTGTTCCTGGGCAGACTCGTAAAATTGATGTGAATGTAAATGACCGTAGTGGTTTTGTGGTGTGGAAAAACGGACGACGGTCTATATACCGTGATATTTCTCAAATGCCCAACCACTCTGAATCTGTTGAATAAATTTGCTGTGAAAATAAAAAAGATGAAGCGAAAGGGGTTTTCCCTAGTAGAGGTGGCCATTGCGATGGCTGTAGTGGCGATTATGTTGACATCGTTCGTCGCCGTGTTTGGTCCAGCGCAGAGAAATATTACGAGATCTTTGGCTCAGAAAGATTTAAATAGACTGTCTGATACTTTAGAATACGAACTTTCTATCCTTAGGTCAGGAGAGGAAGAGGAGTTCACCACCGCATTTGATAAGGCGTTCACTATCATTAGTGAATATTCTGCTGATGTAGGAAATGGGGCTTCAAATGTCCTTCTTTATGAGTACAAGGGCTCTTTATCATTACCTCCTCGCTCTTCTGAGGAGAACCCTTCTATTCCTGCCTCTCTTGATGGTTCTTTAGTTCCTTTTGTTCTAGATAACGCCAATCGGGAGAAATCGGTTTCTGGGCGTGACTTTACAATGCAAACGGCTGTGCGGATTATAGGAAGTGATCAGGATGATGAAGTGGGTGAGGAACTTGATTTAAGTTCTATTGGTGAAGGTGCTGTCTATCTGGTGAGAATGCGCCAACTCGTTGACGATGGAAGTGGAGGCTTAACTCCTGGAGAATATGGGCAGATATTAAACCCTCTATCCTCTAATCCTGATAATAATGACAGCGCTGGGCAGGTTGCGGCTTCATCTGAAGAATACGAGGGAGCCTATATTGCATTTCAAGCAGAATTTTATAGAATGAAGAGTACAGCGTTTAATTATATTGCGAATGGGGATTGGGATGAAGAGGATATAGGTAAGCCTCTCTTAACGAAGAACTTGGCTGTTCGTAGATAGTGAGCGAAAACATTAAAATAGAGAGAATGAAAGGACGCAAAGGTTTTACTTTATTGGAGTTAATGGTCGCGATGACCGTGACTACGTTGCTCGTGGGTAGTTTAATGCTGATTGTCAGAATGTCTGTGGAATCTTTGAGTTCTGTACGTGATAAAACTCGCGTGACTCGCCAGGCAAAAGATGTGTTAGATTCGATGGCCAGAGATTTTGAGTCAATTGTTGTTGGTTCTGGTTCTGAAGTGGAGTGGGGATTCTTTCGCCAAGATGCGGAGGCTGCTAATTTTGGGCCTAATCCAAGTGGAGGTGAGAGGCTGGAATTAGCGAATGCTTCAGAATTGGTGTTTTTCACAGCAGCGACAGATCGATATGACGGTGCCCCATCCAATGACCCTCGTAATGCTGGTGGAGATATTTCCTGTGTTGGCTATCGGTTAATTTACAAAGACCCTATTACTGGAGATGATGGCAATCAATCAGATCACGCGGTGTTCTCATTATTTCGCCAGCGAATAGATCCAGATGAAACATTTGAAAATTTATTGGCTCAGGAAAACTTAGAGGAGGCATATGATGCTTCCTATGCTCAAACAAGCGTGGATTCTCAAAATTTCTTGGCTGAGAATATTTATGAATTGAGTATCACGTTTTTAGTTGATGTTGTGGATAGCGATACAGGGACAACTTCAAGAGAGCGAGTCTCTGTCGTATCTCAAAACAGTATTGATTCTTGGAATACAGGTGCCTTCGAAAGTGTTTCGATACGCGGTTCAGGGCTTATAGCGAGAAATAGATCTGGAACCGTTGACGATAGTTTGGCTGATGGATCTATCGCTGGTGTGGAGCTAGGTATCACAGTCCTCACGGATAAGGGGATGGGTGTCATTAAAGCTAGGCCTATAGAGCAACATGAGTTTTTGAGTAAATTCAGCCGGCAATATAGTAAAACAGTGATACTTCCGAGAATTAACTGATGAAAGACTACAGTTTACAGGGGAAGGAATATATCGAATTGATTTCCTTGCTTCAGTTAGTTCAAGTTTGTGATTCAGGTGGTCAGGCCAAGTTTCGCGTTAGCGAAGGCGATGTGAAGGTTGACGGCGAGGTGGAAAGCCGTAAACGCCGAAAGCTTCGTGATGGAGTGGTGGTGGAAATTGATGATTTGGCATTTCAAATAAAGGCTTAATGATGACTGGAGTGAGCCTAGCGTTTGAGTAGGTTGTTGTGAAAAAAGTATTTCGTGATGGTTTAGGCATCATGAGAAATTATAGTTTTTTTGACAGCAAGGGTTGCCAAGAGGCTATAGGAGGTTTATGCAGTGGCATGAGTATTATTGCAGAAGACTCCTCAGTGATGGCCAAAACTCGTGAATTATGTGAGACGATTATTTCCGATCAAGAATTCACAAGCCTTCAGGAGAAGATGGAAAATTTCTATGGGAATGAAGAAGCAAGTCTTCAGTTTCAATCTCTTCAGGAGCTAGGTGATGGATTAAATCAGAAGCAGCAAGCTGGTGTGCAATTGGGAGAAGCTGAAATTAAAGAGTTCGATGATCGTAAGTCCGAGCTATTTAAAAATGCTGTTGTGACTGACTTTCTTCAAGCCCAGCAAGAAATCCAAGTTTTACAACAGTCTGTCTCTAAGTATATTGGGTTAACTCTTGAGCTGGGGCGTGTTCCTACGGAAGAAGATTTCGCAGAGGCTTCTCAAGGGGGCGGTTGCTGTGGTGGCGGTGGCGGAGGTGGTTGTAATAGTGGCGGTTGTGGCTGCTAGTTTATTTTTTATTCTTTTACCGAAAGATTGAACTTTTGGTAGGGGATGTTTTAGACCTATAGTCTGGCTGATGAGTGAACTAAGTAGCGAAGCTAACTATATAACTCGACTTTCGGACTGGGTCTCAAAGCAAGGTGTCTTATTTCAGCTTGTTCATGGTAGTGCTGTTGGCGGAATAGGTCGGCCAATGATCGCTATCTTTTTGCGGTTCATCATTATTGCGGTTGTTGTTGTATTAGTAGGGTGGTTTTATTTTTACAATGCGGTGGAGAAGGGAGGGTTTGCTGATAATTTAAAGGCTGTAGTTGAGTCTAAATTTGGAGGTGATGAGGTGACCTTGTCGAAGGTGTCTCGTGGTAATCAAGGAGTATTTGCTGGAGTTCTTGAAATTGGAGAAATCAGTATGAATGCCGGTTCAGACACGACATTTGAATCAAGAGCAGATCAGTCTCTTTCAGGGCGCAATCAGACGGATCTTGAAATGAACTCTATTGTACTTTCCCCTATTGGAGTCATGGATGGTAGTGTGACTCCATGGAAGATTGAAGAGATCTCCGTGGATTCTGTCTCTGCAAAGCTTAGATTAGGAGGGGAGTCAGAGGAGGAAGCGATGAAGAGCCATGGATGGTTGTTCAATGTTGTGGAGAATAGCCCTTTGCGGCGACTATATGTTGCCAATACGAACTTATCATGGGGGTATACTCACTTGAATTTGGGTTCTATTAAGGAAGTTTCATTGACTGGATTGTTGAATTCTGGTGGGTGGGATTTCACTTTGGCTGATGGAACGTTGAATTATATGTGGTTACGGAGTGCTAGGATTATTAAAGCCAATATTAAGGTGGAACGTGATCAAATCGTTATTTCTGATGCGACGTTGACGATGGGGCAAGGAGCTGTGAAATTAGATGCTATTATTTCTGTAGGGGCGAGACCCCAAATCGAAGGATCTATTACTTTTAAGCGCATACCCGTTAATTTAGCCCTCCGGGACAAGTATCAAGATTTTATAGATGGTACTGTTTCTGGAACCGGTGAGTTTAGCGGTAGTTTAGTGGACTCTAAGGGATTAAACTACAATCTGGATATAGAGCTGGGTGAAACGGATTCATTTGATATTACCGACAAGATACCAGCCATTACGGCGCTGAGTGTGATTGATGCATCTTCGAATTACGAGAATTTATCATTTAGTGAAGGGAGTTTTGAGGTGTCTCATCTAGATGGAGTGACATCGATAGAGGAGATTAGAATGCTTGCTAATAATGGAATTGTAGCGGTAGGGAGTTTTCAACTGCGTGCTCCTAGGGAAGCTGAGCTATTACGTGATCTTCAAGGAAAAAACTCTTCTGAATATGAAGATGAATTGGAGAATGTATTAAAAAAGGGATTTCAATCAGAGAAAGACAAAGAGGATGAGTCTGTAGTGTTTGGCACAGCGATGGTTGATAATTCTGAAGCAGCAAAAATTCGTAAGACAAACCGTTTTGGTAATATTAATGGTGCAGAACCCTCTCATTCAAAGTATCTGGAATTGGGACGTAGAAGTAGTGAGGAAGCTAGAGATTATTTCGGAACGATTCGGCGGTTTGATGGCGAGTTAAAGCTAGGAATGAGTGCTGCTTCGTTTTTGCGTTCCGAGCGCCTTCAAGCTGCATACCCCTTCGATAATCAATCGAGAAAACACTGGGTTGTTATACCTCTTAGTGGATCTGTGCAGGAAGTGACAGGTGGTACAGCGGAGGCCTTGTACGAATTAGGTAGACGGATACGTAGGAGCGAGAGATAGGAGTTTGATTCTTTGCTCTTTTTGGCATTGGATGCGTGCGCGGGAGCGAATGTATGCCTTCGAATGACAAGGTGTTGCTCTTCATAATATTAAATAGTGTTTTTTGCAAAAGGCAGAAAAGATATGCGATGAGATATCTAGAAACCGGTTCTGATCACGATCAAGTGTCTTTGTACTTCCATTGGTTCTCATATATCATGGGATAAAGGCAGTGATGGCGGTGAAGGGTAAGCGAGGTTTTTATCATCATTTCTACAGATGAAGAGGTGATGATAGTGGTGGGCTGTGGAGTGAGAATGACGTTACTGCAAGTGTGGGAAGGCGCGGTGATGAAGTAAATGTTTTACAAAATGATATTTGAATGAGTCTGAGGCTTTTTTGAGGAATGAGCGATAGGTTATCCATTACTTAAAAAGAATAGAATTTATGGCATGGATATTGCTTGAATCCACTTGTCCATTGTTGCCAATGTTGCCTTCAATGTTCTTTACGAAGTAGTAAATCAAATAGCCTAGGCTATTTTGTCGGAAAATTAATACACTACCAATAACCATGACATGCTACTCAGCTGATGAAGGCTTCTACTCGCATTCTATTGATCGATGAATCTATTGAGCGTTCCATAACTCTGACTCATATTCTTAATGAATGTGGATATGATCGAGTTACGGTTTGTTCTCCAAAAGATGCCGTGTTGGATTATGTCACTGATATTAATCCTCAAGTCATTCTCATTGATGTATTCTCTCCCACTAGAGATACTTTAGAGCAGCTTACAACGATTCGGGATGAGCATCCCACCCCTGTTGTTTTGCTCTCTCAAGATGATAATTATCAAACGATAGAGTCAGCATTTAAGTGTGGAGTGACAGCTTATGTCTCTGATAAAATTACGTGTGCGCAAGCAAAGCCGATCATTGATACTGCTATGCTAACGTTCGCGTCATTTCAGAATCTTAGAAATGAGTTAGGAGAAGCAAAGTTAAAGTTAGAGCGGCAAAAACTCATTGAGAGAGCAAAAGGCATTCTTATGTCTGATTACAATCTCAGTGAAGAAATCGCTTATCAAAAACTCCGTAAGTTTGCCATGGATCAAAAGCGAAGCATGGCAGATGTAGCACGTCAAATTATAGATGTAAAAAAACTCACTTCATAGTGTGTTTGTGTATTTCCGGTAAGCCCTACACCACGCCCATTTGAGGCAACAACCATATAAACCAAAAATATTATGAGCTTAGACCGCGACCCATTCGATGATAGCATCGATATTTGGAACGAATGTAGTGAACGTTCCAATGGAGAAGAACCTCAAGCACACCACATTGTGGACTTGATGACTTCTAAAAAAGACAAAGAAAATACAGAGTTTCTTCAGAAAAGGCAGAAGAACTTCAACAAAAATGATCCTGCAGCTGTTATGAACAGAGCGATGGAGAGCTCTCTTCTCCATAGCATCTTCGGGAACGATATCAATCGCCGTAAAATGCTGAAGGCCATCGGATCTGTTGGTGTTTACGCAAGTATCGCCAGTGTATTCAAATTCGATTCTCTTCATGCGATGACTGAGGATGCGATGAAGAATATCGAGAAGAAAAAACTGAAAATCGGATTCGTGCCCATTACTTGTGCGACGCCGATTATTGCAGGGCACTCACTCGGGTTCTATGAGAAATATGGACTCGAAGTTGATATTATTAAGACAGCAGGATGGGCTGTTGCGCGTGATAAATGTATCAACGGAGAGTATGATGCATCACACCTCCTCGCACCAATGCCCGCTGCTATGTCCATGGGCGTCGGCTCCACTTCAGAAAAATGGCGTATGGTGACGAATGTGAATACCAATGGTCAAGCCATCGTCCTTGCGAATAAGCATAAAGATAAAAACGACCCTAAAGACTGGAAAGGCTTTAAATTCGGTGTCCCATTTGAATACTCCATGCACAACCTCCTCCTCCGCATGTATGTAGCGGAGCACGGAATCGATCCAGATAAGGATATTCAAATTCGTGTGATTCCACCACCAGAAATGGTGGCAAACCTTCGTGCAGAAAATGTAGATGGCTACCTCGCTCCAGATCCATTTAACCAACGTGCGGTTTATGACGGAGTAGGATTTATCCACAAATTGACAAAAGACATCTGGGATCAACATCCATGTTGTTGTTTCGGTATTTCTCAACGCTTTATTGATGAGAACCCAAACACATTCATTGTGCTTCTAACAGCGATCCTCGATGCAACTCAGGAGGCGGAGAAAACAGATCAACGTGTAAGATTCGCAGAGGCGATGTCTCCACGAAATTATCTGAATCAGCCACCAGCCGTCCTGAAACAAATTCTAACAGGAGTTTACCCTGATGGATTAGGGAATATTCAGAAAGTGCCAGACCGTATCTCATTCATGCCTTATCCAACGCAATCAATGGGAACATGGATACTCTCGCAAATGAAACGCTGGGGATACATTAAGGGAGATCTAGATTTCAAGGCCCTCTCTGATGAAATTTTCCTTTCCGTGAGCGCTCAAGCTCAAATGGAAGAAATGGCGGAGACGAATAAAAACATCAAGTGGACAGACATCCCGGAAACAAAGTATCCAGTATACGATATCTACGGGAAAAAGTTCAACCCTGAGAAAATCAACGAATATATTGACTCCTTTACCATCAAGCGTTCGTCTTAAATTCTTAGTTATATTATTATTACACTAATTACGGGGTAGTTCATATTATCTGATGATGTGAGCTACCCTTAATGAACGAGTATTGTTTTACAAATCGATCTAATATGAAATTTCCCTTTCCTCCTTTTGACGAGGAATCAGCCATGGCTAAAATGAAAGCTGCAGAAGCCGTCTGGAATACACGTGATCCAGATAAAGTGATTTTAGCTTATACAAAAGATTCAGAATGGAGAAACAGAGATACCTTTCTCTGTGGACACCAAGAAATACATGCGTTTCTTGTAGAGAAGTGGAGTAACGAGCTCGACTATAAACTCCGTAAAGAACTCTGGGCGTTCAGAGACAACCGCATTGCTGCCCGCTTCGAATACGAATGGCATAATAAAGAAGGGCAATGGTTTCGATCCTATGGGAATGAAAATTGGGAATTCGATGCAGAAGGTTACATGAAGAAACGGTTTGCCAGCATCAACGACATTAAAATATTAGAATCAGACCGTTATTTATAACGGGAACTACAATTTCACTCCTATGAATATAAAAACAAAAGCCACTGTGCTTTCTATCCTGTTTTTGATCGTCTTTATTTCTTTTTGGGCCATCGCAACAACAAAACGAACCAAAGTTGCTGATGCCACAGCCTTATCCGGTGATCAAATCTCACAACTCATTACTGGCGCATTGGTGGAAGCTGATGCTAACCTCTTGGCAGAGAAAGGGCTTACTTTTGAGCAAATCAAACAAGTCTCTGATATGGGGGTTTCTCTTGCGGATATTGACGCCGCAGGTGGTGTAGAAGCCTTTGGTTTCACGACTGGTGGAGTCGCTGAAGAAGCAACAGAAACCACAGGCTTTCCTAGTCCTAAACGAGTTTGGGAAGAGTCTTGGGAACAACTCAAGAACCCCTTCTATGATAAAGGGCCGAACGACAAGGGGATAGGTATTCAATTAAAGTATTCACTGATTCGGGTAGGGATCGGGTTTACCCTAGCGATTATTGTCGCCGTTCCGTTAGGTTTTGTGATTGGGATGTTTCCCGTCGTAAACATGGCGCTTATGCCATATATCCAGATCTTGAAACCGATCTCACCACTTGCTTGGTTACCAGTCGCGCTCTACTTAATTAAAGATTCAGAACAGGCTTCCATCTTCGTCATCTTCATTTGTTCGATTTGGCCAATGCTCATCAATACCGCTTTCGGGGTTACTGAAGTAAAAAGAGATTACCTAAATATTGGAAACACGCTGGAACTCTCAAAATTGGAGCAAGCCTTTAAAATTATCTTACCAGCCACTGCTCCTACGATTTTCACTGGGATGCGAATTTCGATCGGGATCGCATGGCTCGTGATCGTAGCTGCCGAAATGGTGATCGGAGGAATCGGAGTTGGATATTTTGTATGGAACGAATGGAACGGGCTCAATCTTGCTTCAATGCTGTTTGCCATTGTTGTGATCGGACTCGTTGGGCTGATTCTCGACTTATTAATCGGACTACTCGTCAAAAAATTTAGCTACCAAGAACTATGAACTCATTTCTTCGCTCAGAATTACTCACGAAAACATTTCAGGCCACAGACAAAGGGGATTCTCTCACAGTCTTTCAGGATCTTTCTTTCGACATTAAAAAAGGGGAATTTATCTGCTGCATCGGTCACTCTGGATGTGGGAAATCTACGATCCTTAATATTCTTGCAGGGCTTGATAAAGCTAGCTCTGGAACTGTCTTGCTCGATGGGAAAGTGGTCGAAAAACCAGGTTTAGATAAAGCCGTCGTCTTCCAGAATCATTCACTTCTTCCATGGCTATCTGCCTTGAAAAACGTCGAATTTGGGGTGGCAGCAAAACACAGAGATTGGAGTAAAGAGAAAGTTCGTCAACATAGTGAGGATTTCCTCAAAATGTGTTCGCTCGAAAAAGCAATCAACCGCAAGCCCAGTCAGCTCTCGGGAGGAATGCGGCAACGAGTTGGTCTAGCGAGAGCCTTTGCACTGGAATCGGAACTATTACTTCTTGATGAACCGTTTGGTGCTCTTGACGCCCTCACTCGAGGTTCCATCCAAGACGAGCTAGTTAAAATCTGTGCTCAGACAGAGCAAACAATCTTTATGATTACCCACGATGTTGATGAAGCCATCTTACTTGCAGATCGTATTTTCCTCATGTCGAACGGCCCATATGCCTCTATTGCAGAAGTCGTAAAAGTAGACATTCCGAAGCCAAGATCCCGAGCGAATCTATTTCATGAGAAGAGCTACTACGCGACGCGTAATCACATTATCGATTTCCTCGTAAACCGTTGTAAGGACACGCCTGAGAAACCAAAAACCGACGGCATCAAAAAAATCATTTTCCCCCCAGAAGTGAGCCCTCAGGGATAGGAATACCCAAATTTGATGAAAAATTAATGAACCAAAATAATACCACATTATGACCAAATTAGAAATGACCGAAGCCATCATGGTGGCAAAAACAGAAAAGGGAGTCAGCTGGACAGAAATAGGAGATGCCATTGGGCTCTCAGATGTATTTACTGCTTCAGTATGCCTTGGGCAAAACAGCCTTGTAAAAGAAGATGCCGATAAACTGGCGGCTTTCTTAGAATTAGGGCCAGAGATAGCCTCTATTCTGGCAGTGTGTCCAATGAAAGGGATGGATTTAGATAGCGTTTCGAAAGATCCACTCATCTATCGTTTTTACGAGATAGCCTACGTATACGGTGGTGCGATGAAGGAGTGTATCCATGAAAAATTCGGAGACGGAATTATGAGCGCCATCGACTTTACCTGTGATATAACAAAGGAAGAGGACCCTAAAGGTGACCGTGTTGTTGTCACCATGAACGGAAAATTCCTTCCCTATAAGAAGTGGTAATTTTGAAGATTTGTTATTGATGATAAGAGACTTTGTCTTCTTTTTTTTGGTGTTGATGATCCTTCCTGTTCAGGCAGATTTTCCATCTGCTGACCAAAGGAAAGAATGGCAAAGGCTCTATCCGAAGCTCAACTCTAAGATGGCTCGCATGGAAGAGCTATTAAATTACATCGACCGCTTTTTAGAAAACTCCGAGTTTAAAGTGGAAATGCTGAAAAAATCAGTCGAGTTTACTTATTTAGCAGAAGCAGCACGTTTAAACGTGCCGAAGGGATTTTCTAAAGAAGAGGCGGTTCTATTCAAAAAGGCTCTTATGAAAACCTCAGAACTGGGAAAATGCCTTCATCTCGCGATTCAGGAAGATCGCACAAAAGAGGCGAAAGAGTGTTATAAGAAGTTAGATCGCATTCGTCGCAAAAGCCATGCGGACTGGGTGTTTTGAGTGGGATTACGGAAACTTGAGCTTCATATGGTGGTAAATAAAGCCTTTGGGAGCCGTGTAGCGTAATAACCCATCAATAGACTTTGATTCTTTGACCGGAATGAAAGGGTTTGCCTTCATAGTCAATCTCACTTCTCCTGTAGGGGCAAGAGATGGTTGTTGTGTGACAGAAGCAGAAAGAGCAGGATCATGGCTAAAGAAATAGAGATCTTTGATTCGTTTGTTGTTTAAGAAACCGCCGGGAAATAATTGTGATGTTAGTGTGCTAGGCAAGTGAATGTGATAGACGTCCTCTTTGCGCTCTAGGCTGGCTTGGTTTGCCGTGATTGCCTCGCCTTGGCTGTCTTTGTTAGAGTATAATTGAGGAGCGTATTCTGATAGGGTCGGTTTTTCCCCTATATCGAGTGTGACGTGAAAGTCAGCACTCTGGGGGTGGCAGTTTTCCGCGCACGCCATCCAGTGCACTACCGCTTGTATCGTGAGAGTTGGTTTCTTGTAGTCGAGGGGAATGGAGCATTCCACTGTGTGTATGACATCCCCGTGAAATCCATGAGCAGGTATTCCGCTCATATCGACAATGGTGGGGTAAGCCCATTCTACCTCTGTGAAATGAATGGATGGGTTTTGCCAGTTGATTTGCAGCGGGTATCCGACTTCTCCCGGGTTTTTCCAGTAAGTGTGGAAACCTTGCTGGTGCTGAACATAGAAGCCCAGTTTAATTGTCTGCCCTGGAGAGGCTACCTTATGGCTGGCATGTAATGAAATCGTCGTTCCTATGCCTTGGTGTGTGGAGCCACTAATGAGCAGGACTAGGCTCCAATAGAGTAATATAGTGGTTAGAAATGGAGATTTCATAAGGGAAATACAGGTCGTTGATTTTGTTCAGATGAGTAAACCTAGTTCATCGCTCAAGTAGTAGCTAGTGAATAGCTTCTATTCTTAAATAGAGAATCTAAGGTAGGTGGGGGAATTTTGATTGTTTTCTTCTAGGAGGAATTGGCAACATTCTGTAGGAAAGAAAGATCATTGGTCGTACAATAACATCAACTGTTTCTGAAGGAGAATATTTTCTACACATGAGAATTCAATTATACCTAAAATCATTCATATTCCTCACCTGTTTGTCTACTTGGCAAGATGCGGTGGCGAAGGAGCCACTTAATATTGCGCGGAGAGCAGAACATTCTTATTTAGAGCCTGCGGCGAATCGTGAAGGTCATCGCTATACAGAGGAAACAGTGAACGAGTATCGAGTCTATGATTTCTATCAGCGGCAGGCAGATTATTACATGGCACAGGATAAGCGGCCTAGCTTAATCCCTAGTTTCCCGGGTTTAGATGCAGGTGAACATGGGCATTGGGGGAAGCATAGTCAGAATCAACATGAAGATGGAAGATGGAATGACATCGATCTTGGCTCTATGGTGTGCCATACGATAAACGCAGGAAAAGGTGCTTATGGTAAGGGTGTAGCGGTGAATTTAGGTGCTGGTGTTTCTGTTTGTTTTGATACGGAGAGTTTCAGTTACCCACTAGTGTGGCAGGGTGGATTTGTGAAATTTCATCCCTATCGATGGGGAACATCTCGTTTGGCCAATGTGGATGGAGAACTGTGGTGGGAGGCCACAGGGGCGAAGAGTGGAGAAACAAGTGAGGTGTCACTCCTTGGCGGAGAAATGAAGTACCATGGCCTATATCGCCATGGAGAGAGCGTGATATTTTCATATAGCATCCAGGGTCAGCAAGTATTGACGTCCGCTGAGAGAAGTGGGGTAGGCGAGAAAACTGCTGTATTCTTCCATTACACATTTCCAGATGGGTACAGAGGGGGAACCATTCATTTACCGAAGGAGTTAAAAGCATCTAATCTAACCGTCTCTGAGGGCCTAGTCATTGAGAAGCAAGTAGTACAAGTACCGCCTCAGAAGTCAGGAGCCTCTGTGTTTGTTCGTATTGGGAAATCGAGTTCTATTGTTTCTAGTTTAGAGGGGAGTAAGAAGGATTTAAGCTCTTTGGTGGGAGGCGGGCCAGCTCAGTGGACGGAAACTGTGAAGACCGAGGTAGCAATGGGTACCGAGAAGGACTTAGCATACGTCATAGATACAATTAGATTACCAGAGGATACTGGCTTTCAAAGTATGCTACAGCTAACAAGTGTCGGTTTTTTACCTAATGGCGATGCTCTTGTTGTTAGTCTAGCAGGTGAAGTGTATCGTGTATCGGGTTTGGGTAATGGATCAAAGGAAGTAGAATGGAAACGCTATGCATCAGGGCTCCATCAACCGATTGGTATACATATCGATAAAGACGGTATATTTGTGCTAGAGCGCGGTCAAATCACTCGCTTGCATGATCTTAATTCTGACGGTGAAGTCGATTTTCATGAGAACTATGCCAACGACTTTGACGCGAAAAATAAGAGCCATACACACTGTTTTGGCTTGTCACGAGGGGTTGACGGTTCGTTTTATTTTATTAATTGGAAGGACATTATGCGCACCACCCCAGACCGGAAAACGGACTATTTTAGCTATGGGGTAAGGAATTGTATGGGTGCAGGGCTAGGGCATTGGGGCGGCTTTCTAGCAGGGCCACAGGAGGGAACCTTTACTCCTACTTCTATGGTGATCGAGGTTCACGAGAATGAATACTACGGCCATAGAGGTGAGCCCTCTACCGAGACGATATCCCCGCCTCTTTGTTTTGTCCCACGAGGCATTGATAACTCGACAGGAGGTTTTGTTGCAGCGGATAGTGAAAAATGGGGGCCTCTTAATGGCCACACGATAGGCTTATCTTATGGCTATGCGACACACTATTTAATATTACGTGATGATTCCACCCAGCGGGCCCAGGGCGCTGTAGTGCCTCTGGAAGGGGATTTCTTAAGCGGAATTATGCGAGGGGCGTTTTCTCCCGTGGACGGGCAGCTTTATGTGACGGGAATTGATGGTTGGGGGGATTATGCAGTGCGTGATGGTTGTTTTGAGAGAATTCGCTACACAGGTCAGCCTCTGCGTAAACCTGTGGGGTACCAAGTACATGAAAATGGACTGCGGTTAGACTTTTCTGTTGCCCTAGATAATAGTGAATCCCTCAAGCCTGAAAATTTCTTCGTGCATCAGTGGGATTATGAGTATTCGAAGGCCTATGGATCACCCGAGTATTCCAAGCGCCAGCCAGACTCCTTAGGCCATGATGTTCTGGGTGTAAGGTCAGTAATTCGGTTGAATGGTGGTAAATCACTATTTTTAGAAATTCCAGAGATAGAAACCGTCATGCAGATGCATGTTCGTATGCATTTACTGTCTGAAGATGGAGTCGCATTTAAGACAGATATATTTCCTACAGTGGTGGAGCTAGGGGATGCTTATCAAGCTGAGGGCTTGGCCACTCCTTTAGCGGGAAAAGATAAAACGATGACGCTGAGGGTCAGAGCGATCAAAGGGGAAAATAAGCTAAAGACAGAATCTGGTAAATTAGTAGAGGGTGAAAGAACTATTGAATTAAATTGTAGCGGCGCCTTGCAATTTTCCTCGAAACTTATCGAAGCGAAGGCAGGAGAAGCGTTGCGCCTTGTCTTTAAGAACCCAGATGTCATGCCGCATAATGTCGTGCTAGTGAAAAAAGGGAAGTTAGAGCATATCGGGCAGTTAGCCTTCTCTATGCTGAATGATCCTAAGGCTATCGATAAACATTACACCCCGGATTCTCCAGATGTGATCGGGAATACCTATATCGTGCAGCCAGGTGGAGAACATATTCTTCACTTTACAGCTCCCGAAGAAGCTGGGGATCATCATTTTGTATGCACGTTCCCCGGTCATTGGATGACGATGAATGGCACCTTTCGGGTGAGCAACTAGAGTGTAAGGTTAACTTCCTTCTTAAGAAAAATCACTTCATTTATTGTTGAATCAGAAGTTTTAACCTCGCAGTAGAATAAACGATGAATCTTTAAAACAGATTTCATGGTACAGTGGTAACTCCAATAAATAAGGGCTCAGACGTTAGTCTGAGCCCTTTATACATGGTACACCCTAAGGGAGTCGAACCCCTGTCTTGATATTGATATATCGATGAATATTAACATTCCTGCTTCTTGTTCTGCTTATTACGCTTGTTTTATGCATGAAAATACGGCTTAT
>CAZLQY010000062.1:0-11875 GCA_964561965.1 uncultured Verrucomicrobiales bacterium
GTTCATCAATATGGAGGCAAAGTACCTTTCTTTTCAGAAGATGAAGGTGCTCTAAAAGTTTCTGCTAACGCCAATAGACCATATTGGGTCGACTGCAATTTGAGTGCTATTGACATCTCTCCAAACGGGAACAGAGACAGAGGCTGATGTGGAGAAAGACTCATTAATATTCCAAATGATCGCAGGTTTGATGGAGAGAGTCGTAGACCCAGTGTCTTCTATATCATTGCCTTGAAATACATCATTAGTATTATGGACGAGATCTGTAGAAATTCGGAAATTGATGTTTTCTGAGAGAGATCGTCCAGTAAATACGCTGGCGGTGTATGTTGTTGCTGGGCGAAAATTATCACTGCTTTCATGGAGAGGGAAACTAGAATTTAGAGAGCCACCCAGTAACCATCCATTTATTCTTCGGCTATAGTCAAGGCCCAGCGTTGCCTGAAATGTACCAGTGCCAGCTTGGAAAACAGATGGGGCGAGGGCGCCTGTTTGAGGTTGATTTTCAGTTTCTCCAGTGGGGAAAATAAAGCCAAGATGGAGAGATGTGTTAGATGTCTGACTTCCTTTTCTAGAGGGACTCCAGCGTAAGGATAGGGAGGCATCTCCGATGCCTGAGAATGAGGTGTCATCTTGGGAATCTTCACTTCTAGAGGCAGAGAGCCATGGGAGTGTACCACTTAGGATAAAATGATCGTTGATTTTCCATGCAGTGGTTAAATTTATATTTTCGAAGGATGTGGTGACATTATTTGAATTTGAGACTCTTCTTGAGCCTTCAAAGATTTGGTCACTCCTACGCTGGAAATATGTGAGACTGAAGCTGACTTTTGAGCTGTTGGAAATACTGGTCCCACCAACTGGTGGAACAGTGAGTTTTCATCCGTCTCATGCAAAGGCAAAATGGGATGAAGTGAGTAGCATGAATAATGAGCCGTATATGTGATAGAATGACATCTTATGCAATGAATTGTTTTGAGGAGTGTTTTCCAATGAGGAAGACATTCTTGTGGTTCTGTTTACGGAAAACGTAATCTTGTTTGTTGAATAGGTAAAGGGGGCGTAAGATGTTCTCTCTAGTAAGAATGTTGTGGTTCTTGGGTAATTTCAAGTCAGGAATTATTTTTTTTGGGTGACCAAGCGTTAATCATTGTCATTAACGTTTGTTCCATGGCTGGATCTGGTTTCTTATGTTGATAGATAAGGCCGTAATGGTAGTCTAATAAGAGTTCAAAAAATGGTTCGTGGATGTTGGACTTATGGAGTATTTCGATATGCTGACGAATTGTTCTCCCGGTGATGATTGGGTAACCATACTTTGTGGATTGAAGCTGGAATGCGGAAAGGTAATTCATTTGTTTTCGTTGCGAGATGATGGAGGGTTTCCGGGTAGTTTCTCGATGACGGAATCGAACTGTTAGAAGAACTGCTGATATTATGGTTAAGCATATTGTGGAGAGGAGGATGGGAAACCATGAGAATTTAGGAGTTTGTTGTCTTGCTAAGTCTTTTTGTTCTGCAGGGCTTGGCTTGTTCTGTGGTTGGTTGAAAATAGGGGGGCTTTCTTTTTCTTTTGCCACCTTGCTTGTGGTAAGAGTTGCATTTGGAGGAGTTGTGTCAAAGATGACCCAGCCATAATCTTTCAAGTAAATCTCACACCATGCGTGCGCTTCTTTTGCGAGGAAAACAAATTGGTTGTTAAGAGGGTAGTATGTTCCACCTGTCCAACCGTAGGTTATCCGAGAAGGAATACCAAGCTCCCTAACAATTAGTGTTGTTGCTGTGGCGAAATGGAGACAGTAACCAGGGTGTTTGCTAGTGAGAAAGCCTTGAATAGGGTTCTTTTTACGAAGTTGTGATGTTTTTAAATTGTATTCACAGGAGTTCTGTAAGTGTTCTCTGAGACTTTGAAGTGTTTGGGTAACGGAGGTTTTATTTTTGAATGGCTCTGCATAGAGACGGATAGATTGTGCCAACGCTTCGTTTTCGGATGCTTGAAGGTAGATAGGAAGAGTATTTCCTGCCTGGAGATTGGTGGGTTTTGTTATGAGGTAATTAAAATTGAGAGGTGATGAGCTTGCTTTATATTGATAAGAATTTTCTCCTTCCTTTGGTGATGGTAGTAGGAATATTCCATTGCTGATTTTCGTTAACCTATTGATTTGTGACACATGTTGAATGCCTTGAAGACTAGCCATGGTGTTGGCTTGGTCAGGATAATAGCTACGATAGATTGTGTGAGGAATGGGCTTTTCCCTTCGTTGATTTGGAGGGCTAATTTGGATAGGGTGATGATTAATTGGCTCAAGAATAGAGCGCCCATGACGTGCAGATTTCCAACGCAGCCCATCGAATGTATTGGCGGAATAGTCTCTGATATAAATTGGGGCAGTACTAAGTGTTTCTGCATCTGCCCTCGTTTCGGTTTCGAGAAAGATTTCGGGATGGTTACTGGAGCGCAATATAGGGCCAGTAGAAATGGTGTTGCCTGTTTCTGACCAAGCGACACTACCTGTAAGGGTGTCTTCTGTATACGCTAGGCTTTTTTGGTCTGTATGATCTGTGGTTAGATTGTTTTTTAGAATAGGAGAATGATAATAGAGTGCCTGGAGGCTTTTAGGTGTGAGGCTTGATGTTAGATAGATGATCAATGAAAGTAGCAGGATGAAGGATATCCCAGTGAGGTAATCAATAGAGTTGACGGCTCGGCAACTGGTTAGGTTTTGCTCGGAATGTGGCTTTTTGATGGTTAAGGAGATGAGAAAAATCAAGATGGTGACTAAGGCAAATACTCCACCTAACCAATAGGAATAATTCTCTATGCCTCCTTCCAGGGCAAAGTAGCATAAAATGGCACAAAGAATGAGTAGTAGTCTAAGCATTGGGAATGTGGCCGGTTTGTACTTTGAGCCGGTGATAATTAAATTGGCGGATATCTATGATGATCGCTTTGTTAAATGCTGTATGGATTTGATTCCATGAGTCTGGCGGCATTTCTGAGATGATGATAGTTTGCTCATCGTTAGATTGAGATTTAGCGAGTGTTTCTAGCTCGTGGATTTCTGTGCCTTGAGCTCGGTTTGTTTGAGCTAAGAGTGCAAGAGTCTCTAAATATTCGGATCTCGTTGTGCAGGGGATTGTTTCCCAGCCTGTGAAGTCTGCTTGTAGGGTGATTTGAGTTTGTAGATTTCGTAGGTAGAGGATGGTGCCTGTGACGAGGGAGAGTGCGCGCTCGAAGCGGTCACTTTGCATGATCTGGCCACCTTTAGCATATGAGTGGAAAATAATGTTGCACTTTTCAGGGTGAAGGCCGGGTGGATCAAACTCTTTGCTTCGAAGTAAGCCTCCTCTGGCTAAGCTACGAGCCGTTGTAGGCCAGTGAATACTGCGTATGGAATCACCAGCTTGAAAAGCGCGTAAGGCACGTGGTTCTCCTGTGCCTTCTCCATACGATTTACCCGAGTGAGGGTTAAAGTCTATGAGTGAGCCTTTGACTTCTAGCTCTATTGGGTGAATGGCTCTCGGGTAAACTAGAATGGGGTGAGCTAAGTAGAGTTTTTTCCGGCTGATGAATAGACCAAAGGGGAATGTAGATTCTAGGGTGCATTGTATGTTTAATGCGGCTCCTCGAAAGGGTAAGTAGAGACGGGTCTCCAGCTCTGATTGATTTCCTGCCGGAGTCCAGGGTGCATACATTTCTCGTCGTTGATCGCGAGGGAATTCGAAGTTGAGGGAAATCTGATAGGCGTCGATAAATGTCCGGTTATTAATGAGGCTTAAGGTCCCAGTAGTGCTTTTCGCAGCGTGGAATCTATGAGGTAAGCTAGTACGGATAGATAGTTTTCTCAGGTTACTATAGGAGAGTATGAGAGAAAAAATACATAAGCAGATGCCAAGTAATCCGAGTGTTGATAAGGGGCCGTTTCTGAGAGCGATACCGATAGCGAGCAAAAAAATACTGATGGCAGTGATGATGATGCCACGTGCAGATAAGTTGTATTGAACCTGCTTCAATGATTCTAGAGAACTTCGGTTTCTTTAATCACGGTATTAATGACGGAGATTGGGTCTGACCCATCTTCGCACAATAGGCGGTGCCTCATGACGTGGGGGGTGATGGTCTGCACATGGTCAGGGTGGACAGCTGGCTGCCCTTCTAGTAAGGCTAGTCCTTGGGATGCTTGCATGATGGCTAGTGAGCCTCTCACGGAGACGGTGTGATCTCCTCCTGCTTGCCGACGTAGATTCTCACAGAGTTGTATGATGTATTCTGCTAATTTTTCGGAAACGAGAATTTGCTGGGTTTCCTCTTGCAGGAGGCGAGCTTCTTCCGCTGTTAAGAAGGTTTTACTTGTTTGTTCTGATGGGCGCTGTGGTTGATGGAGTAAGATAGTTTGCTGGATTTCCTTGTTAGGGAGTTTCATGGGAATGGATAGGAGGAATCGATCCAATTGGGGCTCTGGTAGCGGGAATGTACCGGTGCTAGTTGATTCGTTTTGAGTGGCGATGACGATGAATGGGTCATCGAGAGGCCTTGTTTGCCCATCGATAGTGACTTGGCGTTCATTCATAGCTTCGAGCAGAGCAGATTGTACACGGGGTGAGGTCCGGTTAATTTCATCTGCTAATAGTAAATGAGAAAAGATGGGGCCTGAGATGAATTCGAACTCGCCTGTATGCTGGCGGTATAGATTGTACCCTAGTATATCTGAGGGGAGTAGATCTGGGGTGAATTGAATGCGTTTGAAGTTTCCTCCAAATCCAGTGGCGAGGGCTTGGGCAATGGATGTTTTCCCTATACCAGGAGGGCCCTCAATGAGGGCGTGGCCACGAGCTAATAATGCTGTTAGTAAAAGTGTTGCAGCATCTTCTGAGCCGAGGACTGTGGATGTAAGGTGTTGGAGTAGTCTAAAGAGCTTCTGTTTTGGCACGTAGTTAGTAAATACAGTATATTTAGGATTGAGAATCAAAAATAGAGGATAACTTCTGGAAAGGTGGAGTTCTTTCGTAAGGAGAGGGTGAATAGTACGATTTGTGAGCCTCTGAGAGTGGGGAGCTATGTTGTCTAATTCATAAAACGGAGGCATTGTAGTTTGTGGAAAAAGAAAGAATGATTTTTCTTATTTTGGCATAGGCCTTGACTCAAAACTGCAGTAAAGTACCCACATGATTCGTCAATTTCTAGTCTCTAGTTTAGCTGCTTCAGTGAGTTTCACGGCTTTTGCAGCACAGCAGTTTCAGCCGGTACCTTTAGAAATAGGCGCTGCAGCTCCTGATTTCAGTCTTCCTGGAACGGATGGAAAGACCTATAGTCTCGGAGATTTCGCCAGTTCGAACTACCTTGTGGTTATGTTCACTAGTAATCATTGTCCTGATGCGCGCTGTTCTCGTGAGAGGATTAATCAATTTGCTGCAGAATATAAGGATAAAGGTGTGGGTTTTGTGGCGATTTCAGGGAATGATCCAAAGGCTCTTCAACTCTGGGAATATGGCTATTCTGTTTATGGAGATACATTTGAGGAAATGAAAAGTGTTGCGGAGGAAGATAACTATCCTTTCCCATATTTGTATGACGGAGATGCTCAGAAGGCTTCGATGGCTTATGGGGCTTTAGCCACTCCTCATTGCTTTCTTTTTGGCCCAGATCGTAAACTTCTCTATCACGGGCAATTTGATAATGGCCGCCGTAACTACGGTCCTGCACCCCGTGCGACGTTACAAGAAAATGTGGATACAGTGCTTGCAGGTGGTACGATTGAGAAGCCTGTAGAGCGTTGCTATGGTTGTTCTACGAAATGGTCTTGGAAAAAGAAATTAGCGGATGAGAAACGGGAAGAGTGGGAGGCTTTACCTGTTACTGTAGCGCCTATTTTGGCAGAAGAAGTGAGAGCTTTAGTAGAGAATAAGACAGATAAGGTTAGAGTTATTAATGTATGGGCGAGTTATTGCGGCCCTTGTGTCGCTGAGTTTCCTGAATTGATCGATGCCTACCGCAGATATCAGCGTCGTCCTTTTGAGTTTATTACGATCTCTATAGACGGCAAAGAGGATGAAGCTAAGGTGCTGAAATTCCTCCAGAGTGAGCACCTGCCACTCGCTCCTCATACAGTGAAGCAAATGGCGGAGGAAGACAGGAGAGCCACGAATAATTTTCATTACCAAAGTGATGATTTAGATGCTTTGGCGGATGCTTTAGATACAAAATGGCAAGGGCCTATTCCTCATACAATTGTAGTGGCCCCCGGTGGTGAAATCCTATATCGTCATACAGGGCATGTCGATATCGTGGAGATGCGCCGCGCTGTGGTCCATGGTATTGAAAAAGCGACGGGCATGGTTGAGTAAAGCTAACATTGTTCGATGATCCATCAACGCAATGGCTAGAGATAGCTGTTGCGTTTTTTTGTATAGAAATTGATAGGAAAGTGTACGCTTGGTTCGTTAATTAGGCTTGGAAAAAGAGATAGTTATTTTATAATTAGTTAACTGTTTCATATCTTTTAGATATATTATTTAAATGGCGGTAAATGGTGTCATGTTATGAGATCTATTTATGAAAACACGAGATGATCAGTTGTCTGTGGGGCGGCGAGGGTATGCCCTTGTTTCTGTATTGGTAGTTTCAGCTCTATTGATAACGGTGGCCTTGGTCATGTTACAGGTTTCCACTGTCGTTACCGATGATAGCTCGGCTCAGTATCACGAAGAAGTTGCAAGGGCGAATGCTAGACTTTCGATGGCAATTGCTCTTGCTTCTTTACAGCGGGAGCTGGGCCCTGATCAACGAGTGTCGGCTAAGGCTGAGTTATTGGGGGCTACAGAACATCCTCATTGGTTAGGAGTGTGGGACACTACAGTGAAAAGAGAAGGAACGTTTCCTGTTATAGGGAAGGGAGATCCTGACTCTACACCTTATGAGAGTAGTAGATATTATTCAGACCTTAGAGAGCACCCTTCACAAGAGTGGAAACATAACATGAGAAGGGGCTGGCTAGTGAGTGGCGCTGGAGACGCCTCGGATTCACTATTAGACCCTGTCACTATAGTAGGGGGAGGGACGTTAGGCTCATCGGATGAAGAGGTAGATTTTGGGGGTATTGTTAAAGCTGGTAAGGTAAAGGTCGCTGGAGGTAAGTATGCATGGTGGATAGCAGATCAGAACCTTAAGGCTGATATAGGGATTAGGAGAGGGGTTCCGCCTGTGGGGGGACAGGTGATAGATACCTCTATAGAGGCTGATATAGCCGTAGGAATAGCAGTGAGGTGTGATCCAGAGTACGTCTCCGGAGAAGGGCTAGTTAAGGAAGAAGGAGCTAGAAATTATGGGGGATATACAGAGACGTTGGAGTCTGAAATGAGTGCGGCCAGTTCCTATATGAATTTACAGTTAGCCGCACCAGAGTATAAATCGGCACTGAAGCGTAATTTCCATGATTTCACTCAATTATCGGAAGGTCTGCAGGTAGATGTCACTTTGGGGGCTCTTCGGAGAGATCTTACTCCGTTACTTTTTGGAAGAGCTTCTGAAATTAGCACAACATTTACAGATGAGAGTGGAGGCGTATTTTCTTCTGATCGGCCGATGATTCCTGGCCCTGATCATGGAGTGTTAGGTCCTTCTTTTTCGGCTTTGAGGCATTGGGGCCTAGAGCGTTACCGTAAAGAAGCGCCTCTAGCTTCTCTTCCTCCTAGTGCTAGTAGGTTAAGGCCTGTTGAGGGTTGGCCTTACGCTATATCAGATGGTGTTTGCTCTGATGCGCGGAGTTGGCCCTCTATGGCACCAAAGGTGCAGCCTTCGATGACGGATTGCCGCTGGCACTTTTATTTTTCTCATGATGGACAGGGCAATATTCGAACACATATTCAGCCCAGAGTTTGTTTATGGAATCCTTATAATCGAGAAATAGAGGCTGGTGAGATGACGGTCATGTTACCAAATCCATTTTATAATGGTTATGGAAGTGTTTCTTTCTTTTTGACTGATCAGGCTGTGCAACAGGCTGTAGATCTTGACCCTAAGAATCCTATATTGAGTGAATGGAAAAAAGAACCATATCGTGGAGGTTTGTTAGGGGAAGGGCCTCAAGAGGCGTACCAATTTAAGATTGAACTTCAGAGAGGCAATGTTGAGAATTCCTTATTTCCTGGAAGCAGGTTTTTGGCCTTCACTGTAGAGGCTAGTCACTTCGGCCCCGGGGAGAACTTAGTGTTTCTTCCAAAAATTTTGGAGGCCACGGAGAGTGCAGAGGGCACGAAAGTGGCTCTCTATGACACAGAGAACCCTAGTCAGAACCTTCTTAGTACTAGGTCTATCCCTAGTGAGTCCCATCATGTGATACATGAGATGCAGGGAGGGGTTTATAAACGGCATAGAAAAAAAGGAATACGTAGGATGTCTCTTGAGGATCGGTCTTTGTTAGATTTAGGGGAAGTGTTTGATTATCAAATTAGTAGTGTCGTCAATATGAGTTTGAAGCCCTCTGCTAGCCTGTTTAATCAAACCGATAATTTTGCGTGTATATTGAAGAAAGGGAGTACAGATACATACGATAATCTTAGTGAGTTACCTACCATGCAGCTGTTATTAAATGGTTCAAGTGGAGTATCTCCTTCTAGTTATTATGAATTCCGGTCTCGGTCTGTCGGTTATGCCGGGAGTGCTTCCTTTGGCTATTTTGGGAAGTTAGAGACTTTTGCTGCTAATCCAACAAAAGGAGCACCAAATACGCATGGATTTGGTAGTAAACTTCTTTGGTTTGATGAAAGCTCTGCCGAGACGGGAGGTGCTCCTTATCGAGCGGGGAAGTGGGATGGTGAGCACTTGGCAGTGAATCCAGCGAGTATTGCGAATTGGAATATGCGGGCTCAGCTTATTACTCGTTCCCCAGCGTGTCAGTCCTCCGAGCATTGGGCTGGTGCGAGTGCAGGTGCGTGGATGACGCAGTTTAATCCATTAGCTCCTAACGATATTCGGGACCAGCCTATTTATGTTGAAGGGAAGCATAAGAAGAACCCCTTTGGTTCCGCTCAGGATTTTATTTCTTCTCCAGATGTGATTCTTTTCGACCTCCCTCATTCTAATTATGGCGCGCTATCATTGGGAGCTCTCCGCCATGCTCAATTGAGCCCTTTTTCTTGGAACCCTTCTTATTTGATCGGTCACTCTCTGAGGGATTTGCATGCTCCGTCAAAGAGAACGGCTCATCCTGTAGCTGTGAACGAGACACCAGAGCCGGAAACCGCACCAACAGCATGGGATTATATGTTAGGAGGATTCACGACGTCGGGTAAACCGATTTTGAACTTCGGGCCTAGAGCCTCTCAGCTTATTTCCAATGGGTTACTTCAAATAGGATCTGAGGCGGTTTCTCACTCGGTAGAGGGTGTTACATATAGCTCTGAGAAGGAAGTCTTAGCCTATGATATAGCGTATGAGGTAAATCAAAATTTATGGGATCGTTATTTTCTTTCAGGTTTACCATTAGATGATTCTTCTAGGGCATTTTCTGGAATCACTTCTTGGAATCCTAATATGAGGAATATGCATAGGAACCATCATTCTAGAGCATCCTCCAAGAGGCTGCATGAGATTTTGAGCAGTGAGCGAGGTTTAGATTATGGATTCTGGAGGAATTCTCAATATGTCACACATCGTGGTACGCTGAATGTGAACTCTCTATCAGTTCCTGCTTGGACAGCTTTTTTATCCGCTACACTATCTTCTCCCCGCCCATTAGATGATGGGGGGCAAGGAGAAAAGGCTGTTTCTTATGCACGGTACCGGCATCCTGATCTGCAAGGGGGCAGTGAGACTGTCTCTCCTGAACACAAGGAAGCTTGGCAGGGTGCGCGGAGTCTTTCTGCAGAGGAAATACAGGCTCTCGCTCAGGCTATTGTTTTAGAGGTGAAAGCTAGAGGCCCCTTTTTATCGGTTAGTGATTTCATTAATAGGCGTCTAGGCCCTGATACAGAGGAGTCATCTAAGGCTGGAGTCATTGAGCATGCGATCCATGCTGCAGGGCTTAATTCTGCTGTAAGAGCGAAGTATGATAGCACGAATGTGGATGTACTCGGAAATCAATCAGAAGATAATAATTTAGCAGTATTTCGAGAGAGCTATTTGTATCGCCATTCAGAGAAAGGGAATGAGAAAAGAAAGTCTGCCCAGCCTCGTTCTAAGGCTTGGGGGATACCTGCCTACTTGATTCAATCTGATTTGTTAGAGTGCTTAGCTCCTGCTATTGCTGTGCGGGGTGATACGTTTCTTGTACGTGCTTATGGTGAGTCTTCTAGCCATGGGGTAGTGCATGCAAGAGCTTATTTAGAAGCTTCTGTCCAACGTAGTACGGAATATATGATGGACGGGGAAAATGACGCGACGGATAGCGCGCTCATGATAGATCCTGATACAGGAACAACAGCAGAGGGGCCTCTTTCAGAGTATAATAGAGTTTATGGACGCCGTTTTCATGTGATGTCTACTAAATGGATAAGTCATGATGAAATTTAAGCCGATCATGCGGGTAAAGGTTCAAGTACTCAGTGAAATGTTGTGGAGGTTTCTAGAGCATGCTTCTCTATTATTATGCATAGCATTTATGGTGGATTGCCCTTGTATTGGAGCAGATGAACTCACAGATGAGAAGAAATCTTATCTTGCCGTGGTTGCCGTAAGTCCTCCTCCTCCTAGAAGGTTTCGAAACGTATCGAGTACGAATGACAAAGAGGGAACGAGGGAGCTAGAAATGCTTGCGCCTCGAGAAGGTGAAACTCCTCCTCATCAAATCTGGGTGGCTCCAATGATTACGGATTCCAAATATAGAAAGGAAGGTCATTCCGGAGAGGATTTAGAAGTATCTTTTCGGTTAGCTCACATAGCAGGCTCGCCTACAATAAAGTGGAAGGAAGTGCCTTCAGCTGTACCTCTAGAGGTAAAAAAATCAGTTCAGGTTAATACTGTTCAGAGAGAACTTTGGTTCAAAATGAGCGGAATAGCATCAGGAACCAAGGTTCTTCTGTTAGTCTGGCCTAATCGAGAGGGTAGGGAGCTTTGGGGAGATGAAGTTCATGTGGAGCCTGTGGTTTTGACAAATAGCTTTGGAAAAAATTATCAATTGATTACAAAAAATATTAGTGCTCAGACTGTATTTCAGAGTTTCGGTTCATCTCGGCATGTCTTAGAGCCAGGCAGAGTTCGTTATTATTCTGAAACATTAGGGGAGAAGGTCTATTCTTTTTCTGCTTATTACGGCTCTACACAGAAGCTCTTTCTTCGCTCTGCTTACCGATTTATTCAGATGGATCAGACCCACTGCGTTATTTATTACTCATCTCCACTTGATACGCAGTTAATGTTTGTAGGGAGGATTATAGTGACAGATTGAATGTTGTGCTATGCTCCGAAAATTCAATCTATTATCGCGTAACAGGTTGGAGCAAATTTCAACAGCTAGGGCACAATGATTCCCTTGAATCAAAGTTTCAGTTTGGTTTTGAGCTGAGTAAGAGCTGGGCTTTAACTTGCTATTTGGGACATAGCTTGTTGTTCATATATAAGAACTCTGCGTTTTGGGAGGCTATTTTCTAATCGTTTTTCTATATGATTATAGAGAGGTTTGAGAGGTTTTTGTGATGTAAAATCTATCTTTACTGTAGCCTATTGCTAACTAGACATTGTGAGACAACGTCTAGTTAGCAGACTAATTAAAGAAGACACTGTTATGGCTTTATCATTATGATTTGGCTGCTTTTTTCTTCACAGATTTTTTAGCAACCTTTTTAGCCGCTTTTTTCTTCACAGATTTTTTGGCAACCTTTTTAGCTGCTTTTTTCTTCACAGATTTTTTAGCAACCTTTTTAGCCGCTTTTTTCTTCA
>CAZLQY010000062.1:11975-15349 GCA_964561965.1 uncultured Verrucomicrobiales bacterium
CAGATTTTTTGGCAACCTTTTTAGCTGCTTTTTTCTTCACCGGTGGTTTTTTAGCAACTTTTTTAGCTGCCTTTTTCTTTACCGGTTTTTTAGCGTTTGTCGTGGACGCTTTTTTTAAGAGATCCTTTTTTTTAGCGACCTTCTTCTTCGATGCTTTCTTTTTTGCTGCCATATTGTCTTTCTTTTGGTTAGCCAACCGTTATCTGCCAGATGTGTAACATGTTAATACTCGAATGATAGTTTAATATAGGGTTATCATTCAAATTAAGTAGTAAATGTCGTATTCTAACATTTAGTGGGAGTGCCGTTATTTTATAGGTAATTGTTTATGAATTTTCATTAAACAGAATTACGCTATATCAGTAAGAGCTGAAAATGGGTGGTTGAGTCAAGGTGAAAGTTAACTAAAATTAATAAATATGAACGAAATGTAACCTATCTTGTTTCCAAAGATGGTCTGATAATTCCGTTTTTATGTGGTTGGAAGGAGTTACTCTGCATTGATTGCAGGGCTTTCTAAGGGATTGATAGAGTCTGGTTTAGATAGTTCTGGGGCTAGACTTGTTAGTTCGACCCAGAGCTGATTATTATTTGCTGCACCATTAAACAAAACATGTCCTTCTTCTGAGAGTAATACAAAATTAGGGAAGCGTTGAAGGCGCATTGTTCGTGCTAAAGGTTTGTTTTTGTCATCGATGATCCATTGGAAGCTTGGTGTCTTTGGAAGGCCTTTTATAAAGCTAAGTGCATCCGTCATAACCTCGGGACTAGGGTCTGCTAATATGGAAATGGTTTCAATGTCATGCTTCCGGCATTCTTCTGCTATTTGAATGAAGTGTTCAAAAGTTTCTTCTGATTCACGGCTCCAAGGAGACCAGAAGTGAATGAGGAGGGCTTTTTTATTTTGAATGAGTTCTCCGAAAGTCGTGCTGCCTTCTTTTGTATGATAAATGAAAGGTTGCTCCTTAGAGATTTGTATTTCACTCATCGCATCATCTAGGTGGAGTTGTTCGATGTGTGGTGCAAAGGCACTTCCTTGCCGGGGGCTTAACCAGAACGCTTCTGTGATGTGAGCTTTAAATGCCGTACGGTCACTTTGTTCGAGTGCCGCGAGAGCTTGGGTGTAATGGACCACTGCTAGCCAGTCTTCTGGAATACTAAAAATTTCAGAGTTTTGGAGAGAAAAGTCTTCATTATGCTGTTTCATCTCTTTTGCCAGCGCCGCGATGTCTGAGCTAGATCCAGTATCAACTACATATAAAAATTTAGCTTCTAACAGAGCTTGTGGGTGGACGTTTGCCTCTTTGGCCTCCTTCATGGCAAGGTGGAAGGCTTCACTTTCACGGAGAGTGAATATTTTTTCTAGCGATTTTATTTCTTCTGTGTCCTGAGCGGTAAGCTGGAGAGGCAATAGTAGGAATAATGATGAAGTGAAACCGAGTAGATGTTTGATAATCATGGAGAATAAATTGTGGTTAAAAGTGAACAAGGGTGACAAGCCTTGAATGAAAGCCTGTCACCCTTGTGGAAATAGAACGTATGGATGATTATTGACCGCTCGGGATTTGGAGGACCTGACCAGTGCGTATAAGTGTTGTAGTTAATCCATTGGCTAGCTGAATATCTTCTACGGTAGTATTGTGGCGCTTCGCTAGCCCCCAGAGGCTGTCTCCGGCGACAACAGTATAGCTTGAGGATGGTCCACTTGGCGCTTGGGCTGTGTAATCTTGTGGAGTTACTGGGGCAGGGGCATAGGAGCCTTGATTGACTCCTGGGATGGGCTGAGGAGGTGCTATGTTTGGATTATATGCACCTGTTTCCCCATTTGCGAGAGGGGCTCCATATGGATTTACTGGAGGCTGTACAGTTGGCGCTCCGTACGGATTATTGGCAGCTGGAGGAGCTGCCTGTTGACAAGAAGAGAGAAGTCCGAGGCAGATAAAAGAGATGGATGGTAATAATAATTTCATATTGCTGTAAATTTAGCATTTATCGCTGCAAGATCAACCGCCATTTCTAGAAAAATTTGTCGATGGTTTTAACGTTATTTAGAGAGGGTATTTACTGAACTTGAGGGGATTGTATCTACGAGTTGAATGAAGAACAACCTCTAACAAAGTTGATGAGGAAAGGGGGGGTGTAGAGTGTTTCATGATTTTGCTCCAGAAGTCTCCATAAGAAAAAACCCTGCATTCAGAAGGGAATGCAGGGTAGTAAAGAGTGGCACTTCCATCAGGATTCGAACCTGAGACCTACGGATTAGAAATCCGTTGCTCTATCCAGCTGAGCTATGGAAGCGTTGTTTATTCTAAGTGGGTTATGACTGATTCCGGAAGATTGAATCTCGCTCTTATACACTGAATTTATCCATTAGGCGGTGCAACCCAAACCATTATGAGTAAATTCAATAAGGCGTGGAGCAAGATCCGCTACCAATACCTTGATCGTCATGCCAGCGAGATATATTACGCTCGCTTGACTGTCAACGGAAGAAAAGCATTTCGTAGCCTAAAAACAAAAATTCTCGAAGTCGCTATTGAATGTGGCTTACTTCATGTCCAATCCAACTCAAAAAATAAAAAGAACAAAAGCGAAGCAGAAAGATCTTAGACTCATTTTTCCAGAGTCAGAAATATTTACAAAATGAGTTGAGGGAATTCGTACAACCCCTACCTGATTTTGCGAACCCCGTGCTGATTTAGTCCAATTCTCAGAAGAAGAGCAAAAATTCCAACTAACAATATTTCGGCAATGATCCATGGTAGATAACTTTGAGCATTTACTTGCTCTGCTCCTTCCCACTCAGTCCCACTTTCTTTGAAGGCGAAAGTATATTATGATTTAATGCTCATGGTTTTCGCACGTGCAAACATACTCGGCACGACCGCAATCAACACATTGATCGTCTTCTAGTGAAAATTCTTCGGTATATTTTTCACTCTTTTCTTTCACGCTAATAATCACGCTTACAGGAAATTTCAGCTCTAGAGGCCCTGATACATAAGCTCCCTCTTTTTGAGTTACTTCTACGAGTTCTCCATCTATTAACAACCGAACAGAATCAACGCCTGAAGTCACGATTTTGTCATCCTTATAAAAGTTCAACTTAATGGATTTATTCTCTTTCCAAAGAAATTCAACATTTGGGGTAACACTTAAGAGCATTCTTCCTCCATTAGGACCCACCTCTACACCACACTCACCATGGTCATGCTCTGAGTCTTCATGTTTATCCCCTTCACCGTGAGAAACGCGATCTCCATGTGAGCTATGTTCGTGACCAGAATGGTTGTAAAAGAAGAAACTTGATCTGACAGACGGTTAAAATCAGGCAGTAGCTAGAGGATTTGAGTTACTGTCTGATAGATTGTGTT
>CAZLQY010000063.1:0-15342 GCA_964561965.1 uncultured Verrucomicrobiales bacterium
CGTAACTGCCAAATGATCAGCATGATGAAACTCTTAGGTTAATGCGTATGGGAAACGGGGTTGAACTCGATCGGGTGTTGATTCTTTTGTGATATATGGAAGTATATCGCCGATGCTAAGCGGAGAGAGTCTTAATCCACAACAACCTAGCCGACGGAATTGGTTTTCGTTTCTGAGCCTTATGGTCATGCAGGTTCAGAACTCTTTTAATGATAAGGCTGTTCAATTTCTTTTAGTCGCTCTGGGGGTTACTCTTTCTAAACTATCCTCTTCCAGCGCTGGTATACTGACTGGTAGTATAGAGTATGTGCTGGCGGGATTAATTATGAGTCCCTTTATTCTGTTTGCTCCGATTGCTGGTTGGATAGGGGACAGGTATTCAAAAACTCAAGTGATTCGTCTTTCCAGCTGGTTTCAACTAGCTGTGTTATTACTGTTATTTGTTTCAGTATCAATGAGCTCCATAGACTTGGCGATTGTTTCATTTTTTCTTCTTGCCGTGCAATCAGCTTTCTTGAGCCCAGCAAAGATGGGAATCATTAAGGAATTAGTAGGAACGAAGAAGTTGGCATTTGCCAGTGGTATTGTAGAAATGGGGACGATTCTAGCAATACTCTTTGGCTCGATTCTAGTGAGTTTTTGGTATGATATGCGTGTATTGGCGGGGCTGGATGCATGGGAAGCTGTTTCTTTACCCATTCTATTAGTATTGTGTCTTGGGCCTATTTCTGTTTTGGCCTCTTACGGTATAGAAGTTGTCCCCGCGGCATCGAAACGGCCTTTTAGACGTGGGCTTTTTCTGGATCATATTAGACAACTTAATGTGGTTTTAAGAGATCGGGTCTTGCGCTTGGGGGCTTTTGGCGTGGCGTTCTTCTGGACGTTTGGTGGGTTTATTCAATTGGTGTCTGTGCAAATAGCGAAGGAGGTCAATGTGACGAATGTTGCTGGTGAAGGGCGTTCTCTGGCTTGGATGATGTTGGTGGCAGGGATGGGAATAGCTTTGGGCAGCCTACTGGCTTCCTTGATATCTAAGCGGGGTATAGAGCTGGGATTAGTTCCTATTGGTGGATTGGGCATGGTTGTTGGATCTGTCGTATTGGGTTTTTGTACTCCGGAATCAGGGTGGTTTTACGCTGCCATGCTCGTTGCAGGGATGGGTGCTGCGATGTTTCTGGTGCCTTTAAATGCGACGCTTCAAGATGCCTGTGAGCCTAGTGAACGAGGTAGTGTTTTAGCGGGGTCTAATTTATTAAATTGCTGTGGTGGCCTTGCTGCTGTTGGATTCCAATTAGTGTTAAAGCAAGCGGGGTTCTCTGTGAGTTCACAGTTCTTTTTGTTTGGGGTTTTGGCCCTTGCGGCTACAATGTTTGCCATTCGTATTCTACCTCAGCAGGTAGTCCGTTTTGTGGTTTTGGCTTTGTTTCGGTTGATTTACCGAGTTAAGATTGAGAGAGGTGATTATTTACCTCTAAAGGGTGGAGTACTGATGGTGGCTAATCACGTGTCTTATATCGATTCTTTTGTTCTATCTGCAGCGAGTTCTCGCCCTATTCGTTTCTTGATGGATGAGAAATTCATGAAACAGGGAGGTTTGGTGACACTATTTACGAGGCTATTTGATACTGTGCCAATTTCTCCGACTCGGGCGAAAGAGGCGATTCAGATAGCGGCTGATGCTTTGAAAGAAGGGGCCGTCGTTTGTATTTTTCCAGAAGGGCAGCTGACAAGGTCAGGCTGTATGAATGAGATCAAGAAGGGATTTCAAGTCATTGCTCGTAAAGCGCGAGTGCCAGTGATCCCTGTCTATATGGATGGAATTTGGGGTTCGATTTCTTCCTTCGAACGTCGTCGTTACTTAGGCAAAAAGCCTTATGTTCTTCAATATGGTCTGACTGTTGCATTTGGGGAGCCTTTGCCCGCTAAGGTGGCTACAGCGGAAAAGGTGCGCTTTGTGCTCAATCAATTAGCAGAACAAGCTTTTTTAGAACGTGAAATTTTTTATAAGCCATCAAAGGTATTTGCGAAGTCTCTTGAAATCCTGGACGGTGATGCACAAGTGCTGAGAGAATGCCTTATCCGGATGCGCACTCTGAGTGTCTCTGAACAACGCTTTTGGATTCGCAATGCACTTCAGTTAGCCGAGGGTTATAGCTTTCAGCGTTCTATGAGCATAATTTTGGAGGCAGAGGTATTACAAAAGCACAAGAGCTTGATTGTTCCTTTAGCTCTAGTACTACGATTAAAATTACTGGTTGCCGGCCCGGAATGTGAGCCTGAGGATTTGCAGCTGTGGAAAAAAACTCATGATGTAGGAACTGTTCTTGGTGAAGGCCGACTCAAAGATTGGTTTGCTCAATCTGCTTTAGATATAGATTATTATGAAATAGGAGGGGGGGCTATGCCTGCAGATCAACCGAAGAGTTATACAATAGGGCTTCACGAGGGTATAGCGATTACGAGGAGTTCCCCTCATCCTCATTCTGATAATCCTAATCAGCAGTTCCAACCTGGTTGGAAAGAAGGCTCTATTGGTAGATTATTACCAGGGTTTTCTGTTCGTGAGTTTAATGAAGAAGAATTTGAGTTGCGTTGTGGCTCTGAGACAGACAAATATCGCGTGCAAGGGCGAATCGATGAGGAAGGGTTTGTCTTTTTAATTACCGAATCCCCAGTCTGATTTGAACCTGCAGTTCGACCTCTTCGTGGTCATACTTTGCTAGTGCACCGTGGTGTTCATTCCGGTAGAGGCGGTGATATCGAACTCTTGGGCTAGGGATACCACAGAGAAACCGTGTGAAGGTTTTTGGGTTTTTTAATGCGGGGTGTGCTTGGTTGTGGACAGTTTGAATGAGTTCAATTTGTTCAGGTAAGAGTTCGGGGATTTTGGTTTGAGGTAGCTGGCGTGGGCGAGGCTCTTTCTGACAGGAGGAACAAGTGTTACATTGGTGTGGGAGGCGTTCTCCAAAACCCGCTAACATCTTCTTGGTGATGCATGAGCGAGTTTTGATGAGAGCGATGATATCGTCTAGTCTTTGGTAATCCTGATCAAGTGTTTGGTGTAATGTTTGATTGATCGTTTGGCTGATTTCATGAATGTTGAAATCTGGGGACAGAATCCGATATTCTTCTGTCCATCCACTTCTTTGAATCGAGAATTCTCCAGATTGTTCTAACTCTTTGGCGATTTTAAGGAGTTGAGTTCGTGAAATAGAGAGCTGCTCTTCTGCCGTATATGTATCGTACCGTTGATTGAGTGCGCAGAGCTTTTCTACGATTTGAGTTTGTCGTTTAGATAATCCTGTAATGGTAGCTCCGAATCGGAGCTTTCTGATTTTGAGGTATCTCCAGGAGGTTGCTTTATGTTTTATCAGCTTAAGTTGTTCTAAGTGGAGAAGGAGGATGCCAATGATTCCTGAATGAAGATCGTGTTGTACGCCAAGCATGTATGGTGAACAGAACCATATTTTGTTAGATGATAGGATGGAGCGTAAAATGGAGTTTAGGGTGGAGGGCTCTACACTTCGTGAATGGATGAAACTGCGTAGTTGGCGGATGTCATCACCACAGGCTAATAGTGTGCATGAGGCTGGTTGGTTGTCGCGGCCAGCGCGACCACTTTCTTGCATCCAGCCTTCGGGTGATTTAGGGAGGTGATAGTGTATGACTTGGCGGACATCTGCTTTATCAATCCCCATTCCAAAGGCGATGGTGGCGACGATGACTCGAACTTTGTTGTGGAGAAAATCGGATTGAACACGCTCTCTTGAGGCTGTGTCCATACCTGCGTGATAGGAGCGTGCTGTGATTCCTTGAGCTTGAAGGTAGGCGGTGATTTCCATCGTGTCGATCTGGCGCATAGCGTAGACGATACAAGGCCCTTGCTGTCCTTCTCTTAATAACTGTGAGAGTCTTTGAAGGCGTTCTTCTGGGAGGGAAGGAATCACTGTATAGGTAAGATTAGGCCTGAAGAATGAGGTGGATATTTGATGGGTTAATTTTATCGAGAAAGCGTTTCGTATCTCAGAAGCCACTTTCTTGGTCGCTGTTGCTGTTAGTGCTAAAATGGCATTGGGCTTTATGGCCTTGATCAGCTTAGGTAGGTGTAGATAAGCAGGGCGGAAACTATGCCCCCATTCGGAGTAACAATGGGCTTCATCCACAGAGATTAGGCTAATAGGAATTTGTTTGAGTAGAAGATAGATTTCATTGGCGGCGAAGCTCTCTGGAGAAATATAGAGTAAATCGACTTCATTGGACTGGAGCGCCTTTAAGCATTGTTCTTTTCCTGTCGTTTCTAGGGTCGAGTCATAGCGTAGCGCTCTCTGGCCGTTGGCTATGACTTTATCTACCTGGTCTTTCATGAGGGCTAAGAGAGGGGAAATGACCACTGTTAGCCCTGGTAGTAGAATAGACGGAAGCTGAAAACATAAGGACTTCCCTCCGCCAGTAGGAAGAATTGCCAGAGTATTGGTTCCAGAGAGAAGCAATTGAATGACAGCCTCTTGACCAGGACGAAAGGTCTGGTGGCCGAAGTGGAGTTTAAGTGCTTCTTGGAGCAAGGGTTTTTATTGCTCTATGATTGTAGGTTCATTGACTGTGAAGGTGATGACAGAAAAATACTGATTATTTTCCTGCCCCACGCCGCAGAGTATATAGAAGCCTTGATACTCCCAAGCATGAGAATAGAGAAGTGTATCATTTTCTACTTCAGAGCGTTTTGGCATTTCGTTCTCTTGAACCGGTTGGCCATAGACATGGGTGATAAGCTTAGCTGTTTCTTCCCAAAGGTCTTGAATTTTAGCTGAATATTGATTGGGTGCTTGTTCTTTAGAACGGAAATGTAGATCTTTTAACTCGTTATCTTCCATTCCGAAGTAAAGTGCATATTCCGTATCTAGTACTTTATGGGTACTACGGAAGACCCCGTTGAGGCCTGTGCGACCAAACAAATTTTCATTAAGTGTACTAGTGAATAATTCACTGGAGGATAGCTTGTCTTGAATTTTATTTCGGTCGTCACCAAAGTGAAGGTCGTCAATTGTGGTATGTTGCGCAACGAGAAGAGAGCTGAAACTAAAAAATATGAGAAAAAAACTTCGCATGAGCGGACACTAGGGATTTCACAGAATTTGGCAACAAGAGAGTGAAGGATTACTTTATTTTTGAGGACGGAAAATAAGAGCATTCGAAACTATTGTATTTGTAGAACAAGTGACACGATAGATTATGGAATTAATCTATCGTGTCGTGGGGTTTCCTATACCCCGTTTGTGCAGGAATTTGTATAGAGAAGTCTACGATATAGTGAATGAGGAGATTTTAGCTCGTATGGCGTATTGGGGCGTCTTCCATGAGTTCCTGAGCTAATTTATAGCTGTGTTTATCAGGTGAGCTATTGAGCTCTGCAAAGAGGGTCTGGATTCTTCGGTTCCCTCTGCGGCAGAGATAATCTGTGATCTCTAGAGAATGGCTGCTAGTGAGTTCATGGTGATCGTCGATTAGGCTCTGAGCTCTACTGCAGGCTGTAGACATGGCAAATAACTCTGTTCCGATATCTACCAAACGACCGAGTAGCAATTGACGTTTTTGCAGAGCGGGGCCATTGAGTACCATGGCATGGAATAAGGCCCTAGAGAGTTTTCTAGAAGCACTGCTAATGCTGGACATATGTTTTTTCAATATAGGGTGAGTTTCTGAAGGAATATGGCTGGAGCGGGGAAGCCACCGTAGCGGGTACCACCCTGCATAGTGAATGCCTGCTTGGAGTGCAGCTGTAGTTCTGGCTGTCAGAGCTTTTCTTGTGTCGATAGCCCCAGCACCTGCTCGTAAATGAGGATCTAGCGCTTCTCTGGCTATGAATAGTTTCATGATTTCGCTAGAGCCCTCAAAAATCGTATTAATTCTACAGTCCCGCATCATTCGTTCGATGGGCTCTGCTTTTTCACCACGTTCTTTTAGAGACGTTTCAGTTTCGTAGCCTCGGCCTCCCTTTATCTGCATGGTTTGATCAACGGCTTTCCACGCTGCTTCTGTGCCCCACAGCTTTGCCATGGCAGCCTCGATTCTAATGTCCGCTTTCTTGTCGGCATCAACAAGAGCCGAGACGTAGAGCACCATAGATTCTGTGGCGAAGGCATCGGCCGCAATGTCTGAAATCTTACCTGCAATCGCTGCGTGTTGGCCAATAGGGGAGCCCCATTGTTCTCTTTGCTTGGACCAGCTGAGGACAATATTCAAACAACGCTTCATCATGCCTGAGCATGCAGCTGGCAAGGTTAGACGACCTGTATTTAAGGTCGTCAAAGCCACCTTAAGTCCTGACCCGACATCCGAAATAATGTTACTTACAGGTACTTTCACATCAGTGAATTTCACGATGCCATTATAGAGAGCTTTTAGCCCCATGAAACGGCAGCGTTTGATGATCTCAACCCCCTCTGTATGAATATCTACGATAAAGGCTGTAGTGGCGTGGCGTTTTCCCTCTAACGGTGTTTTAGCCATGACGACAATGTGGCCTGCTTTTAAACTATTAGTGCACCACAGCTTTTCTCCATTAATGATATAGTGCTCACCGTCACGAGATAGTTTTGCTTCAGTGACCATGCGTGCAGGGTCAGATCCCACATTATTCTCTGTTAGGGCGAATGCAGATACCCCCCCTTTGGCGCAAATTGGTAAAAAGTGTTTCTTTTGTGTTTCGCTTCCGAAGACGATGAGAGGCTGGGGCATGCCTATAGATTGGTGAGCGGAAAGCAACGCTGTTAGGTTGCCGCAATGAGCTCCAAGGATCATAGCAGCTCGGCTGTAATTAGTCTGAGAAAGGCCCAGTCCGCCATACTTAGTAGGGATTTTAATTCCAAAAGCACCGATCTCAGCTAGGCCCGTAAAGACATCTTCAGGTATTTCACCATCAATATCGATTTGTTCCGGGTCAGTGTGATGTTGAAGAAAGTGTTCGAGTTTGTTGAAAAATGCATTTCCCTGATCTTTGTCTTCTAGGCTTTGGGTTGGAAAGGGAGCAATTCTTGAGAAATTTGTATTGCCCATGAATAGAGGCCCAGCAAAGCCGCTAATTTCTCGTTGATCCCGAGATGATTCTGCCATTTCAAGGGCTGCCCTTTGGCCAGAGGGCATATTGGAGGTATCGATAATTGTGTTTTGAGTTGTTTTCATTAGCTTGTAGGTTTTGGTTCATAACATGGAGATGTAAAAAGAGATATTTGGTCAGCGTGTCGTAAGGGGCCCCCTCGGAATGGGGCGTAGCCTGTGCCCATGACCATGGCGAAGTCTATGTCCTGAGCAGATTTCGCGATGCCTTCTTCCAAGCATTTCTTGGCTTCATAGCTCATTATGTTAGATAGGTGAGAGGTGATGTCCTTTGGGCGATTAGAGTTGTGTTGAAATTGTTTGGTAGCGGGGTTTGGAATGTATTTTCCTTTGCCGGTGTATAAATAAAACCCCTGTTTCTTTTTGCGGCCGAGCATATCGTGATCGATTAAATGTTGAAGAAGGGCTGGTGGTTTTATTCGATCAGGAAACGCTTCTGATAGAGTATTTGTCACGTGGAGAGCAACATCTATTCCTACTTCATCAAGCAGCCGGATTGGTCCCATTGGCATACCAAATTCTAGCATGGCATTATCGATTTCTTCGGCTGAAACCCCTCGTGAAAACAAGTTTCCTGCTTCAAGCATATAAGGGACAAGAATGCGATTTACCACAAAACCTGGGGAGTCTTTGACGACAATAGGTAATTTGCCGATGGATTGCACGAAGCGGAGTGTACTTGCTAGAGTCTCTTTGCTCGTATCTTTCGTGGTAATGATTTCGACCAACTTCATGCGAGCGACAGGGTTAAAGAAATGAATGCCAATGAGGCGTTGTGGATTAGAGATCACATCGGCAATATTCTGAATTGGTAAGGCCGATGTATTCGTAGCCAGTATCGTGTCTTTGTGAACCCTGCTGGAGAGGTCTTTAAATATAGACTTCTTTAATTCTAGGTTTTCCACAGCGGCCTCTAGAACGAGATCAACATGTTGTAGATTGAGGCGGTCAGAACTTGCCGTAATGCGATCTAGCCCAGCTTGAGCCTCAGTGGCGGTTAGAATGTGGCGTTGTTTGGCATGTCGATAGTTGTTTTCTATTTGGTGTATTCCTCGCGCGATCGATTGATCATCGATATCTTGTAATATGACCGATTTTCCTCGATTGCTTAACCAATAACTAATGCCTGATCCCATAACACCTGCTCCAATGACGGCCGTAGAGTGGATTGGTGTGGGGGTCACTTCTGGGATGTTTTGTTTTTTTGCCGCCTCAGTTTGGAAGAATATTTGGATCAGCTCTTTGGTTTCTTTAGAGCGGCTTAATTTCACGATTGCTTTTCGTTCATTTGTTAGGGCATCTTGATGTGAAAGAAGGACATTGGAGCAAACAACCTTTGTCGCCTCAAGTAATGCTGGGTAATGGCCGCGTGTACTTTGGTATAGTTTTTTGAGAGTTCTGTTCTTAATGAGGTAAGAACTAATAGGGTTATGATATAGACTGAAATGTTTAGGAGTAGGAGAGGGGGCGTTAATATATTCTTTCGCTAATTTTGTTAGGTGCTCTGAAGGGCAGATAGCGTGTACCAGGCCTTTTTTGTGAGCAACTGTGCTGTTTAGTAGTTTACCGGTCAGGATGAGGGGCAATGCCTTGTGGAGACCGATTAGGGCAGGGAGGCGTGTGGATCCTCCCCATGCGGGTAATATCCCTAATTGGGTTTCTGGTAGGCCAAGTTTAGTTTTATGAGAGAGAGAGGCCACCCGGTAATCGCAAGCAAGGGCTAGCTCCAAGCCTCCTCCAACGCAGGCACCGTCTATGACAGCGATAGTGCGTTGAGGAAGGCGTTCAATGAGATCAAAAATCTGTTGGCCTAATAGAACAAGGGAGTCGAGCTCTTCAGGGGTCATTGCAACAAGGCTGTGGAGGTCAGCACCAGCGATGAAAATACCGTGTTTAGCACTTTGAAACAAAACGGTTTTAGCATCACTCTCTGAGATTGCTTGCACATGATAGAGGAGTTCTTCTAGAGCCTCTCTATCAAAGATGTTAGCGCTAGAATTAGTTCTGTCAAATGTGACGGTTGTAAGGTGGTTTTTCGTATGTACTTTAAAATGTTTCATAATGTTATGATATTGTTTCTACCCAGAGAGCTGCTCCCTGTCCTCCTCCTACACATAAACTAACAAGGGCAGATTTTTTCTTAGATTCACGGAGTTGGTGTAGAGCGGTTAAGACTAAACGGGCTCCCGTAGCTCCCACAGGGTGGCCTAATGCAATAGCTCCACCCTGAAGGTTGAAATCTGTAATAGATCTATTTGTTAGAATGGGTCCAAGGCCTGCGTCGCTGGAGGACTTTCGGCTAGAAAGGGCTTTGTGGCAGGCGATGACTTGTGCTGCAAACGCTTCGTTGATTTCAATGATGTCAGCAGAGTCGATATCATAGCCTTGCTTCTTTAGTTGGTGAATAGCGTAGACGGGCCCAAGGCCCATTCTACGTGGATCGCAACCGGTGTAACAAAAATCGATAAGTTTCCCTACGGGTTTGAGGCCTAGCTCTTGTCCCTTTTCTTTTGATCCGACGAGAAGAGCGACAGCTCCATCGGTGATTTGGGAGCCATTCCCGGCAGTGACTGTTCCCGTTTTACGATCGAAGACTGGGCGGAGTTTACTTAAATTTTGAGTGTTAGAGTCTTTTCTTATACCGTTATCTTCGGTAATAGGAGTTCCTGAAACAGGAATAGAGCTGATTTCCTTCGCGCGCTGATCCTGTGCAGCAAGAGCTCGTTGATGGGAGAGAGCCGCATATTCATCCTGCTCTGTACGAGAGATATCGTATTCTCTTGCAAGTAACTCAGCGGTTTCTCCCATATTCATCCCGACTACTGGATCTGTTAACCCTTGTGTAAGCCCAATGATTGGGGCGAAATCTTTTGGTCTAAATTGTAAGGCCGCGCTCAGTTTCCTTCCTAACGTTTTGGCTCTATTCAAAGTCGTAAATGCTTTGACAGCAGATTTTTTGTAGAGAAAGGGCACATTACTCATGCTATCCACTCCTCCAACTAAAAAGAGATCACCTCTTCCTGCATTGAGCTTTTCATAAGCAGTAGTGATTGCCTCCATACCTGAGGCACAATTTCTATGTACTGTGAGGGCTGGTATTTGATGAGGGATGCCTGCTCGGAGTGAGATGACCCGTGCTATGTTCGCTGAATCTGATGGCTGACAAACACAGCCAAATATGACTTCTGTTAAGTCAGCCAAGTTTATTTTGCTGTGAGCAATGAGTGAGCTGGTGATGTGTTTGCCGAGATCAGCAGCAGAGAGGCTGGCAAAGCCGGTTCCCATTCGTTGGAAGGGTGTCCGTGTCGCTTCAAAAATATAGAGTGGTTGTTTCATGGGCGGTTATCGAGTATCTTTTTTTCTTTTAATTCTTTACCCACACCTTGGCGGGATCTCATGGCTTCCCAATCGTGGAAAACGATTTCATTGGGGCTTAGCTCTGTCTCTTCACTCAGTCTTTTTTTGATAGATGCAGCCAGAGCTTCTTTCGGTGTATCCATGGCAACGGCGTGAACGGTGATTTCGTCGACCTCTAAGGGGTCATCATTATGTTTGCGTAATTCTATTTGCCAGGCGCCCAGATGATCAGTGTCATCTAACAAGTGTTCTAATGCGCTTAGATCGACCAGAGTGCCTTTAATTTTATCCATCTGGAGTCTGTGTATATCAGAAACTCGTGAGATAGAGCCAAGAAGGCGAGGGCAGGTGCGGTTGCAATGAGGGCAGGGTTCATGGGTTATGCCGCCGCTAATGATATCACCAGTTCTATAGCGGAGAACGACGCTTCCTCTTGGGTTTAGTGGTGTGAACACAATTTCTCCAGCTGTATGATCTGGTAGGCGTTCTCCAGTTTTTGGATTAATGATTTCGACAAAGGCTAAATCTGGATAAAGGTGATAGCCGGAAGGCTCGGTGCCCTCAGGGACTGGACACTCGGCAAAGGCTAGTTTGGCTTCTGTGAATCCGTAGGTGGATATGATATCGACATCGTTAGACCCTAAAGAAATTGCTAGTTTACGTAGTTTTCGGCGCATACCTTCAGGAACTTTCTCTCCTCCTAACACAAGAGCTTTGAGATTAGGCCACTGCATTCCTTTGGAATGAGCACTTTGTAATAGATGGTAGAGGAAAGTGGGCATAGCAATGACTGCTTCGGGTTGGGTCTTTTGAATCATTGATACGTTTCCTTCCGTTCCCATGACTTTCCCCCCTCCAGTACTGAAGGTGAATGTTGTAGAGCCTATGGCAGCATACCAGGCTTGCCAAAAGGCAAGGTGTGGGGCGAAAGGAAAGGCATTTACAATATTCCAGTTAGACTTTGTGCCACAAATATTCATGAGGCGTTTTCCGCTTGCCTCTAAGTTCGCCAGATCATGTTTCGTATAGAGGAAGGGTACTGGCTCTGAGGAGCGGCCAGTGGTGCTAGTCATATGAATCGGCCGAAGCTCATCTTCTAAGTACTGTTTTGCTCCTTTTGGGCCGTACTTTAATATTTTAATTAAGGTGGAGAATTGCTTTTTTAGCTGAGCACTTTCTGGGGTGATTATGAAGTCTTTAGGATGGAGAATATCCTTTTTTGAAGTGAAGGGGAGTTTGATTAGATCATCAGTGCTTCGTAGATCTTTTGCCCTTAATCCGCTTTTCTGAAACAGTGCTCTGTAGTAGGCCGTGAAGGGGATAACACGATCGTTGAGTAATGTGTAGAGTAGGGCTGACTGTCGTTTATAAATTTCGGCAGGTGACCCTTTCTCCCACCATATATTTTTGGGTGGTTGAATCATGAGAAATAGGTTCTAGGAGTTTTAGTAATTGAGGGAGTGCTGCAGTAGCGGCATCTCGGCCTAACTGAATAAATTCATCAAAGCGGTGGTATTCATGCCACGTGGTAGCGGCACACCCCATACGGATGACGGTATCTGCTCTTTGACATGCATCATCAGCTAATCTGATTTGAGAGGCACGTAAAGAACGTGTTAGAGTGTTTACAAAGTTTCCTTCGGCTGTTGGATTGAGGTGATTATTCACCTTGTTCATCGTGCTTTTCCACCAGGGTCTAGTTTCTTTGTAATCTTGTTTTGCTGTGAGTATGGCTCGTTCCTGTGTGGCAATGTCTTCTAAGGAAGGAATCGTTGTGACAGCGATGATATAGTCTGTCTTAGCGTATTTTCGAAGACTTCCTACGGGCACTGGTTCGATGACGCCACCGTCGGTATAACGGTGGCCATTGATTTCAACTGGCACAATCACTCCAGGCATGGCACAGCTTGCATGCACAGCATCCGCAATTGTGCCTTGATGGAAGACTTTCCTTTCATAGGTGTCTAGATTGCATGCTGTAATGAGGAGGGGGTGCTGAGCATCTTCGAACTGGAGGTTATGAATTGTTTCCATCAAATGTTCTTTTACCTTATTGCCATAGAACGCGCCTTTTGTGGGTGGGATGGCTGGATCTGCTAGTTTTCGAATGGTGTCTCCTTGCATATCTTCGGCTAGTCGTCGCATCGTTTTAGTGTCGACACCGACTGCCCATAAAGCCCCAATATAAGCGCCCATACTGGAGCCCGCAATGATATCAATAGGAATGTTATGTTCCTCAAGGACTTCAAGAACTCCGATATGGCCAAGCCCCTTTGCTCCGCCATTTGAAAGAGCTACTCCTATTCTTGGAGTACGTCTGTTTCTTTGGAGCGAGAGGGCTCGTTTTATTTTGTTAGACCACTGTTCAGCAGCCTTCACAGCTATGGTTAATTTGTTACTCATCATTTCCTGCACGGTTATGATGGAAAATGAAAATAATCCATCTATCATATGTATACATAATAGATGATAGAACATCAAGATGTTTATTTATTTATTTTTTTGTTTTGTTTCTAACTTACATATCTCTTTGCGTAGATTAAATAGTGATAGATGAGGGATGAATCCTTTGAATGAAAAGGGTTGTAGTGTTTTTAAGTAAGGGGTGCCGGTTGAATTATTAGGCATTGGCGTCCATTTAATACTGTGGCGACTTCAGTTATAGAGGATTATAATACACGATAAAAAGGCGCTCAAAACTAAAGTAAAATGTGAGATTCAAACCAAATCGCCTCTTTTAAGTGCTTAGGAACATCACCCTAGCATTTTATCACTGTTGCCAATTAAGAACATTCCAAGCCAAAATTTTGTGATCATCTTCAAGTGTTGTGGGTATTTCACCTTCGGCATACGAGATATGAAAGATCACATTCTCAAAGCCCTGCAATTCGTAGCCTAAATTGGCGGTGAAATAGCTGACATCCTGATCGTCGCCTCGAAGATCCCAGTTCTGAAGATAACTGCAGGTGAGTAAAACTGGATATTTCTCGTAGTTAGATGGGTAGAGGGTGAATCCAATTGTTCCGCCGGCACGTAAAGGCATCTTTACTGTATCTCATAGTCTTGCAGGCTTGAGACACGCTTCCTAATTGCTTGATTAATTTATCTTTAAATGCTTATGCCTTGGGTTAATGCGTATGATATGTAGTGTAGCTCATAGATAGATGGATGGTGACTTTAATAGGCTGAAGAATGAAGAGGATATGAATTCATTGCAGTATCGTTTAAAGGAGTGGAGGGGGGTGTTTACTCGGTGGTTGTCTGATTTTTTACGGTTTCAAATTTATTGTTGGTCGGTTTTCTTTTTTTGTTTTTTGTTTTTGCTTACTGCTTTTTGGGGAAACTTTGTAGTTGCGCTTGGGATGTCTCTATTAATGACGGTGGGTTATTTTGTGTTCTCCCTAGGGCTTCGAGTGATGTATTTGAAGTTTCAGATTAAAGGGGTTTTTAAATGGAGAACTCTTTTTTGTATATTAGCTCTTACTTTGATTGGGGCTTTGTTTCAGCTGTTCATCTCTGATTTTGGGTTGGTTTTTTTTCGTGAGAGGGAGCTTATACCTGAGAAAGGGGTGGGGGAGGTCGCGCGGACTGTATTTCACTGGATGGTTTTGGGTGCTTGGAGTTTAGTGTATCTTGGGTGGACAGCTGAGGTGGCGATTCGTGAAGAAGAGAAGCGACGAGGGGAGGCGCTTCGTGCCGCGGAGAGGGCAGAATTACAGATGTTGAGGTTTCAGTTGAATCCTCATTTTATGTTTAATTCTTTGAATAATGTAATTACTGAGATTCAGGATCGACCGGGGGTTGCCTTGGAAATGACTCATCGTTTGGCGAGTTATTTGCGCTATACTTTGGAATATCGGGGGGAGATAGTGGTGCCTCTTTCTCATGAGGTGAGAGGGATTCGTAAGTATCTGGAGATTGAGAGGGATCGTTTTGGAGAGCGCTTACAGTTACGGATTGAGATTGCTGAGGGATTGGGTGAGCATAAGATTCCAGTTTTTTTGTTGCAGCCTATTTTCGAAAATGCGGTGAAGTATGGTATTGGCTCCCAGGAGCCCCCATGGTTGATTTCTCTGGAGATTGAGGGTTGTGAGTCGAAGGTTGTGATTCGAGTTTTGAGTAGTGGTGAGGTTGTTTCTGATGGTGATGATAAACAGGGGTTGGGGATTGGCTTGGATGTGGTGCGCCGGCGTCTTGCATTGCATTATCCAGGGCGAAGTGAGTTTGATATATCATCAAGAGATGGTATGGTGGTGGTAGTGATCGAACTAGAGGGGGATCCATGCCAAGTATAATTCTTATTGATGATGAAGAGGGGGCCCGCCGTGGCTTTCAGATTTTGCTGAGAGAGCACGATGATGTGGAAATCATAGGTGAGGCTGATAGTGTCTCATCTGCTCTATTAGCGGATGGTGATTACACGTCAGTTATTATGGAGGGTGAGGTCGATTATTTTGCCGTGAAGAGTATAGGTCATTATGAGAAGGTGCTGCCAAATTCTATGTTTGTTAGATTGAGTCGTTCTTTAATTGTAAACATGGAGCAAGTTGTTAATTTGAAGGTTCATTCACGTGATTTAGCTGATTTGTTTATGAAGGGGGTGTCTAAGCCGCTGTTGCTTCGTCGGGTGGCGTTACAGAAACTTCGTTCAGTGATGAAGTGACTTTATTTTTAACTGTTAGGATGGGTCGTTGACGGAGTTATCGTTATGGGGATAGAATTTTTAGAATACTGTTCTCGATATATAGCTGATCAAGACTGCTGTGATAGTTCTGTGGTTACTTCATCGATTAATCAGCCTTGTTCATCGAAATTATAGTGAAGTGGTCTCCTAAACGTTGCCAGTGATTTGGCGTTTCTATTAATATTCTG
>CAZLQY010000064.1:0-14928 GCA_964561965.1 uncultured Verrucomicrobiales bacterium
GCAATTTAGTTCATTTATTTTAAAAGACTTACACCTTAGGTTAATGCGTATGAGCTGATACCTTCGACTGAACATAAAATATTGCGATGTTTACTACGATATAGAAATGATGAAAGTAAGTACTTCACCATTAGCTCGATGCTTAAAGACCTTAGTCCTTTTACTCTGTTGTGGTTTATCGATCTGGGTGTCAGGTCTCCTTTCTTTCAGTGGAGCTGCAGTTGGGGGAGTTAAAGAAGGAGGTTGGAATTGGCAGTTTCTTCCCGCTCTATATTATGGGTGGTTATGCGGTCTTCTGTTTACTATTGGAATAGTGATTTTTGTCTCATCCCGTCGTATGCCTTATCACCTAAAGGTACTTTGGATTCTTTTCATACCATCACCTGTAATTTTTGCGATGTCAGCTATTATTCATTGGCTTCTCTTGCTCTGCCGTTGATGAAACCAGCGTGTTCGAACAAGACACTCCAACCCAAACTCGGTCTTGCTGGTGCTTACCTTGTTGACAGACAACGTGGAAGTGGTAGGACTACTAAAAGCTCACTCCGTCTTTCGGATTTAGTGACCTGAAACGTTCTGCCTAAAAAAATGCACTCAGAAAGATCAATACCCAGAACCTTACGTGCTAAGGTTGATAGCGAGCTAGCATCTGACGAGCACTTTAAGTGGATCGATATGCCAATCCCACGATATTTCACCCCAACTTCAACTGGTACATTCTTATTTGCAATTCCTTGGACTGCGTTCGCAATTTTCTGGATGTGTGGTGCTTCAGGGTTCCAAATCCCCGATTTTAAAGATGGGTCTTACCTATTCCCTTTATTCGGAGCCCCATTTCTTTTGATAGGAATTGGCATGCTTTCATCTCCTTTCTGGGCATACCGAAAGTCATTCAAGACTGTATATGCAATTACTAATTGCAGAGCGATTACCTTTAATGGTGGTTGGTCTACCACCATCCGTAGCTATCCACCAGATAAACTAACAGATATCTACAGAAAGGAGAAAAAGGACGGCTCAGGCGATGTGATCATTAATCGGAAAGCTTGGAGAGATTCGGATGGAGATCGCCAAACTGAAGAGCTAGGCTTTCTTCGCATCACCAACCCAAAGCAGATTGAAAGCATGCTAAACGAGCTCGCAGCACAATCGAGTAGTGATTCACCGCCTACCCGCTCTATAGTTTAGTTTTATGAGAATGAGAATTCTAATCTCTTCGTTCAACTAGCACGGCAGATAGCAAATTTCACGCCTAAACCTTATACTAACTCAATCCATGCTCCTCGGTAAATTTCGTGAACACCCTGAATTCAGACATCTTTTACAATTTCTGAGAAATAAATATTCGTACCCCCACCTTGTATATGGACATCAAGGAGACTACTGGATCTGGGTCCGAGACGGTGATGATACACTTGAGCTTGATAACCTCACCTCACATGACATGGAAATTAAGTGCGCTAACCCCACAGCACCGATCATCCAAGAAGTCATTGATTTCCTCTCTACAAAGTACAAACTAGATTTACTTTCTAAACCTGAGTATGAAGCTCATGAAGATGACCTCGAAGACTAACATAAAATTAAGAAACACCAGCAAATTTCACTCCTAAACTGACTTTGTATAACAAGACACCAACATTTCTAACACATTATTTCCTTCAAGGGTCTAAGCCATTCCTGAATATATCAGAATTGGACGATCATGAATGGGCAGAGCTAGCCCAAATACTTAAAGAAAAGCACGAATCCGATGAGACATACAACCGAAGGTTCGGTTTAGGTTACAGAGCCGTTCGCTTAGACGCTGAAAAAGAATTAAGAAAGAGGTTTGAAGCAAAGGGAGGAAAACCCGAAAGGCAAGCTCCACACTATTTTTGTCTTGGAGCAAGTGCGTGGTGGAAGGGATTTTGTCAACATGACGAAATCAGAATCGATTTGAGAGGTATCGATTCCAGCCTAATTAGCTTCACATATCCGGATAGCTTCACTTCAATGGGGGTTTTAAAACGGTTCAACATTCCATATGAATCGAAACCATATCATGGTCAAGTTTTTACGCTTTCAGAGATTAAGGATGTGATTTCAGAATTCGGATTACCTGGAGAAGGTTTTCAAACCGACTACAAATCATATCACAAAGAAGAATTAGAATTGTATGTCGAAGCACAACTATGGTCTGACAAACCAATCGAAAAATTGATTTGTCCATACCGCCTAGAAAGTAATCAAGATGGAGAACAAGCTAATGCATCCAATCCATGAAGTGTAAAGAACGTGACTTGATCTGACATTCCTGATTAAGGATGGTGCCTGAACCTTTTGGCTTACCTGCTGATTTCATTTTTAAAACTTTCGCTCCGCCCTTATCCCACATGGCGCTCCATTTTGACACAGCGTTGCGATGCACTCCTACCATCTCGGCTACTTCCGCAAACGTTTTGCCACTTTTACGAAGTTTGACTGCAAATTTTCTTCGGTCCTCTAACTCATCAGAGCTGAGCTTTCCTATCTCTAGCATCCTTAATGGTTTGGCTTAAATAGGCATTTTTTCCACACGGCCTAGTTAAAAACTATTGATCGCTATTCTTAGCGTGCATTCAAATTTTCCAAACGCTCCTATCCATTAGTCAACAATACAGGCTGATATAAACCCTACTGTAGAAACAAATAGCCAGGCGCACCCCCCTAAACACAGAGGCCGTAATCCGACTTTTTTAATTTTAGAAAAGCTCATTTGTAAACCCAGCGCGGCAAGAGTCACAGTTAATAGAAATTTGTTCCCGTATTTTACTTGAGTTAGTAATTCAGGTGTCAGCGGGAGGAAGCTATTGATTGTTACCATCCCGATAAAACCAATTACAAACCAAGGCACGGGAATCGACCGTTTTGATAACTTCGCATCACCGCCTTCTAAGGATCTCTCCCCGGGAATGCACCCAAGAATAATAATGGCGGGGGCAAGAAATAAGACGCGTGAAAGCTTGGCAACCGTTCCGACTTCTCCACTTTCTTGCCCACCCTGAAATGCTGCTCCGATCACCTGCGCTGTTTCATGAATAGAAGTTCCTGCCCAAAATCCAAATGTCTTTGGAGCAAGCTGAAATAGCTCCCCAATGAGCGGAAAGAGAAGCATCGATAAAAAACCAAATAACGTTACAACAGTAATAGAGTAGGCTACGTGCTCTTCTTTTCCTTTAATGACGGAGTTAGCACCTATAATAGCGGAGGCTCCACAAATAGAAGTTCCAATTGCAATTAAACGAGTCAGTCGCTGATCAAGGCCAAGCTGACGCCCAACCCATAGAGAAAAGAAAAAGGTGCTGGTTAAAATAAACGTGATCGCAAGGAATCCATTCCAGCCTACATCAAATATTTGTGTGAAATTAAGCTGAAGACCGAGTAAGACGACAGCTATTTTCAATAGCCTTTGTAACGCAAATGTAATTCCTTTCCGGAAAGATCTTCGAATACGAAAGGCACGCCTAAAGAGAAGCCCTAAAAATACAGCCATCATCATAGGACTAATGAGATGGAACCCCTCCACCTTATGTAGAGCGAATGCTCCAGCTGCAATTCCAACGACAAGGATCAAACCTTTCCAAATAGAATCACCAGCTTTTTTGTCCGAAGATAACATTTTAAAATACAGAATAAGTTATAGAAATATTAATCTATTAAAAATAGGACAATAGATTAGAGAACGAAGGAGGAGTTATTAGAATCTATATGGAGACCACATTCATATTTTTCTCCTTTAAATCTAGTTTCTTCTGCACTGGAGACTTCATGTAGGGGTTTGGTATTGTGCACATCCCCTGCAGTAACATATCCTTTATGTTTTAACGGATGAACAGGTAAGTCATGATCCTGCATATATTGATTGATCGATTTTTCCGACCAATCGAGAATTGGATATACTTTGGTGATTTTATTTTGTTTCTCAATAAATTGTTTCTTGGAGCGAGAGCTGGATTGACTACGCCGAACACCACTGATCCATACTCCAGCATCAAACTCTTCCAGTGCGCGGCTCATTGGCTCGATCTTTGTAATATTCGCATAACGGCTCTCTTCCAGTTTGCCTTCTTCCGATGCATGCCCCCACAAAGCATCCATACGTGCGGCACTGTAATTCGGCATATAAACATGAAGGTTCATCTTTAGACGTTTTTTCAATGTTTCGAGATAACGATACGTTTCAGGAAAAAGATATCCGGTGTCTATAAAGATGATAGGAACCTGTGGAATATGACGTGACATAAGGTGTAACATAACGCTGGACTGTATGCCAAAGCTTGTAGAAGCAACCAGCTTCCCTCCCCATTGGTCATAAAGCGCTAATAAGCGCTCTTCTGTACTCAGTTGTTCAAATTTCTCACAATCGTAAGCGCTAGATACTTCCCTGATCATATTATTTTCCATACTTCCATCTGTTATCAAAATTAGACCGTTAGTTATACAAAGTCCTTATTAAGAGAGAGTCCTCAGATGCAAATTTATTTCTATCTATTTAAAAAAACTCATAGATCCTACCATCCAGAAGCCAAGTCAAGCCCATCGAAACCATGTCGTAAATAGACAAAAACAACTCCATGATGACATCCGTACCATATTCGATTAATAGGAGAATTCGCCGTGAGGCCACTCGTATTTTGCACTCATATCACTCTTTTTTGAACGAATCCAACAATATGTAGAGCTTCATCCCAAACCGTGCAATCACCTTACAAATGAAACGTAAAACATAGGAAATATGACATTCCTCAGCACGACACAACTCTCTCCTTCCATTTTTGCCATGCATCTATAAATTCCCAGTTATGATTCGATCTTTTTTACTAGCACTTCTATGCTTTTCCAGCTCTCTGTACGGTGCGATTGGCACCAAGCTTATTTTAGAAACGGGACTAAATCGGCCAGTTTGGCTAGGGGCTGCTCCTGATGACTCTTCTCGCCTTTTCATTCTAGAGAAAGTAGGGCGAATCCGTATTTATGATACTAGTTCAGAGCATTTACTCGAAGAATCCTTTTTAGACATCAGTGAAAGGGTCTCTAGTAACAGAAACGAACAAGGCCTCTTAGGCATGGCCTTTGAACCTGATTACAAGACAACAGGTCGATTCTACCTCTATCTAACAAATAAAAAAGGAGACACTGAAATATTACGGTTTCAAGGGAGAGGGAATAAAGCGGATAAAGGCTCTCTTAAGCTAATCTTAACCTATCAACAAAGTGCCAGAAATCACAATGGTGGATGGATTGGCTTCGGGCCAGACAATGCCCTCTACATCGCATCTGGAGATGGAGGCTCAGCAGATGATCCAAAGGCACACGGCCAAGACCTTGGAACCCTATTGGGAAAACTACTTCGCATTAACGTGATCGGAGAAGATACTTATCATACAAAAGGCAACCCCTTCCCTTCCCAAAAAAATGCTTTACCTGAGATCTATGCTTTTGGCCTACGGAATCCCTGGCGGTGCTTTTGGGATCTCCAAGCTAAAGAAATCTACATCGCCGATGTAGGGCAGAAATTGTGGGAAGAAATTAACTGGGTGCCACAAGACCAACTTAAAGGTGCCAATTTCGGCTGGAGAATTAATGAAGGTTTCCTCAAACGCCCCAAGTATAAGGACCTTAATCAAATCAACCCAACCATCACTGACCCAGTCTACGTCTACAAACACGGAGTTGCAGATAATGAGGGCTTATCCATCACTGGTGGCGTTGTCTATCAAGGTTCTATACCAGAGCTCCAAGGCCTCTATTTTTTCTCTGATTGGAACCGTCACCGCACATGGTCCATTCGCATTGTCGGTGGAAAAGCGACGGAATACGCGGACTGGACAGATCAATTCAATGCTGGGCATGACGCTAAAATTACCACCATTTGCTCTTATGGCGTAGACGCTAGCGGGGAGGTTTATCTAGTCAGTCACGATGGCCGTATCCATAAGATTGTTGAGCTTTCTAAATAATTTTTGATTTTGAAGTGACTATTTATACTATTGGCTCTATCTAGTTAGGTGACAATAGAGTTAGAAATTTGTCATTTCATTGCACAACTATACAAAACCATGTTTGAAATCTACCAGAGTGAAGCTACTAAAAAATTCCATTTCCGACTAAAGGCCAAGAACGGAGAAATCATCCTCACCGGCCAAGGATATAAAGACAAAAACGGCTGTGAAAACGGCGTGACCTCTGTCCAAAAAAATGGCGGAGATGATTCCAAATTCGAAATCAAAGAAGCGAAAGACGGCCGGCACTACTTCGTCCTGAAAGCAGGTAATGGGCAGGTCATTGGGCAAAGCCAAATGTATAAGTCAGCTTCTGGCCTCAAGAACGGAATCGCTTCTGTTGGAAAGAACTCAGATACAGATCGCGTCAAAGACCTAACAAGTTCTTAGTACCCATCAGTTTTTCATAAACACACTATCTCCCCATTCGATAAAACTACCCCTCTTGACTCTTCGGTCCAGAGGGGTAGTTTTTTGTAGTCCGATCTCTCTCATCTCAGTTTCTGAATCAATCTCTATGTCTATTCCACGCCATATTCTCATCGCCATCCTCGCCGCCATATTCTTACTCTTAGGTGCATTTTTTTACTGGCATTTCTCTCCTGAAAGGGTCGTGCAGCGTCAGCTAAGTTCTTTCTTAGAATCAGTAACCTTTAAAGAAGGGGAAGGGGCTATATTGCGATCTTTTCAAACAGATAAATTCGTCTCTCACCTGGCAGAAAGTGTGGCGATCCGTGCGCCCATTCAGGTGATTAATCGAGATTTATCCATCGGAGCTATGCGCTCAGGTCACAGCTACTTAGTGACTCAAGCACAGTATGTGAATATCGATTATGATGCTCTCGTCATTAAATCGATTGACAGCTCCTCAGCAGAAGTCGTCGCCATTTTAAAACTAGATGCTAAGGTAAAACATGAGCCCCACCATAAAATGAAACTTCTCAGTTCCTTCATACTCCAAAAAGGGGAAGAAGGCTGGAAAATCAACGCCATTACACTACATAAACAATAGGTCTAAATACGGAGAAACACCGCCCGCTCCCTTTTCATTGCCTCACCTACCATTCCCTGCTTGATTCACCACTATGACAAAGTCGCTGACGATTCAATGCCCTCAATGCTCCTCTGAGTTCCCCTTAAGTGGAGATTTACTCACCTCTGTACGAGCAGAAGTTTCCAACAAACTCACGGCTAAGATAAAGAAACAGGAGGAGATTAACACTGCTGAATCTATAAGACTGCAGCACCACGCAGATCAGCTGGCAAACCAAAAGTTAGAGCAACAAAAACTCATCCAACACGCCGTTCAAGAGCAGGTAGCCCAGCGAGAGGCGAAACTAGCAGAGGAAAAAAACCGCTTACATACAGTTCAACAAAAAATCGATACGGCTAAATCGACACTGAAAGCACAAATCGAACAAGGAGCCCAAACCCTACTCAAAACCAAGGAGCAGGAACTCCGAAAAGAAGAATCCCAAAAAGCGAAAAACTTGGCAGCCATCGAAATTGCAAATGCAAACCGTGAGTTACTCGAGAAAGATAAAGCACTCAAACTAGCTCAAGAAAAGGAATTAGAATTCATTAGCCAAAAACGTCAACTCGACCAAGAACGCCAAGCATTCCAACTAAAGGTAGCTCGTACAGTAGAAGAACAAAGACTACAGATTCAAAAAGAAACGCTTCAACAAGCGGACGAGGAGTCCCAATTAAAAATCGCAGAAAAAGACAAAACGATCCTCGACCTGCAAAATAAACTCAAAGATGCCGCGCGACAGGCCGAGCAAGGCTCTCAACAGCATCAAGGCGAGGTCTTTGAACGAGAGTTCGAAAACTCCTTACTCCACGCATTCCCAACAGACAAAGTCGCACCCGTTCCAACAGGAACTACTGGAGCAGATATCGCTCTATTCGTAGCCAATCGCCAAGGACAAACTCTTGGCCAAATTCTATTCGAAAATAAACGAACGAAAGCATTCAGCAAGCTATGGATCGCAAAATTACGAAAGGATATGCAAATTGCCAAAGCTGACTTAGGGGTCATCGTCACCCAAGCCTTGCCAGATTCCATTCAAAGTTTTGGCCAAATCGAAGGAATCTGGATCTGTGACTATTCTAGCGCTCTTCCCCTCATCGCCACCCTTCGCTCCATGATCACTGAGGTTTCTCTGGCCAGAGGGGTGAAAGAGGGAGCGAAAGAAAAGTCCGAAATGCTTTACGAGTACATCACAGGCAACGAGTTCCGCCAACGAGTAGAGCTCATAGCAAAAGGCTTCACAACTCTACAGGCTGAGCTCAATAAAGAGAGAAACTATATGATGAAGCAGTGGGCCAAGCGCGAAACGCAGATGCATCAAGTCCTCGATAACCTAACAGGAATGACAGGCCAGATGCAGGCGCTCACTCAATCCAATAGTCTCAACTTATTACTAGAAGATGATGTCGATGAAAACGATACCGTTTCATCATAACCTCCCACATTGCAGTACTCGCCCCCACTAAGACCGTAACATTACAATGATGCATCAAGCTAACTGATCGATAATCTGGCAGCTTTAATCGTATTTTGGATGAGCATCGCTATTGTCATTGGCCCTACCCCACCGGGTACAGGTGTAATCGCAGAACACTTGGGAGCAACTTCCTCATAGGCGACATCACCGGTTAAGCGATATCCCCTTTCCTTCGTGGCATCTTCCACTCGATTAATCCCTACATCAATGACGACAGCCCCTTCCTTCACCATATCCGCTTTGACAAACTCAGGTTTACCAATAGCGGCAACAATAATATCCGCTCGGCGGCAAATAGCAGATAAATCCTTGGTACGAGAATGGGCCACAGTCACCGTAGCGTTTCCCTCTTTTCCCATCAGTAATAACGCCATCGGCTTTCCTACAATCATACTACGCCCAATCACGACAACTTCTGCTCCTGAGGTTTCTACACCGGCTTCCTTCAACAAGCACATACAGCCAGCTGGGGTACACGGCACATACCCAGTAGGATCCTCCAGTACTAGTTTTGCCACATTCTCTGGATGGAACCCATCTACATCCTTCTTCGGATCAATCGCACGAACGATAGCTGCCTCATCTATCTGAGGTGGTGGCGGAGATTGGACTAAGATGCCATGTATCGCATCGTCCCCATTGAGGCGAGTGACTACATCTAAAACGTCTTGTTGCGTCGCATCTACAGGGAGTACGACTTTCTCTGAATAAAGCCCTAGTTCCATACACTTTTTCACCTTAGAATTCACATAGACCTTCGATGCAGGGTCTTCACCTACTAGCACAACCGCTAAGCCAGGAGTCGTCCCCTGTGCCTTTAAAGTAGAGATTTGCTCAGCACATTCGCCCAGCACCTTATTCGCTACAGATTTTCCATCAATGATCATCATAATTCTTATTTCATATAGAAGAGTGAAATAGCGATCCAAACAAATCGTAGCAAGATGTCACGCCCTCATTATGCATGAATTTAAAATTCTCATAGGTATGGATCCTCAAGATCATTCCCAAATCAAACCTAGTTATTCAAATTCTTCACGCATCATAGCTTTCTCTAACTTCACTCGGACTGATTCAAACTCCTCCGCCGTCAATGTCTTCGGAACAAGAAACGTCTCCAGTATCACCTCTACATGAGAGAATGGCCGTGGAATTAAAAAACCATCCCAGGTCTTCAACTTCCAGGTACCGTGATAATCCACATGTAACATGACAATAGGGCAACCTGAGCTCTGGGCTAGCTTCACAATCCCTGGCTGGATCTTGTACTTAGGCCCTCTAGGGCCATCTGGAGTAATGGCTCCATCATTCCCAGAATTCACAGCTTTCTTCATAGCTACTAGCGCAGCCACAGCACGGCGTGAACTACTTCCCCGCACCACATCCATTCCAAATTCACGAACAGCAGCCTCTAGAGCAGCTCCATCCTTACTCGCACTAGCCAAAGCCACAAGTTTACGCGAAGGATGACATTTCCTCCATGCATACGGTAGGACAAACAATCGATTATGCCATAAGGCATAAATTAAAGGAGAACGTCTCGAAGAATCTAGAACTTCCACTTCCCCCTTGATTTCAAGTTTCAGAGTCGAACCGATTAAATAAATCAACCATGCAATGACCTTCCCACCTACTTCATGACGAAGACTTGATCGTATAGCATTTGGGTCAGTAGTTTGCATAGAATGTTCAGAGTCTTGGGTCGGAACTCGACTTTGACAAGTCAGCAATTTCGTCAACATCTGAAATCAAACTTGCAAGTTTCCCTTTCCAACTAGAGAATACCCCTAACTAATGAGTAATTTCGAAGAAAACGTGCGCCAAGCACTCTCCAACCCAAAAAATCAAGGGGAAATGACTGATGCTGACTCCGTGGGTACAGTAGGATCTCCTGACTGCGGTGATATGCTCAGAATGTGGTTAAAGTTCACAGAAAAAGACGGAAAAAAAATCATCGATAAAGCCTCTTTTCAAAGCTTCGGTTGCCAGACTGCCATCGCTGTAGCCTCCATTGCTACAGAACTCCTCAAGGGTAAGACAGCCCAAGAAGCCGCTAATCTTGATACTCATGAACTCAGTGGCCACTTAGGAGAACTCCCTCCTATGAAAATCCACTGTGGCGAGCTCGTTCAAAATGCTCTAAAAAATGCTCTCGAAGAGACTCCAGAGCCACCCAACCCCATTTCCAAGCCCTCATCTCCAACACTTGCTCAATCTATCTCTGATAGACCAAAAGGCACCATCCGCATCGTTCCCATCGAAGACTAGCGTCTGACATGAAAAAACGCTACCTCATACTAGTACGTAAAGCTTATCGGCAACTACGTCATAGACGACTGCGAAGAATTGAGTGGCTTCAGAACTTCATTCGCCCTCTCTTCTCTCGTCAACTATGGAGACCTACTAAGCAAACCGTCGCCAAAGGCCTCACAGTCGGTATGTTTTTCTCCATGATCCCCCTCCCTGGGCAAATGCTCCTTGCCTGCCTAATCACAGCAAAAATTAAAGGCAACATGCCATTTAATCTACTCGCTTGCTGGATGTCTAACCCCTTCACGATTTTACCGATTCTTGTTTTACAAGAAAGCCTTGGAGAATGGATCCAGCAATCTCTAAAGATAGAAAGCAGCCTCTACAACACACTCGACCGCTTTGAACTAGTGACCACATTTCGTCAAACTCTCTATATTCCTGAACATTTCCACACTGGAGCGCTCATCATTGGCGTCATCACCTCCGCCGTCTTCCTTTCTGCTATCTGCTACCCCCTCGTCTACGGCATTTGTTTTTTCTTTCCTGAAGAAACAAATTCGGCGACAAAACATCTTCCAAGAACCAATCAGTCAGACACAACAAATCAGAACTCATAAGTAGTTCACTTCACCTTTATCAGATGACCTCACCAGAGCCTGCGACATTCTTCTACGAAGTTTTCGAACACCAACAAGAAGATCTCCTCTTCCATCTCCTCGACAAACTAGAGCAACCAAAGCAAATACTCATCTACGCTCGCAAAAGAGAGGATGTTCAGCAAATCTCAACCAGACTGTCTGTTCTCGGCCTCCAAGTAGATTCTTTGCACGGTAAAAAAAAGCCAGCGGCCAAAGCACTCATCATCAAAACGTTTCTCGATGGCCACCTCCCCATTATCGTTACGACTGAAGCTTCTACAAGAGATCTGGACCTCACTGCTAACGTCATCATCAACTATGATTTGCCAGAGCTCCCGATCGATTTCACCAAACGCCAGCAATCTGCTCACTCCCTTTATCTTACATTTGTCACTCCGCTCCAAAAAAACAGCTTTATTAAGCTAGAAAATACCCTTGGAGTTACCTTTGAGAAAACGATCGTAGAACATTTTAACTACGATACCAAATCGATCAAAACTACAGGGAAGTGTAAAAAACAAAATAAGTCCTCAGGCCCCCGCTCAAAACCACTACAACACAAGAAACCTAAATTACGACCCAAAACCAAGCGGTGATGCTAAGAGGAGCCCCCTTTTAAAGATCATCCATTCCACAAAAATATACAAAACAAGCCAAAATTATATTTAATATTTGACAATACTCGTCAAATACACTTCTATTAGCGTCATCAACAACGGTTAGTTATCAAAATTTATTATGAAATATCATATTTTAGCACTAGCCTTCCCCCTACTCAGCGCCAATGGTGCTATCCGTTGAAATCAGGGAACGGCATCAGATGGTTCCGCAATAGGAACAAATGGAGCCAGCTCAGTCAGTGGTGTCACAGGTTACACAGGCGCACAAGCATTTGCACACACGTTTCGAAACTATAATCCGACCGATTTAGCGAACCTAACACACGATGTCCAATTTTTGGACGCTGGCGGTGCCGCCCTCGCCGTAAATCGTCTCTTCTTCTCCACCAACAATGGAGGGGTTAACTTTCGTCTAGCAAGTGATGTCGCCGCGAATAGCAGCTTTTCAGTCCTCGTCACCTTCAGCACACCGCTGGGTACCTGGGAAACCCCTGGCAACCAGAACCCATTTCAAACTAGTAATCAAACAGATGCCCAATTTGCATCTGCGATTCACACTAACTTTGGCCCCCTAGGTCTAAGTTTAGGAGACACAGCTGGAGCTGCGGCAAGTGCCAATAGTTATGAGGATTTGACCTTTGTTTCGACTGTAGATGCTGCACCGACCAATCCCCCAGGAACAGTTGGAGGTAGCTGGGACTGGACTTCGGATGCAAATCCGAACGCTGACACATCCTCGGGAGTAGTGAGAACTGGAGCAACAGATCAAATCTCCACCTTTAGCTTCTTAAATGGACCAGGCATAGGGACGGCTACAGAGAACTACAATGCAAGCCTACGCGATGATGGAACAACCGGTGCCACTAACTTCACCCAAACTCTTCGGTGGGATATCAATACTGGCGAGAATGCTCTATTAACAGATACAGCATTTCGATTCACACTCGACGGCTCACCATTCACTATCCCAGAACCATCCAGTTTCGCTCTTCTCGCCTCAGCATTAACTATCCCTATTCTTCGCCGTAAGCGAAAACAACATTAGTTCTATATTTAAAAACAAAGCCCTACTGAAGCTACCAGCCACATGCGCTGGTAGCTTTTTTTAACATAATTTAAGCATGCAGCCCAATGGGATCAATACCACAATAGTAAAGGTACTTCGCCTCACCACACTAGTTTGCTCCGCGAAGAGCATCCACAGCAAGATCCGCAAAGGCACCGGGAACTCCCATGTAGGCGACCTTTCCCTCCTTATCCAAAATTAGACAAACAGGAGTATTCGCCATATAATATTGTGCTACTATCTGCTGTTTAGGGTCACTGAAATTCCTCCAAGTTACTGTCCTATCCACCTTCAAACTGCCAAGAGTTTGAGTGGGATCACCGTTCACTCCCAATAGAACAAAGGGTTCATTGATTCTCTTTGCCGTAACTTTTCTACAAAACTCCAAAACATCCTCAATCTCTTTATCTCGACTATTCCAAAATATCAACATGGTGATATTTCCTCGATAATCACTTAGTTTAAAAGGCACCCCTGATCCATCAACCCCTTCAATATCTGGCGCCACACGGCCACGGGATAACTTCGTAATTTTAAACACCTCAGCTTCTGCAAATTTTAAGGCGGACACACCACCTAAATCCATCTTGGAAGAATGAATAATCGCCTTCTTTACCAGCTCCATCCGTTTAGCAAGAACTTCTTTCCCCTCACCTAACGAATCTAGTAGCATACATTGCGCAAGTGCACCTAGTCCTTGTTCTGATTTATCTGGATGAAGAAACCCAACCTTCTCCGCCAGCAGGACTTTCTTGTGATGTGCTATTCCCTGAGAAGGGCGACTGGTAACTAAAGCCATACAAAATCGACCAATCCCAGCAGACTTTATGTGATTACGGTTCGCCCACTCAATCAAAGCCAACTCATCGTCTTCTGTGATTCTGGGGTCATTTTCTAGCAAAAACGATTGATGCTTCACCGTCCAAGCATGTTGGGCCTCACCTCTAATCTCGGCTTTTATACGATTACAATACGATAGAGTATTTGGGCGAAGTTGTAATACAGCTAATCTCTGCTCTGCTGAAGAAGCCACCTCCAATTGCTGTTGCCAACGCTTGATCACATCATAGTACTCTTGCTGAATCGTATCCGCAACGATCGAACTACCAGCCTGACACCACAAACCCGACGCTGTAAACAAGGTTAAAATTACAAAGAAATGTCTCATACCAAAACGCTAATCATTCTTAATCTGATTTCAAGCTACAAACTCAGTATAGCATTCCATTCTAGAAACCCTCACTTCTCGATCAAAGATTCATATCATGCTAACTCAGAAGAATGTATGGAAATTTCAGCTTGTTTTCATACATAGTTCAAACAGTAGATTTTACCACCAATGAGATACGATCACTCCGCAAACCATGTATTTACATCGTATAACCATGGACTTCTATGATTCCCCATACGATTTCATGGGCTTATTATAGTCGAACCTTAAGAAACCCTAAGCAGCTTTGAAAGAGGAAAGAAAATTGGTTTGCGGCAATATGTTGTGAGTAATATTTCTTCTCGTCAGCTGAAAGATAAGGACAACAAGAACCTCTCTCATCCACTTTTTGAGATTCCATACTGCTGCTGCGAGCACAAGATTAAGTCCTGCCCCTTGCGCTCCTTTGAGAAAGCATTTTGCCATTCGATAATCGCTTTTGAGATGACCGATGACGGGTTCTATCGCAGCTCGCCTTCCGTTGCGCTTCCTCTGTTTTTTCCGATGGTAGGCATTAAGTTTCTTACTTGGCTTTTTGGGAATAATAATATCGGTTCCCATACGCATTAACCTAAGGTGTAAGTCTTTTAAAATAAATGAACTAAATT
>CAZLQY010000065.1:0-14595 GCA_964561965.1 uncultured Verrucomicrobiales bacterium
GTTGGATGAAGATCACATCGTGTCCATACCATCATAATTTTTGTCGTGTAATGTGATTGATAAGGTCACCCCGGTTAAATCCGTCTGCTATGAAAGCGTCTTCTTGTAGATAAGGCCCTCGACTGAAGGATAGCCCCAAGTTCCACGCTGTAGAAAACCGATAACCGATACGGCCACTAAAGGATGGGTCATTAATATCCTGCCCACTAATATCCCACTAGTCAGGGCTACTTCCTGGGCTCACATTTTTTAATTCAAAGGCATAGTCAAATTTTCCAATATTAGAGAACGCTGAGATTCCTGTAGTGTATGCTGGCCCCCAGATAGAAGCAGCCCATGAACTTCGATCATTTTCATAGATACCGGGAAGAGCACCTGAATTACGCCCTGATATAGCAGCTGAAGATAACGCTTGAGTACTTAAAACGCTGATACCGCGTATTTCACCATAAGGGAGAGGAGGAGAAAGAAAGGCAGAGTCGTAGAAATTATGGTTTCCGGCCCAGGCTCCAAAAATTGTAGCTGTTTTACCAATTTGGATGTTAAAGTGATCAGAAGATCTATGACGAAGAAATACTTCGTCTAATCTTACTTCTCCATCACTAGTATTACCTGCATTAAAACCTCGGTCTCCTCTCACTGTAGCATGAAATATCCAGTGCTCTCCAGCGGTAGAGTTTAGTGAAAGTGAGAATCTAGGGGAATAGAAAGTTTCGTCGTTAATTTCATGCAATGCAGGTGAGGGGCCATCGACAGAAAGAATTTCATTTTCGAAGCTTCCTGAGAATGTAGTTTGGATTTGACTCTGGCAAATTGAGGACAGTAACCCGACAATAAACAGAATGAAAAAGTGATGTTTCATTTTTGTTGTGGTATTTGAATGACAACAGTCCCTTTCTCCGGCACGGAAATGGATTGTGTCCACCTCTCCTTCTTCTCGATCTGGGCATGTAGTGTGTACTCACCACTTGGGATATCTTGAGGGAACGTGAAATAACCGGAAGCATCTGATAAAACATAGTAGGGGGTATTAACGACGATAATGGCAGCTCGCATATGTTTGTGGATCTCACAGTATAAATTGATAAACCCCGTTTTCTCAAATCGGTAACTAGGGTGAGGGTCTTCATTTGCTTTATAGCGCCCTAGATCAAATCGGGCTACTTTAGCTAAGGAGTAGATGTTGTGATAATCATCGTCAAGATTAGGAAAAAAGACTGTAGTGTCTTTTTGCACAATGAGTAAGCTTTTAGAAAATTGATAATTTTTTTGCCCAAATGAAATAGTTTGTGGTGGTTCCTTGATTTCCAAATTTGGTTGGGTTAGCCAGATTCCCGCAATTGCTGCTGGAGGAGGGGCTACTTTCCCAGAAATCTTCCTAGTGTATTTTTCAAAAGGGATGTGTTTGGTTTTTTTTTGAGTTGGAAGCAAGACTCGACCTTTCACTTCTCCTGTAACTCCAAGACTTATAGAGAAACTGTAGAAAAAAATGAAAAGGCTTTTTACGGTCCAAATACGAAAATTAGTCATGTCTATTATGTATAAAATGTCGAATTTTCTAAGCAAGTTGATTTTTTTTGAAACCGCGTCCTCTTTTTATCGGATCTATAGGTGAGCCTTCATGGATATGTTTGGCAAAAGCCAGCAACCAACTCTGATAATCATGGATACAAGCAACCAATTTCCTCTAATAAATAAAAAGAAGAAAGCATTGTATGGAACGACAAAACATTGCCATTCTATACTTAGCTATGTGGGAATTGCTTGTTTGACCCCTTTTACTGCGGAATCCATACTAGCTCAAACGATCTTACCTATTGTTACAAATACAGATAATCAATCGATATCGATAGCAGCAGGTGAGACGATTAATGCTAATGCACAAATTGGAGTTTCTCTCATAAACCCAGGCTCTTCTCTCGATAACCAAGGCCTGATCTCGAATATAAATGGAACGTCTGCAGTATCTGTAGATGCTGACAATGTTCTGATTAATAATCAGGCTGGCGGAGTAATTCAAAGTGATTCTCGTGCTCTTGAAATCGATGGAGAAGGCCTTGTAGTGAATAACTCTGATTCTATTCTAGGAACCGGAGATCAGAGGAACGGGACTGTGTATGCAGATAGTACAGCGAGTAATTTTACATTGAATAACCAAGCCTCAGGAGTGATCGATGCAGGGGCTGGGAATCAGGGAGCAGGCTTCTCTGCAGAGACCTCACAAGCAGCTCAAGCCTACACCATCAATAATGAGGGTGACATAATTGGGCGGGGTAATGCCGGTGCAGGGCTTGCCACAGCAGGTGATGGCATTCGCCTTGAAAGAACCCGAGTCGCAGGAGCACTCGATGGTTCTACCACAGGCCTATTCACAGGTAGCATTACCAACAGTGGCAATATCACCTCTGAAGGAGCGAATGGCACTGTTTCAGGCCTTCGGGTCGTCAACGGCGTCTCCTTCCAAGGAACGATAGACAATGAGGTTGGAGGTCTTATCTCAGGGACACAAAACGGCCTTTATTTCGGCAACGCTGTACCAAGTGGAGGTTCAGATCATACAGGTGGTATTGTGAACAATGCCGGAACGATTTCCTCAGACAGTCGAGCTCTCAATATCGATGGAGAAGGCCTTGTAGTGAATAACTCTGGTTCTATTCTAGGAACCGGAGATCAGAGGAATGGGACTGTGTATTTTGATGGTACGTCCAATAATGCTATTTTTAATAATACTCAAACAGGAGTGGTGGATAGTTTAGCTGGAACTAGTGCTTCAGGTGTTTCTATACAATCAGGTGCAGGCAATCGTACTAACTCAGTAGTTAATAATGGTCTTATTCAGGGACGTGGTGCAGCATTAGCTTCCGGTGAAACAGCAGGTGTCAGAGTCTTTGGCCCTAGTAGTTCTCTGGCAGACGTTGATATTACGAATGGGCCTACAGGCCGTATCGCTTCGGAAACTTCTGCGGGAGTGTTGATCGAAGGGGTGACCTATACTGGTTCTATTCAAAATAGTGGTACGATTCAGGGCAGTAGTGCTGCAATCGATACTCGCACAGCATTAGGTGATATTACGATTGATCAGCTTAGTGGTAGTTTAATTGGGGGTGTGCTTACTGGAGCCGGTGATGATACCCTAAATATTACTGGAGACTCTACAGTGACAGGGCCTGTTGACTTAGGCGCAGGAAATAATACGACGCAGATTAATAGTGGTGCCACATTACAGTTGGATACGACGAGTCTGCAGAGTAATCTGAATGTGGACGGATCTTTAGCCCTAAACCTAGGCTCTACATTACAAGTCAGTGGAACCGCTGTTTTTAATACGGGTAGTGAACTTATTCTAGAGAATCAGGTTGATCCATCTATCGCTTTAGCACCTCCCATCATTGTGATCGAAGCTGGAGGAGTTGCTATTCCTGATTCTAATATTGGTATTACTGATAATAGTCTCCTTACAGACTTTGTCTTAAGTTCAACAGCTAATACGATTCAAGTGCAGGCTGAAATTACGGACTTATCGACAATTTTATCAGATGATAATGTGATTTCATTAGGTGCAGCATTACAAGGCTCTCTTTCCGCAGCTACGCTACCTTTAGAGTTCTCTAGTGTATTCTCAGCATTAGACACATTGGGTAGTACAGAGGAATTTGAAGCGGCCGCGGCCGAATTATTACCTGATTTAAGCGTCGGTATTACACGTGAGCTTCATGAGAATCAAAGTCATATTTATAACGCTATCGAACGGCGTTTATTTCGACCTAGTGTAAATGCCAGTGGAGCATGGTTCGAAACCTTTGGAGGTTCAACAAATGGAGATAGTGGCTCTAATGTAACAGATACTAGCTATGATGCGGATACGTATGGTTTTATCGTTGGTTATGATAAAGTGTTGACTGATTCTTGGAATATTGGAGCTGCTTTTGCATATTCAGATATAAACGTCGACGCTGGATCTAACTCCACAGATGTAGATGCCTATAGCTTTAATGCTTATGCTGGTTATCAAGCGAATCAGCAGTTCTTCCATGGAGCACTTAGTTATACTTCAGGAGATGTTGATTCATCCCGTAGCAGCCTAGCTGGTAATATTGGTAGTGATTCTGATATCGACCAATTCTCTGCTCTGCTCACAGCTGGTTTAGTGCAGGAGTACCGCCAGATCAAAATTAAACCATTTGTTAGTCTTCAGTATAGTCATATTTCTCAGAGTAGTTTTACAGAGGATGGAGGCTTTGATTTCAATCTATCAGCTGATGATTTTAATACACTGGAACTAGGTGTCGGCGTGGAACTCTTCACAGGATTTACTGTAAAGAACATGCCCTCGTTCTTTAGATCTCAGATCGTCTACTACAATGATGTTATCAGTGATGAACGCTCATTTGATGCCCAGTTTGCCGGAGGAGACAGCTTTGGCTTAGAAGGTGATAACATTTCGAGTAGTACTTTTGAACTAGAATTAGAAGCAGGCATAGAGATTACACAGAATCAAAGTATCTCGATTGGATGTGAAGGAAATTACAACTCTGATGTTACCAATAATACAGGATTCCTTCGTTACTCCATTCAGTTCTAAGAACTAGAACCAGCCTCTTTTTCATAACATTCCCTCCCAACCCTCCCAACTAAAAAAAACCCTTAAAACCCCTCCTTAGAATACAAAATAAACTCAGTCATAGTTTGATAGTCTTTGACTGAATTGCCATAGTTAAAGGGCCTTTTCTTTCCAAGAAAGGGCCCTTTTTAATGTGAGTTAAATCTCAGGATAAGTAGGCGTTACCTAGGGTTGGAGTCTCGCTTCCATAACAAAGAAGTTGATGCAACTAACTGTACTGGAAACACGGTTTCTGTGAAGTGACGACGATTGGCCTGAAGCCATATGCACTATGATTGTGCATCGAGTACATATGCTTTTTGTGTGGTCTTCGATGAATCTCGGATATTCCAAACAGTTTAGCCCTTAGGGTTTATCTTGATTGGTTTTGGAGTCCCTTAGATCGTTTAAAACATGTTGTGGAATTTCCATTTCGATGAAGTCATCTCCTTCTTTCATTCTACGGAGGGTGTTAAAGGTATAGATCAGGATGAAACCACAGCTAAAGATACCAAATTCCATGAACAAAGGTGAGGAAAAGAAGCCTACTAGTAACTTGCTGAACTCTCCTAAAAAGCCTGTGGCGTAGCGCGCTGCCAGACTGAGGCTGCCGAAGACTCCGAAGAAGAGTACGGCAATGAGTGTCACTGCCCAGATGAGTTGTTTATTCCACAGCAGTTCTTCATGATGAGTTTGTTTACTCAGACGCTTGAGCTTAAGAATCCATACGAAACCAAAGGCAATGAGATAAAGCGCTGTGACGAGTTTTGTCGTAAAAGGAGTGAACAGATTGACGAGTTGGCGCGCTAATTCAGAAGTAGAACCTCCATCTACTTTAGCAATGGGAAGGGCTGCTACAAAGAGAATGGTAGCGGCGAGATAGAATCCTAGCCCGAGCAATAAACCTGCACGCATCGTCTGTATCGTGAGGAGGCGCACTGATAGAATGAGAGCGCCGAGGAGGAAGATGATGGTGAGACTCATCGCAGGGATCGTGTGATAATGGTTTGGCCTGTCAGAATGTTATGTCTTTTGTTCCAGCTGAGTGATCAGCTGTTGTGCACACTGTTCAAAGGCGGCGCTAACTGTGCTCTCAGCACTGGGGAGGAGAGCGATAGGTGTGCCATTATCTGCACATTGGCGGGTATGTGGGTCAATAGGGAGTTGGCCAAGTAAGGGGACGTTGAGGCGTTCAGCTTCTTTGACACCACCACCTTCACCAAAGATATGATATTTTTTACCAGCATCGCACTCGAACCATGACATATTTTCAATGACCCCGAGAATGTCGACATTGACTTTAGCGAACATAGAAACGGCTTTACGCGCGTCAATAAGGGCTACCTCTTGAGGTGTGGTGACGATGATTGTACCGTCTAGTGCTAGTGTTTGGACGATTGTGAGTTGAATATCCCCTGTGCCAGGAGGGAGATCTAATATGAGGTAGTCGAGCTTACCCCACTCTACTTGGCGGAGAAATTGTTGTGTGTAGCGTGTCGCTAGTGGGCCGCGTACAATGACTGGTGAGCTGTCTTCCAGAAGAAAGCCCATAGACATAAGTTTTACCCCGTGGCTTTTAATCGGGATGATTTCATCTTGTTCATTTGCCTGAGGTTTTTCATCGGTGCCAAACATAATGGCGGTTGATGGCCCGTAGAGATCACAATCACAGAGGCCGACTTTGGCTCCTGTTTTGGCTAGAGCTACGGCGAGATTAGAGGAGACTGTAGATTTACCCACACCGCCTTTACCTGAGCTAATAGCGATGATGTGTTTGACCCCAGGGATACTTTCTTTTCCAGAGACGGAACCGTCGGCTTCAGGGGTTTTGACATCGATGTTAACGCGTGTCGTTCCGATACCTTTGATTGTATTGAGCGCATCTTGACAATCTTTAAAGATTTGCTCTGGTACTTTAGGGTCTTTCGTTTGGATACTAACGGTGACGTCGACATCGGAGCCGTCGATATGGACATCCTTAATAAGACCGAAAGCGACAATATCGCGTGAAAAGCCAGGGTATTTCACCGTAGCGAGAGCTTCTAAAATGGTTTCCTTCGTCATAGCATGGCAGCAGCGAGTTAGCTGCTGTCCACAGATAACCATGGATGGTGGAAACGTCCAGTGAGTTTTGGGAAAGACTCACTAGGGTTTTAGTGAATATTCTCAGAGATTGTGCTGATTTTAGATTTAGAGATAGATTGTGAGGGCATGATTTTCAATATTGAAGCCCTCAACGTGCCGTTGCTTCACCCTGTGTGGTTTCATAATTCTTGAGAAGATGGAAGGGGAGAGCTGCTACAGTCTAATAGAATTGTAGAACTATTCTTCTATTGGTATCGCAGCAGGGGCTGAACTGCTTCCTTGTGTTAAACTTTGAGCAAAGGTTCGCCAACTGAGTCTAGTGAGTTTTGTTCTCAGCGCTATAGCAGGATCTTCTTCGGGTGATAGTTTGATAGGTGTGACAAGAGCTGTGTGTTGATCGATATATTGCTGGATGATTTGGTAGAGATTCCGCTGGGCCTGTTGGGCTAGCTGCTTAGGTTCTGTCTTTAGAATTTGAAAGCTAAGGTGGGGTGTTTCATGATCACCAGCGCTGCACCACATGGATATGGGAGGTAAGGGGAGATCTTTGCGTTGTGTGACTTTAATGAGGCGGATGGTCGCTTTAACGGTGTATCCAGAAGCATCTTCGATTGCGGCAGAGAAGAGTTGAAATACAGGAGAGCAGGCCTCGATATGACTGACTGGTACAGTAAAGTGTAAAGTGATAGGCAGAGCTGCACTTGGATCAAGATTCCATGGCGGATTGACTTTACGTAAGAGTGTTATTTCTTTTAAGGCCGCTTGGTGGAGCGCCTCATCATAGGGGAAGGTATCTAGAAGCCGCTCCCATGCTAACAGGGCGTGGGTGGTGTGACCATCCTGTTGGAGTTGTTGAGCTAATGGATAAAGTTGCTGGTGGCTATAATCGAGTCTCGCAAAATGATCCAGGCTCGGGCGAGTTATGATGTCTCCAGTAGCGAGTTTTGGAGAAGTGTTTGTTGGAGAGGTTTGATCTAGCGCTTTCGAGCTGGGCTCCAAATGCCCCACTTCAATATGCTCCTCTGTCGAGGAGGGGGCCGGAAGTGGAGTTTGGCGTTCGGGTAATTTAGGGTGGGAACGTTGCCAATCTATGACAGCCTGACTGAGTTCTTTTGGTGTTGGTTGTTGGGTGAAAGATTTGTTTTTAACCCCTAAGTAGAGGCAGACACCAAAAACGAAGATGGATGAAATAAAAACAATGGACCAAGGTATCCTCACAGAACCAATTAAGTGGAAACAGAAAGGGGCCGTTAGATCATGCCAAGCTTCATCTTACCTTCTTCTGTGATCATGTCTTGATTCCAGACAGGATCCCAAACTAGGTCGACAACGGCATCATCAATACCCTGAATCGTTAAGATTCTCGATTGAGCATCTGCTGCAATGACAGGGCCCATGCCACAGCCTGGAGCTGTGAGTGTCATTTTAATATTTACGACAGTCTTTTGATCTTCTTCTTGAACAATACAGTCGTAGACGAGTCCGAGATTGACGATATCGACAGGGATCTCCGGGTCATAGACTTCCTTAAGTTGGCTCCACACCTGTTCATCTAGGGGAACTCCCTCGAGAGCTTCTGTAGAAGCTGGTTTTTTCTGAATGTCTTCTTCCTTGATCCCTAAAGCATCTTTATCTGAGGAAGAAACACGGGCTAGACCCGCCTGCGTAGCTACAGTGTAAGTTCCTCCTAAAGTTTGTGTGATGAAAACGGCCGTACCTGCGGGTAGGGTGATACTATCTCCGCTAGGGATTTGAATGGCGTCGACTTCACGCGAAAGGATGATCTCATTGTTCATAGGGGCAATGTGCGCTCTCTGAGTGAAGTTTCAAGTTTCAAGTGTAGAGGGGTTGTGTTTTTCTCAGAAATTAAGTTGGATAGAGCTGTGAAGGAAATAGTAATTTATACGGATGGCTCATGCCGGGGAAACCCTGGACCTGGTGGGTATGGGACATTGTTACGATATAAAGGGCAGGAGCGTGAGTTTAGCGGTGGATTTGCTGAAACGACGAATAACCGAATGGAGCTAATGGCCGTGATTCGAGGGATTGAAGCACTGAAGGAGCCTTGTCGAGTTTGTGTGTTCTCGGATTCAAAATATGTGATTCAGGCTATGGATAAGGGATGGATCCATAGTTGGAGGGAGAAAGGCTGGAGTCGAGGTAAGGAGTCATTGAAAAATGCCGACTTATGGAAGAGGCTTTATCATGCTGTCACAGGGCACGAGATTTCATGGAACTGGGTGAAAGGGCATGCAGGTATCCGAGAAAATGAACGTTGTGATGTCTTAGCTGTCTCTGCAGGCCGTGGAGCCAACCTTCCTGTCGATCAAGGGTGGTTGGATCAGAATGCATAGGGAGTCGCAGGAAGTAAAAAAATAGATACTTATGCGGTCCAATTTCTAGGAAGCGTTGTCTGTAGTACTTTTGTCCCTTCACTTGCTCGAAGAGCGTCTGCTCCTCGAGGTAGTAGGAAGAATGTACCGGAAAGATAGCTTTTTCCTGTAGTATCTGTGAGTTTACCAGCGACTACTGTAATAATAGAAAACCGATCATGCGTGCGGTTTTCCAAGTTGCCTGCATGAGTGAATTGAAATTGTTCCACTCGGTAGTGTGGGCACTCAGCGAGAGTATGATCGTTGGGAGTATCCATTGTAGGAGCGTGATCATTAAAATTGATACATTGTAGAGATTCTTCAATATGAAGGTCTCTGGGCTTTCCGTTTAAACCAAGACGGTTCCAGTCGTAGACGCGGAAAGTCGTATCTGAGTTTTGTTGGATTTCGTAGATCAATAGTCCTGCTCCGATAGCGTGGAGCCTACCCGAAGGTATATGAATGGATTCGCCTGAGCGGGGTTCAATACTGTGGACTTCATCTTCGCAGCGGCCAGCTTTAATAGCTTGTTCAAAGGATTCTCTAGTGACACCAGGTTTTAACCCAACATAGATCTTAGCCTCTGGGTCAGCGTCTGCAATATACCACATTTCTGTTTTTGCTTCACCACCGAGTAATTTTGTTTGTTCCTCAGGAGGGTGGACTTGCACGGAGAGTTTGTTACGGGCGTCTAGAATTTTAATGAGGAGAGGGAAGCGATCTCCGTGCAGATTGTCTCCGAAAAGTTCTTCGCGGTGATTCATCCATAAATCGTTTAATGTCTTGCCAGAGTAGGTCCCTGTCCGGACAACGGATTGAGCTTCTTCTCGATCAGACATCTCCCAAGATTCACCATAAGGGGTATCTGCCTTTGGGAGGGTGCGATGGTAAACGTTTTCTAGCTCTCGCCCACCCCATACACGTTCCATATAAAGAGGTGTAAATAAAATCGGTAATTTCACGATATAAGTAAATCAAGTTAATGGATGAAATCAATCTTGTTTAGAGATTTAATCGCCCTTTTCTCGTATTATTGAGCAGCGTAGGCTAGAGCTCGTTGTTTCATTTGGGTCGCCATGAGGTTTAGAGCATTAGCCCGTGTGGGAGCTAAATGTTCTTTAAGCCCTGTTTTTTCAATGAAATCTGTATTCGCTGTGAGAATAGCGTCTGGGGTCTGTTGGTCGAGCACACGGATAAAAATAGCGATCATGCCCTTAGTAATGAGGGAATCAGAATCAGCAAAGAAAGAAATAATTCCTTGTTCAAAAGAAGAATCAAGCCAGACCTGAGATTGACAGCCTTTAATGAGATTTCCTTCAATTTTACTTGCTTGAGGCATAGCAGGTAGCCTCTTTCCCAAGCTAATAACGTATTCGTACCGTTCAGTCCAATCTTGAAATAAATCGAGTTCGTCGAGTAACTGTTGTTGTTTGTCCGCAATGCTCATCTACAGTGAATAAGGCGTAGGAGAGTAGGATAGAAAAGCGGAAAGTGATGTTTGTTTAGAAAAAACACCCTTTAGAAGATAAGGCATGGAGGAGGAGTCTACAAAAGAAGTGGTTCGAGGGCGAAGTCTTGAGAAGAATCATTCATCTAAGTAAATGCTGTTAAGGCTCGTCGCGCTTGGGCATGAGGATGACTTTAATGCCATTGGATGTCCCTAAGTATTTCTGGGCCAAAGCGTTGATTTCTTCTAAAGAAATCGATTGATAATCAGCATCGCGTTGGCGGGCCCAGTCCAGTGTTTGAGGTTGATTTTGGCATTTCTCCATAACCGTGCTTAGCCAGTAATTGTTTTGTCGAAGACTTTCCGCCAAACGTCCGATTGTAGGGTTCAGGGCCCTGTCTAGTTCATCTTGGTTTGCCCCTTCTTCAGCTAATTGTGATCCGATCTCTAGGATCACAGAAGATACTTTTTCCATATCCTCAGGAGTGCCTTTACTACTAGCGATTAGATAACTGGAGTTTTTAAATGCTGCGTTGTTATTAGAATAAGCTCGCGGAGAATAAGCATCGCCTAACTCCTCACGGATTTTAATGCGCATTCTATCTGAGAGGATGGAGGATAAAATATTTAAGCGCCTTGCCTCACTAATATTACCTTCTAACATAGCATCACTAGTCTTCCAGATAACGAGAGCATTTGCTGGCTCTTCCTTACTTTGGAAGTGGAAAGTTTTAGACGTAGGGGGGCTAGGGGCAGTAATTTCACGTTTTTGGCTTGTCACACCTTGTGAGATTTCTCTTGAGGGGAGGGTGCCAAACGTTTGAGTGAGCGCCCGTTTGAGTAAATCCGGTTCGAAGTCTCCTACGATAGATAGCTCGATACTGGAGTTGAGTAAGATTGGGCGGATCCAGTCTTGAATGTCTTGAGCGGAGTACCCCTCCATCAACGATTGGTTAGGGAATCCAAAGCGGCTGTCATTACCGGCTAACCATTTTGTCATCTCTAACTGTGCTCCATTTTCACTGTGCTGTAGGCTGTGATAGATACTTGGTAATTGAGCTCGGAAGACTCTATCAGCTTCAGGCCGGAACCCAGGGTCAGTGAGCTGGGCGCACATGAGTTGTAACTGCGTACTTAGGTCATCAGGGGTGGTAGCACCTGATAGTTTGAATGCCCCTGCATCAACGATAAAGTGTGAGCCTACAGATTTCCCCGCAAAGATTTGCTGGAGATCCTCCTTCGAGTGCTTTCCTAAGCCCCCGTGATTGAGAGCATACTGAGCTAAAGTCTGTAATCCTGGTAAATTCTTAGGTAAATCTAGGAGACCATTACCAAACCGTGCTGTGATAAGAATCGAATTCTTTTCAAAATCAGTTTTCTTTAAATTAATACGAATCCCATTGGATAGCTCTAACTGCTCTATTTCCAAGTCATCAATGAAACGTTCACTAGTAATAGAACCTGATTTTTCTGCTAATGTGTAAGCGAATTGCCCTGCATCCTTGATCTTAGGAGGCTCCACGGCAGTGGCAGAGGATTGTTGATAGAGTGATGTAAGCTCCGTTGTAGCACGTTCTGCTTCAGTGTTTGATTGTAAAGATAAATTAAGATCCTCAGTGTCCCAGAATTCAGTGAATGCCTTGTGGCAAGATTCGACACTAACATGTTTGAGCCCTTGTTGTAGAATCTCTAAGTCTAATTTAGGTGTAGAAAAGACACCATCACTTTGCACGTGCCTTGCTAGACTATCTGCTAGGCTGCTACTTTGTCGAGTAACAGCGGACTTCACCCTATTGGAATAGCTATTGATTAGGTTAGCAACGGCTTCTTGTAGTTCGATTTCGTTAAACCCGTGTTGGATAACTTTACGCATTTCTTGTTCGACAACGCCAACCACAGGTTTCCAATCATCATCTTTGGCCGTAGCACTGATTTGTCCGTACTCTAATTCATTCCATAACACATCCGTACTAGCAGAAGCAGAGGTAATGGCACTTCCTACTTCCTTTACTAAGCGTGCGAAGCGGCGGTTCAGCATCGTATTAGCTAGCTCCATATGGAGATCCTTAGATCGTTTGGTCACACTATCTATTTCATGAGTGATAGGGCGCGCTACCGCGAGTTGGATCGTAGTGTCTTCGAGTTCCTTATGAAAGAATGCTTTCGAGCGAAACCCTTGGTTTGAAGGGATGCTGCCGATACTTGTGTGGAGCCTCTGACTACCCTCGCGGGTGAATGAAGAAAAAGTATTGGTGATTTGTTCCTCAGCCTGAGCTTGAGTAATGTCACCAGTGTAAATAAATGTGATGTTTTCAGGAACGTAGAACTCATTGTAGAAGTCCAGAAACCTTTGGCGGGGAGCGGATTGAATCGTCTCCTCTGTGCCAATGGGGAAGCGGACAGGGATAAGGGAATCTGGTAAAAGCCAAGTTAACTCTTCTTCCAGAATCGCCATGTGGGCAGAATTTCTTGAAGTTTTCTCCGCTAAGATCACCCCGCGTTCCTGATCGATATCTTCTTCACGGAGCAAGGCCCCATCGGCAAAATCCCGCATCACCTTTAGACCTAATTCGACCACGTCAGCTTTGTTGTTTGGCAAATCCAGCTTGTAGACCGTTTCGTCAAACGTCGTATAAGCATTAGCGTGTGCTCCGAATGCGATGCCTAGGCGCTGCATTTCAGGGACAAGCTTACTCGTCTCAGGGAAGCTCTTAGTCCCATCAAAGACCATATGCTCAAGGAAGTGAGCTAGCCCGCGTTGGTCGTCATCTTCGTTAAGGGCACCTGCTGCGACATGGAGTCTCATACTCACGCGGCCTGGAGGTTCCGCATTTGGCATGATAATATACTTCATACCATTATTAAGAGTTCCATAAAGGACCTTGGGATCGGGTGCGATGTCGGATCTTTCATGTACCCAGCTCAAAACTTCACCAGCCGGCCCTTTATCAGCAGTGTTGAGAGGAAGGAGTTGCCCAGTAGTATTCTCAGAAGCGTCGTCTTGCTTAGGATTAGAAGGTCTAATTAAAAAGACACCCACACCCGCACCAAGGCAGAGAAGGCTAAGAATGACTGCGGATTTATTCATAGAATGAAATTTCGTGAAATGAAGATGATTTGCAAGCATAAGCGGCACAGGGAACCTATTCCGTGAAGAAATCGTAATAATTAGAGAAAAGGCCTTGCTTCCATGCCCGCACGAAGTTATCGATCTCGTTGTTTCCAGAAATATACGGGACGTAGCGCAGTTTGGTAGCGCGCCGCAATGGGGTTGCGGAGGTCGCAGGTTCGAATCCTGTCGTCCCGACCATTTTTTCTGTCATGATTTGACATGATTTGGCTCGGTTTTTCCTTTGTTTTATAAGGGTTTGATGGTTTTGAGGTGATGGTGTTCAAAGTGACAGGCTGGGACAAGAAATGACCTTCTGAGTCTGGGGTTTGTGGACGTATTGGTGGACGTGTTAGAGTTTCTTTCGTCTGGTTTTCCTCTTGCTCAGTTTCAATCCATTTTAAATCTTGGACGACCTCAAATGTTGGAAGGTGTGAGACATCGGTGTAAAGGTTCGCAGTAAGCCTTGGGTCACTGTGGCGCATGAGTTCCTGTGTCAGACGTTGAGAAACTCCCTGACGGGCTAGTTTGGTGGCAAAGGTGTAGCGGAAAGAATGAAAGTCCAGCTTACGACCAGTTTCATCAATCGTCTCAATCCCAGCTTCTCTACGATGACGACGAAACCTACGACTTGCGTTTGTGTATTGAGGGAAGACAAAATCCATTTGTTGTTTCCCAGAAATTTCTTTTTGCAGTTCCTTCACTAGCCTTGGGTGTAAAGGAACAATGGCTTGAGTGCGATTTTTTGTTAGGTGGGCTGGCACGTGAATATGAGGTTGAACGTGCTTGAGTTGGACATTATCCCAGACTAAGCCAAGGAGTTCGCCGAAGCGCAAACCTGTATAAACAGCAGTGATGTAAAGTAAACGGTAGTCCTGAGACACCTTGAGTAAACGGCAAAATTCGTCATCCGTGATCGCTCGGCGCTTTTGTTGTTTTCCTCGAATATCGACTTTCTCGACTGTTTTGAGAGGGTGATAAG
>CAZLQY010000066.1:0-13695 GCA_964561965.1 uncultured Verrucomicrobiales bacterium
CAGAATATTAATAGAAACGCCAAATCACTGGCAACGTTTAGGAGACCACTTCACTGTTGTATTGAGACGGGAAATTAATACGGCCTTTACCACTTCCAATTGTGATTCTTGTATCTCGACGGCGTTGAGTTGCTTCTCTTCTAACATAGACAAGTCCTGCAGACGGGGCGGTAATAAACTTATCATCCTCAGTGGTATTGGTGATTGGGCGAGTACGTCCTAATCCATCAGGAATTAATGCTCTAACTTCATCTGCATCTTCTCTGTATTGAGCTCTACTACCAAATCGAGCTTCAATATTTGAGAGTGTGATGCCTGATAAACGCCCGGGTGCTTTTGCTGAGATTTCTACACCCCATTCACAACCAATAGCTGTGACGTCATCGACAGTGATTTGACCACCATCAAGAAATAAAGCAGGGTTGATGTATACGGCTGCACGGCCGTTACGGCCAGTAATGTTTGTGGCCGTAATATTATTTAAGGGGCTTTGAAATCCTCTTTGGCTTTCTGCCGCATTTTGCTCTAGTCTTAGCGTATAACCACCTGTTCCATCGAGATTTTGGCAGACAATGTTTGAACCTCCAAATCCTTGATAAAGGCCATAACCAGGGCCGTTCCCTGTTGATCTAATATTGCTAATTGTTCCTTGCTCTGAATCCCGCCCAGTAGTGATGTGGTTAGAACGTGTGAAATCTCCTCTTGTTCTTAACCGGTCGATGAGGAAGTTTGTACAGTCCCTTATCGAGACAGCTGAAAAGAAATGGTTTTTCGATTCTTCGTCTTCTGCAACATCTAAACCAATGATTCTTGTTTGAGTCCGAGCTCCTCCGCCTTGCCCAACAATACTGACATTAGTAGCATTTCTAACCGAGAAAATGGGGTCTCCTCTTCTTAGGCCTAATGACTCGGATGCTTGTTGGATAGTAACGCCTCTTTCGAAGCGAATGTGTGTATTACTTCTCAAGTTTAAGGACATGACTGTATAAGTCCCTTGCGTAAACAGAACCCTTTTCGCTCGACCAGGTAGAGAGCTAATAAGGTCTTGCATTTCTTGATTGCTCATGCCGGGGTTGAGAGTCACCTGACGTGTACGGCTATTGTCAGGATCTAGATTACCTGTGGGTGGTACGTATTGTGCATAAGAGATTTGAGAGGCGACGGCAGTAAGAGCTATTTTTAATAGTAGACGGAAATGGTTTTTGGTTGGATTCATATGGTTTTTTTAATGTTTCGTTTGTTGTATTTAATATTTCGGTTGTTTTATTTTTTGGATTTATGCTTGTTTCGATGACGATAAATCGAACATAAAATGTCGCATTGTATGTTTTCGGGTGTGCTCTACAATAGAATTTTTATTTTAATTTATATTTATTAGGTTTTAAAAGGGATAGTAGATGTCATTTGTTATGAAACAGTTAGGTTTATTTGTGCAGAATGCGGTTAAAAGTATGAATATTTTTCATTTGATCGGGTGGTGGTTTTGAAGGGGTTTGATTTGAGAGGAATTGGGGTTGATTGTTTCTTGTCGTAACGCTATGGCAGTGATGAACTCTGGCTCTCAATGATTGAAGAATGAAACTGCATGTTTTAACTAGTTTAGTAATACTCGTTGGCTCTCTTTTGGGTGCTGAGAGACAGGGGGGCGATTTAACTCCTGATCAAGAAAAACGACTCTTAGAGGACTGGCTCCGTATGCAGAGTCTTGCCTCTGATGAGGCAGAAGAGTGGAGGAGGCAGAAGGATTTACTGAAGCAGACTCTAGATGTGTATGCGAGTGAGCGAGTATTGCTGGAGCAAGAAATGGAAGCTAGCTCTGTGGAAGTTGATCTGCAAATTTTAGAGGAAAGCAAAGCGGAACTGGCAAGGTATAGAGCCTCACTGGTGCAGGTAAGCGAAGTAATAGAGAGGCTGACACCTAGGTTTTTAACGTTGATTCACCAGTTTCCTGATTCATTGAAATTATCTCTAGAAGAATCAATCAATGTACTGGAGAGAAGAAAATTATCAAACGCGGATAGTGATGTAACGGGGCGCCTACGAGCGATGATTCAGATTCTTAGTGAGGGAGAACACTTCCAACGAAGTATTACACTGGCACGCGAGGAGATAACACTAGGGGATACTGTGTACGAAGCAGAAGTTGTTTATTTTGGATTAGGTCGGGCGTTTTTCCGTTCTGGTAAAAAGGTCGGAGTGGGGAGCCCACTTAATATTGGGTGGAGATGGGAAGAGGTGGAAGAATCAAAGCTTCATATGAACCTGCTCATTGATGTGTTAGAAAATAGAGAGAAACCAGAATTAATCTCATTACCTATGCAAATAAAGCCATGAGGTTTCATATCCCATACTATTTCATTGTCTGCCAATCTTTATTAGGAATATTTCTAGTAAAGATGAGCTGTTCTGCTCCTACCATTATAGAAGAGCATGAACAAGCGAGGCAGGCTCTCACTTTGGTGAGAGAACAGATAGATCAAGAGCGTCAACTACTGGCAGAATCTTTAACGAAAGCTGAAATAGATCTGATAAACCTCAGGTCGTCTGTTAGGCTGGCGCGTATGGGTGTGGAGGCGAGAAAAGAAGAGGTGCGGCAGAGTCAGGAAGATTTAAAATCGTTAGAAAATTATGTAACGGAGGCTTCAGATTCCTTAAAGCGTTATCATTATACGAGGGCGGCGTTTTTATTACCAAATGAAGAGGCGAGTGATTGGGCGCCAGCAGCTTCTTTAATGGAGCAGGTAAGTGTCCTTGAGCAAGGCTTAAGCCGTATGGAAGGCTTGGTTGGAGGCGGCGTCATCGAAGGTGCTATAGCAGGCCCTGAAGGGGTGCTAGAGAAAGGTCGATTTTTTGTGTTAGGCCCGGCATTGTGGTTTAAATCTATAGATGGATCTGTGATGGGGGCCGTGGAAGCTTCAGCAATGAAGGGCAGTGCGGAAGTCATTATAGATGGAGTGGATCCATCGTTGATGTTAGAGAAGAAGGTAGAAGTTGAAGTGGATGTCACTGGTGGAAAGGCGAGGGCCCTTGCTGCGGTGAATCAGAGCCCTGTAGAATTGCTCCGGCAAGGAGGCTTATGGATTTGGCCAATTATGGGTATTGCGGCCATTTCTGCCTTATGTGGTGTGATGAAGCTTATTCAGCTCGCACAGGTACGAGAGCCAAAGCCTATCTGGATCAATGAAGTACTAGTACCAATAAGAGAGGGTGATTTAGAAGAAGCGAAGAAATTAGCAAAGGTTCCTAATCACCCTGCTTCTGGCGTGATTCATGCTGCTTTAGGCTTTATTGCCTCGGGGCCTGATGTCGTAGAAGAGGTGATTTATGAGCAATTGATTACAGTAGAGAGAAAGATGCAGGCGTGGTTACCATTTATTGCCATTACAGCAGCGATAGCCCCTTTATTGGGTTTGTTAGGAACCGTTTCAGGGATGATTCGTACGTTTAATGTGATTACTGTTACAGGGACCGGTGATGCGAAGCCCTTGGCTGGAGGGATTTCAGAAGCCCTAGTGACGACCTTATTTGGCCTAGTCGTTGCGATTCCTGCATTGATTCTACACAGTTTATTAGCTAGACGCTCTACCGGGATCGTTCAGATGACAGAGAAATTAGGCTTGGCTATGGTGAATGGTTTGAGAAAACAATAAATGAAGCTCACTTGGACAGCTCTCAATCGTGAATTTCTGCAATTAATGCAGGAAGGGGGAGCTGTGCTATGGTTTCTTCTTGTACTGGGTCTAGTCCTGTTCGTTGTGATTGCGATGTCTTGGGCTCGCCTCAGTCAAATTAGAAATCATATGGAACATAGGATAAGCTCTAGTTGTGATGAGAAGGTCATAGAGGGAGATTACGCGATGTTTGAGCTTGATCAAATCGCCCCCATTCAAAGAAGAATACCTCTGATTCAGGTGTTGGTAGGAGCTGCTCCCTTAACTGGCCTTTTAGGAACCGTTTCTGGTATGTTAGTGACCTTTGCAGGAATGGGTAATCCGCAGAATACTACCCCGATTGATAGTATCGCATCCGGTGTTTCTGAGGCGTTGGTGACGACTCAAGTGGGGTTATTATTTGCGATTCCAGGTGCGATTTTATTGACCTTGCTGACGACTCGGCTGGACGATGTAAAATCAAAACTAGAGCAAAGACGGTCAAATAGGTGCAGGGGGGTAACTTCATGAGGCGTTTAAGGTATAGCCGGGTAGGTAAAAGCCCAGAAGGAGAAATCAATATGTCTCCTTTGATCGATATTGTTTTTATATTACTCATTTTTTTTATTGTCACGACAGTGTTTAAAAATGATCCAGGAATTGAAGTAAAGGTTCCTCAAGCTAGTTCATCGACTGTGATGGAGCAGGAATCCATAATGATTGCTGTGACTGAGGATGGGCAGGTGTACCATGGTGGTAGAAATATTGGAGTGGAAGGGGTCTTTCCCATTGTTCGTGTTTTTTTGCGTGATGATGACAACACGGCGGTGGTGGTGCAGAGTGATGTGAATGCACGGCACGGGAAAGTGCTCGAGGTGATTGATCAAGCTCGTCTAGCAGGGGCAAAACAAGTATTTAGTGCAACACAGCGATGAGGTTACAGTCGATCATCTTTTCAGTAGCGATTGTGGCCGTGCTTCTTTGTTTTATTCTGGTGACTCGCTTACTAGTACGTTCTGAAGAGTCCAAAGAAATGATTGTAGTCGAAGTCCCTGAGGAGATCGCCTTGTCACCTAAGGCAGAGTTACCAGCTGCACAGAGTGATTCTGCAGAGCCTATCCCTCCCGCCCCCTCCCTTAGCCTTCGTCTTAGCTCTGTGGAACGTCCAGATATCCAGATGTCTCTTCCCGAAATCAATAGTCAGTCGGTGACTCTACCGAGTGTCGAGCTCTTTACGCCCAGTATCGCCCCTGCAGAGCTCTCTGCTAAGGTGAAGAGTACAGTAGCCGTGCAGCAGCCCCGCAAACCGGCTGTGAGAACTCAAGGGAGTTTAAAGCCCAAATCCACGACAGTAAGCAAAGAATCTGGTGCGATACGTGCTAGTCCATTAGGTTTTGGTGATTTAGATGCCAAGCCCCGCCTACTAAGGAAGGGGAGGATGACCTGGCCTAGATCTGTGCGTTCTATGGATTCTGGGATTGTGACTTTAAACGTGGAGTTAGATACGAAAGGTAGAGTGAAGGTGATAGGTGTGGTATCCTCACCCCACTCAGCACTGAGCTCTGCGGCAAAGCGCTTTGCTGCAGGCTGTCGTTACACGATTCCAAAGAAAGATGGAGTTCCTGTCAAAGCCAGATTTCCTTGGCCTATAAAAATAGAGCACAAACGTTAAATATGAATCATATGCTATTCCGTTATTTTCTACGATATCTCATGCTTCCCATAATGGGGGGGAGCTTAAGTGCTGCTGAGCCTTTGGTTGTGCAAGCAAGCTATTGGAAGAATGATTCATTTCTTAAGTCGTTCAATGGGTCTTATCGGGTGCAAGCGAATGTGGAACCATTTGTGGAGGGGAAAGAGCGTGATCTTTTTGTTTCTATTCAGGGGCTCATGGCAGAAGGGAAGCGTGAAGAAGCGTTGAGACAGTTAGAACAATCTAGTTTGAAAACGGCTGCTGTAGAGTTTAATCGAGGCAACCTCTATTTTGAGTTAGGAAACGATGAATTAGCGAAAGTAAGTTATATGTCTGCCCTTGAGCAGTTTCCATCATTCCTGCGCGCCCACCGAAATCTAGGGTTTCTCTATGCACGGCAAGGTGAAATGTTAGATGCGAAAGAGCATTTCAAGGAGTCGATTAGCTTAGGAGATCAAAATGGAGCTTCTTTTGGTTGGTTAGGACATTGCTATTTAGAGGCAGGGAAGGTGTCGTCTGCACTACAATGTTACCGGATGGCGGGTTTGACCGAGCCTGATGTTCCAAACTGGAAGGCTGGCGAAGCTCAATGCTTACAGGATTTGGGGGACTTAAACGCGGCCCAAGTACTTCTTGCCGAAGTGGTGAGTGAGTTCCCCAATGAGAGCTCGTATAGCCTCATGCAAGTGGAGCTTTTTCTTCAACTGCATGAAATGGAAAAGGCGATGGCTGTACTGGAGTGGCTGAAACGAAAGGAGAAATTAGGTGCTCAAAACTCCATGTTATTGGCTGATTTACACTTGCGTGCAGGGAATATTAACTTAGCAATTAATCTCGTAGAAAGTGTGTTAAATGATGAGGAGGGTGTGACGGCATCGTCGGTTGTGACGTGGTTGTCTAATGCGCATGAACTAGTGGATTGGAGCCGACTAGATGAATTATTTCAGCGTGTGAGCCAATATGCAAAAGAAGAACTGGAGCGAACAGACTTCGCAAGAGTACAAGCCAAGCACGACGCAGTGAAACAACCGGAGGATGCGAGAAGGCTGTATAGTGAATTAGTGAAATTAAACCCATTAAATGCCGGTCTGTTATTTGATTATGGTCAACTATTACAGCAGCAGGGAAAGTTGGAGTTATCTGTTATTCAGTTAGAGCGTGTTTTGTTTATCGACGAGAGTCACGGCGAATCACTCCTGTTACTGGGGCAAATTTATACACAACAAGGCCTTTTTTCTAAGGCCGTGCCTTTCTTGAAGAAAGCACAAATCATTGATCAATCTGAGGGTATTACGAAGTATCTGGAGGCTGTCGAGAAGCGGGCTGCTCTGGAATGAATCCATACATAGCGTTCTTCTAAAGTTAGATTTAACGAAGTAGGTGCTCGACGATGGAATCCACTAGTAGCCGCCCTTCTTTGTGGAGGATGAGGTGGTTTTTCTTGATGATGCCTAAATCTTCTTCACAGAGTTGTTGGATTCTTAGAGGATCAAGATCGTCTAACCAATGCATTGGTAGCCCTTGCTCTGTTCGGAGAAGTAGGGCAATGCGTTCTAAGCGGTAGGCCGCAGGGTCGATAGTTTCATGCTCTGTCTTAGCATGGCCAACGTGGGCAATTTGTTGAATATACCGTTCTGTATCTGGAGTGTTTTTCCAGCGTTGCCCGTTGATTGTGGAAACGGCAGATGGGCCGATTCCTAAGTAATCGGCTCCTTGCCAGTAGCTGAGATTATGTTTTGATTGTTTCCCTATTTGAGCGTAGTTAGAGGTCTCATAGTGCTGGAATCCAGCGGAAGTTAACAAATCGTGCCCTAAATGAAAATAATGAGCATTGGTACTGTCATCCTCCGTATAATCGCCTTTTGTTAGGCGTTCTATGAATTCTGTGTCCTCCTCATAAGTGAGATTGTATGCTGAGATGTGGTGGGGGCGAAGATTGATCGCTGTCTCTAAGCTATCCTGCCAGCTTTCGATCGTTTGACCAGGAATGGAGAACATGAGATCGATATTGATTTCAGAGAGTTTCGCTTGTTGGAGTGATTGAACCGCTTCGATGGCTTGTTCTCTGTTGTGTTCCCGGCCAAGTGTTTTAAGAACGGCATTATCAAACGATTGAATACCTAGAGAAATTCGCGAGATGCCGAGTTCACGAAATAACTGTGCCTTCTTGAGTTGGAATGTGGCGGGATTTGCTTCAAAGGCAATTTCTTCAGCATTTGAGAAATCGAAAATCTCGTGTAAACCATCCATCAAAAACCGGAGATGGCCAGGACTAAGCATGGATGGTGTGCCCCCTCCAAAATAAGCAGTCTGAATAGGGGTGGACGAGATGGTTTCTTTGTATTTCATTGACTCTAAGTGAATAGTTTCAATGAATTTACGTATGTCTGTATCGCCAGGGGTATGCTTATAGAATGAGCAATAGGGACAGATGCGATGACAAAATGGGATATGGAAATAAAGATGCAATGTTTTGCTTTGCCTTAAGGTGAAGAGAAGTCATAAAGAGGTCGTGCATGAGGAAGGTGACTTGGGTAGAGAGATTTTAAAAGGAGTTTCGCGTTCCTTTTACTTGAGCCTTCGTCTACTGCCGAGATTAATGCGAGGCCCACTCAGCCTCGGCTACCTATTGGCAAGAGCGAGTGATACGATTGCAGACACAGAAGAAGTCGATGTAGCCATACGAGTACGCTGCCTAGCGATGTTTCAATCGGCAATGATTGATCATGAAGTAAGAAAATGCCTTTTAGAGTTATTAAACGAAGACTTTATAGAGGCCCAAACAGATGCTAAGGAGCGAGTCTTATTGGAACGCCTTGAAGATGTCTTTCTGTGGTTTGATAGTTCTTGGGAATGGGTGTGGTATGCTTTGCAGAGATTGATGGAAACGATTATTCAGGGGCAGACCTTTGATCTTGAGCATTTTGCCCTCTCAGGGACTGGAGAGTTAGAAAGGGAGGAAGACCTGATGAATTATTGTTACATGGTCGCAGGTTGTGTGGGAGAGTATTGGACAGAGGTTGGTTGTCGGACAGATTCTTCCTTTTCTACCTTAGAGCGTGAGGAATTAGAAGAGCAAGGTGTCGCATTTGGGCAAGGCCTACAATTAGTGAATATTTTGAGAGATCTCCCTAGGGATATGTATCATGGTAGAGTTTATATACCAGGGGTGAGTGTGGCGAATGAAGCCCATTTGATGGAAGAGTCACAGCGCTGGCGTGATTACGCGCGTGAGCTCATTCAATACGGTTATACGTACGCGCGTTCCTTACGTCAAAAACGAGCGAGAATAGCCGTTGTTCTTCCTGCGATGTTAGCTGAGAAAACTCTAGATCTCTTAGATTCCGCAGATTTAGAGGATTGGCAAACAGGGGTGAAGGTGGACCGAGCGACCGTGAGGAAATGTTTCCTTCGTGCTTTTCTAGGGAGATACTAGAGGTGATGTGTGGCCTTGTAGTAGTTTCTCAGTATACTTAGCTAAGAGGTCTACTTCGAGATTCACACGTTGATCGATCTCTTTGGAATGTAAATGAGTGTGAGAATACGTATGTGGCGTGATCCAGAATACGGCAGAATCTTCTGTTAGTTCAGCGATGGTGAGTGAGATGCCATCAATGGCGATAGAGCCCTTAGCAATGCAGTATTTATGGATTTCTTGGGGAAGAATAACTTCTAACCGGTGATCTTGCCCGTGCTGTGATAAATCACGGAGGATCCCGGTAGCATCGACATGGCCTTGTACAAAATGGCCTCCGAGCCGATCTCCCGCTCTTAGAGCCCTCTCTAGATTAACAATAGAGCCTAACTCTAAATCCCCAAGAGAGGTGATAGAAAGAGTTTGAGAGAGTAAATCAAAGTAAGCGGAGTCCTCTCCTAATGCTGCCACAGTGAGACAGCATCCATTATGAGCGACAGAGTCCCCAAGAGCTAATTCCGTAGCGAAGGGGATATGAACTTGATAGCGAGCCTGTTTTCCAAGTTGTTCAATACTTAGAATAGATCCTGTTGCTTCAACTAAGCCTGTGAACATAATTCAAATTAATGATCCGTATGGTTATGATCTGAGTCCGGAGAGGCCTCATGGCTGTCATCAGCATGGGACCCGTGAGTTTCTTTATGATCAGCAGTGTTTAATGTCGTGTCTTGGTGGATACCCTCTGTTCTCAACAGCATAAAGCAGGCGCCCATAATGATTGTAGGAATGATAGAGTTGATTGCTAACTTAGCAGGTTTGACTCCACCGTCGAAGAACTTGCCAAGGATGCTCTGCCCAGCTGGGTTTGGAGCGTTAGCGATGACAGTGAGCCCTCCACCAGTCACAGCACCAGCAACGACAGCGTATTTCATATTTGGAGCTAATCCGGGGGCCTGAGAAGCCAAATACGTAATCGCGGCGTTGTCATTAAACGCGGTAAGAACAGTAGAGCCTATCATAAGAAGATACTCATTATCTACTGAGGTGATAAGTGGGGCGATCCACCAGCTCTGGCACTTTCCATGAATGACGAGGCCGGCTAGGAAGAAGCCGACTAAAAGAGGGCTTTTCATATCGACGTTATTCTGGTGATGGCCTGTCGATTGTGTGAAGCCTAGGAAAAAGATGAAACCGAGAATGAATAGCACAGGATCATGAGCCGTCATGACAGTGAAGGCTAGAAAGAAGATGTGAGCGGCGGTTACCCATGCCGGGATAGGATCCTCACGGTCTGCCCAGCGAAGGCTCTGCCCAGCAGCACCTACTCCTTCATTTAAGCTGGCGAAGTGCTTGCGATAGAGAAAGAAGTAAAGGGTATTGGCAATGATAATTCCGATAACGGCTTTCCATCCGTAGTTGATAAACATGAAGCTCATGTCCCAGTTCCAAACTCCTTGTACCATGAGAACGGGTGGTGCAGCGAAGTGGGTGAGTGTCCCACCCACGGAAATATTCACAAAAAGTAAGCCAATCGTAGCATATTTGAAGCTCACTGGAGGGTCTTTACTGAAAAATCGTTTTGCTAGAAGAAGCGCAGCAATCGTCATCGCAGCAGGCTCTGTGATGAAGGAGCCAAGGATCGGCGCAATAGTGAGAACGGAAACCCACCATGCAGCGGTGGAGCCCCCAAACATACGCGCTACTCCCCCAATGAGAGTTTCAGCGAAGCGGACAACTGGCCGAGTCGCAGCGATGGCCATGATGATGACGACAAAAACGGGTTCCACGAAATTGACATCGTGGGCTAAATACAACTTAAATTGCTCAAACCCTGCACCAATCCCTGCAATCCCATTGTCCTTGATCCCAAAGAACCAAAAGGCAGCCCCAGCGAGGGCGATGACCCAGATACCAAAGATAGCTTCGACTTCTCCTAAAAAGTGAAAGAGATGTGCCCGGAAAGAAACGTCGTCTTTCGCATCATCCTGTGGCTTGGCGCAAGCTGTGCGCCCTTCTTCCTTAATGCGTACCTGGTGTTTGTGCTCAAACTTGTGAGCGATTTCTAAGAAAAACCCAGCTAAGAATGTGTGCAGGATAGCGCAGAGAAAGATAATGGATGCGACAATGTTGAAGCCTCCTAGAGCGCCCGCACGGCTAGAGAGCTTTTCTCCCAAGGATAGGTCATCATCTCCATATGAGCCAAGAGGGAGGGGGAACTTCGCATACTGATCCTCAGTGAGACCATATTCACCCTCATGGAAGGCTGGTTCAATGTGGCCACCAGCTGCGAAAACTGAGGATGTAATGACCAAGAAAAAGAGGAAGATGATAGAAAGAAGTGAATGGCGCTTCATAAGGTAATTAATGTTGATGCTGGCTGGCGCTTGATACTAGTTCTTGTAGTAACCAGCAAGTCATAATGGTATGAAATCCTCAAACTCATTTATTTCCATGAGAAATGTGGCAAAAAAAAGACCAAGCGGAGAGGGGCTTGGTCTTTTTTTTAATCTAGAGTGAACTGTAGAATTCAGAAATAGATTACTTGGCAGGCTCCTTTGATTGCTCTTTTAGCATCATAGCCTTTTCTTTGGCTAATTGAGCCTGCAGCTCCTGAATGCCTTCTTGGATCGTGAGCCGGTAGCGCTCTGGTATTCTGGCTTTTTGAGTTTCTGTAAAATATTGTAGAGCTGAGGCAGGGTCTTTTTCTAAAATCGCTGTACGGGCATTCCTGTAGCTTTGCCCTGCATCTAGCATTGTGACCTTTTCCTGTAAGATGATTTTTTTATTAAACTCGATGAGCTTTAGTCTTACGGATTGCATGACGTCTGGTCGAGATTTGTGAAGCGGTAATAGGAAAGATCCATTGGCTGATGCCTCCTTTAATTTAAGCTCATAACTGGCGTTTTCCCTACGTAGAGCCGCCTCTGTTCTCGTTCTGAGTGCAGGACTCATATTCGCTAATTTCGTCTCTCGTTTCTTTAGCTCAGAGGTACTAGTTTGAATCGCGCGTTCAATAGTCGATATATAATTTGGTAAAATTTGGAGAACGGCTGTTTTGGCCTTTTGTTGAGGAAGGGTGTGGAGGTAATCCCTATTTAATGCCATAAAGACATTGAGGGCTGAGCGTGAATTTTTTGACTGGATTAAGGATTCAAACTCTTGCTGGAGTACAGCAGCATCATACTCGTACTGGTTATTAAGAATGTCAGTAGGCTCGATCAGCTTGCCATCCAGTTTCGCACCTCCTCGTTCTAGCGTCGCTAACTCGAGTTTGAGTTCTGCCAGCATGCTGTTGACTTTATCGAGGTGGGAGGATTCCGGATAGGTGGTCAGAAATTGTTCGAGCTCAGTGATACACTCATTGTAGCTGTCTACAGATTGCAGATCAGGCATCGGGAATCGCTTTGCCAAGGCATCAAAGATCTCGTTAGAAGGATCAATAGACTCAGTTTTAGTAATTTCAGATTTTTTGATCACTTTTTCATCATGAATACTCCGAGTGACCTTGATACGGAGGCGTAGACTATCGCCTAAGTCCTCTAAAACACTGCCCTCGAGCTTTCTACCATCTTTGAGGTGAAAGATATCGGCCATTGAGGTGCTAGTTAGGCACAGACAAGAGAAGAGTAGGGTTAACGGTTTCATAATGGATAATAAAAATAGGCTTTAGATGAATGAAAGGATGAAATGAATAAAGGATTTAAGAAATCCAGATGTTTGATGTAAAGTTTTTAAGATGAAGAATGACAAATGCCCCCTTCCTTGAGGGCTTGTCACTTCGATAGCGTCGTGAGTCGTGAACGTGACTAAGGTTTTAAAAGCTAGTGAGTTACTTTCTTTTCGGCAAGGTGAATTTTAGAAAGAAAGACACGTCACTTTTTCTTACGGTTTATTCGCTGCTTATTCTCACGGCTAGATCGAGAGTGGTCTGGTGGTATCGCAGGTTTCATTCACCGGGAACTAGATCGTAGTGGGCTTCCGGACAACGCCTTCCTTGTAGAGCTCACCACCTCATAAATTAGGTTTATAGAATAACGTTACGGTTTTCTCTTTAGAAAAACCATACTGATAAGGAGGGCTAACAACCCAATCAGAAAATAAGCTGTGTCATTCTTTTTTGGTGGGGGGCGGAATGTCCGTTTTTTACTATAGTCCTTTAAGTCTAAACCTTGTTCTTTGAATATTCTTTCAAGACGGACTTCGGGAAACCATCTATGTCTAATATCTCCATCTTGCTTTTCTATAATAGCATACCTACCAGCTTCCGTGCGAGTGTCATCGTTTTCTGCAACCCTACGTCTAATCCCTTCTAACTCTGAATCTGTTGCAATCACCATTATTTTAGAAGTAGACCCAAAATCATCATATGAAACCATTCCATTCAGAAAAACATACCTGTTTTCGATATCAATATAATGGTTTGCATTATCTATAATTTCAGGAAATCGATTTTGACAAAATATCTTTAAATCCTGCCAAGATTTAGGGTAGGCGCCTTTTTTTTCTTCTCTATAGACATGCATAACCCAAGCGAAATTTTGGATAGTGATGCTCTCAGTTGTTCTTATAGATTCTGCGGTAGAATTTTGAAATGAAGAAAATAAAAGGCAAAAGATTATTATCGGTATCATTCTTGGTTGCATACGTTCATTTAGGTTGCTGCCAGTTACGAATATTACAAAACGATTCACAAAAAGAGGCTTATAGATTATGGACGACTAAAAGTAAAGTTACTTACTGGGTAGACTTGCGTTTGAAGATTTCGAGAAAGAGAGCAAGAATGCTTAAGAATAACATACTAGCGATGATCCAAGGTAGATTACTTTCCTCATTGTTAGTATTAACTTCTTGAAGCTTTTTTTCTCTCGTTTTTTAAACTGAACAGCCATACGCATTAACCTAAGGTGTAAGTCTTTTAAAATAAATGAACTAAATTG
>CAZLQY010000067.1:0-13691 GCA_964561965.1 uncultured Verrucomicrobiales bacterium
GCTACTGCCTGATTTTAACCGTCTGTCAGATCAAGTTCCTTTTTTTACACCTAAATTCGCGCGGAAAAGTGCAATGGGGGTTGACGCTGTCTTTAAATGATTGACCTTGTTAGGATGCGTGTTCCGCTTCTGTCTCGTGCGGTGTTTCCTCAATGGGGAAAAGGACGATTTCGTCATCCCATAAGCGAGGAGATGTTTGTTGTAGGAAATCATCATAATAAAAGACTTCTATTCGCCCATCCTGGTGTTCTATGACGCCGCTTAGGGTTTCGACCCAATCCCCGCTGTTGATGTAGTGTATATCGTTGATGACTTTATTAGCGGGTGTGTGAATATGGCCGCAGATGATTCCTTTACAGTTTCTTTGCTGAGCTAGGTCAGTGAGCTTTTCTTCATAGGAAGTGATGAAGGTAAGAGCTGACTTTACTTTACCCTTAATGATTTTACTTAATGAGAAGTGTTCTTTCCCTCTCCAGGCTCTATATAGGTTGTAAAACCGATTCACTCTTAGCAAAAACTCGTATCCTAATGCCCCTAGAATCTCTACCCATTTGAATCCTGCGCAAATACTATCAAATCCATCGCCATGAATGACTAAATATTTCTCTCCTGTTGGTGAAGTGTGAATATGTTCTTTCACGAATTTCATGTTACTAAAGGTGAGGGGTATGAATTGTTCTAAAAACTCATCATGATTACCTCGGAGATAGATGATGTCTGTTTTTTCTTTCTCCATTTTCTTCAATAAGAGGCGTATGACTCTTGTGTGAGTGTTTTTCCATTTACCTCCACGTTTAAGTGCCCAGCCGTCGATGATGTCTCCATTAAGAATGATCTGTTCACACTCGGTGTGTTTGAGTACATCGACTACTTCGCGCGCTTTGCTATCTTCAGTACCTAGATGAATATCGGATAGGATGAGTGTTCGTATTTTAAGTGGGACTCGTTCTTCTTTTGCCTTACGGTGAATTTTCCCAGACTTTACGAGATCAATGAAGTAATGTTCTAACGTTTTTGCGATATTGCTCCATTTTAAATGTTCTGTTGTCTGCCTTGCGGCAGAAGGGATTCCTGATCGTATCGCTTTAACGGCTTCTTGTGTTTGAGTGATGAAGTTTGATTCGTTCCCTTTTTCTACGAGGAAGCCGTTTGATCCGTGGATGGTATGTTGTTTCGCCGCAGCGTAGTTATAAGCTACGGTGATGAGGCCACTTGCTTTACCTTCTAAAAGGACGTTTCCAAAGGTTTCTGTCTCACTAGGAAAGAGGAGAATGTCTGCGGAGGCATAGTGTTCTGCTAGATCCTCTCCTTTTTGGATTCCTGGGAAAATTATGTCTGTATTCTTTTCTTTAAGCTCAGTTAGTATAGGCCCATCTCCCACGATAACACATTTTGCTGTTGGGTAAATGTGAAGTGTTTCCCTGTAGGCCCGAATCGTAAGTTCGATGTTTTTTTCTGCGGCGACTCGACCTACTGTGATAAAAACAGGGTCAGAATTTGTTACTCCCCAGTGCGCTCTTAAATCGGGTGACCTTTTTGATGGGCTGTAAAGAATTGTGTCAACACCTCGGCCCATGACTTTGATGTTTTTAAAATTGTTATGCTCTAACATGGTCTTGACATCTATGGAAGGGACTATCGTGATGTCAGCTTTTTCATGGGCCTTTCGTAGGTATTGAATGGCGACGGGTTCTGCTTTATAAAGATGATATTTCTGGATGTATTGGTGGAAATTAGTATGAAACCCTGCGGCAACAGGAATTTGTAAATTACGGGCTACCTTGAGCGCTGAAATTCCCATAGGGCTTTCTGTTGCCACATAAATGACATCTGGGCGTTTTCTTCTCCAGCGATTAATCCAATAGGGTGTAGCTGGTAGTCCTATTTTTACTTCAGGATAATGAGGGAACTCAAAAGATTTCATGCTCTTTTCCCTCTCAGAATTTGGTTTTCCTGTATGGTAGATGGTGAGATAGTGCCCAAAGGATTTCAGCTCGTCTACGAGGCGTGCTAGCGTCATGGCGACACCGTTAATATCAGGGGTGAAGGTGTCAGTGACTATATCTATTCTCATAAGGCATCTCTGATTGAACAGGGGAAGCTTATGATGGTGTACTAGCTTTGAGTAGCAATGATGTGTTCCATCTTTGTCACAAGATGTAGAGCCTTAGTGGGGGATTGAGTGGGGTGTGGTTGCGACTTTCTGTAGGAGGGCCTGAGTTGCTTTGATGCCTTCTATTTCGTTAAGCTTGTGACCTTCATATTCGATACCAACGTAACCAGTATAACCAGCAGTTTTGACGATTCGCATGATTTTCAAGAAATCTGTGTGAATTTCTTCTCCTTGTTTGTTAAAGTCGTGCGATTTCGCAGATACGCCTTTGGCAAAAGGCATGAGTTCTTTGACTCCTTGGTAGCGGTCATAGTCTTTAAAGTTTCCAAAGTCTGGAAGTGATCCGCAATGAATCATATTGACTTGGCGAAGAACATGGGCTAACCATTTTCCGTTTGATGATTTTCCTCCGTGGTTCTCTACGATGATGTTCATGTCGTAGGGCTTTGCGAATTCTGAGAGTTTGCTTAGACTGTCGATAGCCTGTTTGGCAACCTCTTTGTTAGAACCTTCGCCGTGGAGATTAACGCGGATGGAATGACAACCGAGGAACTTTGCTACATCTATCCAAGGTTTGTGATTGTTGATAGCGGAGAGCCGGTGCGCATTGTTTGCTGCTGCGAGCTGCCCTAGCCCGTCACACATGATGAGAACATTTTGTATTCCTTCAGAGTTTGTACGGTGTTTTAATTCGGTAAGATAAGTTTGATTATGGATCTGATCCTTTAAGAAGCCGTTAACATATTCGACGGCTGTGATGCCAAATTGATCTTTCACGAATTTTGGGAAATCAATATTTTTCAATTGTCCGTTTTGAAGCATGCGGTGGAGGGACCATTGGGCAAGTGATATCTTAAAGAATGGGGGGATTGCTTTAGGATGATGGGCTGCGAAACTTGGGAGACTAGATGCTCCAAGGGCTGAAAAAGTGTTGATGACAAATTGGCAGCGTTGCATCGAAGTTTGATGGATTGCTGTGTTTGTTAGAGTGGGTGAAGCGTTAACGTGGGGTTCACGATGAGGCTATATGTTAGAAAGGGATCTGGTGGAATCTCCAATACGGCGTGGGTGGATGTTAAATTTATCTAACATAGTGAGATAGAGGTTTGTCATTGGAGTGTCTTTAGGCTGTTGGATGTGGCGCCCAGGGGTTAGCCCTGCAGATCTACCTCCGGCTAGGATGACGGGAAGATTGGTGTGACTGTGACGGTCTCCATCACTGATACAACTTCCGTAGACGATCATGGTATGATCAAGAAGGGTGGATTCTCCTTCTTTGTGTGATTTCATTTTTTCAAGGAAATAGGCAAATTGTTCGGCATAGAAGGTGTCGATTTTGGCGAGTTTCTGGAGTTTCTCTTGTTTGCCTCGGTGGTGTGATAAGGAGTGGTGCCCATCATTGACTCCGATAGAGGGGAAAGTCTGGGTGCCAGATTCTCTTCCCAGAGTTAAGGTGCTAATTCTGGTGGAGTCTGTTTGAAAGGCTAAGAAATTAAGGTCCATCATGAGGCGTATCTTTTCTAGATAGCTATAGTTCTCTCTATCTGGTTTTTGCATAGAGATGGGGGTATGGCTTTTCTGTTCTAATTTCGATGATTGCTCAATGCGGCGTTCAATTTCTCTTACGGATGTGAGGTATTCGTCCATTTTATGGCGATCACTTGCAGGGAGGTGTTTGTTTAGTGATTTTGTGTCTTCTAAGACATAGTCTAATACACTTTTTTGATAGGCGCGGCGTTTGGCATCCTGTTCTGCTGAGCCTGAGCCAAAGAGGAGTTCGAAGACTGTGCTAGGACTGTCTTCTGAAGGTACTGGAGATCTTTCATTGCGCCAGGAGAGGTTGTTAATATAGGCGCAGGAGTATCCACTATCACAATTCCCTGAACTGCGTGTTTGGCCGGCGTATAGTTCTAGTGAAGGTAATTTTGTGTGGTGGCCTATTTCTTGGGCTGCAATTTGATCGACTGATATCCCATTGCGTATATTAGTGCCGGCTGTCTTATTGGCTTGGCAACCTGTGAGGAAAGTGGCGGCAGCCCTGGCATGATCTCCTCCGCCGTCTCCGTTAGCTGATGCTTTATTCTGGTTGAGCCCACTAATGATTTGGAATTCTTGTTTGTGAGGCTGTAGAGGTCGTAGAGATTCGTTGAGTGTGTAGTCTGCTCCTTCACCAATTGGCCGCCATAGCTTAAGGTTGACTCCATTCGGTATATAAAAGTAGGCCATGCGGAGAGGGTGCCCAGCAGCTGTGGTGCTGATAGCAGGTTTTCTTTGAGCATACGCTTCTAGAGAAGGGAGGCTGAGTGAGGCTGCTAGACCTCTTAGAAAGTGGCGGCGGTACATAATATTAAGGGTGGATACGTTTCATTTGGAAAGGGATGCTTTCGCAGATGGCTTGGATGAGTGTGTGGGCTTTGAAACCGTTTGTTTCTACTTGATGGGCGATGTTTTCTAGTGCGGGTTTGTCATAGTATTCTATGCCTCTACCTAGACTATAAGTGAGAAGTTTTGAGATAATGCAGTGGAGGAAGTCCGATTGCTTTGTGTTGTAAATAATGTCACGTAGCTGAGTGGCGTCTTCGAATGTTTCTCCCGAGATAAGTTTGCCCCAGGGTTCGATAGCTTTGCCTTGATTAGAATCCCTCCACCTACCAATCGCATCATAATGTTCAAATGCAAGTCCGATGGGGTCCATGAGGTTATGGCAGCCAGAACAATCGGGTTTTTCTCGATGAATCGCTAGTTGTTCTCTTAGTCCTAGTGTTTCGCTATCTGCGTGGTCGTCTAGTAGAGAAGGTATGTTCGGTGGGGGTGGCGGTGCTGGTGTGTCTAATATATTTTCTAGTACAAATTGGCCTCTGAGTACAGGGGATGTCCGTGTCGGTGTGGAGGATAGACTGAGGATAGAGGCATGAGTCATTAACCCACCTCGGCGTTGATCGGGTAGTGTGACTTTACGGAAATGGCTACCATCGATTCCTCTAATATCATAATGGCGGGCCAGCTCATCATTGAGGAAAGTGTAATCGGAGTGCAAAAAGTCGAGAATGTTACCATTATTCTGAATGATATCGGCTACGAATAACTCGGTTTCTCGCCGCATGACTCTGCGTAGTTTTAGTGTCGCCTCTGGATAAAGTTGAGGGTTCGGAGTAATCGTTTCTAAGTCTCTTAGTTTGAGCCATTGCCCGGCAAAGTTTGAGATGAGTTCATTCGATCTAGGATCTTTGAGCATTCTTTGTATCTGGTGACTAAGATTCGCTCTTAATTCGCCCTTATCCGCTAGTTCTCGTAGAGATTGATCTGGAGTGGTGGACCAGAGGAAGTAAGAGAGGCGGGTGGCTAGAGAATGTTCATCAATAAATTCTGCCTTGCGGAATGTCTCGTGGGGGGAACCATTTGATTCTTCACGGAAGAGAAAGTCTGGAGAGATTAAGATGGCTTGTAGGGCAAGGGTAATGCCCTGCTCAAAGTGATCTCCCCTGCGTTTAGCGAGTTGTAAGAATTGCAACAGGGGCTTTACTTCTTCTTCTGATACTGGGCGTCTAAACGCTTTATTAGCGAAGGGGTGTAGAATTCTTAGTGCATAGGATTCGTCGCTTTCCAAATGATTGCGTTCGGGGAAAACCTGTTTGACGTGCTTTGTCCGGTCTTTGATAGGGCCGATTAGCTTGATTTCTTGAATAAATAAGTTTCGGTCAGTTCCTTGTTCAGGGTCATAATGGTCATTCAGAAAATGCACGCTTATTTCTTGTTGAGAGGGATGAAGAGTCGTTTCAATAGTGTAAATCTCAGGTGAAGATTTGTCTGCTTTGACTTCGAATGTTTTAATTTCTGTATGACGGCGTTGGATTTGCATCTTAGCATGCTCACCAGCGGAGGAGGTAGAGTAAGCTTTGATCTGTATTTTATAGTCTCCCGGGGCAGTCGTTCTCAGCTTGTACTTGAGCTGTCCATTTGTCATGAAGAGATAGTCCTTGTCCGATATAATGCCAGACCCGGTGATTTTTTGTAGGTTGAGAGAGTTGACAGGATTTTTGTAATGAAGGTCTTGGAATAGCTGAGAGATGGCAGTTTCAGCAGCGTTCAGGTATTTCTGTATATGAGATGGTGAAATGCTAAGAGTTCCCCCAACGGTGTCAAACCCGTGACCAGAGTCATCGGGAGGGAGGAGGCTGCTGAGGTCAGACTCGACATGGAGAAGGTCTCGTACAGTGTTTTGATATTCTACGACGTTTAGTCGGCGTAATATCACGTGCCCAGGGTCTGGATTATTGGGGTCTACGGGAAAAATGGCAGAATTAATCCAGGACACAATTTTGCTCACCTCGTCAGCCTTGGGTTGGGCTTTATCTTCAGGAGGCATGAGTTGTAAATTGAGGTACTCCTGTACGTGGAGCCAGGTCTTCCTGTCCTCTGTCATAGAAGCGAGTGATTGGAAGTGGTCGAAATCTAGCCCTCCTTCCTCGGAGCCGTCCATATGACAGTCATAACAGTACTCCACTAAGATGGGCAGAATTTCTGTTTGGTATTCAGAAAAAAGATGGCTCTGATTCGTAAGTGTTTGCTTGCTCGCATTTGGTGCACCGTGAGAGCAAGCCATAGAGAGTATCCATGCTAGCCCGAGGAGCGTCTTTAGCGGAAAGGCCGCTGGATGATGTAAAGAAATATCCATGAGTTGCTTCTTCATAGTTTACGTGAGTATAATCCTACTTCGTTCATACTAAATGGGAGTATGCTCCATATCATACGATAAAAAAAACAATGTATAGGATAGACTTGTTCATTATTATGAAACGATTACCCTTTAGGAGGCATCTGTTTTTAGATAGGATGGGAGATAGTTACGGTTCCAAGATTCAAGCTACCCTTACTTTTCAGAAACTAATATTTACAGAAACCCTCTTTCTTTCTAAGAACTTGCCGAGTTAGGCGTATATGATTAGACTGTAAGGTCTACCAGGGTCTCTGAAATCATTTTTGAAACCATTTCTAAAACTAAAACTAATGTTACTATACAATGAGCTATCACGTTATTAATCCGGAGCTAGAAGCTAAATTGGCTAATCAGCGCAGAAATTCTACAATTATGAGTATCATGATTGCTTTGCTGTTATGTGTTCTCATGGCGTTGGGCTTAACATTAATCTTAATGTCTCCTTTCTTTAAGGACGTACCGAAGGTTGTTACATATTCTGCACAGCCTGTAGAGGAGGTGGTGACTGAAGTACCACAAGAAATTAGTGAACAAGTGGAGCGTAAGCCCTCCGCTCCTTCGTCGTCTATGGCAAAGGTAATAGCCTCTGCGAGTGCATCTCCTATATCAGTTCCTGTTCCAGATATTGATGTGTCAGCTCCTTCTCTTGATTTTGGTGACGCTTCTGATTTCGGTGATGGATGGGGTGATGATGCTGGTGCAGGGGATAATGGCGCGGGAGCTAGCGTGAGTTTCTTTAAACAAGAAATTAAGGCGAGTCGCATTGCCTATGTCATTGATTACTCAAAGTCTATGGGAAATGTGAAGCAAGCTCTCATGAAAAAGGAACTAGCTGATTCGATCAAAAAACTCCCGTCAGGTATTGAGTACTCTTTGATTTTCTTTGCTGGTCCTGCATGGCTTCCTGGGGATAAAGTGACGGAACTTTCGAAAACAAAATGGGAAGTGGAGCATAAAGGTAAGAGCTATATTTGGAGTAAAGAAGGGCCAATTTTTACTTCTAAACCGACAGTACCTAGAGTGGAGTGGATTAATTCTACGAAATCAAATCTTCGCGATAGTGTAGAGCTTATTGAAAATTCAGGTCTTGTTCTAGGTACGAGTTGGTACACGCCGCTTGAAATGGCTTTGAAGATGAAGCCCCGCCCAGATGTAATTTTCTTAATGACAGATGGATTAACTAATGGAACAGATCAGGTTATTAATGATTTGGGTGAAGATGCTCGTCGTCGCAAAGTCGTGATTAATACGATTGCCATTAGTGAACCGAGAGCTCGTGAAGCTATGAGCGAGTTGGCGAAAATGACCAAAGGCCAGTTTTCTTTGGTAGATGATGATGGAAAACTGATCACTCAAGAGTAATACGATAGAAGTACTGGAAATTTGATGGCTGTGTCTTACTAGAGAGACACAGCTATTTTTATTTTAGAGAGTAGGCATCACATTTTAAATAATCCTTCTTGTGGGATTGCTCAATGGCTGATTAAGGTGATTGTAGATCATGGATCAGGTTAGCACAAAGTGGATTGTCAAACCACTACCTAAGGGGGATTGGGATAACGTTGATGGACTGCCAGAAATGGTATGTCAATTAATGAGGCAACGAGGTGTGCATACTCCTGAGGAGGTGGAGCAATTTTTGCGACCGAAGTTGAGAGACTTATCAGATCCATTCCTGCTCTCTGATATGTCGAAGGCTGTAGAGCGGATTTTACAGGCGATAGATTCTAAGGAACGTATTTGTATTTATGGAGATTACGATGTTGACGGGATTAGCTCAGTAAGTGTGCTGAAACAAGGTTTAGAGGCCTACGGAGCGGCCCCTGAAACGTTTATTCCGTATCGGGGAACGGAAGGCTACGGCCTAAGCCAATCCGCAGTAGAGCGGTTATATACTCAGATAGGTAAGCCGAAGCTTTTGATTACAGTAGACTGTGGAACCGCTTCTTTAGACGAAATTGAAGAACTAAAAAAGGATGGTGTTGATGTCATTGTCGTGGATCACCATGAGGTGGGTTCAGGAGGTCGCCCAGATTGTGTGGCCGTTGTAAACCCTAAGTTGGGAAATGATTTTCACTATTTATGTGCAGCAGCAGTCGTATTTAAATTAGTTCATGCCTTACAAAAGACGCGGAGGGTGGCTGGCTTTGATCTGCGTGACTTTCTTGATATCGTTTCTGTGGCAACGATTGCAGACATTGTTCCCTTAATTGGTGAAAATCGTCTTATTGTGAGACATGGGTTACGGCGTCTTTCTGCCTCAAAAAACGTCGGTTTACTGGCTTTACAGGATGTAGCAGGTGTTGGCAATGTCCTGACAAGTATGGACGTCGGTTTTAGAATTGGGCCTAGAATTAATGCCGCTGGGCGAATGAATGCACCAGAAGATGCATTGGCCATTTTAAATACAGTAGACCGTGATGAAGCTAAATCTTTAGCGGAAACTCTCGATGAGTACAATGTAGAGCGGCAAAAGCATGAACGTCAAATTAGGGAAGAAGCTCTCGTCTTATATCAATCAGGCAACTTTTCGAATGAACCAGTCATAGTTCTTGGATCTAGGGAATGGCATCCGGGAGTCGTAGGCATTGTCGCTTCACGGCTCATGAGGCAGTTTCACAAACCCACATTTATCATTGCTATTGATGAACATGGAGTAGGGAAGGGAAGTGGTAGAAGTATAGAGGGCGTCTCTCTTGTGAGTGCTATTCAAACTTGCTCAGAGCATTTGTTAGGAGGAGGTGGGCATGGCATGGCTGCCGGGTTGAGTGTGAAGGAAGAGTCGATCGATGCATTCCGTTTAGCGTTTAGAGACTATGTGTTAACGCATACCTCTTCCGAGCAGCGATTATCGAAGCTCCATGTCGACGCTGAGATTGAATTTGGCAATTTATCATTAGAATTTTTAGATAGTTATGACCTTCTTCAACCGTTTGGAAATGCCAACCCTCAGCCTGTATTTATGGCACGGGGTGTATGGTTAACAGAGGCTCCAAGGAGGTTGAAAAACAACCACCTCAAACTGTTCCTTCGTCAAGAATACGTAGAACGGGATGCTATTTTTTTCAGTGGAGGTGAACGTCAATTACCAGATCCTCCATGGGACATAGCATTTACAGTAGATCGTAATACGTTTAGGGGGAGGACTTCACTCCAAATTGTCATTCAAGATATTCGGTTAGCTGAGTGAGGTGTAATGCTCCGCTAAAGGGGAAATCTAAACGAACGAGTATTTCATACACTTTGGTTACTTTTCAGCTGAAGGTATAAAAAGTTGTCTTGTTAGAACCGGAAGTGCCCAACGATTTTGTAGTGGAATAGGGCATTTTGCCAAACTGGCCCTTCGCCTATATTGTGAACGATCCAAGGTTTACTCTTTTGGTGTGTGGGGCCAGGGACGACAACCCCTGTGTGTGTGGGGCCGTGCGGTAGTTCCCAGAAGATGATGTCACCTGGTTGAAAGGATTGTTGAGAGCGAGAGATATCTAGCTCTGTGGCATTGCGTTGAAAGAATCTTTTCAGGTTGAGATTGCGCCGGTGGTCAATGCACGGATCGGCTTCTTGTTGCCCCCATAGTTGAGGGTAGGCTCGATAGTTTGAGCGCATATCTTCGATCAAAAGTTCTTGAAGGTCGACTCCTATTTCCCGGTAGCTTCGGACAATGGTATCGGCGGCGATGCCTTTATTGGAAGGGATATCTCCCATGGGATAATCGATTCTATAATAGGCCTCATCGTAATCAATCTCCAGTTCAGTTCGTTTGAGTGCTGCAGCGGCAAAGAGATCACCACGTGTTCCTGCTTCTGTTAGTTGCTGTACTGTTTGGGTGACTTCTGTTGTGCCAACTTTTATCTGCGAAGCTACCACAACAGGGCCAAAGTGTGGCCAGGCAAAGTAGCCGACAAATAGGGCCGCTAGGCACAAGATAATCCAGCCTCCTAAAATAGGTTTTTTAGGTTTTTTCTTCGGAGTCGGGCCGATATATTCGATGGCTATCATAGACAGTGCAATAGCAGGAGCTGGAATGCAGAATTAGTGAAAAACTATAGTCTGTCAAGGGACACGAAAGTGGAGCAGAGTGTTACTGGTTAAATCACTTAAACATTAAGGATTAAATGCGTGGAGCAGTCAATGAAAGTTGTCTAACAAATGAGCATTTTTTGTTCTTGGATGAAATGAGGTTAGATGGTTTGCACAGAAGCGGTGCTCGACCTAAGATCGGCTTAAGTATAAAAGGGGAGATGAATGTACAAATAGCGGAGCGGCCACAAGATTGGGGGAGTCTGGATGTTGCTATGTTTGGTTTAACTCAGTCTTGGGAGGGGGATGTGAGTGAGGCGCCTTTGATCTATGGGCTTATAGTAGATCATGATCGATTATGGTTTGTAGCTTCTCATTCGGAGGCGGCAGTAGTTCACCCTGATGCTGCTGCTGGTAGCTTCCAGCGAGATCTTTGGAAGTATGATTGTGTAGAGCTTTTTATTAGCGATGCTAAAACGGGGAGATATTTGGAAGTGAATTTAGCGGCGAATGGTGCGTGGTGGTCGGCGGAATTTAAGGGGTCTAGGCGTAGAGTGAATGCTAAGGAGAAGCCTTTTCCTTCTGTAGAAGTATTTGCAGATACTGCCATAGAAGGAGGGTGGGTAGCGGCGATCTCATTACCGCTAGATCATTTGAAATGTAAATTCGGGATGGACAAGACGACTTGTATGAATGTTACAGCGATTACGGGATCCCCGAATCAAACGTTTTATAGTGCGAATTCATTAGCTGGTGAAGAGCCTGATTTTCATCAACCAGAGCAATTTAGCACAATGAAGTTATTTCATTCCAAAGATTTACCTCATCATTGTGGCCTTCCCCCTCAAAAGTGAACAGAAGTCGTTTTAATGAAGAGAAAAAAAGTCCGAATATAGCAGGAACTACGAAGCGGGAAAAGCCGTAAAGAAACTATGGCTGCAATTACAGAATGTTGAGTGTCTTGAACGAATACACTGGCCAATGCCATAGTCAACGCCCTCGCAAAGCTTACTGAGCAGAAAATGTGATAGAAGTCCTCGAAAGACTTATTGAGCAACATGGAATACCTAAGTTTATACGTAGTGACAATGGCTCTGAATTTATCGCTTATAAGATAAGGGACTGGCTCAAGAGCAACGGTATCAAAACCCATTACATCACACCAGTCTCACCATGGGAGCAGTGCTATATTGAGAGCTTTCATGATAAGTTTCGTGATGAATTTATCAACCGAGAAATCTTCTGCTCCGTCAAGAAATCCGATGTTTTTCTAGAAGGCTGGCGAAAAGAATAGAATGATAAGTGCATCCACAGTTCACTGAGATATCAAACCCCCAATGAGTATGCTGCCAACGCACAGATTGCGCTCTGGGCTAAGTTTGAGTATGCGCCTTTCACTCCATTTGTGAGTGAAGAAAGAACAACAAACAGAAAGAATAACACAGAGTTAAATTTACAATTATTAACTGTTTTATCTTTGGGGTCACGCCACTAGTGATGTGAAAAAAGAGGTTGCGCGCAATTTTTCTCGTGGTGCAACGGAATGATCGATTCGTCAAATTATGTGCCTTAATTTATTGTAATCTATGTGTATGGATTACGTTGAAAACACATCACTGATGAAGAAAAACACACCACATGCCCATGAAAATAAAAAGACCAAAAGCTTGTATTGCTGGAGCCGTCGTCGCTCTCGGCTTCATCATTAATTCGACTTCACTATTTGCTCTGTCTTCTAATGATAGTAACTATTATCAGTCCAGAGTGAGTAGTTTAACTGACACGTTTACCCCTACAGGTAACGAAGATTTGACGGATTCAAGAAGATTAAACGAAAAAATTGCAGCGCTTTCAAGAAGACGATCTGGCGGAAAATCTGGAGGAACCCTTACTGTTCGAGGAAGAAATGTAGTTTATCTAAGAGAAATCATTATGAGGAGTAATGTTCATCTGAAATTTCAGAAAGGGATGACCATTAAGGCTTTTAAAGGGGATGATCCATCTTTCAAAAGATTTTATGTGTTTAGGATGGGGGCGACAACTGCCCGTATCCAAAATGTCGCCATTACTTCGACCAGCGGGAGATTCAATGTAGAGATCCCCTCAAAGTTCAACTTCAGGGCTGCTGGTGTTGTCGATATGGATCACGTATCGAATTTCTTAGTTCGCGGTATGAATGTCCGTGAAGATCAGACAACCCTTGCGAATATCGAGCTCGAGTCTGCGGATGTAAAAGCCGAGGATAGAGTAGTTCGGACGGGGCCAAAAGGAGGAGTTATACGAGATATGACTTCTCGTAATAACGTATTTGGCTACGGAAATGTTCAAATTCGTACGGGTGAAAATATTCTATTCAAGAAGATTATAGGAACAGGTGGAATTCCTTTGAGAATTGAAACGGACCCTCCACTAGGCCTTGGAACCAAGAATGCTTTAGTGAAAAATATTGCAGGTCGGACCATTGAGTTGAAGGGAGAGGGGCAACGCGCCTTATATCTATCACCACATCGTGCAGACAATGGAATCGTCGATGTCCGTTTTATCGACAGCTCTGGCCAGGCGGCCTTGCTCTCGAAGGGGTTCCTCGATAGAAAAGGTACTGTTGATAATATTGGTGTCTTTAGTAACAGATCTTTCGTTCAGATAAATAGTGGTACGGTTGCTTATAGTGGCGATTGTAGCGGAGGCTCGGATAGAGGCTGTTATCCTTGTGTAAGGATTGAACTTCCGAGAGAAAACGGAAGAAGGGTATTCTATCGCTCAGAACACTGTGAGTAATAGCTTAGTACTCATACGCATTAACCTAAGGTGTAAGTCTTTTAAAATAAATGAACTAAATTG
>CAZLQY010000068.1:0-13647 GCA_964561965.1 uncultured Verrucomicrobiales bacterium
GCTACTGCCTGATTTTAACCGTCTGTCAGATCAAGTTCCTTTTTTTACATCTAAATCCATCACCGACATACACTTTCTCCACAAAGACAAATTGAAGCACTTTGCTTGATCTTGTTGGCCAAGATTTTTCGGTTTCATTGGGTTGGCTGTATTATCCAACATATTGAGTAAGTGTGATTAGGTTACCTTCAGGGTCTCGTATAGAGGATAAAATAATTGGTTCGCCTTCTCTTTGGTGGGGTTCTTGAAGTGATCTCGCTCCGCCAGTAATAGCTTCAGAATATGCAGATCGTACATCTTCATATTGCAATGAAATACCTGTGCTCCTGTCTACTTCATCACCTCCACCATGTATTCCAATTATAGCACCATTATGAGATAGTTCTGACCAGTGCATTGATGTAAAAGACTCTTCAAATCCTAGAACATCTCTATAGAATTTAACGGCACGATTCATGTCAATTGCCTCGATCATGTATTTTACTGCTTGTGGTTTCATATAGTAGATTTTGGTTTAAATCTTCTATTTCTCACGAATCCTTTTAGAGAAATATTAGAAAATTTTTGAGATAGTGTGAGACTATAAGTAGTGCGTATTGGAATTAGATAATCATCCGCGCCACTCCGGAATAGGCTTAGGTTTACTGCGTTGATCGTAAATTTGGCCCGGATTGGTCACTCCGGTGCATTCTATCATGATGTACATTCAACGGGAGAAACTATTGTTGGGACAGTAGTTCACGAACTTTCGTCGCAACGGAGATGTTTGGATTGTCCCAATCAGTGTGTTTCATGGTTTCACGTTGTTTGTTTGTCAACGGCATCCGCCATCGATCAACGAAAACCGGTGTTAGGTTCTCGCCAGCTGCTGCCGAAGCGCAAACTAGCCAGTTTAGGCATTGCGGTATCGCTGTAGCTTTGTCAGTGGCTTTGAATTGCTCGCAGTCGTGGAGTTTGTGTAGAAAGTCCTTCACCCATGCATCACCACCATAATCTTTCCTGAGCTTTAACATCGCTGTTGCATACATGACTGGTTGGTCGCTCGGCGCGATGACCTTACCTTGTTTGTCTAACAATCGATTTTGTTTCTCCTGTGCACCAAAAGTTGTGAAAGCATCAAGAAAGGGGATATCTGACTCTGCATAAATTTCTTCGCATTGTTCAATGATCTTACGTGTCTTCAGGTTGGAGTCATTGCAGCCAACAATATCCATACAGACATATCGTATGAAGACGGCGTAGCCGGTTGTGAATAAGGAATGCCTATGTTTATAGACGTAGAAGTTGCGGCCCATTTCGTAGAAATAGTAATGAGCGAAGTGATCGGGATTGGCCTGAAAGGCTGGCCAATCATGCTCGTAGAAGCCAGCTACTTCAATACCAGTTGATCCCACGTAGCCGCAGCCGTAGCCGCAAGAGAGACCTAACTTAGGTATCGCACAGATCGTCGGCTTTCCGTTAAGTTGGCGAAAGAGTTTCGGCGATCTTCCTACTAACTCTTGTTGCGTTTGCCAGCCTTTGTCGAGTACTTGAATGAAAGACGCCATCTGCTTCTCATCGTATTTCCCCTCCTTGGCTAAAAAGGTGACGTGTTCCCCATCCCAAGCAAGCATGTTGAAATCGATTTGGGCCGTTTCCCATCGTTTTGGATAGAAGGCGATGGAAGAATAATCGACCTTGGTCGGCTCTTCGGCGGCGGAAGTTTCAAAACAAGGGAAGGCAATAAGGCAAATCACACTTATCGTCAGCGATCGTATCATACTATTCCCATTGAGATTAGGAATGTCTATCATCTTTCTGCCCGAACTGATTTGATCTGGTAAATAACTAAGGAATGATTTCACCGTATGAACTAATCACCACCTTGCTAGTTGTCCAGAGGAAAACAATTGCCCTGTATTGTTTATTAGAAAAATATATTTCTGTTAGTGTGATTTCGTTTCTGCCCTATAGCCAATTTCTCATTGTATAACTGGGTAATTACAGAAGTATTTCATTGTTTTGGGTGGTTGCTAGAATCCGCTGCTCAAATCACGTGTGAAAGTAACTGATTAATTTATGAAAATACTCTACTGTAAGGTGATAAGTCTAGCGTTATCGACGTTTCCTGCGGCGGTGAAGTATGGTAAAGAGGGTGCCGCAGGCGAAGAGTGAGAGATTTGATGGTTCTGGAATAGTTAGAGTGAAAGTGCCGAATGGGAATGCGGCAGCTGTCCCAGCAGCATCTAGTCCGTCAAGAGAGTTGGTTGGGGCGATGTTCCATTCACTAGGAGTGAATGTTGTATTGGCAAGTGTTCCGCTATTTCTATAAGACCAACTATCTAAGATGTCTGCGACTGTTCCAGTGTTGTCTACGCCGTCAGAGCCTCCCCATACATCGATGAGTGTATTGGATGGACCATAGATGTAGAAGTCATCATCACCATTATGGTTGACGTTGCTTGTCGTGAAGTCTGGCGCGAATCCGAATACGCTTGTGAATAAGGGTGTTTCGAGAGAGACGTAGATAAAGCTGCCTTCAGTAGCACTGCCAGAAAAGGCTGTCTCTATCATATTTGAAGAAACTCCTGCGTTACTCACTAATTCTACCCCGTATTCGCTGAGGTCTGGAATGTCAGATGTGACATATAGCTCTATGGCCTTTGGTAGGCCACCTGGGAGCGGGCCATCTATGACGCCTGTAAGGATGAGTGATGCCTGAGCAGAGTATATCATACTGAGAGCGGAGCATACTATGGGTATAAGTTTTAAGGCCATGGTTGAGGATAAGTTAGATGTTATGGGGGATGGGTAAGATAGTCTGAGTATTTGATGAAATAGAGGGGATTAAATTATGATAATTTAAATGAATACGTGTTAGTATATACATATGAATTGTCTGTGTAGCAAGAAAATATTGAGGAAGGTGATTGGGGTGGCTTGTATGGGTAAATGGGCCGATTTGCGGCCTTTAGAGGGGCGTTTTTGTTGGGTTATGTTCGTCGTTGTCATCTGGTTGCCAATGGTTCAGGCAGAATATTTCACCTTTGTCGTTAGCGGGCCAGCGGTGGCTGGTAGTAATGACATTTTGTAACCATTGGATGGATTTGGCACAGCTTTTGGTGAGGTCCAGGCCGGTGGCTAAGTTGGCAGTGATGGCAGCAGATAGAGTGCAGCCGGTGCCGTGTGTGCAGGGGATGTCAATCATAGGGTGGCGGAAGCGCGTGACTTTTCCATCATGCCACAAGGTGTCGATGCGATCTCCGTCACCAGCTAGATGTCCACCTTTTAGTAGACAGCTGAGGTGGAATGTTTCTGCGATATCTTGGGCGGCGCGCTCTAGGTCTTGTTCTTTTGTAATATCTCTTCCGAGTAAGACAGAGGCTTCAGGCATATTTGGGGTGATCAGATGGGTGATGGGTAGGAGCCGCTCTTTGTAGGCTTTGATGGCGGTATCACTAATGAGTGGGCTGCCAGAGCTGGAGATCATGACAGGGTCAACCACGAGAGGGATATTGGTTTGCTCCAGTATTTCAGCAATGGCTATTATATGGGCCTTGGAGTGTAACATCCCTGTTTTTATGGCTTGGATGGGGTAAGCGCTGAGTAGGGCATGGAGCTGTTCTTGGAGTGAAATGGAGGGGATCTCGTGGATGGATGCGACTGTGCGTGGGGTTTCTGCGACGACACATGTGAGAGCGGTAAGCCCGTGGACTTGATGGGTTGTGAAGGTTTTTAAATCGGCTTGGATTCCTGCTCCTGAAGAACAATCTGATCCTGCAATGGTGAGTACAATCGGTGTCATAATAGTAGATTGGTTAGGGCAGAGAGAGGAGCGTGCGCTAATGGTGGATGAGTTTGGCCCAGTGCTTGATGGCTTCTACACAGAGGTTAGGTTGTGTTTGTAACATAAGGTGGGGCGCTGGAATCCAGTGGACTTCGGCATGTGGGAAGTGAGATTCTAGATGTGTCTGTGTCGCCCACGGTATGATATTATCATGCTGCGCCTGTAGTATAAGGATGGGAGTATTAGGGAGGCTAGGGCAGTCTTTTTCTTCTAGTGAGAGGATACTTCGGATTCTTTGTTCTAGTGCGGGCTTCGAAGTGGTTTTGAGGATGGACTTTAGTTCCTGAATGGTGGTTGGAGTAGCTTTTTCGCCAAGTAGGAAATGACGGAGGACTGCACTGGGAGGGAGAAGTTTGAAGATATGGCGAAATGGAAGGAGTGACAGACTGGCAGGTGCTGGGTGGTGTGAGAAGCTGGCAGCTAGAGCGACTCCTTGGATTGTATCTGGGCGTAGCTGAGCCAGTTGTATAGCAAGTGGACCTGAGAATGACTCGGCAATGAGAATCCTAGGGATTGTTGGATCTAATTGTTTATCGAGCCATGTGAGTAAGTTAGAGTAACTTTGGGGGATGTTGTTAGGGTAGTCGACTGTTTCAATACGAGGGTTATTTGGAACGTGGTATTTTAGTGAAGTCTGGAAAGATGTGAAGAGCTCGCTAGTGCCATGCATACCAGGAAGAAGAGTATAGGTAGGCGTGATCATGATGGACTAGCGGGCGTAGACTTCAGCTTCCGTGAGGAAGGAAATGTTTCGTGAGAACTCGATTTCTTTTTGGTAACAATCTGGAAATGTGAATTTAACGAATCGGGCTGGAGTTGCCGGACAGCGTAATAGATGAGAGCGGTATGTTTGTTTTAGAGGGAAGCTATGATGCCCGATTTCTGAGAAGTCTTTCCCGTTTCGGCTGAGAGATATATTGATGGTTTTGGTGGAACCAAAAGGTGGAAGGCCAAATTTAACCGAGGTGACAGGCTGGATTTTTTTGAGATCAATAGTGACGGATTTGGGGAAGTTGTTATCGTCGTTTGTGGCGAAGCAATTATTGGTGTGTTCACTCCAAGATCCATCGGTTAGTCCAGTAGACCACCCTTTAATATTAGGGTCGCTACAAGAGTAAGATTTGTTTCTGGAGACTAATCTATCTACGGTAGGATCTATAGGCCAATGAGTATGGAAGGCTGCTGCAGGGAGAGCGGCTTGATTAATCAAATTTGGTTGAGCGGTTTGATGCCAGGCAAATCTTGCCTTGATGGGGTTTTTGACTTCTTTACTCGTGAGCTTAAGCGTTTGGTTAGGCTGAATGGTTGCGACTGCGGGGTGAAAAGAGCCGTTTTCAGCTGCGATTTCAAAGTGAGTGAGTAGTTTGTTGTCTCGGGATCGGAGTTTTTGGCCGGATTGGAAGTAGATGATGATTGCGTTTTGTTGAACTGTGTAGCTTTGATATAGGGGGCTTCTGACTAAGCCTTTTTGTGAATATGTTTTCTTAAGAGCGAGTAAGGCAAGGCGCCGCCCAATCTCAGATTTATTTTTCGGGTGGATACTTTTTAGGTCACCTAGGTCGTTGGTGACGACCATTTCGGTGTTTTGTATCTTAAGGCACTTTTGCTGAGTAGAGCAGAATTCTGGTAAGCGTTTTGGGGATGTATTGTATCGGAAAGGTGCTAGCTGGACGAAATAAAAGGGAGCATTGGGGCGTTGAAAGGCTTCTCTCCAGCCTTGGATAAGGGCTCGTTTCTTCTCGTAATAAGCGGTGCCGTCCTTGATGTTAGATTCTCCTTGATACCAGAGAAAGCCTCGAATGGAGAAGGGGAGAATAGACTCGATCATGGCTGGATAGATCCCGATAGTCTGGTTGCCTAGTGACATTGTTTTTGGGGGGACGGGAGGATCAGGCCGTATCGTAGCGTTTTGTAGATGTTCGGTGTAGAGGTTTGTGTACTCTTTGAGTTTGTTTAAGTAATGTTGCCCTGCTTTTTGGTACTCTGGTGTGCCAGGGGTGCGGGCTTGCCGGGCTCGGTGGAATTTGTGAAGTGTAGGTGTTTTTTTATAGCCAATGTCGTTAATCCAAGGCTCGATTCTGGAGCCGCTCCAAGATGATTGAATGATACCTATTGGGACGTCTAATTTCTCGTTAACCTGCTTCGCGAAGTGCCAAGCAACGGCTGAGAAACGAAGAGACTGCTCTGGGGTAGCAACTTGCCAGGTGCAATGAATGTTTTTGGGAGGGTCATAGCTAGTTTTGTGAGGGATTTTGAGTAGGCGGAGTTCGGGGAAGGTATCAGATTTTGGGATTTCTTGGTCTGAGCTATGGCAGTCAGAAACTTTCCATTCCATATTGGTCTGGCCAGAGGCTAGCCAGATTTCTCCCACTAGAATGTCCAGGATGATCAAGCTTTCTCCTGTAGTGGAGCTTACGTCCAGAGATTGTGCTGTTTTATTGGCTTGGAGTCCGTGCAGAGTGACTTCCCAGCGCCCTGATTCCTCTGCGACGGTTGTTGCTGTCTTTTCTCCGAATTGTACTGTGATGGTAGCACCTGGCGTACTCCAGCCCCATATGGGAGCGGGTAAGTCTCGCTGAAGCATCATATGGTTTGAAAAGACGGAGGAGAGGCGCAGTTCTGCTACAGTATGGCAGAAAAAGCTGATCCAGAGGCTTAAAAGTAGAGTGGCTGTTCGGTTCATTGCAGATTTTGGCTCATAAGGGTACGTGGTTTTTCTGAGAATTATTTCAGTTAACCAGTGATTCCAGAATAGATATTAAGAGAAGAGGAAATACATCGACAAGCTCTACTTTGTAAGTAAGCATAATAACTAGCCACTGGGTAAGTTTCTAGGAAATTTTAGACGGTGGTGACGCTCTTCACTATGATGACAATGTTACAATCACTTCGATCTTACCTTACCAGTGGTCTAATTGCTGCTACTTTCTTAACGCCTGCTGTGAGGGCTGAAACGGATTTTAATATCGTTGGTAAGGAAATGCTAGGGATGTTGTTGAATCGTCATTACGAGAAAATTGAATTTGATGAAGAGCTTGGGGAACGATTTCTAGAGGCCTATTTGACGGACTTAGATGGAGGGAAAGTCTTTTTCACAGAAGCAGATGTGGCAATATTGCGTGAGAAATATGCCTCAAATCTACACCGGCTAGTGCATACAAAGAAGAGTATGGAGCCTGCGTTTGAGATTTATTTCCTCTTTCGTCAAAGAGTGCAAGAGCGTGTAGAATTCGTCAACCAACTATTAGCAAACGAGGAGTTTACGTTTGATAGTGATCGGACAGTAGTTCGCTCTCGAGAAGAGATCGGTTGGCCCAAGAATGAAGAAGACGCCAATATTGTTTGGAAAGATAGGATCGAGGAAGCTTTACTAGGTGAGGAGCTTCGGCGTGAAACGATTACTCGATTAGCTAAAGAACAGGGGAAAGAAGATCCTTTAATAGAAGAGAAGCCGGCTCGGGAAAAACTGCAACTGCGCTATGAACGTGTTTTACATGCGGCAGAAGAAGCTGATAAAGAAGATATTGCGAACTATTTCTTAAGTGCCATATCAAAGGCATACGGCCCACATACAGACTACTTTAGTGCCCGTGAGATGGAGCGTTTTCGCGATAGTATGAAGAATCAGCTCATAGGAGTAGGCGCGTTACTACAAGCCGAAGATGATGGTTCTACAAAAATCAAAGGGATTGTGAAAAATGGTCCAGCAGACCGTCAGGGAGAACTACAGCTGAACGATAAAATTGTTGCTGTAGATTCTCATAATGACGGGAAGCTCACAGACATCATGTTCATGAAAATCAATAAAGTTGTGGACCTGATTCGTGGAGCAGAGAATCAGAATGTGAGGTTAAAGGTCATACCTCATGATGCTCCAGGCGAATTTAAATTCATTGTAATAAAGCGGGAGACGGTTGAAATGAAAGATGAGGCCGCCCGTGCAGAAGTGATTGAAATGCAGACAGAAGGAGGTGCAGTTCGACGGCTGGGGTTCCTTTCATTACCTTCGTTTTATGCAGACTTTGAAAATGGAGAGACACTTTGCTCTGTTGACGTGGAAAAGCTGTTGCATGGATTAATTCGTGAGAAAGTAGACGGTCTTGTTATGGATCTCCGAGGAAACGGAGGAGGGTCTTTAGAAGAAGTCCGTAGAATGACAGGATTTTTCACAGGAAAAGGGCCAGTCGTTCAGGTGAAGAACAGCCGGAATGCTATTGAAGTGAAAGAGGCGGATACTCGGGCTATCTTTGAGGGGCCTATGGTCGTTCTTATTGATAAAACAAGTGCATCTGCCAGTGAAATCTTAGCCGGGGCATTACAGGACTATAACCGTGCAGTCATCGTCGGAGATTCTTCCACTTTTGGGAAAGGAACGGTTCAACAGCCAATGAATATCGCCAATATGATGCCGTTCTTCTCTGATAGAGCGAGAGCAGGATTTTTGAAACCGACCATCCAGAAATTCTATCGAGCTGCCGGAAGTTCGACTCAACTACTTGGCGTGGAATCAGACATCGTCTTGCCTTCTATCTTTGAGGGCTTAGACATCGGAGAAAAACATTTAAACTACGCCCTGCCCCATGATGAAGTCGCCTCTGCAGACGGGTTTACATTTTTACCGAAAGAGGGACTATTTTTGGAAGAACTGGCGAAACGAAGTCATGAACGAGTGATGAAGTCTAAAGATTACGCCTACATATTGGAAGACTTAGAACGCGCGAAGGCCGAGATAGAAAAGAATGAATTATCTCTGAACAAGAAAGCACGACAAACAGAAATTTTAGAAAACGATATGCGGACTAAAATGAGGAATAAAGAGCGTCTAGAGCGATTTTCCTCAATTATGGCAGAAGATAAGCGATCTTTTAAATTCTATCGCCTCACCTTAGACGACCTAGTAAAAGGCTCTAAAGTTGCTATTGATCCGACAGTCGATGAAGATGATTATATGCTTAGGGCGAAATCTGAAACAGCAGATTTGGATACGACTCCAGAATGGCCCAGCCGCCTAGATCCGACGAAACGTGAAGGTTTAGCCATTTTAAGTGATTTAGTAGCCCTAAGCCAAGAAGCTCGCAGAGCTGAGACGGTAAAACAATAAATCATAAAACTCCCCCAATAGAGTATAGGTTATCAATTAGTTTCAATCCACGCTCCCGTGAAGGAGCGACCGCGGAGCCTGCTGGCCCTACGTATATATGAGGCTAGCAGTTGAATGACGCGAACTTCAAGATTTAAGTCGATTAAAGAGCGGAGAAGCTAGAAAGGAGCGTTACGAGCACTAGGGGTTCGCGATGGGGTGGTATTCCGATTACAGTATAAGGGGAGCGGAAATATCATAATCGTCATTTTTTCCATGATGTTCTACCCTTTTTTGCCAGTTGTTACCAAGATGGTAGATTCTGACACTATCTGTTTTAGTATCCATAATTTCTAGTAATTTGCTGCGGAATTCTATGAGCTGGGCTGGTTTGATTAAGCATTCAAAGACGGAGGCCTGTACGCGCTGACCATAGTCTAGACATGTTTTAGCAACTTTACGTAATCGTGACTTCCCTGCGGGAGTTACAGTAGAGACATCGTAGGTGACTAGTATATACATAGGTGTGTGGGTCTTTATTTTTGCAAGAAGGCGGGATAAGAGTCTGTGTCTCCTCTTAGGTGCCGAGCGAGAAGGCGTGCTTGGATATGGGGAAGTAGGCCTAGGGTGATTTTTTCTTGGAGGAAGGGGTGGGTGAGTTGCTCTTGTTTTTTCTCCTGCCATGCTTGTAGTACGGTTTTACGGGAGTCCTCTTTGAGGGTTGTAGCTCCTGTGGCTTGAACTTCGAAATCGGAAGCTACGATTTGTTTCCGGTTAATTAAATTGAGGGCTAGGCGATCTGCTAGAGTGGGGCGGAATTCTTCCATTAAATCTAGAGCGAGGGAGGCGCGTCCTGGCCGAGGTTGATGAAGGAAGCCTGACTGGGGATCGAGCCCACAGCTTTCACAGGCTGACCGGCAGTCGTGAGCTAGTATGGTGTAGAGAAAGGAGAGTAAGGCATTGGTGCGATCAAGAGGAGGCCGTTTTGTTCTCCCGCGAATTTGTAACTCTGGGTCTTCCGAGGTGATGAGTTGGTTGAAGTTTGCCCAATAACTTGCGGCGGCATCTCCTTCTATTCCTCGTAGGCTTTCGAGTGTTTCTGTTCTTTGAGCTGCTGAGATGCGGTTGGCTAGTATGGAAATAGTGGTTTTGAGTTGTTTGGTGCGTGTGGGGTTTGTATTACCGTGGTCACGTAAGGCGCGCTGGAGAATAGTGCGGGAGTTATGGAGTTTGGCCAAAATCATGTTTTTGGAGATGCATAGAGCTTTTTCTTGGTCTTCGACTCTTCGGTATTGTTCTCTCCGAAGTAGAATGTTGCCAGAGACGCCTCCATAGGAAGAGGCCAGAAATTTGCCAAAAGGTGAGAGGAAGGAAAGAGAGACTCCATATTCGTGGCAAGCTGCCATGAGAGAGGCAGATACTGTATTATCCCAACCAAAGGAGACGATGCCATCGAGATTATGAAGAGGTACGCGCAGTTTAGATTCTTTCTTGTGCATGATTTCTACTGCAGCCCCGTCTTTTTTTAGATAAGCACCCTCAAGTGTGATGAAGAGGGTGTTAAGGTGGGTTTTCATAACTTAATCTTCTGAGTTAGGTTGATGGAGTTGTGTTTGGAACCAGTTGTTCGTCCCTCGTTTGAGACGAAAAGAATGAGGTAGGCAGAGTTCTATGAGCGAGCAGTTATCACAGAGATGGCTTTGGTACTCTGCGGGTGGCGTGTTCTCTGTGGAGAAGAGTTTCGCTGTTTGTGTGATGATGGATTTTGTAAGCTGCCGGAGGAGGTGGTCTAGCTGCACTTCTTTTCTGCGGCGTGTTTTACCATAAAAAAGGAGGCCTTTGGTGATGGAGGTCTGGAACATTTCTTCAAGACAGAGAGCTTGGGCACAGACTTGGACTTCATCGGCTTGGTGAGATTTCGGTTTTCCTCGTTTGTATTCTACGGGTGTAAATATCCCTTCCTTCGAGTATTCCACAACATCACAAATTCCGGTAAGGTGATAGTGTTCCGATCTCACGTATAGTCGCCGTAGAATGGAGCCTGAGCTTCGGTGCTCATCTGGCCCTTCATTTGATTTTTTGTGGAAGAGTTGGCCTTCTGCTGTGAATTGATTCTCTGCCCAGATCTGTTCATTATGAATCAATGCACATTGTCTAGGGCAATAGAGGGTATGCTGTAGAGCTGAGATGGGGATGAGTTTCTGCTCCATGGTGAAATATCGAAGTTTTGGGTTTCCGGAAGAGTGCGGGGAGGGAGGGTTTTTAGGACACTCTTCACGTAGGGCCGGGATCGGGGCTAGATCCGCTCAATGATCTCTACTCCTTTGGGAATGGCGGAGTGATCGATTTCTACTGTGTAGTCTGAGAAAGAGCGGGCTACTTCTACGGTTTCTTTTTTCTGAATAGAAACAGCGTCAAAGAGTTTGTGGCTGGCTGTTTGCCCTAATTGGTTATCATGTTTGAATATGATTAGTCGACGTGATGCCATACTGCCAGCGGGGCGAGCGGCAGATTGATCAAATTGGAAGGCATTTTCTAAAGCAGTGAAGAGTAGTTCTAGATCTTCTTCGTTAAATCCTGTTTGGTTAGCTAAGAAGGGGTTTACAAACCCTTGGGCTTTATAAAGCCCAAAGGGGACGGTGAATTTCCTACCCATGGTGCGCTCTTTTTCGATGTCTTTTTCATTCGTGACAGAGGAGCGTGTGATGGCGTGCTCACTAGAGACGATGGGGTCAATCGTACGGGCGAAGGATAATTGCACTGGCCCTCTTACTTGACCACAGTTGACTTCTGTAGACATGACGGCTCCGAAGGTGCGGACGTCGTAATAGTGTTCACACATCCATTTCGTTGCTTTATCTTTAATTGTAGATTCTACTTTTTTCGCCGGTTTTTCGCCAATCGCTTTATAGGCGTCTTTATGTTGCGTATTATGCACAGCTCCTTCTGTAAAATAAATTTGGTTGCAGTTATCCTCTGGGTTTACAGTGGAGACGAAGTTGCGTATTTTTCTTTTTAAGCACACATCTGTTACTAGGCCTTGCCCTGTTTCTACATCTAATCTAGGGAGGTTGCCTGCGTCGGGGTCGCCATTTGGATTAGCATCTTGGCAATCAAAGAGAAAGAGGAAGTCGTATCTGTTATTCATAATTAATGTGGGTGGTTAGATTGTGATGAAGTTAATGGTTTGATGATGTTTGTGTGTCTTTTTTTGTGAAAAAATCTTTGCGTTGATGATAGTACCCGATGGCAAATACTCCTTGTTTTTGGAGGTCTAGTTGCGCTGGGAATCCTGATGAATCTATCGATGATACAATGTCTTGGATGAGGTTCTCTCGGTGAATGCGTGCTCCATCATTTAATTTGGAAAGATGATGTTGGTAAGTGCGTAAGATACGGGGGAAGACACTTGCTGGAGTGGAGGAGGCGGAGCTGTAGAACTTATCTCGAATACCTGAATTGATCTTGCCGAGTGCGTCTTCTTGAGTCTTTTCTAATGTGGAGAAGAGCCTTCCTAAGAGGTAAGCTGGTTCGTTATTATTAGTGTCTAACATAATTGGAATTGTTTGGTTGTGATTTCTGGTAAGGATGGCTTTAAGAATACCTGCTCTGAGGTAGTTGATTGTTCTGTCTGCGTGAATACGGCGTATGATAGAGGTGAAGAGGGTTTCTGGATATGGCGTGCCCTGAATGATGGATCTAGTGAGAGCTCCTTCGAGTAAGGGGGGGATTTCACCGGGGACTCTGGCGGTCTCTCTGATCATTTGCCAGACGGCGGGGAACTCAGGATCGGCATGCCGTTTACCTGAGGGTTTGGTGAATTGCTGTATGATTTGGAAACAGGATTGATGGCTGTGTAGCTTGTGAAGAAGTTCTTCGATCGTTGATTGATGATAAAACCGGATCGAGATACGCGCTGCATTGGGTGCTAAACCTAGGATGTGGAAGTGTGTTTCTGTATCTTCAAGTTGTTCAAAATTCTGGCCTGTTTTTATAGCAAGGAGCAGCCGTTTTAGCTGATTTAGTTTACTTGTATCTTGCTCTTCCTCTAGGGCGTGAGAACCAGAAGAAAATAGATGGATGAGGCAGTTCTCTATATTGGTGGGAGCCTCTGTCCAGAAGGCGGTTGTGGTATCACCAATTTGTAGACGGTGTTTGTGCCGCTGTGGGCCAGTGAGTAATGAGTTGAGCGCTGTAACATAGCGGAATGCGGCATCTTCACTAATTGGGGCATTGAAGTTTTGAATTTTGCCATAGGATTCATAGGCTGCTCCGTTAAAGGATACGATGGAAGCTCCTGCGGATTGTGCGCCTGTTACTCCTTTGATTTTTAGATGCAGTTGAGCGATTTTTTTGCTTTCTCCTGAGAGCAGGCATTGTTGGGGAGAAGTGGTTTCTTCTTTTTCTAAGGAGGCTGTCCACCATTGCTGGATGGCTGGGGATTCATGGACGGGTTTTTTCTCTCCCTGAATTTGGAAGATGCCGAAGCCTGTCCCTACTTCTTTGAGGATTGGGTGATCTTCTATTTGAGCAGGGTTCCATTGTTCGAGAAATCGGCAGACGATAGAGAAGTGAGGGTCTTGGATTTGCTCTTCTAGGTCGAGATGGCTTTGTTTAAAGGCGTTAAATCGCGCTAGGCCGAATTCTGCTGCTTTATTTTCAGGTGGTTTGCCCAATAGGTAAGTTTGCATACGCATTAACCTAAGAGTTTCATCATGCTGATCATTTGGCAGTTACGGGT
>CAZLQY010000069.1:0-13644 GCA_964561965.1 uncultured Verrucomicrobiales bacterium
GCTACTGCCTGATTTTAACCGTCTGTCAGATCAAGTTCCTTTTTTTACAACTAAAGCTAGCCTGCTTATGAGGCGCTTAATTCGGTGTATTGGTTTCATTATTACTTACGTTTTCTTCGTTTTTTTGTTTTCTGGGGGTTGTCTAGGTTGGGGGTATTGGGTTTTGGGTTCTAGGGGTAACCAAAGGGTGAGGGGTGACCAAAAGGTTTTTGAGGGAAAGCTAGAGTGGAAAAGAATCGTCTAGTTTATTATAAAATGATATGATAATGCCATATCTATAACTGGGAGTTTTTATGATTTTATAGGGATTGGTTGAGGTTTTAAAAGAAAACTACCTTTATGAAGGCTTCTCTTCTGTAGATCTAAACATGTTGTTTGTATTTTTTTGATTTACAATAATAAAACATTCGTTAAATTAAATTGTTTCTGTATATTATTTATAATTAATGACTTATGTTATCATGTTTAATAGATAATGTTAGTTAAATGTTGGGATTTAGGTGAAGATTTGCACATAAATCGGCTTGTCGTTAAGATATGAAGTAGAGTTCTAAACAAACCATTTCTTTTCAAAAGGTGTTTTTGGAAAATAGGTGTTTACTGAGAAATTGGCTGAAACATATAGAATGTTTTAGTATATAGCGATTTTTCAGAAACCGAGGTTATAGCACGTGTGCTTAGGTGAATGTTTCCAAAGAGTTTGGCGTGTAACCTTGGATTTCACCTAAGAAAAACAGAAGAGAGCAAAGACAATATGCCAAATATCACTACAAAATGAGGGAATGGAATCCAAAACGCGCGTTATAGTGAACAGAACGTGTGGAGAGGTGCCCTTTCTCGATAGCGATAAGAGGCATGTTTCTCGTTGTCGCTCAAACCCTCTTCCTGCATTTGGGTGTTCAATATTATGAGGGGACCACTCAGTGAAATGTCGGAAGTGTAGAAAGAAGTCCAAACGCTTTCCCTCACTGGAATAAATATGAGCTGATTTCTAGTCATTTATAAAATGATCATAAGGAAGAAACCTTATATTGGCTCAGCGATGCTTGGTGACGGGCCATATCCATTGAATCCCAGCAAATAATATAGGAAAGGATCGTATTTTAAGATGGTTAGTATGATCAACTAGTTCATCTAGGGGAGAAAGGTCGTAGAGGTAGGAAAAACCAAGAGTATCAGTTAGAAATGATACCCTTGGTTGAAATAGGTTTAGTAAGAGGTGTATTTATTCTTCTAATCGATTGAATCGATCTCTTAAGGTTCTTACACGCCCACGGTCTAAAACGCTGTCTCTAAATTCAACTTCAGCATTAGGTTGAAATGCGAAATTTCTAGCTCTGATTTCATTCGAAGGAAGGTCGACATCATAGTCTGTTCCAACTAAGACAGCGCCAATGGCTGGCCCTATAAGGGTATCTCCTGAAACTTCATTTCTCACTGAGTCGAAGAGCCTTGGTGGGATCAAGTCGAAATACGCAGGGCGTATATGTGCTGCATCAGTCACGGTTCTACCATCTTGCCTAGAGTTAAAGTCTGCTACCACATTTCTGATAACAACACCGATGAAGGTTCCTGGTGAAGTGAACCCATTAGAGACACTATTTCTGTCGACAAATCCATTTCTTGTCTCAACTCCAAACGCAGAGCCGAATGATCTAACATTAACTATGCGAATGTTGCGATGGGTGACGGCGTGCGGTTGGAATAAAACAGCGGCACGGCCACGTGTGCAGCGGATATTTGATGCAAATAGATTACGAATACCACGGTCAGATTCAATACCGCTCTCAAGTCTGAGGGCGCAACCACCTTCTGACTCTAGATTTCGTAGTATCAGGTCTTCACCAGAGTGAATCTGGATCAAACCATAACCACCCTCTGCTCCTGAAACACGGATGTTAACGATGGTTCCATCTCTCGGTGTTGGGCCTGATGGCACGGAATCCTCAACCGCACAAGTGAAGGCAGAAAACGTGGTTTTCATTTCTTCGACGTCAATATGACGAATTTCAAAGTTTGTGACACCGAAAAGGCTAAAGGCCCTCCAAGTATTTCCTGCTGGAGGAGCCTCAAAGCGAACTCTGTCGGAACCTGAGCGGCCTCGGATGCTGACATTTCTAATTCCACCAGATAATTGGAAAGTTTCTGCCTGACTAGGAATACCATTTTCGGTCCTTCTGATAACGACTCCACTAGCAAAGGTCATATAGACATCGGAGCGAAGGAATACAGTGCGGTCAATTGTATAAGTACCTCTTTCGACAAAAATGCGAGCCCCTCTTAGGGTCTCCCCATTGACGGTGGTTCTTCTATTGGAAGCCCGATTGACGATGGTCTGAAAGTTTTGTGTTCTATCGCCATTCCCCGGTCTGATCGTAAGACGTGGAAGGTCAGATAAATTGCTCACAGCACTTCGATAACCAGCATCTGCTTGTGAAGTCATAAGGGTGACTGACGTTATGACTAAAGCCAACCTGTTTATGAGGCGTTTAATTCGGTGTATTGGTTTCATTATTGTTTACGTTTTCTTCGTTTTTTTATTTTCTGGGGTTTGTCTAGGTTGGGGTTATCGCTTTCTGGGTTCTAGGGGTAATCAAAGGGTTTTGAGGGAATCTGTAGGGGTGATGAAGAGTCTATTTTTATTATAAAATAATATAATTACATTAAATGTATAACTGTGTGTTTTATCATTTTACAGGAAGTGGTGGAGGTTTTAAAAGGAAATTGCTTTTTGGATGTGTCTCTTCTGGAGATCTAAACACTTTGTTTGTATTTTTTTTAATTTACAATAATAAAACAGTCATTAATTGAAATTATTCATGTATATGACTAATTTTTAGCTAGTTGTAGTATGAATTTTAAACATAATGTTAGATGTTTGTTAGAATTTAATTTTGAAATGCCTCATAAATCGGCCTTTATCTATGCCGTGGAAGGGGACTAAAGGACCACTTTGCTTTTTAGGAAATGTTTTTAGAAAAGAGCTAATTACTTAGGGAGTTAACTGAAGTTATAGAACATTTTAGGCCTAACACCTTTTTTGGGGGCCAAGGCCTGCAGTACAGGCGTTGAGGAGAATGTTTCCAAAGAATTTGGCGTAAAATCTTGAATGTTACTCAAGAAAAACCGAAGAGATCCGAAGCCCTTACGATAGACCGGAAATTTGTGAGAAAAATATGGCTGGAATGGCCGAAATCCATGGAGATTTCGTACGTGGTGCGAGTGAAAAAGAATACTCGTACAGGGGTGCAGCTTGCCTTAGTGTTCGTGGTCGTTGGATAAGCATTTTCCCGCATTGGTATGACATATTATGACGACCCGATGAAACGACAGAAGTGTAGGAAGAAGCGTAACTAATCTCTGACCTCGGAATAAATATGAGCTGATTTCTGGTCATTTCTGAAATGATTAGAAGGAACAAATCTTATATTAGCTCAGTGATTTTTGGTAATGAGGTATATTAGTCCCGGCAAAGAACGCATGAAAAAGTCGTATTTTAAGAATCCGTAAATTTTTTACAGCTATTTTTTCGAGGTAGTGTAGCATTTTTAGTGTGATATTAGCTGTAACCCGCTGGTCTTTTTCCATGCTATTCATTTTGGGAGTTGCATGCTGTACTGTTGGGCCAGATTATGAGCCAACAGAGGTGGCTGTTCCCGATGCGTGGTCGGAGTCTATCGCGACAGATCAGCGACAAGCCTTCACTGGTTCTCAGCGGTGGTGGCAAAAATTTAAAGACCCGACATTGAATAAGTTTATCACTCTTTCTCGGGAGTCTAATCCGAATATAGCGATAGGCAAAGCGCGCATCATTGAAGGTTGGCACCAAAGACAAGTGTTGTCGGCAGCGTTGTATCCCCAAGCAAATTTTCTTGGTCGTGATGAACACGGGTTGGCAGACTTTAATAGCGATGGGATAGATTTTGATTTTAATGGATCCGAAGGGCAGTTGGCACAGATTGATGTTGGCTGGGAGTTAGATATTTTTGGCAGAATCTCTAGGCAGGTCGAGTCCGCGGAAGCAGAATACGAATCTAGGATTGAAGGGCTTCGTGACATTGCAGCTTTTATTCAGAGTGAAGTAGCGTTGTCTTATATTGCGTATAGGACGTTAGAAGCGAGAAAAGCTGTGGCAGAAGAGAATATAGAGATCTTTAAGAAGATTAATGATCTTGTGTTCTCCCGAAAGGAAACAGGGGTAGCAAGTGAATTAGAGTTCCATGAATCTTTGGCACGGGTGAAGGGGGCTGAAGCGGAGTTACCTCGTATTGAAGAGGAAATGATCGTAGCCAGAAACCGGATTGCAACATTAGTGGGTAGAGATCTTAAGGTTGTGTCTAAAGTACTCTCGGCAGGTAAACGTGGTGTACCTGTCCCTCCTAGCTCTATCGCCGTAGGCATTCCTGCCAATATGTTGCGGTCGCGCCCAGATGTGAGGCGTGCAGAGCGGAGAATAGCAGCTCAAACAGCTCTAATTGGGGTTGCGACTAGTGAGCTATACCCTCAGTTTTCATTGTCAGGGGCTCTGACTTATGAATTCCTTCGGAGTGGAGTCACCGTGGAGACGTTTCGAAGAACACTCGGGTTCGGCCCAACGATTAGGTGGCGTATCTGGAATGCCTGTGCGAATAAGCATAGAATTAGTGAACGAGAGGCGCAGCTAGATGTTGTCATAAGCGCCTATCAGGGAACGGTTCTAAATGCATTGAATCAGGTGGAGAATTCAATCACTAGGATACATTATAATAAGAAGTCTTATACGAAATTAAAAGATGCGGCTGAGCAGTATAAGAAAACAGCAGAATTGATGAATGAAGCGTACGATAATGGGAGTGTAGACTTACGCAGATTACTCAATGCCCATAGAGACTACATTATTTTTAAAGATGAATCACTGTCCTCCCAAGGAAGGATTGGCGCAAATGCAGTGAGGCTATATAAGGCGCTAGGTGGAGGAGAGCTACAGGCTGTTAGAGGAGCGAAGAAGAGGTGATATTGTTTTTGTTAGTAAGGGTAGCCTAACCAAGGGCCTAGCCACTTCTCTGCTGTGTCTATATCCCAGCCTTTCCTTTGAGCGTAATCTTCGACTTGATCTTTTTGTAAATCGCTAATAGCGAAATAGTGAGCCTCTGGATGAGAGAAGAGTAATCCGGAAACTGCTGCCCCTGGGTGCATAGCACAGGATTCCGTAAGACTTACGCCAGTGTGCTCAGGAGCATTGAGTAAATCAAAGAGGGCATTCTTTTCGGTATGGTCTGGTTGAGAGGGGTAGCCCGGGGCAGGGCGAATGCCTCGGTAGATTTCTTTGATTAACTCATTGTGATTAAATTCATTGGGGCGTTCATAGCCCCATGCCACGCGGGCTCTATGGTGTAGTAGCTCGGCAAAAGCTTCTGCTAAGCGGTCTGCGATGGCTTTGACCATAATGGCTTTATAATCATCAAGGTGTTCCGTTTTAAGTTCTTCCGCCCATTCGTCGGCACCGTGAATGCCGACGACGAAACCCCCAATATAATCATCGGCTTGACGCGGGGAGACGTAGTCACTTAGCGCGCTGTTAGGCTTGCCGCTATTTTTTTCGATTTGTTGTCGGAGTGTGTGGAAGTTAGCTTTTGGTGTTTCCCGGCTTTCATCCATCCAAACCGTGATGTCATCTCCGGAAGAATTGGCAGGGAAGAAGCCATAGACACCTCTAGCGTTGAATCGTTTATGGTGAATGATGTCTTCGAGGATTTCTTGGGCATCGAGGTAGAGTTTAGCCGCTTCAGCCGCTCCAGCTTCATTCCGTGTTTTGAGTACCTTTGTTTCACGGTCCCAAACTCCACGAAGTTCCCATGCGTGGAAAAAAGGAGTCCAGTCAATATATTCGGAGAGCTCTCGTAATGATTGTTGCTCCATCGTTCGGACACCGGTGAACTCTGGCTTGGCAGGAGTGTAGGAGTTCCAGTCAAACTTAGGCTGGTTGGCTCGTGCCTTAGCGAGAGAGATCACAGGTTTCTCTTTCTTATGGAAATTGTCGCGGAGTTTTTGATGGCGCTCTTCATTCGCCTCAATGAATTTAGAGCGGTGTTCCTCACTGATGAGGGAGGTGGTGACAGGAACCGAGCGAGAGGCATCTAAAACGTGTACGATGGGCCCGCTATAATGGTGGGCGATTTTGACTGCGGTATGGGCAGGTGATGTCGTAGCCCCTCCGATCAGGACTGGGAATTGAAGGCCTCGGCGCTCGAGTTCTTTGGCGACGTGGACCATTTCATCTAACGAAGGAGTGATGAGACCAGAGAGCCCTATAACATCGACTTGTTTCTCAATTGCGACTTCTAGAATCTTATCACAGGAGACCATCACTCCCAGATCAATCACCTCAAAGCCATTGCAGGCGAGAACCACACCCACGATGTTTTTACCAATATCGTGGACGTCTCCCTTCACAGTAGCCATGACGATACGGCCTGCGGACATGGACTTCTCTACCTGAGTGCGAGCATCCGATGTTGTCAGCTCAGGTGACTCCGTCTGGAGCTCCGCTATTCTAGTGAGAATGAATTCTTCTTTCTCCTTCTCCATATAGGGCTCTAGGTAAGCAACAGATTTTTTCATCACCCGAGCAGATTTGACAACTTGAGGTAAGAACATTTTCCCTTCTCCAAAAAGATCCCCTACTACAGACATGCCATCCATAAGAGGGCCCTCAATGACTTTGAGAGGGCGGCTATATTTCTGCCTAGCCTCTTCCGTGTCCTCAGTAATAAAAGTGTCAATCCCTTTGAGAAGAGCGTACTCTAGGCGCTTTTCCACGGAAGTGTCACGCCAGCGGAGATCCTCTTCTTGAGTTTTCTTTTTGACCCCTCTGAACTGCTCTGCGAAATCGAGCAGACGCTCCGTGGCATCAGAGTCACGGTTGAGGAGGACATCTTCCACATGTTTCAGCATGTCAGGGGCAATGTCATCATAGACTTCGAGCATACCGGCATTGACGATGCCCATATCCATCCCATTCTTCCCTGCATGGTAGAGGAAAGCTGCATGCATAGCCTCACGTACAGGGTTATTACCACGGAAAGAAAAAGAAACGTTAGAGACACCTCCAGAGATTTTAGCCCCAGGTAAATTGTCTTTGATCCATTTGGTCGCATTAAAAAAGTCTAGAGCATAATTGTTATGTTCATCGATACCTGTAGCTACTGTGAGGATATTGGGATCAAAAATAATATCCTGAGGGTTAAAATGAACTTCATCAACTAGGATCTTATAGGCGCGCTCACAGATCCGGATTTTTTCCTCATAGGTTGCCGCCTGCCCTTGTTCATCGAAGGCCATGACGACGACTGCTGCTCCGTACTTCATGACGGTACGGGCTTGGTGTTTAAAGTTTTCTTCCCCTTCCTTAAGAGAGATGGAGTTGACGATGCCTTTCCCTTGTAGGCATTTAAGGCCCGCTTCGATAATCTCCCATTTGGAGGAATCTACGGTAATGGGGACCTTGGTAATATCTGGTTCTGATTGGACGAGGTTAAGGAAGCGCGTCATCATATCCACTCCATCAATGAGGCCGTCATCAAAGCAGATATCGATAACAGGTGCTCCGTTATCAACCTGTTGGCGTGCTACAGTGAGAGCGTCTTCTAACTTGCCTTCTTGCACCAATTTACGGAATTTCGGGGATCCTGCGACATTGGTTCGTTCACCAATCATCAGGAAATTTTTATCCGGAGTGTGGTTGTATGGCTCTGTACCAGAGAGGCGTAACAGAGGCTCGATAACAGGAGGCTTTCGTGGTGTGACTCCTTGGACAGCTCTGGCGATGGCCTCAATATGTTCTGGAGTGTTTCCACAGCATCCCCCGGCAAAATTGATGAAGCCAGCTTCTGCAAAATCCAGAAGGTGGTCATACATATCTTCTGGTAGTTTAGGGAAACCCGTAGGGGATAGGGGATCGGGCATTCCTGCATTAGGGTAACAAGAAACAAATGTTTCACAGCAGGCAGAGAGCTCACCGACAAATGTTCTCATCTCATCAGGGCCCAAGGAGCAATTGAGCCCTACAGCTAGAGGCTTAGCGTGGGAAACGGCATTCCAGAGAGCTTCCACTTTCTGCGCAGAGATCATCGTCTCCCCACCACGGCCGACCGCAGCGGAGATGATAATGGGGAGTCGAATACCATCTTCTTCGAAGATATCTTGGGCTGCGACAAGGGCACATTTAGAGTTGAGGGCATCAAAGATGGTTTCGACCATGATAATATCGATTCCTCCTTCGATCAGTGAGCGGATTTGGCGTTTATAATCCAGATAGACTTGGTCCCAAGTGACGACGCGGAAACCGGGGTCATTTGGATCGACAGCAGAATTATTGAGGCCCACTGTCATTGGGCCAATGGCACCGGCGACATAACGTTTGACTCCAGTAGCAGCCTCCACTTCATCGCAAGCTGATCTTGCTAATTTAGCGGATTCGACATTGAGCTCATGAGCTAGCTCGATGAGAAATTGGTTTTCAATAACGCCTTGATAAAACTCAGGGTCTTTACGCCCCTCACCTGATTCACGGGGATCTGCGACAAAGAATTCCGATTGGGCAATCGAGGTGCCAGAAAAAGAGTTTGTTTCAATAATATCGGAGCCCGCCTTGAGAAATCGCATGTGAATGTCACGGATAACGTCTGGCCGGGTAATACTGAGGATATCACCATTATTTAATAAATCCTTGTCGCCGTCTTTGAAGCGTTCTCCTCTGGCATCCGCTTCCGTAAGGCCATACCCTCGGATTGTGGTGCCCATAGCCCCATCAAGGACTAAAATTCGCTCTCTTAGAGCTGTTGTGAGTTCTACTGTACTATCTGGTCTTGCCATGGGAAAATGCCTTGTTCTGGGGAGGGAGAGAAATTATGGTATAATTAGAGAATGGCAAGCGAACATATCCTCTTATCAAGATGGGATGATGTGAGGGCCTGATTAATCAAGTTCTAATCGGTAGCGAGGAAGAGAAGAATCAACCTGCTGGCTATAGGCATCAATCCCTCCTTCAAGGCCTTTCGTATTTTTAAGAGTATGGCCAATGAACCAAGCCACCTGATCTAAGACCGTGTCTCCAAGATGATCATAGAGAATGACAAGAGTATCAGCATCCCATTCCGCAAAGGCCTTTTGTTGAAAATCTTGTGTTAAAAAATCTGAATTGGGAATAGTGACAGCCTCATGCTCCTCCCTTGTTCTAATGTCGATTAAGCGGAGCTGTTTTCCAGAATTGATATAATCGACAAGATCTTCGGGGCTGATAAGCATCTGCTTATCGTGTTCATGAGAGCTGAGGACGTGTGAAATAACCTCAGAAGTCTCTAAATCGTGACGGGAGCAGACTTCGGCCAAGGACTCATCAGACTGATAAGCGCAGGAGCTGCAACCTCCTATATGATATTTAGCAAACAGAGCCCTTCGGGCACCAGGATAGTCGTTATTGAGCGTTTGCATTGTTGTTTTTTCATTCAGAGTATCCATCTGGGGCCGATTCTAGCTTGCTTGGCGATATTTTCCACTGTTTCTTGAGTGAAACTTGTGCTTCATAGAGATGCGATGAATGAAGAAGAATACAAAGAACCAAAGATTTACTTGCTTCCCAACGCAATGACGGCGGGAAATCTCTGCTGTGGTTTTTTAGCGGTATTAACCATTTTCAACGGCATGGAAGTAGAGGCTTTTGATTTGGCATACCCATTTTATCAGAATGCGATACTCTTTATATTTGGCTCCTGTATTTTCGATTTACTAGATGGGCGTTTAGCCCGGCTAGGAGGGCAAGAGTCCCCGTTTGGTCAAGAATTTGATTCCATAGCAGATGTCGTCTCTTTTGGAATGGCTCCTGCATTACTCGTGTCCAAAGCAGTGTTACTGTCGCTTCCTGAAAAGCTTGGATGGGTGATAGCCTTTGTTTACCTGCTATGTGGAGCCATGAGGCTGGCCAGATTTAATTGTTTAGCGAATCAACCGAAGAAACCTGGTGATTCTATGGATTTCCGCGGAATACCCATTCCTATGGCAGCAGGATTTATTGCCTCGCTGACATTTTTATTAATTCACTTATACAACCCAGAAGCTCAAGTGCCTTTAGCCTGGAGGTGGATCCTAGCTGCAGCTATGGTAGGCCTCTCCTGGTTAATGATTAGTAATGTGAGGTACCCGAGCTTTAAAAAAGTGGACTGGTCAACAAAAGGCTCGATATGGAGCATTTTCTGTTTTGTCGGAATCATATGGCTGTTAGTGCACCCTTTAACACGTTGGTACACACCGACATTAATCTTCACGCTATATTTACTATACGGAGTTTTTAGGCCGTGGTTATCGGCAAAATGGCGGCGTAAAATTGATTCAGAAAACTGAATGAATTCTTTTGAGCGAACTATTATGATAAAATATCTTGTGCACTCTAAAAGTTCTGCTAGTCTTTTCCTTAGATCCGCACTGATGGATGCAGGTTTTTGGGAGGGATCCTGCGACCTATTTCAGTGCGGGTCGCTTTGTTTACAGGCTGTTTATAGGCCCTTCTTGTTAGGCTATAAGTGAGAGACAATTTGTTCCTTTGGAAAACGTACTTTTTCTAAACTAGCGTGCTTATCATCCGCAGCTCTATACCCTATTGGGCAAGCTAAAACTGTAGAGTAGTTAGTACCCTCCAGCTTTAAAATTTCATCGTACTTAGAAGGGATAATTCCTTCCATAGGGCAAGTATCTATACCTAATGTCGCTGCGGATAGAAGTAATTGACCAAGAGCGACATAAACTTGTTTTTGATTCCATAGTAGTATTTGCTCCTCAGTCATGTTAGACAAAAAGCCTAATATGATTTGTCTATATTGGTCTAAGTCTTGTTTCACGCCTCCTCGAGTATCAGCAGTCAATTGAAGGAATGCATCAACGTGGGCTTCTGTCATAGAGGATTGGGCTGCTAATACGATAAGGTGAGAGCATTGCGTGATCTGAGGTTGGTTCCAAGAGTGAGGGAGCAAACTATCTTTGGTCGCTTGGTCCGTAATAATGTAAAACTTCCAAGGCTGGAGGCCGAAGGATGAAGGAGTAAGGACAAGACTGTCAGTGAGAGCCTCTAAAGTTTCAGCGGAAATTTTCTTGTTAGTGTTAAAAGCCTTAGTCGCGTAACGGTCACTAAGGTTTTGGAGTAAAGCGGTATTGGAATCCATAATATTTTGTTAGGTTGGGAAAGTAAGAACTCCTATTGGAGTAAATCGGAGAGTTGGAAGCTGATGAGAAGGCCAAATTCGTTTTCGATTCGATTGTCTCGTATGAATGCTCCTAAAGATAGATTCCAGCTCCCTAGATCTCTATGTACTGTGTATTCTTGTAGCTCTAATGTATTGTCATCTAATTGCCATTGTTGATACATCCCTAAGCCCCAAGTTTCGGAAAGTCTTCCAAAAGTGCGGAGCTGAACGAGAGAAGAGTCAACAAATGTAGGGTGGCTCTCAAGGTAACGATAGCCCACTGTAAACTCCCAGTTTTCATGAGGCATAAAATTAAGGCTGCTGGATAGCTCTGTGAAATTAGAACTATCAGAAACGATAGGGAATTGTGTTTCGATATTGAGTCGGAACCAAGGGAGAGGAGTCCATGCCAAGGTATTGTAGAGATTAGAAGCATCACGATCAAATTCAGGATCTTCAATGAATGCGTCTATATGAGTATCTAATGTTAACCAAGGGTGGGAAGTGCCATTTCGTTTCGTCAAAATAGTATTTTGAACTCCTAATCGAATGACACTCCAATCTTTCAGATCATCGATAGCAGAGAATCGGCCAACATTGATAGCTCTAGGCCGAGTAGTGGGAGTCAGCGTATCAACAGCCTCAAAATCGAAATCGAAATTATTAGAGGCAAGGTTGCTGAAATTGATAAAAGGCCGGACGACATGAAGCGCCTCATTTAAGCCCCAGCGTTTACTTTTTAAATGATCGTAATGCTTAGAGAACTTCAGCGAGGCATCCACCCCAGCAAAAAGGTGAGTGCGATTGAAATTGTCAAATTGGCTGCTGTCGCTCTCAGTCAGACTATATTGAGTGAAGCCAACGCCGGCACGAGGAGTAATAGAGAGACCATTAGAGGTTTTAATGGGGCGGGAAATTTCATGGTAAGTGTGAAATCTGCCGTATTGAGTCTCATTCAATAGATTTTGTATTTCGTCAAATCTAGGGTCGAAGGAGCTTAACGTGCTGGCCTCCTCAAAAAGAGAATCTCTATTATCATCAGTGAGTCGTTCTTCATACAGCCCGACAGAGCTGAAACTCTCGTAAAGAATCGAGCTCTCGCCCAATGTTTGCCTTGGAACTTCAAAGAATAACTCTGGGAGCCTTGAGTCCGATTGATAAAATTGATTAATTGGCAGCCTCACCTGTAAACCAGCGAGATATTGATCAGTCTGGTGTAAGAGAGCAATCGTGTTGTCAGGTTCTGGATCAAACTGGAAAACACTCTGTTCAAAATCCTCAAGAAAGTTTTCATCGCTAAGAAAAGAAAGATTGAGTTCAAGGCGTTGAGAGGAATTGGCATCCTTCTTTAGCCAGTGGCGGTGTTTGAGCTCTAGTTTGAATCTATTTGGGTCAACATCCTCTCTAAGGATACCATTTCTGCTTCGCAGAGGGTCATCGTCATAAGCGAAGTAACTCTTAAAACCAGGGAAGTTAAAGTTATCGCTAGATCTAGTGTCCTGTAAATCTAAGCCAATAGCCGCACCTCTTAAACTACGCAAATCAAAGCGCCATTTCGAAAGAAGCCAAGGTTCTTCAGAGTCAGGCGTATCTAGTAATATCCCATAAGTATTGAGTAAGAACGCTCCCCAGTCAGATTTGGCACCAGGAGAAAAGTGATACCCTAAGTCTGAATCGAGAGGTTGAGATAAATAGGGGAGCCAGAAGATAGGAGTATCTCCAGCATAGACCTTAAGGTTTTTAAACGTGACACGTTTTTCAGGGTAAACATTCACCCTTTTTGCTTTAAACCAATAATTGGGAGATTCAGCATCGTGTGTCGTGATTCCCGCATTTTCTCCAGAATAGTAGACCCGGCCCTTTTTATCTGTTTTACTCGTGAATGCATCAGCTTGGAGCAAAAGAGGGTGAAAGCCCGTCCTCAGCAGACTAGTGTCCAAATGCTCTGTCTCATAATTATAAGTAGCCATGGAGCCACGAAACAGAGAGCCATTTTGAAAAACACTAACTTTTCCCCTAAGTGTTATGATCTTCAGCTTAGTATTAATCTCAGCCGTATCGGAATAAAGCTCTAGGCCGTCCTTTGCAGTGACAGAAACATTGCCGTCATATCGAATGAGGCCTAATGAATTAAGGAACGTGATGCCTCCGTCGTTTTGAATCGTTATATTTGGGGGGACTTGGGGAGCCAACTGGAAATTAAACCCAGTATTTACATTTTGAGCAACGGGCTCCTCAGGGACTTGGACGAGAGGGAGATCTACTTGAGCAACTAGTTTCGTGGATAGGCAAATTAGAGCTGAAATAGGCAGGATCCGCATGGCCTCGAGTATCCAGATTCAGATGATATAAGGAAGAGTTTTTTTAGGTGAAATTGAAAAAAACCGAAAAAAGAGAAGAAAGGTATTGACCTAAAGGCGGAGGGATGTAG
>CAZLQY010000070.1:0-13088 GCA_964561965.1 uncultured Verrucomicrobiales bacterium
GCGATGCCTGCGGTGATCTGCTGCTGTAGCGATGGGCTATGCTTTTGTTTGGCCATAGGACGTTAGGTCATGTGGTAGATGAACTTATGTGGGGGAAGAAATAGGGGGGTTGTAGGGTTAGTAGAGGTGCTTTTTATTACTCTCCAAAGATGCCCATAGAGATGTCTCCTTGAGCTTGGGTCATGGTGAGGTTGCCGGTGATTTCTAGGTTTCCCTGAATGTTTGTGTTACCGGTGATTTCGGCTCCTTGGTGGGCTGTTAGTTTATTGGCTATTTCGATGTTTCCCTGGAGGTTGGTGTGTCCTTCTACTAGGAGGGCTTCGCCATTATTGTTGTCTGTGTCACCGGTGAAGTCTTGTTCTGGGTCGGCTTTCCAAGCAGTGTTGGTTAGCTTTGTTTGACCTTTGTTAGACACAACCATAGCTGCTTCCTCACCAAGATTTCTAACTTGTAGGATATCACTTTTTGTCAATGGACCTATATTTGAGTTCATCGGATTCGACTCGTTGCTATGCGTTCTCGCTAATAGATCAATTACTGCTTTTCCTTCAACATCGGCAGCGGGTAAAACTGTGCCTTGGACTTGCATTGCTGATCTTCCTGGCATATCTGAAAAGCCTACAATCGCTGGGGCCATTTGACCATTAAAGCCTGTGCCATTGGCGATAAGAACACCTCTACGGTGACTGCTGCTTACGAGGAATTCTGCCATAACTTCACGGTGTGAAGGGGCTTCTTGAACGAGGAATCGGAAATCGTGTTTTTGTTCTAAAACTGTGAAATGCATACCATGAGAAGTAACTAATTCGTTTGCGTCAATTGATAGTTTTCCTACGTTGTTATCCTGAATGATTAGCGCTCCATTTTCTAAGTTTCTTGAGCCGATTGTTGCTCCTTTTACGATGCGAATGCCGTTTGAGGGAACAGATCCATTGATTCCGATTCCTTTTGGGGTGAGAGTCTCTAGCGAAGAACTCGATAGGACGGGTTCACCATTGAGGTTCAGGCTACCGTTGACGGTGACGTCATCGTTTAAGTAGGTGCCGCGGATGAGATTATAGTCTGGGTAGTCGGATTGGCCCGTTTGTAATTCGATATTGGCTTTCATCTCGATACCTTCTGCGATGTCTTCGGAGGTGATTCCGTCTTCTTGCCATGACTCGTAGCGGGTGCCTTGATGTTCAACACGTATGATATTGGTCCCTGTATTGACATTGTTGTACTTCATGAAGACGCGAATTCCTTTCCCAAAACCGGTGTCTCTTGAAGATCTCCAATATAGGCGAAATCTCCCTTGCGCGTTATATTGATTTAGTGTTCTAATTGAGGTTGCCCCTGGAGCAGCCCCGAAGGCTGTTGAGAATGTGACTTCTGCATTGGATTGGGCGCTATTGCCTGCTGCCGATATAGTTAATTTATGAAGCTCTCCCCACTCAAAGTGCCCTAGGGGGATCCAGATTTCTTGGTTTGGAGGAGCGCCTACTTGAAAGTTTCGAACGACTCGCTCTACGACGAGGTCTCCATCTGAGCCATCAGTTGCTTGTAACTTGGCAAATTCAACTTCGCCTTGTTTAGGCTCGATAATAGTTTGGCTATACACACTGGACGCTACTAAGGTCCAAACTCCACACAGGGAAACTAATTGGGTTAATTTCATAGTGCAGCTTTTGTAACTACGATGTCTCTAGTTTGTCAAATCTATATTATATGTATGTCGATTTTATGTTGATGATCGGTTGGGATTTTTTGTTTTAGAAGAGTTTAATGATGTCTTTGATAACTTGACCCCAGAGGAAGAAGAGGCCTTTGGTGGTATAGCCAAAGGAGTTTTCTGAATGGGTGCGGATAATTCCGTGTTTTAAATTAAAGTCGATTTGGCGGCGCGTTTCTATCTCAACGTGATGTTCGATAGAGTCAGGGTCTGGGGTGATGAGGTCTGAGTGTTTGGTGCCGTTTTGTTGGATGAAGGCTAGATGTGCTTTTCTAATTTGTATGAGGCATTTGGTTTGGCAGCCAATATGATTCCAGCGAACATGAGGGGGAGATTTTAGGTTTTGAGAAAAGGGATAATTTGTGCTGCGCCATAATGTTCCTTGGTTGTCTTGAGAGCTGATAGTGAGGAAAGAGAAGGTGATGTGTTTTTGCTCACAGAAGCAAACGGCGGCGACTAGCTTGTACTCGGGGTGCCAATAGAAGCTGTAATAGTGGGAGGAATCTCCCCATGTCCAATGGGCATCGGAGGTGTGTTCGAATCCTTCGGCCTCAAGGTTTGATATCGTTTGTTCTGATTCCGGGAAGTGAGAAGAGCAAGGAGATGGGCTGTGCTGGAGCTTATTATTGATGGGTACTCGGAGGTTACGAATGCGAGTGAGAAGCTCGATCCACGGGAGTAGAATCCAAGAGAATGAAGCTGCAATACTGATCCAGAGCGTGTTGGTGAGAAAGTAAACAGCGGTACTGATACTAGCCAAATAGCATAAGGTACCTAGCTTTCGGCAGGCAATGCTATTCGGGAAAGACCGCAGAGCTACGCCACAAAGTATGATGGCGAGAATGATGAGAAAATATTGCATGTGATGCGTATGGTGGGGAACATCCGCTGATTTTGCCCTGAGTGCAAGTCTTCAGCAGGTTTTGTCTCTGCTAATGGTGTTTTAACAGGATCTTCAGAGCTCTATGATCTGAACCACTTCCTTTGATGGAAAGTAGGAATAGCGATGGCTTGGGGGTGACGCAGAGGTGTTTGGCTTGCTTGTTGTGCATGATGTAGTCGATTCTAGTGTAGCTATCTTCATGCTTCCAGTAGTGGGTCCATCGACTGCCATCTGCAGCTTCTAGGGTGATGGGCTTTATTCTGGAGGTGTGTTGGCCCTGTACAGTTTTTAAGCTAGGTGATTGTTTGCTGTCGTTGAAGTCTCCGTAAACGATTAAGGCTGTTTCTGGGGAGGTGGTTTGAATGGAGTCGATATGCTGGCGGAGGAGGTGGGCTTCGTATCGACGGATTTTATTGTGATCAAAATAGGAGGGACGCTTTGATTTTAAATGTACGCCGAGTAGGCGCACTGGTTGGCCGGGTAGATGCACTGTGACGTCTAAGATCCCGCGTCTGATAGTGAGCTCTACTCCCCGAATGGTGTATGTTGGTGAGGTGTAGGGGTGGGGAGTGAGGGGGAAGGCGGAGAGTAGTGCTAAGTGCCTGAGGGGGTCATCACTAGGGGCTAGATAACTATATGGGAGGTCGATTTGAGCGTTTTTTAAACGAAGCTGAAGGTCGCTTAGATCACTGTGCGTGCCTATTTCACAGACTCCTAGAATAGATGGATTCGTTTCCTGAAGGGTGGAGATGATTTTCTGGATACTTTGTTCGCTCTTCGGTGTGCTAGTTTTTGAAGCTTTAGCCGGAGGTTCCTGCAGATAGTTCTGGAGGTTGTATACGACAAAGGCAGATTGTTTCGAGCCTGAATTGGGGGAGGATGAGGGAAATGGAGGGCTGGGGACTTGATGGAGACGTTCTGTTTGTGAACTGTGCTGGATGTCGTGCTGGGTGCTGGGCCTTTGTTTGGAGTGCTTGGCCTTGGTGCTCCAGTCTGGTGTCTCTCTATCTCGAGATGAGGGCGTGCTAGAGACGTAATAGTATATGAGGCCTAGAAGTGCTAGGGAAATGAAGCTGTAGGCGATGGACTTACAGCTAGGCCTAATACCTAGTTTCAATGGAAAAACGTTAATAGAAGAACGTCAGTGGGAAAACGGAAAGGAGGCTTTGGTGGGCGTTAAGCTTTGTCGTCCTCTGTTTTACTGGTATCGGAGTGCTCAGAGCGGGCGTCATCCTCGCCACGAGAGATTTCGTTTTCGAAGTCTTCACGGGCACGCTTAAATTCGCCCATGCTTTTACCGACTCCACGCGCGAGTTGGGGGAGCTTCTTGGCTCCGAAGAGTAAAAGAACAATGAGGAAAATGAGAATCATTTCCTGGCCGCCGAGACTTTGAATAAAAGCGAATGTGTTCATAGCTATAGTGTATAAGGAGATTAGAAAATAGGCAAATGCATTGTGTAGTTCTTTTTAGTAAAAGCTAGAAATTTGTTCGTTTCTAGGAGGGTTTGGTCTTTTTATGGTTGGGAGAAAAATGGAGAAAAGTCGCTTTTTAAGCTCCTAATTCACGTGATCTTGCTGCGGAGGAACGAACTGCGTTGATGGCAGCTGCGCGGAATCCGTCGTTTTCTAAGCTGGCAAGGGCTGCTATAGTGGTGCCCCCTGGTGAGGTGACCATATCTCGTAGGACTGCTGGGTGGTGCCCTGTTTCTGCCACCATTGTTGCTGCTCCTTTGACTGTTTGCACGGCGAGCTCTAGGGCTATATTTCTGGGTAGCCCCTCAGCGACTCCTCCGTCAGCGAGGGCTTCAATAAATGTGTAGACATAAGCAGGGCCGCTTCCTGAAAGGCCTGTGACGGCATCCAGGAGGTGTTCATAGACTTCGGAGGCAAGACCTGTGGAGGATAGGAGGCTCTGGGCCGTCGTGGCATCTTCAGTACTGGCATGGGTGCCTCTCGTGTACGCAGCAGCTCCCTGGCCAATGAGGGCTGGTGTGTTGGGCATGCAGCGAATCACTCTACTTCCTGCTGGAAGGGCGGATTCTAGCTGAGAGATGGATAGCCCTGCTGCTACGGAGATGTAGAGTGGGGCCTTAGCGACATCTGCAGAGATTGTTCTAAGCATGTCTAGCATGTCGTTTGGCTTTGTGCAGAGGAGGATGACATCAGAGCAGGAGGCAACGGCGCTAGCTGTCTCTGCGGAATGAACGCCTAGATCGGCGACGATGCTTTGTAAGGCTTGTTCAGAGCGGTTGTGAACGGTGCAATCCTGTGGGTTCGCTTGTCCTGCTTGAAGTGCTCCTTTCAGAAGAGAGCGGCCCATCTTTCCACAGCCAATTAGTCCTAATTTCATGGAGTAAGAATGGGGTCTCTGGGTTGGGAGACAAGGCTAAATGACTCCGTCGCGTATGACGAGGGTACGATCACCTAGGAGTGCGAGGGATTCGTCATGAGTGACAACGATTAAAGTCGTGTTATCCTGTTTTGTCAGATCAAGCAGTATCTCCATGATCGCAGCGCCGTTTTTTGAGTCGAGGTTTCCTGTGGGCTCGTCTGCAAAGATAATAGCCGGGCGGTTAATAAGTGAGCGGGCGATAGCCACTCGTTGTTGCTCCCCTCCGGAAAGTTCGGCCGGGAGGTGATCTGCCCGGTGTTCTAAACCAACTCGCGTGAGGCAATGGAGTGCTTCTTGATGTTGCCGATTACCCCCAATGAGTGATGGTACCATGACGTTTTCGATCGCTGTGAGCTCTGGGAGGAGAAAGTAATTCTGAAAGATATAAGACATCCGAGCGTTACGGAGGGTCGCTTGTTTCTTCCTAGAGAGATTGAAAAGGTTTTGCCCCTCAACGTAGACTTCGCCTTGTTCCGGGCGTTCTAGCCCTGCGAGCGTATACATGAGTGTCGTCTTACCGGCGCCGCTTGGGCCACAGAGGAAGACTCGTTCTCCTTGTTGGATACTTAGATCGATTCCTCGGAGGACTTCGATACGTTTTTTTCCGACGGTGTAACTGCGGTGTAGGTTTGTCGCTGTGATGGCGGCTTTACTCATATACGGAGAATCATTCTGGGAATGATAAATTTCAAGGTGTAATGTTTCTTTCTTCTGGCGCGTATGTTGAGACAGTGGTAGTAACTTCGGCCAATGGGTTTTATTCGAACGAACACATCAATCAATGTAGCGAGAGCTCTTTATTTACTAATATGCTTATTGGCGGGCTTGACTGTGGCCTATTACGCAGGGGGCAGTCATTATCTATGGGTAGGGGCTATCTGTGGTATCCTACTGGCTAGCTTTTTTATCTTGGTGGAAAATTTAATGAAGCAGTTTACTCTTCGTGGCTTTTCTACGGCGACGTTTGGGCTGTTAGTGGGGCTTTTTTGTGCATGGCTTGTGAGTTTAGTGAATGTTCCAGAGCTGATTATTATTTTGTTTGATGACCTTATTAAGCAGCCAGAGGCGGTGGTGCTGGGCTTTAATGTGGCACTTTTTGCCAGTTTAGGGTTTTTGGGGATTATCCTTGCTCTACGAGGGAGTAAGGATGACTTTGCTTTGATTATTCCCTATGTTCGGTTTCGGCAAGAGTCTCCTGCCAGTCGCCCTGTTTTGGTGGATACGGATATGGTCATTGATGGGCGATTAGAGTTATTGTTAGCTTCTGGTTTTGTGGAAAAAACGGTAGTTTTACCTCGGTTTGTTCTTATGGAAATCCAAGAAATGGCAAATTCTTCCTCTGTCGTACAGAGTGCTAGAGGGAAGCGTGGGCTGGATTGTTTAGACCATCTGAAACAATCATCTGACATTCGCCTTACCATTCATGATTCAGATGGCCTAGCGGGAGATGAAGAAATTGGAGAAAAGCTTCTTGCTGCTGCTGCTGTCGTGGGGGCTAAGTTATTAACGATTAATGAAGGATTAGCAAAATTAGCAAGAATTCAAGGAGTTGATGTCCTAAATGTATCGGATCTCTCAAGAGCGATGAAACCTGATATTCTCGTGGGCCAGACGTTTGATTTAGAGATAGTCAAGGAAGGGAAAGAAAGCCATCAAGGAGTGGGTTTCTCTCAAGATGGGTCTATGATCGTTGTGAATAATGGGGTGAATTTGATTGGTTCTTCCCAGCAAGTCACAGTAATTAGTTCTATCAAAACGAGTAATGGTCTCATGGTGTTTGCAGAGTTGTCTTGTGTGCAATAGCTGCCTAAACTTTAATCATAGTTTTCTCTTAAAAGGAAAATTTTCACGTTTCTTCTAATATCCTCAAACATAATCATGCCAAACAATATTCCTCAATCTGATTTTGATGCCCCCGATGTACATGTGTTATCCTCGATGCTGCAAGGCTATGAGGTGCACAGTTTAATCGCAGTCGGAGGCATGGGAGCAGTTTATAAGGCAAGACAGATCTCACTTGATCGTATTGTCGCCATTAAAGTGTTACCTCGTGAACTGGGAGATGACGAGGAGTTTCGAGAAGGCTTTCAAGTGGAAGCTAAAATGATGGCAAAATTAAACCATCCTAATTTGATTAGTATTTTTGATTTTGGCCATAAAGACGGGCTACTTTATATCATTATGGAGTATGTAGAGGGCAAGACGCTCTATCATTCTGCACATGGTAAAACTATTTTGCAGACAACCGCTGTCAGCATTATTCAGGATATCCTGAAAGGGCTGGAGCATGCTCATGAAGTCGGGATGCTGCACCGTGATATCAAGCCCGCGAATATCTTGTTAGGTTCAGATGCTGTTCCTAAAGTGGGTGATTTTGGTCTGGCGAGGCCAACGTCTAGAGCAGAAACAGGTGTGATTTATGGATCTCCTGGTTACGTTGCTCCTGAAGTGATGGATGATCCAGAGATTGTGGATGAAAGAGCAGATATTTTCGCAGTGGGTGTTATATTTTATGAACTATTGACCGGCCATTTGCCTGATAAAAAAGCATTTGTCCCCGCTTCTAGCGAAATTAGCTCTGCACCTGAATTCGATCATATTATAGAAAGGGCCATACATCCTAATATGGATATGCGTTACCCCTCTGCGGAAGCTATGCATGAAGCAATCGAGGGAGTAGTTCTGCCGAGTGAAGAAGACGTAGAAGAACCGGTCAACCCTCTCATGCGGGGTAAATCAACAGCTGCCACTAGGCCAAAGCTGGCAACAGGGTCAGTAGCCGTGGCATCTCGAGCTCCGGCAAATGGGCTTGCTACGCCAGCATCTCCACGAGTACCAGGTTCTCCAGCTCCTCAGCATACCACACTTGCGGTGGACCCAACAGGCGGGAGCCCTGTTATGAGAAATCTAGTGATTATCATTATCTTGGTCGGGGCCATCTTTGTGGTCAAAGACATGATTGATAAAAAGAAGGAGCGGATCGCTCTCGAAGAGGCTGCGAATGAAGAAAAAAATGCCGCTATTTTAGCAGAGAGGAAACGCATCGCAGCTGAGGAGGTTGCCGAGATTGAGGCAAAGGTGAATGTGCATCAAAATCAAAAGAAGGAGGTTAAGAAAGAGAACGGGATGGATCCTTTAGCTTATCTTGAAACGATTCAGAGCCGACTAGTGGCAGGTGATATACCTGAAGTGATGCCGGATGGGACTTTTTCTGATGGTGTGAGCCACTTCATGTATGTGCCATTACCGATGACTTGGTATGAGGCGGATGCATGGTGCTTGAGCTATGGAGGCCAGTTAGCAGTGACTCCAAAAAAGAAACAATTTGATCAGTTAAGAATCAACCTTCCTGAATCTGCAGAAAAAGTATGGCTGGGGCTAGGAACGAATGCGAAAGCTAGCTGGGTCTGGCTCAATGGCTCATCCATGGCTGATAGTAGTAGTGATGGGCCAAATGTGTTTGAAACCAAAACATTAGAATACGCTGCATTTAATTTTGCAGGTGACACATCTCCTAATGACCCTAGGGAGCAATTCCCATTTTATATTCAGTGGAGTAAAAAAGGGTCACCACCCATTTCAGTGATTAAACGGTTACAGAATACTGGAGTAAACCTTACGAAAGGGAAAGCCAGCTATCCAATCGGATCTGTTAGTTATAAAGATCGAGTCTATTCGATTATAGGGTATCCTGCTTCGTGGGATGAAGCTGCGGATTTAGCTGATTTAGCAGGAGGTCGATTGTTTGTTCCATCGAATCAGAGAGAGTATAAATTTGTCTCTCGCCTTATGCGGAAGCTCCCTAACAGCATGGATGTATGGGTGGGTGGCCAGAATATAGAATCAGAATGGGTATGGTATAATGGAGAAGAGTGGGTAGGTGATTATTCAGACAATGAGTTATCGAAGAGTGGGGGGAGTTTAGCCATGAATGTCTCTACAAAAGGAGATCTTGTGAATTATGCCTCTTCGAGGAAATTAGGAGGCTTTATCATTGAATGGGATGCTAGTGGTACAGAAGCGATTACTGGTAAGTTTAGTGCACTGAAGAAGAAAGCGAGAGTTTTAGTATCTAAGATAAATCAGCAGCAATCAGAGTCTTATGCTGCGAATTTAAAAAAATTAAACTGGGCGATCGGCTCTTATAAAAAGGGTTCCTCTAATGAAGAAAAAGAAACGGTTAAAGAAGAAATCGAGTCCATACAAACTGAGTTGTCAGGAATGAAAGTCTTATCTGAGAGCTTTAGTGATAGAGTAGAGAACCCTGGGTTAAAGGAGCTTTGTTTTTCGGCTTATGAAGAACAGCAGAAGATCACTTCCGAGAGTCAGGCGGAGTTAGAAACCGTGTACTCGTTTTATATGAAAAACATCAATGAGCTTGCAGAAGAGTTGACGGCTGCTGATGATATCGTGCAAGCCACTTTAGTGAAAAGAAGTATAGAGCGGGCAAAAGGCTCTGTGGATCTTTTTCTTAAAACTCTGGGCTTGTAGAATGACTTATGGGCGTATTCCTGCTTTTTTATGGAGTGGAATAGGTTATCGTTAAAATCCGTTGGACTTACCAGTTAATTTGTGGCAACCATCCGCATCTTTATGAAGCAGCAACTCGATACGATTCAAGCCGATGCGCTTTCTGCCATTGCTGGCGTTACAGACGAAAAATCTCTAGATGATGTCCGCGTGGCTTATCTCGGGAAGAAAGGTAGTCTTGTACAAGCTAGTTCAGGGATGAAGGACCTTCCCAAGGAAGAGAAACCCGCAATGGGGCAGGCTCTGAATCAAGCACGGCAGTCCATCAGTGAGGCCTTGGATCTTAAAAAATCAGAGTTACAGGCAGCGGCAGATGCCGCCTCTGTCAATGGGATTGACCTAACACTCGGTGAGCGCTCTCTACCAGTGGGTGGCCTCCACCCTCTGAGTGAGGTTAAGGAAAAAGCCATTTCTATTTTGAGACGATTAGGGTTTGCTCTAGCAGAAGGCCCAGAGATTGAAACGGAATTTCATTGTTTTGATGCTTTAAATACACCTCAAGACCATCCTGCAAGGAACGAGAAAGATACATTTTACTTTGATAGTGGGAAGTTACTGCGCACCCATACCTCATCCGTACAGATTCGTACCATGGAAAAGGTGAAACCCCCTGTCAGGATTATAGCACCTGGCTCAGCATATCGCCGAGATGAAATTGATGCGACGCACCTGTCTGTTTTTAATCAATTGGAAGGACTTTATGTTGATCGTGATGTTACCTTAGGAGATCTCAAAGGTACTCTTGTCTATTTCTTAAAAGCAATGTTTGGAGATTCTACAGAAGTGCGGTTCCGCCCTCATTTCTTTCCATTCACAGAGCCCAGTTTTGAAATCGATGTGAAGTTACAAGCGAAGGGCCAGCAGCCAAAGTGGATTGAAGTTGCCGGTTGTGGTATGGTAGATCCAGCTGTTTTAGCGGTAGTTTCTAGTTCTAGAGGTGATGATGTGTTTGATTCGATGACAGGCTTTGCCTTTGGCATGGGCCTTGACCGCCTAGCAATGATTCATTGGGGAGTGAGAGATATTCGTTTACTGATTGAAAACGACGTCCGCTTCTTAAAGCAGTTCGCTTGATCAAACGAAGACCCTATAAGGCATTAGGAATGTGAGAGCATTTGGGGCATCGAACAATCAGCAAAGGTATTAGAAAGAGAAACCAAGAGATACAGGAGGATATATCCCTGCGTCGTTTTCTATGGACCTTTGGGAGAGCTAGAGAGCTCTACTGAAGTTCTTTTTTCCAGCGGTTCACTTGGTGTTGAATATTAGCGAGGCTGGGAGCTCCCACATTGGAGCGAGCTGCGAGAGCTGTCTGTAGGGAAAAAACATCGTTAGCATCTGCGCCGTAGTGTTCAGAAATAGAGCAGAGATCGAGCTTATCGAGAGGAATTTGTTGTTCCACACTAACGGCAACGGCTTTTCCCACTAATTCATGCGCTGTACGGAAAGGAACCCCGTTCTTCACCAAGTAATCGGCCAAGTCTGTGGCAAGCAATAGAGGATCACTTGCTGCAGCTTGACAAACGTCGACATTGATCGTCATTTCTCGGATCATCTCTGCATTCACCTTGAGGGCTAGCTTGAGCGTATCAATCGAGTCAAAAAGAGGTTCTTTGTCTTCTTGTAAATCTCGGTTGTATGTAAGGGGTAAACCCTTTGCAGATGTAAGGAGGGAAACAAGATTACCATAGAGTCTCCCCGTTTTACCCCGAGTTAGTTCACAAACATCGGGGTTTTTTTTCTGCGGCATGAGAGAAGAGCCTGTTGTATAAGCATCACTTAGCGTCGCAAAACCAAATTCACTAGAGCACCATAGGATGAGGTCTTCGCTAAGGCGTGATAAATGTGTACCTACAAGAGCAAAATTAAAGAGGAGCTCCATGATATAATCTCGATCGGAGATAGCATCCATAGAGTTTGTCGTTATTCCGTCGAACCCGAGCTCCTCTGCTATTTGTTGGCGGTCTAAGTTAATGGTGGATCCCGCCAGAGCACCAGACCCTAGAGGGCAGATGTTGACCCTTTTCCGTGTATCCATTAGCCGTTGGACGTCGCGACTAAGCATCTCTACGTAAGCTAAAAGGTGGTGCCCTACAGTGACAGGCTGGCCTCGTTGAAGGTGTGTGTAACCTGGAATCAAGGCATCATCATACTGGTCTGCCTTGTAGATAAGAGCTAACTGTAGCTCTTTCAGTAGATGTTGAAGGGTGTCAATTTCCTCTCTGCAGTAGAGCCTCGTATCCGTTGCCACTTGATCATTCCGTGAGCGGGCTGTGTGGAGTTTTCCTCCCGCTTCTCCGATCCGTTTTGTAAGCTCAGACTCGATGTTCATATGAATATCTTCCAGCGCAATAGAAAACTGGAAATTGCCTTGCTCAATATCAGATTGAATGTCGAGGAGCCCTTGTTTTATCTGAGAGAACTCAGATTCTGTTAATATATTGGCTTTGACTTGAGCTCGTGCATGCGCAATCGAGCCTGCGATGTCATGCTTATAGAGTCTCCAATCGTAGGAGATGGATTCCCCAATTTCTTGAACGAGGTCTGCTGTAGCTTTTGCGAATCTGCCTTTCCACATAGTGATGGGTTTAGGGGCTATGCGTTTGATTTGCGAGCGTGTTTTTCAAATAGTTTATGTTCTAGAGTTCTCAATGGAATAGAAATCGCTTGATAGTGCGGAATGGAAGAGTGGGAAGTGACTAATTGAGCTGTTTGTGCCGAAGTATCGCAGCTTGAGTACCCAGAGTGAGAAGAGCGCTTTTGTATTCAGAGAGGGTGGTTTCTGTAGGGTGGAAGCGAAGCAATTCGTCTTGTATAGAATTATCAGAATAATGCGCAAATTGAAGTGCTGTTCGCTGCACAGATTCGAATTTAGAATTCAAACTCTCTTTTAAAAGGACGCTAGAGATATCTCGTTGAGCAGCGAAGATATGTAGAATGTGCAACGTTTGCAGTTCATTTTGATGGATTCTACAGAGTTTAGGAGCCTGCTTGTAGAACAATGTTAGAGTATCAAAGTAACTAGATTCATCAGGATCACTAATGAGAGCTTTATGAAGAGCTAAATGAGCCTGATACCTTAAATCGGCATCCTGACTACCCAATTGATCTAAATAAGTAAGGGTTTTATGATCATCGAGTGGTGAAGAATGTAAAATAGGAGTAACGATTGAGAGAATAGAAATGATTCGAATGAAGGGTGGGATCATTATGAGTAAAAATAGTGTCAGAGTAGAAGCTTGATCTGATAGACAGCGAAGATCAAGTAGAGATTAGAGAAGAATGTGGAGACCCTCTGACAGATCACGTTCTCCCAATCTATGGTATTACTCCACGAAAGGTTGTGAGTATTCAAAAATCTGAAAGCTATATTGCCGTGGAAACACCTCCTGTGGAGTAAAGGCCAGCCTGCACTCCAAGCTCCAGAAGGGATCGATATCACGTCAAGCCATGCACAAAAAAATCAATCGTTCTACTGTGACATCTCTCTCTTGCTAGATTTGAACCATATCTAAATTGTAAAGAACGTGATTTGATCTGACATTCCTGATTCAAAAGAGGAAAACCAAAAT
>CAZLQY010000071.1:0-12705 GCA_964561965.1 uncultured Verrucomicrobiales bacterium
TTCCCCTTACCCGCGGCCTGAACTAAGGCTAAAAAGAAGACCTCTGGTTTGAACATTTAGAACATAGACTGGCTCAGTCAGAAGTTATAATCCGTTCTATTTCATTAGATCATTTTGAGAAAGATTTGCAGGCCGTGTATCGTTTAAGTTTAGAGAGTTTTAAAAAGAACTTTCTCTATACGGCCTTAGATGAAGCAAGTTTTCTCTCGGCTTATCAAAGACAGAAAGATATGATAGATCCTGATTTTGTCCTGTTGGCAGAAAAGGGAGAAGACTTACTGGGCTGTGTCTTTGCTGTCCCTGATTTATTAGCGTTAAAGGAGGGCAGGAAGGCGGCGTTAATTGTGAAAACCCTAGCGACGAGTCCAAATTTCCGGACCGCTGGATTAGGAACAGTACTTGTGGATAAAGTACAAAGAAGCGCTTTAGCTAAGGGGTATGAATCTGCGATTCATGCACTTCAGTTTGAGAGTAACTCGTCACGAAAGATTAGCCGTAGGTTTCATGCTGAAGTGTTTCGAGAGTATTCATTGATGGTTTTCTCGAAATTATGAATTTAGTCAATCATCTAGAATCCCGATCGGAGCAGAGCCGGGAGAAGCCGGATGGTAGTGAGTGCGCAGACCGTGTGGCATTTGTAGAGGAAGGGAAAGAGGGATCTTGGTCAGTAACGTATCAAGAACTGTATTCTTATGTCTGCTTCTCGTCGAAGCGGTTGAAGGACGATGGGTTTGAGCGTGGGGATACGATCTTGATTCTCCAGCCAGTGAGTATTTCTTTGTATGTCAGTTTATTGGCTGTCTTTCATGCTGGGTTGACGGCGATGTTCATTGATCCATCAGTGGGGAGATCAATGATAAGGAAAAGCCTGAAGAGACATAGGCCTGTGGGTATGATTGGGACCTCAAAGGCTCAGTTCTTGAGGTGCTTCGTGCCAGAGCTGTGGAATTTGAAGAAATCTTATTGTTCGGGTACTTGGTTTCCTTTGAGCTGTGTATGGGAAATGAAATTAGGAGAGCGAATTTCTCCTGAAGTAGTGACCGGTGAAGCACCGGCTTTGATTACTTTTACAAGTGGTAGCACTGGTTTCCCAAAAGTGGCGTGTAGGACGCACGCCTTTCTGTTAGCTCAAAACGAAGCCCTTTCAGAAGCTCTAGATTATCAAGAAGGGGAAGTGGACTTGGTGACATTGCCGATATTTGCGATGGCAAACATCGCTGCTGGAATGACTTCAGTCATTGCGAATACGGATCTACGTTTTCCTGTGTTAGCTGATTCTAAGGCAATTTTTGAACAATGTAAGAGATACCAAGTGACCCGCTGTGCGGCTTCTCCTGCTTTCTTTGAAAAACTAAATAAGGATGGGCGTATGCCAAACTTTCATGCGATTTACACAGGAGGGGCGCCTGTGTTTCCTCACAGTCTCAATGCGATTCAGCAAGCATGGCCGAATATGAAAGTGGTGACTGTGTTTGGTTCTACAGAAGCGGAACCTATTTCTCATGTGGAGTGGAGGCAAGTGGGGGAGGAAGACCGCCTGAAAATGAAGGAAGGCCTAGGATTGTTAGTTGGTGTTCCTGTTCGTCAGACAGAAGTGAGAGTTATAGCGGATCAATGGGGGCAGTCTATAAATGAATTGAGTGATTATGAGTTATCAGAAATATGCTTGAGCAAGGGGCAGAGAGGAGAAGTAATCGTGTCTGGAGATCATGTGTTAGACGGCTATTTAGGGGGGGGAGGAGATAAGGAATCTAAGTTTAAAGTGGGTGATACTGTCTGGCACCGTACAGGAGATGCTGCGTATTTTGATGAACTAGATCGTTTGTGGCTAGTAGGTAGGTGTAGTGCTGCATTGAATTTACCAGATGGATCAAAGCTGTATCCCTTCGGCATCGAGTGCGCTGGTGTACAAGTGGAAGGAGTGGAGCGCTGTGCTCTGGTAATGTATCAAGAAAAGGTGACTTTGTTGATTCAATTAGAATCGGATTGTTTCGAAGATGTTGAGATTGTTAGCGATGTTGAAAAGGTTATGGTTTCTCTTCCTGTACAAAAAGTCTTAGTTCTGACGGAAATCCCTGTGGATAGAAGGCACAATGCCAAAGTAGATTACGTGCAGTTGGAGAAGATCGTTTCTTCTCTTTGAATTTAAAGAGGAACCGTGGTTTCTCATGCGCGTATAGCCAAGGTGTAATCCTGTTGGTGTTCATGCTCCTCAAAGGATATAAAATGAAGAAATAGAGTGAATATGCCAAGCCAAGAAGCCTTGTTCTGTGGTAGTTGGTACATCTTGCTTGCTGTTCTAACATATGGTTGCACCGGTAATGATTTGTTAGAATGGTGCAGGCTTCGATGGAGTATCGAAGTGCATTTTAAAGTATGGAAGCAAACTCTCAATCTTAATGCGTGTCTGCTCGGCGTAGTAGCTTCCATGACCAAGAGGCGCTCATATACGCCGCGCTTATCTTCTGGCTGATCAAGTTAAACTTCGCCGCGCAGCTAGAGATGAAGGGAAAGGGACTAAGCTTAGAAACCTTCTCTAAAGAAATTTCGAGCATGATCACATCAGTCACTCACCGCTCTACGGAGCTGATAATATCGCTAGATTTACGCCGCAAGAATCTGTGAAATGAGCTTACCAACGTGACGTAAAAAAAATAAAATAGTGGATGGCTGGGACTTATCGATCCATTACGAAACAACCAAATCGAGTAAAAAGCTATTTCAATTTTGGCAGATTAGCACACATCGCTGGTGCCGCTTGGTTTATTGCCGATTTAATAATAGAAATGTAATATCAAGTTTAGTGAATTATATAGAATAATTGTGTCTTGATTTGTTCATTACGTGCTTTCTTTTGTCTCTGTCTACTTGTGACCTTGTGTCTTTAAATTCCTTATGATATTGCTTTTTGATTGAAAAATATACGGATAATTGTTGGTTTTTTTTGTGCGATTGGCCTGGGTTGGGGGCTACGTTCGTTTTCTAAGGCAGACGTAGAAGAGGTTGCTGAGATAGGGGCTGAGATTGATGTCCAAAAGGAGGCAAAGCCGGATGTGGAAGGTAGTGACCAAGATAGTGATGAATCCACTACTCCTAAAAGAACAAAGACGGTAATAGTAGAGGCCTCGGAAGCAGAAGAAGATGCAGAATATGCGGCAGAAGAAGCAGAGGCACTCAAGGAGCTTGTTGATAGAATGGTGACAAGTTTTAAGAACAAGGTGAAGCTGAGAATGGATCTGTTTCTACCGGAGCTTCATCTTAGCGACAGTCAATTAGCCTCGCTCGAGAAGTTTATTGAAGAGCAGTCTTCTTTATATGATGATGCGTCAACAAAGGTGCTTAATGAGGAAGAGCCTAGTGAGAGTGATTTGGAATTGATGAGTGATCTCGGTGGACTGAAAAATTTCGCAGGAGTGTTTGAAGATATTTTAACGCCGGAACAGCAGAAAATCTATGAGGAACTGGAGCGTAAGGATAGGGAGAATCGAGTGGAATCAGAGGCGTTAGGTAAGTTAGCCAAGTTGCAATCAGGTCTAAACCTTAGTGCGGAACAGAAAGATGCAGTGTATCATATGTTATATGAAGAAGCAGAAGCAGGGGTGGATCAACCTTCTGTAGTTGAGGCGATGTTTGCTGGTATAGCAGGTGAAGGCACCTTGGAGGCTTTCGGAGGGCTTGGTGACTTCCTTAATTTTACAGAAGAGGAAGGTTTAGATGTCCTTTTTGATGAAGAAGCGAATATGGATGAGTTGGCAGAGGACTTCTTAGATAGTAGAACACAGCGTTTCTCTGAGATTCTTTCAGAAGAGCAGCAGACTCGCTATAGGGCTAATCTGAAACAACAACTAGCTCTCGTTTTAGAGGTTTTATAGATAGAACAGCTCTCTGGCTTTTAATGCTTCGTAATGGTTATATTTGATGTTCCAGTTAATGTTCCAATAATGCTGGGGTGGTAAGGGGAGTGCGCTTGAATGAGTTCTAATAATTCGGATAGATTATCTTCGCTGCATGTGATGAGTAATCCACCGCTAGTCTGGGCATCTGCTAGCAACCAGGGAATACTGGGTGTCACGCCCTCATCAATGTTGATGGCATGTTCTATATTATGGAAGTTTTTACGACTCCCTCCTGGAATGAAGTCTTGATCAATAAGAGTATGGACTTCTTCAGTAATGGGAGGAATGGCAGAACTGTTAAGCTGGGCGCCTAAATGACTGGCTTCACAGATTTCAGAGAGGTGGCCAAGTAGTCCAAAACCCGTAATATCTGTACAACTATTGGCTAAGTTACGTTCACCAATGAATGCTCCTGCTAGATTAAGAGTGATCATGGATTGTGTCGCGGCATGAATGGACTCCTCACTACATTGTTTCTTTTTAGCAGCTGTGGCAATGATGCCTGTCCCAAGAGGTTTAGTAAGGACTAATATATCGCCTTCTTTGGCTTTATTGTTGGAAAGGTATTTTTGGGGATGGACTAGGCCTGTGACAGAGAGTCCGTAAATGGGCTCCGGGTTCTTGATGGTGTGGCCGCCCACTAGGCTACAGCCAGCTTGTTGAGAGAGCTCAGCTCCTCCGCGGAAAATTTCTGCAATTTCATCGTTACTAAGTATATCAGAGGGCATTCCAGCAATAGCCATCGCTGTAATTGGCCTGCCTCCCATGGCATAGACGTCAGAAAGAGAGTTCGCAGCCGCTATTTGGCCATATAAGTAAGGATCATCGACAATAGGAGTGAAGAAGTCCAATGTTTGAACAAGAGCTCTCTCCTCATCGAGTTTATAGATGCCAGCGTCGTCAGAGTTAGCAGAGCCGACAAGGAGGCGAGGGTCTGAAGAAGCGGGTAGCCCAGCCAAAACTTGGCTGAGGGCCGCAGGATCAAGCTTGGATGCTCATCCGCCACAGGCAGCTAGCGTGGTCAGTTTCGTGGTGTCTTGCTTTGTCATCTGTGATCACCTATAGGCCTGCTCATTGTATATTTCAAGAGCTCTCTTAGAGTTTCATTCGTTTTTGATAGACACATGAGGGTGGAAGAGCATTAATCGTAAAGCAGACACGCAAAATATGAGCAAAAACCCAACTATCCCTTCTGTCTCTGCAAGTGCGGAGCAGGTTTGCAAACCTACCCAGTGGTTTATTCGTCGTGCCATTGCGATGCTAGTGATGTTCGCATTCTTTTCCTTATGGTTCTTTAAGGACGGGCAATGGACTTATAGGAAAGACAATTTGGCCTTCTATATGCATCAACTCTTTGCTCAAGAAATCGTCAACCACGCAACAGCTCAAAATTATAAATCTGCGGGAGAATGGCAGCAGTATGCGAGAGCTCAGAAAGTGAAGTTCCCTGAGGATGGAGCAAAGGTGCTACCTGTTGGGACAGAGTTAGATCAGGCTTGGCCAGAAGAGGCTGTGAATGCTTATGAAAACGATGATCTGGATGTGATGTGGGAAGCCTATACGAGAAGGGTGAAAATGGACTCCGATGTAGCGGAGCAGCCTCATACGGCTAGGCAGATTAGAGACCAGCTTGTCTTGAGTGGAGTATGTGGGTTCCTAGCCATTATTGTCGTTTTCTTTTTAATGAGAACATTAGGGAGAACAATGCGCGTCGATGCAGAGGCGTTTTATGCCCCGGGAGGGAAGAAAGTACTGTATAGCTCTATGCGCCGTATCGATGCCAGGAAATGGCAGACGAAGGGGGTCGCTATGATTTTCTACGAAGATGAAGAGGCGAAAGAAAATAAAGTGAAGGTGGATGGCCTAGTGTATGGTGATTTTAAAAAAGAACAGGGTGAGCCTGCAGAAAAGCTGTATCAACAGATTTTAGCAAACTTTCGTGGAGAAATTATCGAATATGCCGATGAGGATGAAGAAGGAGAGAGCGCTGAGCTGGAAGAGACAGAATCCACGCAATCGTCAAAATAGGCTGAAATTCTGGTTGCCAAGAGCAGAACTATGGCTACACATTGGGAAACGTAATCACATTTCGTTACACTGAAATAAATACTCACATGAGCACTGAAGAAAAAGTAAAAGAAATCATCGCTGATAAACTCAGCGTCACAGCAGAGCAAGTGAAGCCAGAAGCTAAGTTCATCGATGATCTTGGTGCTGATTCCCTTGATACAGTCGAGCTTGTTATGGCTCTAGAGGAAGAGTTCGATATTGACGTTCCTGACGAAGATGCAGAAGCTCTTACTTCTGTTGCAGCTGTTATCGAGTACATTGGAAAGGCTACTTCCTAAGCGTATGGACTTCCTGAGTGATCGGGAAATTCTTTTAAAAGAGCAGTTCCTTACAGGACTGCTCTTTTCTTTATTCATTTTTGCTTTATAGTTCTCTCTATGACTCAACCACCCAGCAAGGATGCTATTCAGTATGCCATGGAAAACACTCAAGTTTTGCGTGAGCCGGACAGACGTATTGATACCTTTGGAAATACTGGATTTGAGTTTGTGATGATTTCAGAATTAATGGACTCAGTGAATAAAATTAGAGTTCGTTCAGGAGAAGTCGTCGCTGAAAAACCTCAGATTATCACGCCAGATGCCTATAAACAGGTTCAATTAGAAGGTTTTGACGAAGAAGCAGGCAAGTTCTTGGCTTGGTTGAAAGATAAAGGCCTCGAACCTGTATTTTTTCAATACGGCTTTACCTTTAGGCGCACAGAAGCTTCGGAAGAAATTCTGACGGATAGTTTAGAGGCCGTGAGGGACCGAGTGTTAGCAGAAGCTGTGCGGCAAGATAATCCGATTTTAGCCGTCATCGAAGGTGTGGATGATACGTGGGAAGTGGGCTTGCTGAAGTTTGCGATTGATATGATCGAGAAATCCCACGAGATCAACCAATTTGACTTCAAACGTAGGGGATTACTTTAAGACTGAGTATGAGGCTGTGGACTATGGTGAGAATAGTTTGTGCACTTGTTGTCATGAGTACGCTCGCCGCGACTTTGATTTATGCACAGAAATTCATCGTACCAAGCCGAGAAGAATCAGGGAACCCTTCACCGAAGCATTCCGAAGAAGCTACTCCCGCTTTGCCCTTGTTTTCCTCCTCTCATGAGAAGGTGAAGGCATTAGCTGAGAAATTAAATGCTTCTCGTATTCCTGATGTAGAACCTGGGGAGAAAGCCTTTGAATCAGCAAGAGAATTGCTGAAAAGTGGTAAATTCCAGGAAGCGGAAGAACGCTTAAAGTACGTTCTTACTTATTATCCAAAAGCGCCATCTGTATCAGAGGCCAGGCGCATTCTTGGAGAAATGAACATGGATCGTTTAATGGCCCCCATAGAAGGAGGGATTAAGACTGTCTACGAAGTCCGTGCAGGAGACTCGTTTTCTAAAATAGTAACAGAGCAGGAAACACACTTTGATCTCATTATGCAGCTTAACCTTTTGAACCGGAGTGACCGGCTACATCCGGGAGATAAGCTATTAGTCATGCCTCTCAATTTCAGGCTAGTTTTGGATAAACGGAATGGCGTTTTAAGTTTGTGGGATAAAGGGGTTTATTTAAAAGATTATCGCATCATAGAAGATCATATCCCCGAGTCCAAAGGAGTGGTGGCGACAGAGGTAGAAGTGCGTGAAGTGAAGAGGAATGGGCGCACAGTACGCTCATTCTCGACAGACTATAGATTGGCTCAAAAAGTGTTATTATTGAAGCGCCCGAGACTCGAAATCCGAGGTCTAGCCGATTTTTCCAGAAAAGGTTATCAGGGGTGTGTTTTGAGTACACAGGATATGGAAGAGTTGGCTTTACTTGTACGCCGAGGGAACGCCGTGGAAATTCGATATTAAATCTTTCTTTCACTCTAATATTCCTGCACTCTCCACCCCAGCACTATGAAGCCACTCGAATTTGAACAGCCCATCGTAGAACTAGAAAGTGAAATCTCCAGCTTGAAAGCTAAGGCGAACTCACAAGATATTGATATGACTCAGGAAATTGCTGCTATGGAAGCAAAACTGGCTCAAACGAGGAGCGATATTTACGATAATTTGTCACCTTGGCAGCGTGTCCAGATCGCACGGCATACCAGCCGGCCATTTATGCTGGATTACATTTCTCATGCCTTTGATGATTTTTGTGAATTACATGGAGACCGTCATATTGGAGATGATGATGCCATGCCTGGTGGTCTCGCAACATTGGGGGGGCAGCGTGTTGTTGTCATCGGTCATCAAAAAGGGCGAGACACGAAGGAGAATTTGAAGAGAAACTTTGGAAGTGCGCATCCTGAGGGGTACCGGAAGTCCCTGCGTCTTATGAAATTGGCAGAGAGGTTCAACTTGCCTGTCGTCGCCATGATTGATACGCCTGGAGCATTTCCCGGAATCGGTGCAGAGGAGAGAAATATAGCGGAAGCGATCGGATTCAACTTACGTGAGATGATGCTATTAAAAGTCCCTATCATAGCAGTAGTTCTTGGTGAAGGAGGCTCAGGCGGAGCTCTAGGTATCGGTGTCGCAGATCGCGTGCTTATGATGGAAAATGCCTATTACTCAGTGATCAGCCCAGAAGGTTGTGCCGCCATCTTATGGAAGCACCGTAAATATGCTTCAGAGGCAGCAGAGGCGATGAAAATAGCCGCACCAGATCTAAAGAAATTAAAGCTCATTGACGCCGTAGTTACTGAGCCTAGGGGGGGGGCACATCACAGCCACCCGCAAGCGGCCGAAAACCTCAAAACAGCAGTTCTACAGCAAATCGTAGAAGTGCAGGCTCTATCCAAGGAAACAATGCTCGATCAACGGTATGAGAAATATCGAGCGTTTGGAGAATGGCAGGGAGAATAGAATGCGCGACTCTGGATTTCTCTAGATGAATCCAGAGAAGATACATTGCTATCATTAAGAAGCACTTATTTCTAAGTATTGGCATACAACCGGTTCTAGCACACTCTAAGGATAGACGGAGAGTGTCGTATCCAAATGCTACTTAGTGGGCCTTGGTCATTGGATCAGAGTGTTTTCTCTGAAAGAAGGTTGATTTTTCGTTGAAAATGCCGACTGTAGTTGTGATGAGTTGGAGCAAATCGGAATGGAGTAGAACGTTGTCAGGTTTAGTGATACCTGCACTCTCTGCGTTACTGATGATAGTTTCACTAGCGGAAGAAGAAAGAAACCAAACCGCAACCTTGGATGATTTAATTGCTCAATTGGGTGCTGAGAGTTTTGAAGTCAGGCAAAAAGCCTATGATCAAGTTTGGGCCTATGGCCAAGATGGCGTCCCAGCGCTGCGTAAAGCGTTAAAGAACCGTAATCCAGAAGTTGTTCTCAGAGCTTCCATGATCTTGAGAAATATCGAGGCAGGAATCGTGGCAGACCTTCCTCCTCAAATAACAGAAGCTGTCGCTCGTTTTAATAACGGCACCCTAGAAGATAAGCGAGAAGCCTTGAGAGAGCTTAAAGAATTAGGGGGCTATAAACAAATGGTCTACCTCTATTCTTGGGTGCCAGAAGGAGAGAATCGAGAAGCCTTGGCCAAGGAGCTGGAAGAAGTAGCCATCAGAGCTGCACGGAATGAGATTTACTCAGGAGATATAGAGGAAGCCTACAAACTGTTGAAAATCTCCCCCCAAAGTGAAAGTGTCAGCAAAGCTAGAGCCTGGTTAGCCCACCGCCTAGAAATCGGGCAACAGGAGTTAGATAGAGTTCGAGCAGACATCGATGAAACAGATTCTTACTATGAACTAGCTTTATTAGTAGGAAAGGGAGATAGAGCCGAAATTCAGGAATTTGTAGAAGACGAAAAATTAAGCTGGGTCAGCGCCATGCTAGAATTGGAATTGGGGAATTCTGCCCCCACCATTCAGCAATTACAGAAACATTTGGAAACAAACGGGCAAGCAGTGTTTCAACAAGCAGGAGTGATCCACTCCCTCCGTAGCCAAGGCGACTTCGATATAGCAGACAAACTAGCCGAGGACTTACAGAAAAGAGCGAAAAACATGAGAGACCATCAGCAATCTGATGTCATTGTCGCTCTGGCAATAAACGGGTATGCCACACAAGCTGTGAAACTCCTAGAAGAAACGCAGCCACTTGTCGCGTTTGATTATTATGCAGGATCAGAGCAACCACTAGAGGCAATGAGAGTGCTTCAGTTTCCCGAGAGTGAAGAGGAAATTATAGGGTGGAGAGATAAACTGATCACCTTAGCTGTACAGGGTAATGGGGAAGAGCGGCATTATGCCTCTGGTTCTTTATTACGGATGACAGAGATGTATTATGATCGCTACGGCTTAGAAAAGGCTGTGAAATTCATTATGCCTCTAGCGTGGACCTTACAGAACGAGGAAGAATATGAATCACATGATTTTATAGGAGAATATTTTGCCGCTATGCCCGAGCTGGGAGTAACGATCGCCCTAGCACTGTTCGAAGAAGAAAAAGACTTTGATTACCTTGTAGAGGAATGTTTTAGCTCCCGCCGCGAGATCCAGTTTATTCGTAATATGTTAAAGGCCGAGTACCCTGATCTTAGCCCCAAAGAGCATTTTGATATGTTAGCTATACTGGTAGGAGCTAGATATACAGACCCTGAAAACATGAAAGAGCAACAAGTGTTCATGCTTAAAAAGGGAGAAGGGAAAGAAGATTATGTGAAACTAGTGAATGCGTTCCTTCACATGGCATTAATACGTAGTGATGTAGACTCCATATTGGAGCTAACAGAAATATTAATGAGGCTTGATCCTAATACATCAGGGTATTACCGGAATATTCGGTTAGGAGTATTTGAATTGTTAGCGAAGCACGAACAAAATGATAAAAACTTCCAACTATTCACTCAACGAGCACACGCCTCAGCAGAGTCATTAACCCGGTGGGCCGCTGCCTTATATCATTTAGACCGAAAAGAAGAATCGAAGGAAAAGCTGGATAAGGCACTAGACTTAGCCCTAGACCAATATCGAGAAATTTCGGCAATGGCGAAAATTCTTAATGAAGCTGGTATGCACAGAGAAGCTCTGAACATTCTCCATAGGCAACTTAGAATGAGCCAACCAAATAATGGATTAGCGAACAGTTTGATTGGCCAGGCAATGCAAGCAATCGAAGGTGAAGAATTAAAGAACAAGTGGACACTCAAAAGTGCTTACTACCAGTGTTGGACGCTTGGAGTATTAACATATGGATCATTTAATTCAGAAAACACCAGATTGTGCTTACAGTTTGCCTTCGAGAATTTATTTCAGCAAGGCATGGCTTATCATGAGAATGGCAACGCTGCATCAGCGGTCCAGATGTTTGATTTAGCGCATGATCTAGCAAAATCAGAGGGAGTACTCGCCGATCATTTCTTCCCAGAGGTCAAAAAGGCAGGGTACCGGAAATTACATGACCAATGGTTTGATGAATCCTTTGAATTGTTATCCAAAGTCATAGATCGGTTTCCGAACTCCCATAATTCACTCAATACAGCAGCTTGGTTAGGAGCTAGATCAGTGAGAGAGATTGATCGCTCCATGCAATACATTGATAGAGCCCTACAGCTGCGCCCTCACCAGGGAGCTTACTTGGACACAAAAGCAGAACTATTTTTCTCGAAAGGACAACGAGATGAAGCCGTGCTTTGGTCTGAAAAAGCAGTGGAAAGCACACAGAACGGAGCAATTTCCCCTACATTAAAGAGTAGGCGTTCCAGAAAAGGGGACGAATCCGGCTACCTGAGTGCCATAGCCGAGTACACCGCGCTAAAGCAGCAACTTTGGCGTTTTGAGAATGAAGAACTACCTAAGGAGTAAAGAACCTGCGTGAAACTACTATTTATTCTCTTTGTCATCCCCCTAGTTCTCGCGTGCTTATTGAGCCAGATAGCAGGATTTAGTGTACTGAGGAGAAAGAAGAGCTTGCGAACAACAGCCATCATTAGTTTAGAAAAATTTCGAGCTCTCTCAGACAAAGTACCAGAGCTGAAACTCATCAAACGCCACCTCTGGCTTCAGAATGTGAATCAGAGCCATATACTCATTAAAGAAGATAAAGCGAATAGTGATGAAGCCGCGGATCACGCATATATATGGTATCAGTTAGGCCTTTCCCTACTTTCACAAGAGCACCCGGCGAGTATAGCTTGGCGTGATAAAGTAATCAAAACAGGTTATCTGCTGCCTCCTTTTGTAATGATCATCGTTGGAATGGGCGTTCTTGTGGCCAGGATTCCCCCTTTTCTCGGGATTGTAGCTCTGTTAGGTTGTCTGAGTCTTTGCACGATAATGCTTTGGTTTAACCTAACCGTCGAATTAGAGGCCGCAAAGCGCGCGATCCACGTGATTGAGAAGCAGCGCATCTATACGAGTTTGGCTGAGGAAGAGGCCGTCGTAGCAGCCACACGGGCTTGGGGCTATTCTCAACTTATCCCTGGTGTCATGAAAGGCTTCTTAGGCATCAAGGCATGATTGAATAAAGAATGATAATGACGAATAGATAATGGTTATGATAATGAGAACCTTAATCCCTTTGTCGAACTGGCGCTGTCTATAGCAGATTCCAGTCCTATGACGTTCCACTCAAAAATGACGAGACTTAAACAGCAATACGAATCGGAAGGGTTTTACGGAATTGGCGTTATGAACTCTCAAGGTGAAATGAACATCGGCACCTTGTGGAGAACCGCCTTTATTTTAGGAGCGTCCTTTATCTTTAGGTGTAAAAAAAGGAACTTGATCTGACAGACGGTTAAAATCAGGCAGTAGC
>CAZLQY010000072.1:0-12558 GCA_964561965.1 uncultured Verrucomicrobiales bacterium
TGCAATTTAGTTCATTTATTTTAAAAGACTTACACCTTAGGTTAATGCGTATGGCACTGTGGATATAAGTCTGAATAGAAGGTAGATTGTTATTGTTCCTGCCAATGAGGCCATTGATGAGCGGTGAGATTTAAAAATTTTCATTGGTAAAGAGACCGTGTTGTTATAATTTGTCATGCAGGTAGGGTAATTGCTTCAGCATAGTTAATTGAAACGTTCGACTAAACAATGATGCTAAGATATACCTTAACTTTAGAGTATAATTAAAAGAGGGTTAAACGACTCTTTATCTATCTAAACCTCCTTATTATGTCTTCCTCTATATTCTCAGAGCCTCTTCATCGTATTTTCCCATCTCATTCTTTTGATGAAGATGAATTACTCTCTGTAGACACTCCGGAGGCGCCTAGTGGCTATGATCGAGTTTGGAAAGAGTGGTATCAAATGGCGTTAGAGTTAGAGACGTTACCTGAAATTATTGATACCGGGAGGGATGAAGGTGGATGGAGGGTGTTTGAAATGGTGTACACCTCCACAAACAATATGGTGATAGGGGGCTGGCTATTATTACCGAAATCCGGGGAGGTGAAACGCGGGCTGGTTGTTGGGCACGGGTATTCGGGCCGTGAAGGGCCTTCTACCGGGTATTCGTGGAAAGATACGGCTATTCTTTTCCCCTGTGCCAGGGGCATTTCCCGCAGCCCTAATCCACCGATTTCTAATGAACCGAGGTGGCATGTACTACATGATATTCACCTGCCAGAGCGCTATATTATACGCGGTTGTGTAGAGGATACTTGGCTGGCTGTGAGTACGTTGTTGCGATTGTTTCCTCAGCTTAAGGGGCACATAGGGTATATCGGTGTTAGTTTTGGTGGAGGAATCGGTGCGATGGCTCTTGCTTGGGATGACCGAGTGAGTAAGGGGTATCTGAATGTGCCTAGCTTTGGTAATCAGTCTTTAAGGCTGAAGTTGAGATCGATGGGTTCTGCGACGAGTGTGCAAGCGTATAGTAAAAAAGACCCGGGGGTGGTGGAGAATACATTGCAGTGGTATGATGCTGCTGTCGCTGCTAGAAGGATTAAGATTCCGATGTTAATGGCATGTGCGCTATCGGATCCGGTGGTGACGCCGCCCGGACAATTTTCTATTTATAATGAATTGGCTGGGCCGAAAGAGTTGTTTGTTCTGGATGCTGGGCATAAGGATTATCCAGGGAAAGTGAAGCAGGAGTCGGAGCTTTGGAAACAGATGTTGAAATTCTTTAAGGATTTATAGTATGTTATAGGGATGAAACGAGAATATCACAAATGGTGGAGTCCCAAGCTTGGGCGTGATATGGAATTATTGATTTTTGGGCACTCTGGAGCAAAAGTGTTAGTGTTCCCATCTCGTGGTGGGAGGTTTTATGAATATGAAGATCTGAAGATCATAGAGTCTCTTAGGGAGAAGGTAGAGGCCGGGTGGTTACAGATTTTCTGTGTGGATGGGATTGATTCGGAATCTTTTTATTGTTCTCGTGCCTCACCTGTTGATCGAGTGAAGCGCTATATGGAGTATGAAGAGTATGTGTTAAATGAGGTCTTACCTCTCATGTCTCATTTGAATTCCGGGCCTTGCACCATAGCACACGGGTGTAGTCTAGGGGCGTTTTTCGCAGCGAATATAGCATTAAAGCATCCACAATTATTCCAGCGATTGTGTGCGTTTTCCGGGAGATATAATCTAACTAGCTCTGTGGAATACTTTAAAGATTTGTTGGATGGGCATTATGATGAATCTGTCTACTATAATACGCCGGAGCATTATCTTAAAGACTTAGGAGGTGTTATGTTAGATGACTTGCGTGAGATGGACGTGGTTCTTGCTTGTGGTAGGGAGGATCCATTCCTAGGCAGCAATCATAACTTAAGTGAAATGTTATCAAACAAGGGCGTGAATGTGAAGTTGTACGAATGGGAGGGTAGAGCTCATCAAGGGTTTTATTGGCGTCAGATGGCTTCGCTTTACCTTTAGTCACGAGGTGTTTATTTGACTTCTAGTGTGCCTTCTATGACGCCTAGGCGATCTGTTGCCCCTAAATTAGTCCAAAGAGCTTCTCCTTGAGTTTCCCCAGCTAAGAGTTGTTGATAGGCTTGAAGTGTGAGTAGTGTTTGCTGGTTCGATTCATTAGTGAAGTCTATTCGGAAGCGGTGGAGCCCACTGGCTGCTAAGCGATTGTAGAACCTAGCTCCTGTTTGCGCTTTTCCGTTGAACAAGGTGTTTCGGCAGCCCACGTCTGCCATTAGGGTGTGGAGTTGGCCGACTCTGTCTCGTAGCTGTACGCTATGTTTCTCACAGGGTCGGCCACAGTTCCGGGAATTCGTGCCTTCTGAGAGGAAGGTGCAGAATACACAGTGCTCCATATGAAACATAGGCATATGTTGGTGTAGCGTGAGTTCAAACCATTCTGGCGGGGCTTGTGAGAGGAGGTTGAGAACTTGGCTGATATTTAGATCATAAGAAATAGTGAGGTGGTCCAGTGATCCTTGGTGTTTGAGAATGTCTGCTGTGATGGGGTTAGCGCAGTTGAGGGAGAAATCACCAGTTCTATACAGGCCGTCATGATCTTGGAAGTAGCGGATCGCTCCTAGATTACGGATGAGGACTCCGTCTGCTTGAGCTCGGTCAATATATTTAAAGTAGCCAGTCTCTTGTGGTTTTTGGATACGGGGGGTAGCGAGGTGAATGGTATAGTCATCTCCATGGTGCCGGACTATTTCAACTGCTTCCTTATAGCGTTTAATGTCTTCGAAATCAGCGTAGATGGTACGAACATCAGATGCTATGGCCGCTTCTATTTGGTGAGGATGGCGGCATAGAGCGGAGAGTTTTGGTGTTTTGTTAGAATCTGTTTGGTCAGGGAGTAGGGGGAGGATTTCTTTGAGTGTTTTTTGCGGTGTACCCTGTGTCCTCGGAGAAGGTTTCGCGGCAGAGGCCTGATCAAGTTGTTCGACAAGGGCCCGGCGTAAGCGGTTGAGAGCTGAAATCGGAAGAATCAGGCCGTTGGCGATTTGGTTATCAAGGGTGCTTAGTTCGTAATTTGTATTCCCTAATCGCCCGAGTTGTTGGGTGAGGAGTTCTGTTGTTAGGGGTCGATTTTGAGCTTGTTCGAGGTGTTCAGAGGAGCTTACAGTCACGTCTTCACAGGTTAGTGTGAGGGCTTCGTTGATACTTCCTGTCGCAGTGATGGATAGCTGGCGGCGCAAAGGCTTTAGTTTAGCGTTTTTCCAGAGAGTCCGTACTTCTGAGTTCAGTTTTGGATCATCCGTTTTCCAGATTTTGATAGAGGGGTGGATGCGGCTCCAGTCGATGTCAGTATGTTTGCGGTGAAAGAGGATTCGTTTCCCCTCGATTTTCCAAATCCTGCCTCCTTGTTCTTCATTGCGGTCTTCACCGGCATCAAAGACAATGCCATCTCCTGCAGCTAGAGGAACGGTGGGGGTGCGGTCAATCTCGATCCAGCCGTGGCCACAGAGCGTAATTTTCCCACAGAAATATCCTCGGTTTTTACCAAAGCGGCCATGGGTGAGCTTCGGGTGATTTGTTCCTTCTAACCATCCGTTAGTGAGACCTCTGGAAAAAGTCATTTCCATAGCATAGCGATCTCTCGTAGTGATAGTGGAGTTGCGCTGTGCGATCGCATCGTCGATAGCCTTACGGTAGACTCGAGTGATGGCGGCGACGTACTCAGGAGATTTCAGGCGACCTTCAATTTTGTATGAGACGACGCCTTGTTGCACCAGGTCAGGTATGAGATCTACAGCTGCTAAATCTTGAGGGCTGAGTAAGTAACGTACTTCTCCCATATCCCTAGTTTCTCCGTCGACGACTAATTCGTACGGCATACGGCAGGCTTGAGCGCATTCTCCGCGATTTGCTGAGCGTTGGCCGAGGGATTCTGAAGTCAGGCATTGCCCTGAGTAGGCGACACAGAGAGCACCATGGACAAAGACTTCGAGAGGGACACATTCTTTCGGTGAAAACTTGGCTATTTCTTGAAGGGAAAGCTCGCGAGATAGTACGGCGCGTTCTAGCTGATAGAGTGAATCGATGAACTCCAAGCCCTCAGGAGAGGTAATGGTCATCTGTGTGGAAGCGTGGATTTCCAAATTAGGCGCGACTAGCCGTGCCAGTTTTGCGATACCGAGGTCTTGGACAATGATAGCATCGACTTCACACTGATCGAGGTAGCGGAGCTGGGTCTCGGCAGCTTCGAGCTCTTCTGTGAAAATGAGTGTGTTCATCGTTACGAAGCCTTTTACTCCATGGGTGTGGAGAAACTTCATCAATTTGGGTAAGTCCTCGTGAGTGAAGTTGTCTGCTCGTAGGCGTGCATTGAATTTAGGAAGCCCAAAGAAAATGGCGTCTGCTCCATTGGCGACAGCTGCACGCGCGCAGTCCCAGTTGCCTGCAGGGGATAGGAGCTCAGGGTCTCGATGATAGGATGTACTCATGATGGAATGAATGGAAAAGATAGAATCTGTTAAAGGCAGACTAGAGTTGGAAAAATAGGCGTAAGAGCCAGAAGAAAGATAAGGAGCCTGCGATCATCCCTAAGTGCTTCCAGAAAGCCTGCATATGTGTGAGAATTTGATCAAGTGAGTCCATGCTATATGTGTGTTGAAGTGTAGAGATCCCGCGGCAAATCCGAAATAGTTGGAGGACAGGGAAGATGCAAACACCGGAGGTAAGTAGGAATAGCAGAGCGGAAGCTAAACTCCGGCTTGTTCCAGAGGGGCCGTGGCCTAAAAATGTAAGAAAAGAGAAGAGTACCCCTAAAGCAAGGGTGATGGATGAGAGGATGGAGAGAAAGTAGAGCCAGCTTTTCATACCAGAGAAGCGCTGAATAATGAGAGGGCTTACTTTTCCTGAATGTTCTTTTAGGCTTGGAGTTGTGGGTGTGGCATAGGGCGAGGGTGTGGAATCATTATTGGCACTCGTCATCGGATATGACTTATAAAACACAAATGCTATCTTGAGAAGTCAGGGTTTTGGAAAAAATCGCGGAGAGAAGAAGAGTTTTTCGTTCTGGTAATACGCTTTTCCCGGCATAGAGTGCTGCAGCAGCACGTTTTGAACGAAACGTTCTTTACTCTGATCCCTATTATGAATTCCGAAGCTACAGAATCAACGCCTCAAGAAGGTTCTTCACAAAAGAAGAAACGTGATATTACAGACTTCTGGCCACTTGGTGCCATCGTATTTTACTTCGTCCTTAAATTCTGGATTTTACCTGCCTTTGGTGTGCCCACATGAGCATCTGGAGCATGCGAGCCGGTCGGCTCTTCCGAAGAACAAACGGTCCCTTCGACCACCCCTTCAACTACTCCTTTGGCCACGCCTTCAGCCCTTCCAGCAATCGAGCCATCTACTCACTAATCTCACCATGTGCACTATGACTTGGAGGCGTGATTCCGAGGGGTATCATGTTTTTTTTAATCGAGATGAACTCAAAACTCGCAGTGAAGCACTACCGCCTTCTCTGCAAACTTCTCCTGCTGCGACTCACTTCTTAGCCCCCACGGATCCCGATGCGGGAGGTACCTGGCTTCTGACCAATGAATACGGAGTCACTATCGCCTTATTAAATCTCTGGCACCAAACTCCAAAGCTGAATCAACAACCCCGCAGCCGAGGGCAATTAGTATTGGGTCTTGCCGATTTAAAACAAGCTGACGATCTTAAGAGCAAGCTAGTGTCTCTAGATGCCTTGCGGCCTTTCACCATCGTTGCTCTCGATGATAAAAGCTGCAGTGTTTACGAGTGGGATGGAGAAGGTTTAATGAACGTTGATCCAGAGCAACCTCTTACGAGCTCCTCCTTTCGTTTTCCAGAAGTCTCCGCTAGCCGTCAACAAGGTTATAAAGAGATCAACCCAGTTTGTGATGACACACACTTAGAGTACCACCGTGGTTGTAGAGATGCGGCACCAAGCGCCTTCAGTGTACGCATGTGCCGGGATGATGCTCAGACATGGAGTACGAGTCAGATTTCTGTGAAGAAAACACAAGTAGACTGGGTCTACATACAAGAGTTTGCCAACTTTAGCTCTTCTCCTGTGTATCACGAAATTTCGCTACAGCTCCCCATGTCATGAACGTTATGTTAGCCATGGCCTTTCCTGAACTTCTCGAGCAGATCAAGGAATTTAGTCAAGGTGCGCCTTGGCTCATGTTTGTCGCTATTTTTGTCGCTACATTTGTTTCTGAAGATCTTGCCTGTGTTGCCGCTGGCATTTTAGCGGCAGAAGGAATCGCTTCATGGGCCGTTACCTTCTCTGGTGCTGCGATAGGGATATGGGTCGGAGATGTTGGATTATATTGGATCGGTAGAGGTGTGACCAATGGAGCTCTTCAATGGAACTGGGCAAAAAATATGGTGACAAAAGAACGAGTAGAACGAGGGAAACAGTTCTTTGATCGATTTGGGATTCACTGGATTATGATCAGTCGTTGCCTGCCGGGTAGCCGTGTTCTCACCTACATTGCTGCAGGGGCCTCTCACTGGTCTTTTACTAAATTTTCTGTGTCCTTAGCTATTGCAGCGATTCTCTGGGTACCCATTCTTTCCGGATTAAGTTACTATCTTGGCCCCGTCGTGATCTCTTGGTTAGAACTACTCCAAGGGAACATCCTTTGGATCTTGCTAGCAGGTGCTCTTATCCTCTTTCTGCTCTTTAAATACATTCTTCCCTCGAGAACTCGGCAGAAGAAATAAACAGATCACGGAGAAAGGGAGCCAACAAACACTCCGGAAGGAATCAGCAGCCTAGGGTCTTCACTCCACTCTTGGTATCAAAATTTCAGATGATCTAGAACTTAGATTGTTCTTTTAAGAGCCTCATCCGCCTTCACCAGATTTGGTAAACACACGGCGGGATTCGATATCAATAATGCCATCGGTTTCATCTCTTTCCGAGCGAATTTGGTATTTCACCCAATCAAATACGACCGCTAAACCAAATAATGCTGGAGTGCCAAAAACCCAAACAAGCAATCCTAAGCCGGGCGATCCCCCCACGAGGAAGCCAAACCCTACTGCGATCGACAGTAATGCTGCGAAAAACGTCGTTATCGCAGCAAGTTTAATAGTGAACAACCTCATAACAATAACTTGGCACAACCATGGAGGGCGTCAAAGAAAAAGAAATCGATTGTTACAACCCCCATGCTCCGATGCCCTGTTCCTTTGCGCTATCCTGTATTTTATACAAATTCTTGCGTTGGCGGTTACTGGAGGTGCCATCGGGTAATGACGTCGGCTTAGTGTGAATACGTACGAGACCTTTCGCTACGAGAACTTCATGTAGGTAGGCTTCTTTGCCCTCCCATTGTACGAGGACATAGCAGTATTTACGCTCAGGGCCATAGACATTTTCCCATTGAGTCACAACACGAAACGGTCGTTGATCTAATAGATCTAAGACGAACTTTTTAGCAGCCTTGCCGACAGTGATGATGCTCTCACGGTCTGTATGGAAGTAGTCTGCCTGCTCCTGAAGGCGCTCCCCATTGTATTGATGAAGGCGGCTTTCAGGCGTATCAACGAAGTAGAGACGAAACTCTGTCTGATTCCCTTTACCATCTTTGACATGGAAGCTATCGCCATCATTATTGCGATGTTTGGTTAGGTGGCAGTCATCCAGCACATCCCATTTGTTGGACGTGACATTGGGCTCTGTGAAATGGACAGAAAGAGCTGTTTGAGAGGCATTTCCTGCCGTGGCTGAAGTGCTAGGGGAATTTGCCGGAGAAGAGTCCTCAGAATCAGCGTATTGAGAGGCATCTTTCCGAGCTTCCTCCTTCTGATTAAGGTACCAGCCTATACCGGCGATGAGAAAGGCAAAGATGATCCAGCCTTTCGATTTTTTTTGATGTTGCTTAGCCATAATGAAATATTGTTCAGGAAACCTTTAAGGAGGTTATAGCCCTTTAGATCCCTTGTATTCTCTAAACGTCCCTGTCGGTAGATTCACCTTTTTGGAGCTACTTTGGAGCGTTCTGTTTTTACGTATAAAACTCGTAGGGTCTGCCCAGTTTGTGGTGCTACGTGATACACTATCACGATACATCCCAATCTTTAAATTATGCCGGATTTCAAAATGTAAGTGTGCAGGATACATCCCTCTATTGTTTCCCATCGTTCCTATCTTCTGTCCACGCGTCACACGGTCACCTAATGACACACTCATCGTACGTAGATGGCCGTAGAGAGAATCACAATACTTCACCTTACCATCTGAGCCTCGGTAAGCATGGCGGATGATCATCACGCGGCCCCAGCCCCCCCTACAATCGTGAGCGAAGACAACAACCCCGTTCGCACAAGTATAGATCGGGTCATTGAGATCAGTATTCCCTCCACCTGTACCGTTCCAGTCCTCTCCATAGTGAACAGGAGAGCGTAACCGCATCCCTCTCGCTTTATAGTAATTTTTCGCATCCGGTTTCGCCACTGGGAAGTCAAACCCATCTGCAAGCACCATAGAGGCAGCATGGCCCACCGAACAGGTACAAACAGCCAACCAATAGAAAAAAAGCATCCGTAAAACGATCATGAAAGTCTTAATATTATCCAAATTGAGAAAAATAAATCATCCCTGTAATACCAGCCGCGAAGCAATAATAGGAGAAGTACTCTAGTTTACCACGGCGCACAGCTCCCATCACTAAATAGATAGCGAATAAGCCTATGATTGCAGAGGCTAAAGCACCACTTAAGTAGGGAACCGTCACACAAGAATAACAGGCCTCTTTCACAGCCTCCAATCGATTCAAACCGAGCTCAAGGTGCTCTTCCACCCGGTCCTTGAGGGTGAACACTAATCCTCCCAGAATAGCAGGAATCGACATGAGAAAAGAGAATTCAGCCGCTTTCTCTGGTCTCACTCCCGAGGCCAGCCCCGCAGCAATCGTGGAGCCTGAACGAGAAATACCTGGGAAGATAGCCAGAGCCTGAGCACACCCCATGATGACAGAACTTTTCAGCCCTATTTCCTGAGCCTTACTGACTAATAATCTGGGAATGAAAAGAAGGGCTCCTGTCACGAGAAGTAAGCCAGAAACTAAAGCAGGTGACTGATAAGCCGCTTCAAAATAGTCTTTAAATAACGTTACTGCAATCACAGCAGGTACAGTCGCCATTCCCAACCAGAGAATCATCTTACGCTCTTCTTTCATCGACGCTGTGTAAAGTGATTGTACGAGAGAAAAGAGCTTCTTACGAAAAAAAATCAAGACACTGACCAAGGTGCCAACGTGTAAAATAACCTCAAAGCCCAAGTCCGGCTGAAACTCAGCCCCCACTTGGCGTATACCTAGTAAGAATTGTGTTAAAACAATGTGTCCGGAAGACGAAATCGGCAAGAACTCCGCCAAGCCTTGTACAATTCCAACAATAATAGCATTCCAGATAGACATAAAAAATGAGCCCCTGTTTACTGGGAGCTCATTGAGCCTATCTTTTCCCGTCAGAAGTGCAAGGGTTTTGAGATGATGACTTCTGGCTTTTACAAGCCCTATTCTGCCTCGATATAATGACAAACGTATTGGCAAACATCAGATGGCACAGTAATCGTAAAACCGGAGTTTGCAGGGACATCAAAGTAAGACCCTTTCGAGTAAACCGTAGAGCCTTCTGCTTCATCCAGAAGGACAGAGCACTCTCCCCCCGTAATTTCCATACGCTCCGCACGCTCTGTGCCAAAGTGATAATCGCCGGAGAAGATCACACCCAATGTCTTCACGGTGCCATCAGTGAGAGTGATCTGGTGAGAGACAACCTTGCCATCAAAATATAAATTCGCCTCAGCCTTCACGGTTACATTAGAAAATTCCATACGCTCGATGTAGCATGCTAAGGATGAAACTCAACATCAAATAGCTCTGCTGTAGAAACCTAATGTTTCTAGCCAGAACCCCCAAATTTCTCCACCAGATTGATTTATTTTGGCGGAGCGTGAGCCTGCCAGAATACGTAGGGCATCCCCACTTCAGGTGAGAAGGGAAATGAGGAGTTGCAGCTAAGGTCTTTAACCCATCAATGGACATGAAATCTAGTTGATCAACCAGAAGAGGGGGGAGATGAGGAAGCTATTATTGTCAGGTGTTTCGAGGTTTGAGGTTTGAGGTGAGATATTTCGTTGGGCAGTATTAATATTTAAGAGTATGTTCTCATTCCGATGAACGAAGAAAGATCACCCATATTAATAGCCCTTACAGCAACGGCTGTAGTGGTGTCGTTAATTGTCGTTTTACTCTATTCTGGTCGTTGCAGTGAAGAGGCGGGATCTTTCTCAGATGGGAAAGATCAAGATGAGCGTTCTCAGCTGGCAGCTAATGGAGTGAATGTAGATTCACCAGAAAGTGTGGTGAAAGAGACAGATTCTCTAACGAGAAATCAGGGCAGTGAATCTCTTACATTCTCAAACCCTAAAGCATTGATGGATAAAATTGTTCATGTAGTTCGTGAAGAAAGCGGTGAACAACAGTTCGCATCTCTAGTGCGGCTTATTGGGGATGAGGCATTAACGGAGGATAAGAAGAAAGACTTGCTACGGTTAATCCAGTCAGGCGGTTTATTGTTAGATCCTGATCAGCCTGTGCAAATGATAGGACTCTTACAGCAGGGGAAACAAATGCGCTGGGCTATGAATTTGGCGAATCAAGCCCACATACTTTTTGACTTTAAGCGACAGAAGGATGGTAGTTGGAAGGTGGCCAGCCTAGAGATGCCTTCTTTGGAGGAGGAGACAGGTGCTGCCATTCCAGGAGCGACGAAGAATAGAGATGCATTAAGTTGTGCCTATCATTTTGTAGATCATACACTAGCTCAACGGTTTGAGGACGCTAGAGCCATGGTGGATACGAAGAATGTATCCGATGCCAGTATTGCAGGGTTGTGTATTCTTTTCGAAGAAGGCAACTATCAGCTAAGGGCTGAGAAACCGCTGCGTAGTTCTTTTCAGAGGGATTTAGCAGCAGGGTTTATTATCAATGTTGTCTCGGGTGAGAAAGAAGAGGGTGCTGAGTTTTCTCTTATCGTTCAACGCCCCTCAGAGGAAGCTGACTGGAAAGTATACGAAGTGAATTTAGATAAATTAATCCAAGATTATGCGAAACGGGTGGCTGGTGGAGATGTTTATTACACACCCCTTGCGAAAGACCCGAGAGGGGGGCAGACCTTGGTGATTTACTTTCAGTTTGATCAAGAGGGACTGACAGAAAGAAATCGACGTCAGCTCCATATCGTATCTCGATTATTGAAATTAGATCCTGATAAAAGCATAGTGATTTCAGGACATACCGACGGAAAAGGCTCAGCAGAGTACAATCAATCACTTTCTGGCCGGAGGGCTAGTGCTGTGGTGACTTACCTAACGGAACTAGGAGTAGACCAGAACCAGATTCGTAAGGAAGCGCACGGTATGGAGCAGCCTCGCCGCCCTAATACCTTGGATGATGGAAGAGATGATCCAACTGGTAGACGGGCCAATAGAAGAACGGAGATTTACCTCGATTTTTGACGTTATGAAGCAGTATTTAGGGACATTTCTCATTCTCACCTTGATTGCAGCGTTTGGTTGGACGGCAATGCGTGCGATGAAGAAGCAGTCGGCACCTGAGCCACCTATCCGTAGTTTGAAAGGCCCTCAACAGGCCTTTGTCCCTCTTGGGTTTCCCACGGAGAATGGAGGCCATTCGGGGTATGGGGCCTTTGATTCAAGGATGGTCTTTCATGGGCCTTTTGAGCGATTCCAGATACCTACAGCCCCACGCATGGATTTCCCTATGGGGACAGCCGCGGCTGGGATGACGTATAATGCCCAGAAATTTTGGGCAGAGAATACAGCCCGTGGAGGCTTCCATACAGGAGATGATCTTAATGGCGTGGGTGGTAGGAATAGTGATCTAGGGGATCCAATTTATGCGATAGGAAATGGCCGAGTGGTTTATACAGGAGAACCAGCCGCAGGTTGGGGCAATGTCGTCGTCATCGCCCATCGAGATAAAAAACAGCGCTTACTGCATAGCATGTATGCCCACTTAGAAGCGATTAGCGTAGCGAAAGGTAGTGTGGTAGGGCGTGGAGAACAGGTGGGGACTGTTGGGACGGCAGGTGGAGCTTATCTGGCCCATCTCCATCTTGAGCTACACCACTCGGATGGTGTTCGTTTTGGGCGTGGCTACACAAAGTATCGCTTTGATCGTTTAAACCCATCAGAGCAAATTCTTGCCCTTAGAGGTAGTGATCACAAAGCTCTTGGCCCATCTGCTCTTCAAGCAATGGCCACTTTAAACCAAGAAGAAAGAGTCCTTCCAGAGCTGGATGCGAAGGCGATACAGATTCTCTCGGGGCTTGGTACAAAAGAGAGTAGCAAAGAGAAGTAGCTGTATCAAAGATGGTCTATCTAAAAGGCCTGATGAACGAGAATGATTCGGTTTTTGTGAAGAATGAAGTCCATAAGCTGTAAAAAAAGGAACTTGATCTGACAGACGGTTAAAATCAGGCAGTAGC
>CAZLQY010000073.1:0-12470 GCA_964561965.1 uncultured Verrucomicrobiales bacterium
CTCTAGCTACTGCCTGATTTTAACCGTCTGTCAGATCAAGTTCCTTTTTTTACAGGCTGTGAGGGGGTGATGGCCCCGGGCAATTGGGGTAAATCTTTAAATCGCGCTCCATTTCAAGGAGAGAAAAGGGGAGAATCCATACAGAGAAAGGGCGAAGGTTTGTTATTCCTTCGCCCTTTTTTAAAGGTAGATGTGGTGCCGTTCTTTTTAGAGAATCTCTAGATCGGGGAGGAGCTCTGCTAGTTTTTGCTTACCTTCTTCAGTGACTTTACTATTCCAAAGGTAGATTCGCTTGAGGTTTTCTTTACCTTTAAGCTTCTCTAGACCTGCATCATCAATGGAGGTGGAGTGAAGGTTGAGGACTTCAAGGCTATCTGGGAGGGACGTGAGAACTGCGTTGCTGATAGATGTTTCTGCCAAGCGGAGGTCTTTGAGTTGATTTGATTGGCTAAGTAGTTCTGCAATATTATCTCCGACACTCGTGCCGTTAAGATTCAAAGAATTGAGATTTGCTGAGACAGTTTGTAATGCGCTGATGTGTTCGTCACTCCATTGTTTGCGGATACTGACGGCGGAAAACTGGAGATCTGGAGAATCTAAGCTGAGCCAGTTCAGTGATGTTCCTAACTTCTTTTGAGCTTCTGTCACTAGAGATTCCAGTTCTGCACTGCGTTTTTCTTGATCGGTGTGACCGTCTGTATGGTCTGAGCTATCATCATCACCGTCTTGGGGAGAGGCATTCAGAATGGCATTCAGAGCGGTCTCAATCTCAGGGCTAGGGTTGAGTTCACTAAACTTCTTATCTGTAGCTGCACCAGAGGTAACCCAGAATTCTAGCAAGGCCGCTTCGTTTTCTGTAATCTGAGGTTTGCTCTCAGGTGGCATGTGATAATCATCATCAATAGGTAGGTGGAGAGTTGTAATAAAGAAACTCTCTTCTACGTTTCCTGGTTCAAGAGCGATTTCCTCGTCTCCCCCTTCGAGGAAGAGTTCCATCTCGTGCATGCGTAGTCCGCCTCGGCCTCTTTTTTCTCCGTGGCAGCTATAACATTTTTCTTCGAGAATGGGGACAATGACACCAGTGTAGAACACAGGGTCGAAGATTTCTCCTTCTTTGACATCTTCGGGAGAAGCTATTGTCCTTTTGACTTTCTCTTCTTGTTTCCAAGGAGCTAAGTCCATTGGGTCTCCATGAGTGATTTCACCACCATCATGGGCAGCAAGAGTCATTACCACGGCGGAAGCAAGAAGAACGAGCATGTAGGGTAGCTTCGTACGTGATGCTGTAAGGTGGTAGATATAAGGTAACCAAATAGCACAGACGGCATAAGTGAGCCCTCCCCAGAGGTGATCTTCGATTGTTTCCCCACTCCAGCTCCCTGTGAGATAGAGGACGAAGCCGAGTAAGGCGGCGTTAACAGATGTGAGGGCATTGAGAATTAATGCCGCTTGCATGGGCAATTGATTCTTCTTTTTAGAAAACAGGCTTAGTAGCTCTAACGCTAAAATAAGCATTAAGAAACCGATGGGGAAGTGGAGGAAAACTGGGTGGAATCCACCTATAAATTCAATCCAAGGGTTCGTTTCTCCGGAAGGAATCTTTACTACCAATGGGAGGCAAAGAAGCGCTGTAGATAGTGCGACTAGGATGAGGGCAGTTGTGATTTTTGTTTTTGGTTTACTCATGAAAGTTGTATTGAGAGCTCTGGGTGTGATCTTTTGACAGAGTCTTCATATATGATACGTCGCGACAACACTGAAGTTAACTAAAAATTTCGCGCACTGGCTTTGCTGGGCTTACTCCTGTTAATTTCTGATCAAGTCCTTGGTGCTTGAATGTTAGATGGTTGTGATCTAGGCCGCAACGTTCTAAGATAGAGGCATGGAGGTCTCTGACGTGAATTTTTTGATCAGGTGTCGCAATGTTAAAAGAATATTCGTCCGTCTGGCCATATGTTAGGCCTTTCTTAGCTCCGGCTCCTGCCATCCACATAGAGAAAGCTCTTGGGTGGTGATCTCTTCCATATGTTTTATCACTTAGGACGCCTTGGCAGTATGTGGTGCGGCCAAATTCCCCTCCGAAGATAACTAGTGTGTCTTCGAGCATTCCTCGCTGTTTGAGATCTTGAATGAGAGCCCAGCACGGTTGGTCCACGTCTTTCGCTTGGCTAGGAAGGGTGGCTGGTAGGTTGTTATGTTGATCCCAGCCCCGGTGGAATATTTGGGTGAAGCGTACGCCGCGTTCCGCCATTCTACGGGCCATCAGCGCACAGTGGGCGAAGCTTCCTTTTGTACGTGCCTGTGGCCCGTACATGTCATAGATATAGTCGGGCTCTTGCTCGATTTCTGTGAGTTCGGGTACAGAAGACTGCATCCGGAATGCCATTTCGTATTGTTGCATCCTCGTTTGGATTTCGGCATCTCCTACTTGATCATAAGTGAGTTGGTTGAGAGCATTGAGGCCGTCTAGCATCTCACGGCGTGTTTGCCTGTCGATACCCGGGGCATCTTTAAGGTAGAGGACGGCGTCTCCTTGAGAACGAAGATTAACTCCGGAATATTTACCAGGGAGATAACCAGACCCCCAAAGTCGAGAGGAAATGGCTTGGACATTGGCTTTTTCATTCGTGTGTTTTGCGTGAAGGACGACGAAGCTTGGGAGGTTCTCATTGAGAGATCCAAGGCCATAAGATAACCAGGAGCCCATGGACGCTTTGCCTGGGTTCATGGAGCCGGTATACATTAATTGGTTGGCTGGCTCATGGTTGATGGCCTCTGTATACATGGTTTTAATCATACAAATGTCGTCAGCCATTTTTCCGTGGTAGGGGAGGAGCTCTGAGAACTCCATACCAGATTTACCATATTTACTAAATTTGTAATGCGAGGCCGCAATAGGGAAATTTGCTTGTGCTGCTGTCATTCCAGTGAGTCGCTGCCCGGACTTTACTAGGAAGTCCTTCATGTCAGTTTTATGGTACTTCTCTAGCGCTGGTTTATGATCAAATAAATCAATTTGTGATGGCGCACCAATCAGAGAAATATAAATGACGCGTTTGGCCTTTGGCTGGAAATGGGGCAATCCTGTAGTGTTCTCTTCACTAGAGCCCATGAGTCCTTGTGGTAGTAAGGAGCCGAGTGCTAGTGAACCTAGCCCCATGGCGTTCTTTCTGAAGAATTGGCGACGGGTGATAGCACTGTTGTGCAGAGCGATAGTCTGTTGAAGATCTACGTGGTTCATAGCGTGGAAAATTATTTATTAAGATTTTCGTCTAGATTAAAGACTTGGCTGGTAATGACTGTCCAGGAGGCCAGTGTATGGGCTGGGATGTCAGGATCTGGGGAGGATTGTCCAAAATGAGTTAAGGCTTTGGATTTTTCTGGATCGTTTAAATATCGTTCGTGTAGTTGTGTTAAGGAGTCTGTCACTATTTGACGTTCTTGCTCTGTGAAGTGCCTGCTGAGTAGTGTTTTCGTGATGAAGTCGAGGCAATCTGTATCATTTTTTGTAGATAGTAGAGCTTGCTGAGCTAGGTTTCTGTTGGCTTCGACAAACTGGACGTCGTTCATGGTGACAAAGGCCTGTAGGGGGGTGTTTGTAATGTCTCGTCTCACACAGGAGACGTCTCTTGTAGGGGCATTGAGAATTTCCATATTCGGTTGCTGGGCAGAGCGTTTGTGGAATGTGTAGAGGGAGCGGCGGTAGAGGGCTGCACCACGATCTTGTTTATAGAATCTCGTATTGGATTGTGGCATGGCTACGGCCTCCCAGATTCCTTCTGGCTGGTAAGGTTTCACGGATGGCCCTCCAACAGTTGTCTGTAGAAGTCCCGAGGTAGAGAGCGCATGATCACGGATTTGTTCGGCATCTAGGCGGTAGCGTGGCCCGCGGCTTAAGTAGATGTTTTCTGGGTCCTTACTTTGTTTCTCAGTATCTAATCTGGCGCTTTGGCGATAAGTGGCGGAGGTGACAATGGTTTTGATAAGGTGGTGGAGATCCCAGCTGTTTTCCGAGAAATCAATGGATAACCAGTCTAGTAATTGAGGGTGTGAAGGTCTGCTCCCCATGATGCCGAAGTCCTCTGTCGTTTCGACAAGGCCACGACCAAAGAAATAGTACCAAAACCGATTCACTGTGACACGAGATGTTAGTGGGTTTTTACCATCGACTAACCATTGAGCTAAGCCGAGACGGTTTTTTGGGTAGTTCTCATCCATTGGTGGGAGTACTGCCGGTGTGTCAGGAGTAATTCTTTCTCCTTTATTGGAATACTCACCACGGATGAGGACGTGTGCAAAGGGCTCTTCATCTTTTTCGTCCATGACTAGAGTACTAACACCACGGTTTTCTATTGTATTAATCGTTTGCTGGAGATTAGCAATTTGCTCATGAAGTAAGCTGCTTTCGGGTGGAACAATGGCAAAGTAGAGATTGATAAGTTCTCGTTTTTCTTTGGAGCTTAGTTTCTTCGGTTGACGTTTGACAAAGCTTTCTACGATGTATTGGGAGGAGAGACGTCTCACCTCTTGTGGGGAAAGTTCATCATCGTAGATTTTGATATGTTGGATACCTCCGCTCATGAGAGGGTGAGATGATGATCTGGCACCTAAAGTGAGAGAGGCTTCGTTGCGTGTAGATCCTGTGAGTGTGTCATGTAGGATGTCAAGGCGTTGAATCTGGCCATTGATGTAAAGGGAGATTCCTTCTGCGTTACTTGATCCGTCATAGGAAGCAGTGATGTGGTACCAGCGATTGTCTGGTCGGATTAATTGGGCGGTGGAGACTTTAATGGCGTTATTAGGCCAGGAATGAATAAGGCTGACTCCGATTTTACCTTTTTCGTACGAGATATCCCAGCCCCTATAGGCTGCTTTACTGTCCATTCTGGCTAAGGCGGTCCCGTGTTGCTTTTTATCTGCCTTGATCCATGCTGAAACGGTGTAGGCTTGGTTGTTCTCAAAGTTAGCGTGATTGCCTAAGTCAATTCCCTGATGCCCCTTAAAGCTGATGGCTTTTCCTGATTGGCCACTGATCCATTCGATAGAGTCACGAAGAGGAGTGCCTGAGGCTGTCGTTTTCTTTTCGGTAGAGAACGCTTCTTCATAGATAGGGGCTATTGCTGGGAGGTAAGAAACTTTGTTCCATTCGTCTTTGAGTTCTTTTATCCAAGCTTCTGCTTTCGGTTTATTTTGATTGCGGATGCTATCGAATTGTTTCTGAAGGTCAGCTTGGGCTTTCTTTGATTCTTTATGGATTGCATCATCTCCATCGCGCCCGGGTAACAGAGCAATGGGAGGGTGCTCTGCTAGATTTTTATCCATAGTAGGCATAGTCGTGTTACGGAAGAAGGCGGTGAACTGATAATTCTCTTTTGTACTGATAGGGTCGAATTTATGATCGTGGCAGGAGGCGCAATTGGTTGTGAGGCCAAGAAAGACAGCAGAGGTAGTGTCTACTCTATCTTGCGCATAGATCGCATCGTATTCTTCAAGGATAGCGCCACCTTCTCCTGTGGTGGGGAGGCACCGGTTAAACCCTGTTGCGACGGTCTGAGCCAACGTTTTGGAAGGAAGGATGTCTCCTGCAATTTGCTCTATCGTAAACTCATCAAAGGGCTTGTTCTCTTGGAAGGCCTGGATGACCCAATCACGAAAAGGCCAAATGGATCGATAATTATCAACGTGTATACCGTGAGTGTCTGAGTAGCGTGCGGCGTCTAACCAATGACGGGCCATGTGCTCTGCATAGGCTGTGGTCTTGAGTAATTGATCAATTCTTTCTTCATAGACAATATCTGTCGCTCTAGGGTCGTTAACGAATGTCTCTGTTTGCTCTGTTGTTGGAGCTATGCCTGTGAGGTCGAAGCTGACTCTTCGAAGTAACCGGCTACGCTCTTCTTCCTTGCTAGGTTTTAGATGTAGTTTCGCGAGTTTTCCTCCCACGAAGTGATCGATTGGGTTTTTGGCCCAGTCTTTAAATGTATGTTCAGGCAGCTCTGCCTTCTGTGGGGGAATGAAAGACCAGTGTTCTTGATACTCAGCACCCTCTGCGATCCATTGTTCAATGGTGGCAATGTGGTGAGGTTTGAGGTGCTTATGCCCATTGGCAGGAGGCATCACGTCAAGATCATCCTTACTATTGATTAAACGAACTAATTCTGATTCCTCAGGTTTCCCTGAAATGATCATTGGGATTCCATCTCGCTCTAGGAACGCGAATTCCTCACGGTCAACTCGGAATGGATTCTTTTTTGGTTCGCGAGAAGAGGAATCTGGGCCATGGCAGTGATAGCAATATTCAGAGAGAATCGGCTGAACATGCTCATTAAAGCTGATAGGGCCTTGCTCTTCACTTAAAAGAGGTGGTGTTGTACTTTCAGCTGGCGCACTTTCAGCTGGAGAAGGCTTCTTTTCTAAATCGCCAGTAGAGGGTTCTTTTGTGCACGAGAAAGTGAGGGAAAAGAAACTAGTGATGAAAAAGAGATGTCTTTTGAACTTCATGAATGTTGATCGTATTGAAAGCGGGGGCTAGAGCTTAAAGTTTAAATGTAAACAATGATACGAAACTCAAAAAGAGATTTAATCAATATTTTGCGGGATTAGCCGTCAAGTCTTTGTATGTATTCGTCAATCACGATGTTTGGTGCTGGGTGATGGAGAATAATTGTTTGAGGAATCAGTTTGAGTGATTAGAGGGAACTGGGTTGCTTTATTGAGAAATTGTAGGAACTTCATTCTTGCAAGTTCTAAGCTCTCACGTTTCTCTACCGCATGCTTGCGAAGCGTATTATCCCTTGTTTGGACGTGACTGATGGTCGCGTCGTGAAAGGCACGAACTTTGTAGATCTCCGAGATGCGGGTGATCCGGTAGAGTGCGCCATTGCATACAATAAGCAGCAAGCAGATGAATTAGTGTTTCTCGATATTACTGCGTCTTCTGACGGTCGAGATACGATGGTGGATGTCGTTCGCCGGACAGCGGAACATTGCTTTATCCCGTTAACTGTGGGTGGAGGAATTCGAGCAGTTTCTGATATGAGGGAGATGCTTTTAGCTGGAGCTGATAAAGTGGGCGTCAATACAGCAGCAGTGACGAATCCTGGTCTTGTAGACGAGGGGGCCACAGCATTTGGTAGCCAATGCATTGTCGTGGCAATTGATGCTAAAAGAGAAGCTAGCGGATCTTGGGGCGTTTATACCCATGGAGGGCGTAAGCCTGTTGGTAAAGATGTGGTGGAGTGGGCCAAGGAGATTTACGATCGCGGTGCAGGGGAAATCCTACTGACAAGTATGGATGCGGATGGCACGAAGGATGGGTATGATGTAGAACTAACCTCAGCTGTTAGTGAAGCTGTAGGAATTCCTGTTATTGCAAGTGGAGGAGCAGGGAATCTCCAGCATATGGTCGATGTTCTTGAAGAAGGGAAGGCGGATGCGGTATTAGCCGCTTCTATTTTTCACTTTGGGCAGCATACCGTTGCAGAAGCGAAGCAGTACTTTGCGGAACGTGATATCTCTGTGCGCCCGATGACCCGGTAGCTCTTCATCGAGAGCCACGGCCGCCAGTAGTAAGTGTCAATTTCTAGAGAACTCCAGAGGTATGGATGATGAGAAAGCTGCCAAGTTTAGCTTAAAGTCACCGAAATTACTTCTTCCTCTGTTTCTAAATAGACGTCGAGAAGTTCACTTTGATAGGTGTTAGGATTTGTAAAGACAGGTGTATTTCCTTCGTTTTGGGGAATGGTGAATTCTAATTCTGGAGGCTCAGCGTTATCGGCGAATACGGTAGTCGGATTAATAGGTGCTGTTGTTTCGAGCCATTCTTGGAAGGTGAAATTTTCCTTCATTGGAGTGCAAACCCCTTCTTTGATGAGTTGTTTTAAGAGAGCTTTAGCAACTCGTACGTCCGTTTGAAAAAAATCTGCTATTTCATAAATAGTGAGAGGTTTTTTCTGAAGCTTCGATAAAAAGGCCCAGACAGAGCTAGGAAAACAAAAATCCTGAAAGGCGCTATCAACTACTTCAAAACGAATTAGCAGATCAGCAATGCTTGTTCCATTGAGGGCGATGGTCTTCATAATGATGTGACAGGATTACTTTGGTTCGTGTTGTTTCTTTGATTATTTTCCAGGCTAAGGACTAAGTGGCATTGATTATCACTCCATTTAATGGGAAAGATGATGCCTAAAACACCATTGCTTAAGCGCATCTCTGATTTTGGTGCCGCGATTGTTACCGGGACAGAGATAAGAAACTGTTCTCCTAAATAATTCCTAACGTTACCAGAAATGATGTTAGCCATTTCCCCTGAATAGTCCGCACGCATATGGTCGAGTTCTTTTTCTGGAATGTTTTGAGCTTTCAAGGAAGGATAATTTACTGTTAGTATATCATCTAGGAGCTTTTTACTCATTGTGAAATAGACGGCCCCCTTTTGTGAACCAGACACTCCTATGATGCCAGTATAGTCATTATGCTTGAAGTTTCCAAAGAGATAAGGAGCTCCTATTTCGGGCTCGATCCCGGTAGTCGTTTTGAAAAAATTCCATACGGACCAGACGAAAAATCGGATAGTGTCTTCATCGACTGTTTCTATAGAATCGTTAATGTGTTCTTGTTGCATAAGATAGATTAAGGCTTAACTTGTTTTTCCGCTTCGATTTGCTTCTTAATATCGTTAATAGAAATTTGTCGTATTACGGCGTCGGTGTCTTTGTTGATTTTCGATGTATTGTGTACCTTTGGAGGCTCTACATAGCCACTGGGGTAACTTTGTTGATTAGGAGTGGTCTTGTTATGGAATAAAGGGCTGGTGCTGACGATATGTGATAGTGTTTTTTCAAAGGATTGGTCGCTCTCCATAACAGGTAGTTTGTGCTGAGGCTTCCGAACAGTGTTCTCAAGTAGGTTATCAAGAGCGTTTTTTAAATCATCCTCTGTAAAGGGCTTGCATATAAACTGGCGTGCCCCTCGAATTAATGACTCAATGGCAGTGTGGTGATCTGCTAATGCTGAGATAACGAGGACGACCGTTTTTGGTTTGATTTCTAACATTTTTGACAATGCTGCTAGTCCATCCATATGCGGCATAGTGATATCCAGAGTCACCACGTCTGGTAACTGCTGCGCGAAGATAGTAAGCGCTAAAAGTCCATCAGAAGCGGTTTGTATATCAGTAAATACGGAGCCGTCATAGGCTTGGTTAATCGCTCTGCGTATCATGGCAGAGTCATCTACGATTAGTAGTTTCATGATCTTTGTATTTAAGCAGTTTTAATGTAATCTATCGATTGATTCAGTGAATTGATAGGGATATAGCAACCTAGTTGCATATGGCGCCCAGGGGAGAAGCTGATCGTTAATTTTCCTTTAAGTTCTTGAACGATTTTGTGCTTTATAATGTCCATTCCCATTCCTCTACCCGCATGTTCATTGGCTTGATCAAGGGTGGAGAAAGAGGACTCAAAGATGATCTCTACAATTTCTGCATTGGATAATTGATCTAGTTCTTCTTGTGTTTTGAGTCCACGTTGTAGGGCTTTTGCTTTGATGAAATCTAGGTCCAGCCCAGCACCATCATCCCTGAAGGCGAAGTAGTAGCTAGGTTGCTCTAGTATGTTAGATTGCCCTTCTTGGCGTTCACAAAGGAAGCTGACCATACCTTCTGCTAGTTTCTTTTTTTCTATTCGCTCTTCTGGTAGTTCAATCCCGTGGACGATTGAGTTTCGTGCAATCTGGATCATAATGTCTTTCATTGTGGAAAATCCTTCAGAGGACATATCGTTCATGTCTAAGTTACAGCGAGTGAATACTTTCTTTCCATATTCACTGGCTACACTTGTATTGAAGGTTTCGAGTTCTTTTGCTAATTGCTCGGATTTGCTTAAGGGCTTCACCTCAGGAGTATTCCCTTGTGTATTAGGTAGAGCAAAGTCCTTAAGGATAGTTTGTGTGATTTCGTCGTAATCATTGAGTCTCTCTCTGAGAGTTGCCAGTTGAACAAGGGCGGAAAGAAACTCTTCACCATGAACTACTTTTTTTGATCTTAAGTTGGCCAAATTACTTTCGACTTTATGGAGAAGATTCGTCATCGAAGTAAGTTTGATCATGGATGCGTTTCCTTTCATATTATGAACCATGCGGAAGACTTCTTCTACCAGTTCTTTACTAGATTCAGCCCCTTCATTATTCAGTTCATTTTCTTTCAGTTTATCATTAATTTGATTGAGAGTTTTCTCTGATTGGGCAAGGAACAATTCTAGCTCTGCAGTGTCGCTACCGATGATTTCTAGGATGAGATCTGTTTTGCGCTCTTGAGTCTCACTCGCTCGCTGTAGTTTGGACTCTAATGCTACTGTTTCTGTAACGTCAGTGATAGTGACTAAGACGGCAGCGATATCTTCACCGTCCATCACTCGCTCAAATTCAAACCCGAGGTGTTTTGTCGAGAAGTGATCTTCATCCCAGCTTAAAGCGACTTCGATTTGTTTAAGCGGGTTGTAACGATCTAACTCAGAGGTAAGTGTGTTAGGGCTGAACTGAAGTTTTAGGTAGCTATCGAGTGTTTTAAGGTCTTTTTCGGTGATTAGAGGCTTAAGGAGTGATTGGAAAGGGCGATCTGTTAAATATTCTGTTTCGAAAATATCATACATAGTTCGGCTTACTCGTTGACCAATTTTGTGGTTCTTATCTAGCAGGCATAGCCCGTGATCGACGGAGTTGAAGATTGTGTCGGATTCTTCTTTGAGCTTGTTTAGATCAAGAGTAAGTGTTTCTAACTCATTGGCACGATTTTGTGCCTGATCGGAAATGTTTCGGACGGAGCTAAGCGCTTCTTGTAAGGCCCCGTTAGTGTCGTAAAGTTCAGTTTGAGTGCTTTCCAGAACATTGTTAGTCTGTTGGAGTTCTGAGAAATTTTTCTCTAAGTTTGTTGAGTAGGTCTGCAATTGAGTATCTCGCTTTTTCAGTGATTTTACGGCATAAAGAACGATGTAGGCAAAGTTTGCAAAGACGAGAATAAGTGCCGCAAATAGGATTGTCTTTAGAGTTGATGATTTTTGGTTTGCTGTTTGCTCAAGTCCAACTGTGAGGTTGTTCATGAGTGCAAGAAGTGTCAGATTGTTTTCGGTGAGTGATTGGGCCGCTTGTTCTACTCGCTTCACATCCAGATTTTTCAAATTATCAGTTGCGATGTAGAGTATGTTAGGAGCAATAGGTTCCCATAGATCACTAGCTTTTGTGACATGCTCACGTATTTCTTTATCTGATATAGCTGTTAGCTTTACAGGATCGCCTGTAGCTCCCGTTGTTGTCCCTCCATCCCGGAAAGAAATTAACGTGTTGTTAAATAGGTGGAAAGCAAGAGCTACCTCTTTTTGAGATTTGTTAGCAAGCTTGGCATCGTTAGTTTCAAGCCCAGATTTCAAGGCATTGATAGACTTGGTTAGCCTTTGCGATAACATTCTTTGTCGGCCTGCAATATTGATCCCTGACGAGTCATCCTTCAATGAGTTTGAGATCAGTATATTAGAAATGAGAAGTGCTGAGAAAATGATAACGAATACAATGCCTGCTATTTGAATTCCAGCTATACTACTTTTTGCTGTTGTTGTCTTGAGTGTGTGTTTCTCAAGGCTCCCTAAGGTGTTTTTCATTGTTAAATATCTTTTATGATGAATGAAAACCCCATCACACTTGGGAGGGGATAAGTGCGGTGACGTTGAAGATAGTTGTAATTAGCAAATAGGAGGCCAAGGTGCCTTCCGAACCATCAATAGGGATCATGGATAGTATGTTTTAAATTCATTTTGACTAGTGTTTAGGATTTCAGAATGGGTTCAAACAAGAGATGGTATTCTAGTGAGTTGTGTTAGCTATCTAACTAACACAGTGTTTGTTTTAAGAGAATCTCATCGATTGAAGTGCGTAATTTTTCTGAAAATTATTCTTGTATCTATCGAGATTTAAATTAACTGTATTTTCAGTATTAACTGAAAATCATGAATATAGGATATGACTTTGTAATCAGTGCTGCTGGATTCGTCCAATTAGCCCTAGTAGGAATGAGCATAGCGATACCTCGTTGTTTATGTTTTCGTGATAGACTCGTGAACCTAGAGCCTCTCTTAGCGCAGATGTTCTGGACTTGTACGCTTTATATCACTGTAGCTCATTTCATCTTTGGGGTCGTTAGCCTTTGGGCTCCAAAAGAGCTGCTTGGCGATACAAGGTTAGCGGGTGTGATGACTCTGTGGATGGCTCTGTGGTGGGGAGCTAGACTACTGATTCATTTCATTTACTTTGATCGTGCAGGAATGCCGCAAACTGATTGGAATGAGGTGTGGGAGGTTTTTGCGGTGATGTTGTTTACAGGGTTAACTGTGGTATATGCGGGAGCGTTTCTTCTAGGAAGGGGCACATACGCATTAACCTAAGGTGTAAGTCTTTTAAAATAAATGAACTAAATTGCA
>CAZLQY010000074.1:0-12457 GCA_964561965.1 uncultured Verrucomicrobiales bacterium
GGTTTTCCTCTTTTCAATCAGGAATGTCAGATCAAGTCACGTTCTTTACAGATTAACCTATGTTACAGCCTGTATTTATAAATTATCCCTCTCTTTTTAATCACCCCGCAATCAGTCCACCTCTAAGAAAGTTGTGGTCTTTCGTTGGCACTCGTGCCGTCGCGCCAGTGATTATCACTTCTTCGATACTCGGAGTGAACATACAGTGCATGCATTTCTTTCGCCTAAAACTAAGGCCTCAGTACCTTTACAATATCTTCCCAAACACCTCTTGATGCTTCCAGCGCATTTTCACGCTCTCTATCATCCACTTCTCCATCCGACTTAGCAGATTGTTCTTTGGCTTCTACGGAGTCCATCTTACGTCTTAAGGAGGATACTTGGGCAGCACTCAGCTCACCACTATCGATACCAAAGCGAATCACTTCCTCTTGTGTCATTTGTAATCGATTTATCCTCGGTGTCGTTGCGGCTTGATTCACGTTATCAGCACGGGCCTCTCGCACATCATCAGAAAGCTTCTTTAATCGAGTTCGAAACACCTCTGCTTCTGCCTCTGATAGGTCTTTCCCGCCTGCTTCAGAGCCTATTGCTAATAGTCGATCAATAAAAGAGCGTCCTTCTGTATCACTCAATCGATCTTCTAACAAACTATTCGTAATCGTTCCATAGATAGAAACATGAGTTCCTCTTATTTTCGCATTTGTATCAGAATAAAATCCTGAGCCTCCTGCCGTTGCCCGTTTATGCGCTACAAATTTATCCTTTGTCGCTCCTAGGGCTCTTGCATCCCCAATAGTATGAGACAAGGACTTATTTCCTTTCCCTCTATTATCTAGTTTACGAACACCCGGTCTGGCCTCCGCAACGGATAGACCAATCAGAGTCATTAAAGCCACGGCGGAACATGGGAGCATCATTTGAACATTCATTAATTTTTTCATCGTTTTCATTTTTTATTCTATTCTATTCTAGAAACCCCTCCTATTAGAAATAGTTGTGAACAATATTTCTAATTTCCGTTCTCCACTCATCAATGATGACGAATCAGCCTAACATAGCTCTGACGATCTTTGCCACACCATAGCTTAATTTCCCGTTAGATTCTTCTACAATTGGCTTTAATGCATCTACCCCATGCTTTCCAAACAGTTCTCTGGCAAGAGTTTCTTCCTCTTCACTCACATAATCTCTGAGGTTTAGCTCCGCCCCGTCCTCAAACAATCTAGCGATATGGCTCTCTACGGTAGACACTCCGATTTTTCTTTTCTGAGCAATTTCTTCAATAGAGTTCCCCGCTTCTACGAGATGTAATGTTTCTTTATAGGTGCCACCTACCGATAAGCTCTTCTTCTGCTGTCTCGTTTTGTTAGGCGGCTTGGGATTTACAATAGGTGTTTGACGAAGTTCTCCTACCTCGGGGTGCAATTCTAAATAGGAACGAATCGCTCTTGTGAAATCCTCACCATAGCGTTCCAATTTCATGGTTCCAATCCCATGGAGTTGCGCCATATGATTTAACTCTACAGGCATCAATGAAGCCATTTGCCGAAGCGTTCTATCTCCAAAGATCAAGTACGGCGCTAGGTCTGCTAGATCTGCTAATTCCTTCCGAAGTAATCGTAAATGCTCAAATAATCCTGCATCAAACACAATGTCATCTCCTTCAGGAGGCTTCCGCTGACGAACGCGCTCGGGCTCACTCCGCATATCTTCTTGCATGAAGAATGTTCCCTTTCCCATCATTAAGTCCCAGCCGGGTTGAGTCATCTGAGGCACTGAGAATTGGTCTGCGGAAAGGGCTAAATATTCTCCTGCTAGAAGAGAGTCTAAGAGTTTCCGCCAATAAACCTTCGGATGGTTTTTCCCCATCCCATAAGTCTTTAGTTTCTCGTGTTCAAATTGGCGAATCTTCGCCGTGTTTGCACCAGTCACAATATCACACAGATGCACAGCGCCGAATCTATTCTTCGTCCTCGCCACGGCAGAAAGTAGTATTTGCGCAGCCCGCGTCACATCTACTTTCTGGAATTCTCCCGTACAGAAGTCACACGCTCCACAGTTTTCCTTCGGATAAATTTCATTAAAGTAACCTAACAATGATTTACGGCGACACTGAGGTACGGAAGCGAATCTCTCCATGGAGCGGAGTAGGTCTCTGGAGCGTCGTTGCTCCTCTTCATCTACTATTTGCCCGATAAAGTGAGATAATTTCACCAAATCTCCAGAGCTATAGAGCAGGAGACATCGAGAAGGCTCCCCATCACGCCCAGCTCGCCCCGTTTCCTGATAATACCCTTCCATGTTCTTCGGTAAATCCACATGGACGACAAAGCGTACATCCGATTTATCAATCCCCATTCCAAAGGCTACGGTGGCGACCATTACCGCACAGTCATCTCGAATAAACGCGTCTTGTGCTGCTGCCCTATATTCCGGAGTCATTCCTGCATGATAGGCCTTCGCATTGATACCGTGTTCACAGAGTAACGCGGCGGTTTCCTCCACGCTCTTACGTGTGGTTCGATATATCACACCACTGGCATCGCCCTGAGCTTTCACATATTCGACCAATTGGGTCTTCCAGTCCCGTTTCGCCCGTACATCATAAAACAAATTACTACGATCAAATGAGGCCCGCACCTTCACGGGATGCTCTAGCTTCAATATCGATCGCTACTTGCTCTGTCGCAGTCGCTGTAAATGCGACAATAGAAATACTGGGAAACAACGCCTTTAACTGGCCTAAGAACATGTAATCTGGCCGGAAATCATGCCCCCATTCTGAAATAAAGTGCGCTTCATCAATCGCAAAAAACGAAGGCTGACCTAATGGATGTTCCCTCAAAAAATCAATAAAACCTACTGCGGATAATCGCTCAGGAGCGACATACAGCATATCAAGCTCCCCCCTCCGATACGCAGATTCTGTCGCTCCCCGATCCTCTGAACTTAGAGCACTATTTAAGCAAGCCGCTCTTATCCCATTCGCCAAAGCAGAATCTACCTGATCCTTCATCAGTGCGATCAAAGGACTAACCACCACGCAGCAACCGTCCATCATCAGAGCTGGTAATTGATAACAGAGGGACTTCCCTCCCCCCGTAGGCATCACTCCAAAGACATCTTGATTCTCTAACACACCTTTTACTAAGACTTCTTGATTCGGCCGGAAACGATCAAAGCCAAAGGTCTCCTTCAAAACCTCACTTATGGAACCTGACAATTTTACTGTCTTCGAACTGGGAATCATTGGCTCATAGATGTTCATTCGAGTACCAAATGTCAATCAAATAGTCTATAAAGCTCGCTTCCTTACTTCCTTTCTATTCTCTATTGGAAAGAGAATCTCGGCCCACTCTCGGCCCAAACACTCAGCCCGCTCCTATGGAAAGCTCGATGTCATATTCCTGCCTTGCATCATACTTTATTTGCTCTAGATTGCTCTCAGACGGGGGAGCCAATGCGGCTGAGAATAAGTACGTACCACTTATGACCCTTAGAACCTGCTCCGGCTAGCACCGACGAAGGGAGTCGAATTTCTCACTAAGAAATCTACTCAAGCCCGACGTGCTCAGCACTCGGGTTTCTCTTTTCCACCTTACACACCGACAGTAAACTACTCTTCGACTATGATCACACCTGACGAACACACTCCGACACCTGAAAATAGCAAACAGCGCGGTGACTACACTGGCATTTTCCAAGAAGATCTCGATAACTCTGCAGAAATTGAAGCGATCGAAAATGATCCTACCAATTTCCCAAACTCTACCCGTATTTACGTAGAAGGCTCCATTCATACCAATATTAAGGTACCAATGCGTGAAATCCGTGTCTCTGACACAGAGCACCCTAATGGTAGAATTGAGAAGAACGAGGCCGTCCGTGTGTATGATTGCTCAGGCCCTTGGGGTGACCCTGCCTTTACTGGCAACGTGACAGAAGGCCTCCCTGCTCTCCGCCGCGATTGGATTCTCGCCCGCGAAGATGTGGAAGAATACGAAGGGCGTAATGTCAAACCCTCTGACAATGGCTACCTTTCCGATCAGCACGCTGAACGCTACAACGAGAACAAAGCCTCAAAGAATAAACTAAAGGAATACCCCGGCCTCAAACGCAAACCTTTACGCAGTTCTGCTGGTCACCCAGTCACTCAAAAATGGTATGCGGAGCAAGGAATCATCACTCCAGAAATGGAATTCGTCGCCATCCGTGAAAACCTCGGCCGTCAGGAAGAGTACAAGACCATTGCAGATAAATACCCGAATATAGAAGATCTACCAGAGGATGCCTCCGAGCGCATCAAGCAGCTCTGCTCTACTCCGAAAGGTTACGAAATGCCTCGCCCATCAGAAATCGATCCGATGAAGCAGGTCAACCGTAACGTGCTCAACCACCAGCACCCGGGCCAGACTTGGGGAGCCCAGACACCCACTCTCATCACAGCTGAATTCGTACGCTCTGAAGTCGCGCGTGGTCGTGCCATTATCCCGGCAAACATCAATCACCCTGAAAATGAGCCCATGGCCATTGGCCGTAATTTCCTCGTCAAAATCAATGCGAATATTGGTAACTCTGCGGTAGCTTCTACTATTGATGAGGAAGTCGAGAAAATGCGCTGGGCGACTAAGTGGGGGGCAGATACAGTCATGGATCTATCCACAGGAAAGAACATCCATGCTACCCGTGAATGGATCATGCGTAATTCCGCAGTCCCTATTGGTACAGTACCGATCTATCAAGCTCTGGAAAAGGTCAACGGCCGTATCGAAGACCTCACTTGGGAACTCTTCCGAGACACCCTCATCGAGCAAGCGGAGCAAGGTGTAGACTACTTCACCATTCACGCCGCCGTCCTCAAGCGCTTCGTCCCACACACTGCGAAACGGATGACAGGCATCGTCTCACGCGGTGGCTCCATCATGGCCAAGTGGGCTCTCCATCACAATAAAGAGAATTTCCTCTATGATCACTGGGATGATATCTGTGACATCTGTGCAGCCTATGATGTCTCCTTCTCCATTGGAGACGGTCTCCGCCCCGGTGCGATTGCTGATGCCAATGACTATGCTCAGCTGGCAGAGCTAGAAATTCAAGGTGAACTCACTACCCGCGCTTGGGCGAAAGGCTGCCAAGTGATGAACGAGGGCCCTGGCCACGTGCCTATGCACCTCATCCAGGAAAATATGCAAAAGCAGATCGACTGGTGCCATGAAGCTCCTTTCTACACTCTAGGGCCTCTCACCACAGACATTGCTCCCGGCTACGATCACTTCACATCAGGCATCGGTGCTGCTCAGATTGGCTGGTACGGCTGCGCTATGCTCTGCTACGTCACCCCTAAGGAGCACCTCGGGCTACCCAATAGAGAAGACGTCCGTGAAGGAGTCATCACCTATAAAATCGCTGCTCATGCAGCAGACTTGGCAAAGGGGCACCCTGCCGCACAAATCCGTGATAACGCACTCTCCAAAGCACGCTTTGAATTCCGCTGGCGCGATCAATTCGCCCTTGGCCTCGACCCTGCCAGAGCCATCGGATTCCACGATGAAACTCTCCCTGCAGAAGGTGCAAAGACAGCTCACTTCTGCTCCATGTGTGGGCCTACATTCTGCTCCATGAAAATCACAGCAGATGTGCGTAAATTCGCCGAAGAAAATGGTTACACTGAGGACAAGACCGTGACGACAACCTAACTAGTTCCACCTAACAACTAAAATCATGCATCGCGCTCAGGATACTCATCGATCCCTAGCGCGATTTTTTTATGCGCCTACTCTGAAAAGACCACACCTGAACTTCCCTTGATAACACAGGCCTTCAAGCCGCCCCTCCATCGATAATCTTGCCCAATCCACTCCATAAAACAGCACCCACCCTTATTCCATCATACCCATTCGATAAATCATTGACCCCCCACCTATTTATCTTGTTCTACCTACTCTTTTCCTGCATCAAACAAACATGATCTGGGACGCTAAAGTTGTATTTTTTGATTTCGACGGTGTCATTCTTGATACAGAGTGGCCAATTTACGAAACCCTGCGAGATCTTTTCATTGCGGAAGGCCAAGAGCTCCCCATCTCTACATATGTAAAGTGTATCGGCTCTGACTACAACACTTGGTCCCCGGAAACACACTTAGAGTCACTGACTGGAAAAACCTATGATTGGGCCTCGATTAATCCGGCACGGCAGCTAAAAATCCGCCAATCTTTAGAAAACCCTCAGCCTATGCCGGGAGTAATCGACCTCATTACGGAACTTCATAAACGCGCGATTCCCACATACGTCGTCTCCAGCTCCACACACCACTGGGTGGACGATTGGCTCGAGCGTCTCGATCTAACAAACTACATGCAGCACATCATTTGCCGGGGAGATGCACCCAAGATCAAGCCCGCTCCAGACCTTTACTTGGAAGCCGTGAAGCGTAGTGGTCACCAAGCAAAAGACTGCTTGGTGATTGAAGATTCTCTCAACGGAATTCTCTCAGCTACTCAAGCAGGGTGCCGCACCTTAGCCGTTCCGAATCGACTCACAAATTGCCTCGATTTCTCTACTGCTGATCAAATCGTCTCATCATTATCAGAGCTCGTCAGTAGCACTTGTCGCTAGCCAAATCCACTCTGCAGAGCTCCAGTCTGGCACCCCTCCCCACATTCTACCCCATTGCCTAACAAGAGCTTCTTTCGATGATATCGCAGCTCGAAATACCGCGACTTGCATCCCCTCATCATCAACGATCCATGAGAATACGGGGGCGCGCCACTGCTCCGTCACCATCTCCCCCAGTCGCATATCGATAATACCAAATTGCCCCTCCTTACCCGGTACAACGGCATGCCAGCCTTGGCAAAACCACAGAATCGCTTCTCCATGCTCTGTCTCTTCTATCGTACCAAGTAATTCATGGTTCTTAGGGATAGAAACGATGTCATAAGGCCGATCCCGATCAAATAGAGACCAATAGGAGACATGCAGCGCCTCTTCGCTCTCTGCAAGACAGCGCCATAAGATAATGTTCCCAAAGCTCGGCCCACTCATTGTTTGTAACGGACGAATCCCCCTCGCTTCTAATTCTTCTCTAAATCTAGAGTCCGCCATACCTTTCACAACAAAACTCAAAGCGACATAGAATAGTAGCCAACCAGTACAGCCCCACGCCCAATACACACGCTTCCTCGTATGCTTTCCTAACCGAGCTACCATCACCAGAGTCACTAACATCGGAAGCGTAAACGAAAGATCTACAATAGATATATTTCCTAACACCACCCTCTCATCACTAAACGGCTCGAAAATCTGGGTGCCATACGTATTAAAACAATCAATAAGCACATGAGTCGACCAAGTAAGAAAGACAAACCATACGCCGCGGCGCCAAGATAACGCATCATGCAAACGGCCTAGTAAGGGGCCAAAAAGGAACGGCATCAGACAGATAGCCAACAGTGAATGACTTATCCCACGGTGATTCCTCATCTCCTCCGCCTCACTCAAAAAAGGAGCCATAAAGACATCGAGATCAGGTACAGTCCCAAACGCGATACCCCAGAGCACCCCCTTAAAGCCAAGCTGGCGCCCTAGCACCAGCTCTCCCATCAGCCCACCTAAGGCCGCCTGTGTGATCGAATCCATAGAAAGCACACAAGCACATATTGACCACATTTCGAGTCCATTTTTAAAATACTCTTACTCCGCCTTTAGCATATGCTTCACCTGATCAAACTCAGGGCTCACACATCTCTCTTTCCAATGTTTATACTCCAGAAATAACTCTTGAGCAGACTCCGGGTATTGCCCTTGATCATCCGTTGCGTGAATCCATTGTTCCAATAGAGCACGGTGCCTCCCTAATTCGTGCTGAAACTCAGGCCTTCCTGCAAGATTCTCTAATTCATAAGGATCATGCTCTAAATCATAGAGCTCCTCACTAGGCCTAGCCGGCGCAAAAAACATAAAGTCACTCACCTCACCTGAAGCCACCTTTTCATAAAGGGCCTTATAGAGAGGTTTATGATCTCCATAATGCGGTGCGGTATACGGTCTCTCTGGGAAATAGTTTCGGATATATTGATAACGCTCCGTCACAATAGTTCTCACACGGTCTACTGTAAAAACGCAGCGATCTCTGGCCGCCACAATGTAATCACGCGGCTCATGATCCTCACTCATAAAATCATGCCCCTCCATAGAAGGTGGTATTGGTAAACCAGCTGCACCTAGGCTAGCTGGGGCAAGATCAATCCCACTCACCAGATCCTCACGAACCTCTCCAGCAACCACTCCCGGCCCGGCAACAATCAGAGGCATATGGATCGCCCCCTCATAGAGCCATTCTTTATGCCGAGGCAAATTCATCCCATGATCACTAAATAAAAGAATCATCGTAGAATCACGCAGACCCAAGCGGTCCAACTCCGCTAATATCTCCCCCACCTCACGGTCCGTCTGCAATAGACAATCATAATGCCTGGCAATCGCCATCCTCACTTCTGGGATATCAGGCAAATAAGGAGGTACAGACACTGAAGCTGGGTCTATCACCTTAGCTGATGCCTTTCCATTTTTACCCCCACCTAACTGAATTTGACCAAAAAATGGAACCCCCGAAGGCTTTCCTAACAACGCCTTTCCCGAACAAAACCTCCGTGGGCCCCACGGCACAGAGCCCCAATCCCAGTAACCTCCTTCGTTGACATCAAACAATTCCTCCCCATCCCACTCAAAATTAAAATCATTCTTACTACCATCATTAAACGTCCAATACCCAGCATCGCGAAACAGAATCGGCAGCGGCGTCACCCCTTTCGGCAACTCATTCTTCTCGTAAGAATCACGTAAATCCACCCCCCACTTCGTTGGCCGGTGGGAATGATGATTATGCGCTCCTATGGAAGTCTGCATCATCCCTGTCACCACAGAAGATCGAGTCGCAGAGCATATCCCTGCAGGAGTATAAAATCTCGTAAACCGCGTGCCAGATTGAGCTAAAGCATCGATATGAGGAGTCTCGATCAACGTATCTCCATAGCAACTAAACCAGCCATTGACGTCCTCCAAATAAATCCAAAGCACATTTATATTCACCTTAGCTGATCCATCTATCATTCCACTCTCCTCCTTCTTCACCTCTCCCTCAGCATACACTGGCGTTATACTAAACACAGCTAGGCCTAATATGACCCCGAAGAAACTCAGCCAATAGCTAGAATAATGGCGCTGATAAATAGACAGCAAAGGAAGCGGATCAATTTGGTTCATACCCCATATTACGTCTCATAAAGTAACAATATAACTATCTTTGTGCTCGAACCAGCCTCTATTTAAAAGAGTTGGCCATGCCAGCACAGAAAAATCTTATGTTAATGAGCCATCTTGGAAGCACACCGCTCACAAGAATAAAATCTGGCAAAGGCCTCCACCGCTCGCTGAAACAGGTGATATTCTAAACGAGAAATGCACGATCATAGTATACCCACTCACACCATAAGCACAGCCACCAATGATCGCCGGTTAAAACGAATAAACAAGGCTCACACCACCAAAGAAAAGATCTTCGAGAGTCTCACCACTTCTTTCCTCCAGTCCAATGGTATATGCCACATATCCCAGAAGAGCAAGGGAGTCGCTAATTCCATAATTACTTTCAATAGAAAACTGTATATTATTGAAGCCATCGTGCTCGTCTGGGATGAAGCCTTGATTGACTCCTAGCAAAAGCGTTGTCCCCAGAGTCCACCGATCTATGACTTCGCGCTCATAAGAACCTGAAAGCTCAAAGAATGTTCCCTCGGCCTCTGTCGAATACACTCCACTTAGCTCCAAGCTCAAATTTTCACCAAAGCCCTTACTCAAGCTAATACTAAGTTCATTATCAATCTCATCATCGGCAAAAAAGGCTAAGCGTGTGTAAGCTAGAGAAACATCGATCGTATTCAATTCAAACCCATACCCAATGTAGGCATTGAACTCATTATAGCTCTCTCTACTACTCTCAGCCTCTGCATACCAAATCCCAGAAAAAAGATACCCTGTCGAAAGATCAAACGAAGAATCTACGGCAAATGAGACAAGCCCCCATCCTCTAAATTATCGCGCCCTTCAGAAATGTATTTGGAATCCCAGTTAGCGCTAGCGGAGAGTTCGTAGAAAGATTCATTTTGGGAAAAACTGTGAGAAATGGAGGTGAAAGTGGTAGCCAAGAGAATACCGAGGTGTTTTTTCATACTTAGATTTTAAGAATACAGGTTGGAAGCTTTGGTTTTAAGTTAACCCTTCCGGGATACAAGCAAAGACACTGCCCAGTGTTAAGCCTAAAATGCTCTACATTTTCAGCAGTAAAATCCCAACCACACTATGGCAATGCTAAAGACACAATCATGCGCCCCACACCTCCACTCCTAATGTCTTAATCAAGCCCATGAGAACGCCGTTCTAAACGGCAAGACAAGCGTCCAGAAAAAACAAATTGATTCATATCAGTCAATTATTCATGATATCATAAAGAAAAGGTAGTCAATGGTAGTCAATACGTGACGGTCAAAAACTTCTCCTTTTCTAAACAACCAAATAAACCAAAGTGTATGAATCCCTTAAAATGCTTTCTAAGTAACAAACCATCCATGACAACACCGCCCATTACACCATTCCACTAATAATAATGTTAGACCTAGGAAATGGCAACTTTACCAGATATCTCCCAACACCTCCACATCAAGGAAGGCTTTTGCCACCCAGACTGGACTGCAATTTCCGAGATTATCGAGAAGAGTCTCCCTGAGACCGAATGGAACTTGGCGTGGGAAGCCGCCTCACGAAACTGGATCGAGCGAATACGAGACTACGAACTTCATGATTTTGTCGGAGGCGCCCATGCGCGTTATCAAAGACGCGTGCAGATCATATGAGGATTCACTGAAGAAAATTCTTGCGAGCTTAGTAGGGGTCGCCTCGGACGAGGGATTCGGTAAGCATGTCGTTATGATGTTCGCAAGCCTCGACGACTACTATAGCTACATTGCCTACTTTTACCCCGAGGGAGAAAGCCCTATGTCTGGTGGAGTTTGCCTCAGTGGTGAGGGCTACGTACATTTTGCCTTTCCGACGACAGATTACTCCTCGTACCGAACCGTTCTGGTACACGAGCTAACGCATGGATGCCTCGGGCATCTTCCCATTCCAGTATGGCTCAACGAAGCTTTAGCGATGCGGATGGAGCAAGTAATTTGTGGCTCAGACATTTTCCACCTTGATCAGGAACTCTACGACAAGCACACGGCTCACTGGGATGCGAAATCAATTCAACAGTTCTGGACAGGTGAATCGTGGGAGATTCCGGGCGACAGCTTTGAACTTAGTTACAATCTTGCTCAAGTTCTTTGGCGGAAGATCGAACTCGATTTGGCAGCACCACATCCTGAAATTCTCCAATTCATCTTAAACGCTCATTTCGAGGATGGCGGCGAGGCTGCTTGCCTATCGATTTTTAATCTCAGCCTCAGCGAGCTTGTCGTCGATTTTTTGGGCGAGGGAGCGTGGGAACCAACGCCTAACAAATGGCCAAATCATTGCACCCAATCCTTGAACCGGCTTATATAGATGATCATAATGAAAGATTTAACCCTTAATCTACAGTTGACGCTCGCCCCAGTTCCGGGCTGGGTGTGCTAAGACCTTGATATGAAAACTCTCTTAACTATCTTCTATAGTTTGAGCTTCTTCGCTCTTCAGTTGTATGCAACGCCCCAGATCCCAGACAAGCTGGATATCGGCCCTGAGAGGCTTAGTGTTCACGGATTTATGGTTAATGATTTGCTCAAAAAGCAGATGGATAAAGCAGAAACTAAACATGGAAGTGGCTATAGTCTATCAAGCTCGGCTAACCATAGAGGGTTTGTTGCAACACTTGAAGTGAAAGGTGACAAATTGTTTCTGAAAACGTTACAGATTGAGGTTTATAGTGAGGAGCGGAATAACGCTTTAAAAGAACTATCGGAAATTCATTCGAAGGGCCTGAAAGATAAGTTCAAGGATAGAGTGCAAGAGCTATATAACGTGATACAGGAAGCTGGTATTATTAAGATTCCCTTGGGGTTTATGCAGAATAGAGGGCATGCAGACTGGTTTTCAGGTGAGCTATACCACTATTACGGAAAACCACTATCCTATCGTTATACACATAGATTGAGTCAAGTTAGGATTCTAACTTTTTCACAAGGAAACCTAGTTTCAGATAAGAACATTTCCGTCGAAGAATAAAGGTGTCGAACAAAATACTGTTAGACAAGCCGCAATCTCTGAGTAGTTTTTTATGATTTTTAGAATCTTAACCTCTTCGTTGAACTAGCGCCCCCTGTAGCGGATGCCAGTCCTATACGTTCTACTAAAAATGAGTATTAATACGGCAATGAAACAAGCGGCACGGAATTTGCTACACTTGGAAGTATAA
>CAZLQY010000075.1:0-11487 GCA_964561965.1 uncultured Verrucomicrobiales bacterium
TTCCAGCCTTGTTTGCTTTTCTTCACGAGTTCCTTCACAAGTTCAGGCTGCTCTGAGGCTATGTTTTTTGTTTCATTCCCATCTGTTTGATGGTCATACAATTCTATATAGATCGGGTCTTTCGATACATCTCTCTGGTCTAGCCATGTCACAAGTCGGTATCTAGATGTCCTCATCGTATACCCCATAAGATGATTTTCAAAAAGTTCACGATCCCAATCATCACCAAACTGTTTTCCTATTCTTCCCTCTACCTCGGTAATTAATGGGCCAAAAAACGTCCCTCGCATACCTTCAGAGAGAGGATTAGCAGCCCACTCACGGAGTGCTGGATTAGGGTATTGGCTGAAGGCCCCTTCCTTCCACGTTCGTTTGGGATCTTTCAAAAGAGGACTAAAGCTATGCCCTTCAAGCCCTGCGGGAGTTTCTAAGCCAGCTTCTTCAACCAAAGTCGGATACAGATCGACTAGCTCGACTAAAGCGTCACTTTTTACTCCTCGTGCCGAATCCGGCATACTCGGTGTCCACGCAATTAGAGGAACTCTAGTGGCAATCTCATAATTTGTCGCCTTACCCCAAACGCCCATATCACCAAGATGCCAACCATGGTCAGACCAAAATACGATTAACGTTTCTTCTCTAATGCCAAGTTCATCCAAAGTATCTAACATAATGCCAACTTGGGCATCCACCATACTTGCACAGGCGTAATAAGCGTGTAGTAACGTCGCCGCCAGTTCATCGCCAATGGGCCCACTTTTTGGAATTCCATAGCGTGTCCGTAATTCAAATGACGCGTGAAGCCCGCACGATGCTCCCCCTTCAGGAGCAGATTTCTGCATGGCTAGCTTAATCTCTTCTCTATCATATAAATCCCAATATTTCTTAGGAGCTAAGAAATCAAGGTGTGGTTTCTTCCAACCTACTCCTAAAAACAAAGGTTTATCTGGAGTATTCTTCACATGATCGATTAGAAAATGTTTGGCTAACTGAGTGGTGTGACCATCTGTATAAAACCAATCTTCCACATCCGCCCCTTCAAACGCTGGCCCATGTACTAGACCGCGAACGTTTTCTTTCCCTGCCCCGTACTTCTCTTCCATCTTTCTTTTTTCAGAAAGATAAATCTCTTGATTTTCTTTAAGGGCATATCCACCTGGTGTCCTCTTTTTTTTGTAAGGTAACAGCGTAGGCTTCATCGTTTTGTTCCAGGAAAACTCCTTATCGTCGGATGCATTAGAATGTAATATTTTACCTGCATAGGCTGCATCATAACCATTCGCTATGAAGTACTGTGACATGGTCACCACATCTGGATTGATATCCCGGAATTTTGCATAATTCTCAGTGACCCCTGTTGTATCAGGCCGTTGCCCTGTCATAACACTCACTCGAGAAGGGCTACAAATAGCTTGCTGGCAATACGCTCGTTCAAACAATACACCTTCACTGGCTAATCGATCTAAATTAGGAGTAACCGCTAAGGGCGCCCCATAACAACCTAGTTCTGGGCGAAGATCGTCTGCACAAAGAAAGAGTACATACGGTTTCTTTGCCAAAGAACTAGCGGTTGGAAGACCCAAACACAACGCGGCAAATAATAAATATCTCATGTTACTTTCAATCGAATGCTAATGATTAAGCCTATTTAAGACAAAACATCTTTGATGACATGCCCGTGAACGTTTGTTAGACGACGTTCGATTCCGTTATGGTAATAAGATAAGCGTTCATGATCTAACCCCATTAAATGGAGTAAGGTCGCATTAAAGTCATACACTGTCGTTGCATCTTTCGCCCCTTTAAAGCCAAAGTTATCGCTCTCACCATAGCTAAAGCCTTTTTTAACACCAGCACCGGCCATGAAGCAGGTAAAGGCCTCAGGGTTATGATCACGCCCGCTACCGTTGGCTTGTAAGAATGGCATTCTACCAAACTCCGTACACCATACAACGAGGGTATGCTCTAACATGCCTCTACGCTTTAAATCATGAATTAGCGCTGCTGTAGGTTGATCCATAATTTCAGCCTGCATGGCGTGCGTCTTTTCAATATTTGAGTGAGAATCCCAGTTCGTGATTCCATTTCCACCAGCAGGATCGGAACCGTTAAAGAGCTGTACCACACGTACCCCCTTCTCTAAAAGCCGGCGCGCTAGAATACAGTTTTTCGCATACTCACGTTTGAGGTCTGTCCCTGTGTCTGTCCCGTATTCTTGATGGATTGACTTCGGCTCTCCTTCGATACTCATAATGTCAGGAACAGAAGTTTGCATTTTACCGGCCAGTTCATAGCTCGCAATACGCGCTGCTAAATCTGCATCTTCAGGGAATTGCTGTAGATGCTTCGCGTTAAAGCGAGCTAAGAGATCTACAGTCGTTTTATCATCGCCAGCGCTAAGGTGCCCTGGACGAGCTAAATTTGCGGGAGGGTTTTTCGCATTAAAGTCTGTTCCTTGGAAAGCAGCTGGTAGGAAACCGTTGCCAAAATTGTTTTTACCAGAACGGGCCATGCCCCGAGGGTCGTTAATCGCAACAAACGATGGTAGTTCCTGATTATCCGTCCCCAAAGCATACGTCACCCACGCACCAAAAGAAGGGAAGCCCTCCATGGTGAATCCTGTATTCATAAAGTTTTCACCTTGAGGGTGAGCACTAGTCTGAGTCGTCAAAGCGTGCATGAAACAGAAATCATCTGCATGCTCTGCCAAGTGTGGGACCAAGTCCGAAATCATTTTGCCAGATTCACCACGAGGTTTAAAATCCCAGAATGGTTTCGCAATATTTCCCGTTGGCCCCTCAAACGTTACAGCAGGGATACCTGGGGGCTTTTGTCCATGATACTTCACAAGATCAGGCTTATAATCAAAGGTATCTACATGGCTAACAGCACCAGGGCAATAAATGATCAATACTTGTTTTGCAGGAGCTTCAAAATGAGTACCACGGGCCGCATAAGGCTGTTTGGAATTAATGTCGGGCCGAATTGGCGCTTTGCCTGTAAACGCACTAGGATCTAAGTCTTTCGCCAAAAGCTGAGCTAATGATAGACCTCCTAACGTAATGCCGGCTTGACTAAGAAAACCACGACGACTCATCAAGTGGCTGCCAAATAGGGATACTTTTTCTTCTTTATTGATCATGGTAAAAATGCGAATTCGTTAGAGTTAATAAGAGAGCGGCTCACTAGATTTAGACCTTTCTCTGAATCGAGCTTAAGACAGGCGGCTAATTCATCTGAATCAGGCTTCCGCCCTAAAAGAAGTTCAAATAAGCGAGTCACCGCTTTCGAGTGATCTCCCCCACTCTCTTCTCGTGCTCTATTCGCTACTAATTCAGACTGGGAGATTGTAAATGGGCTATTCATTAGATTCAGCGCCTGAAGAGGTGTGGTTGAGACAGGGCGCTTGGCTCTTACTTGACCACAATCAGGGAAATCAAAGGCTGTAAAAATCTTATCATCCACACGCCGCATACGTTCTTGATACAACATACGACGCCATGTTTTTTCATCGTAATTATTTTCGACCTCCCACTGAGCATACGTTTTCTTTACGTTATGTATACGGTAGCTTTTACCTCCTAGGCTAAGATCTAACTTACCTGAAGACTGTAGAATGGAATCACGAATCACTTCTGCTTCCATTCGGCGAGGGGGGTAACGCCAAAGTAAAGAAGCCCCTGCATCTTTATTTAAGCCGGCCTGATTAGGTGCACTAGACTGGCGGAACGCATCTGTCATTACCATTCGGCGGATCATTGATTTTACGGACCAAGCTTTCTGTTCTTTATTCGAGGGTTCTACAAATTCAGCTGCTAGATAGTCCAATAAAGGCTGATTTGTTGGTTTCGCCCCTGCTATTCCAAAGTCCGCTGTCGTCGGCACGATGCCTTCTCCAAAGATGTGATACCAGATTCTATTCATCATTACTCGTGCAGTCAGAGGGTGCTCGGGGTCTGTGACCCATTGAGCAAACTTCATCCGGCGCTCCTCATCGCTAGTATCAGAATCCAAACCTAGATCACCTTTCAATAATTCAAATCCGGCTGGAGGAACTACCTCTCTCTTATTTTCTGGGCTACCTCTGTGGAAGACGTGTGCTGGCTCAGGTTTAGAGAACGTTCCAATAAAGCTAACTTGTGGGCCTTCTTGCTGGATTCTTTGAATGACCTCTGCAAGGCGATTAGCTAATTGATGAAGCTTTGCATTGTTCTCTAACCGCTCTTGTGCCTCCTTATATTTCCCGACAGAAACCCACTCACCATCTTCACCTAGTGCTTCAATATCGAAGTTCGGCAAATTGATTCCATGTTTAATATAATCAGTTTCCAAAAAGGACTTTCGGTTTTGGCTAACCTTCAGGCGATCAATTAAAATAGGATCTTTAAAGTGGATTTCAAAACTTGGCTTATCGTCTTTCTTCCCTCTTAAGCGAAAAGACCTGGTCCCATATTCTCTATCATTTAAAAACTCAGGATACACAGAAGCAATTCTATATTTATCATCAAATATGACTTCTAAAGACTCTTCGTTACTAGCAAAATTATACCCCCACTCTTCTGGGCCATACACTTCCATCTCATCAATAACAACGGATGTTTTTGTAGATTTAAATCGAAGCGCTCTAGTTTTCACCTCTGGGAAAAAGATATCGTAATAACCTTTCCAGTCTTCCCATAACATCGTTTTACCTAAGCCCATATCGCGCCGTAGATCCCACATTTCCTTTCGTAGTTCTGTTACCAAAACCTGCCGAGGGTGATCTTTTTTATACTTCGGAAAGCGCCCACCGAATTCTACACCTTGAAAGAATGCAGCGAGGGAGTAATAATCTTGAATCGATATCGGGTCAAATTTGTGATTATGACAGCGAGCGCAACTCACCGTCATACCAAGCATGGATGCGCCTACCGTTTGAACAATTTCATCGACACGATCTGCTCGTGCCTGCCTGATGGCGATGGCCTCTTTCCCCACAGAAGCAGCTGGCACATGTGGGCCGGAAACGAGAAAACCCGTGGCAGCACTAGCTCCAGTCTGATCCCCTGCTACCTGATCGACCAAGAACTGGTCATAGGGTAGATCCGAATTAAAGGCATTGACCACATAGTCTCGATACACCCATGCGTTCTTACGGTATAGGTTTGATTCAGAACCATTCGTTTCTGCCCAGCGGATAACATCTAACCAATGTTGAGCCCAACGTTCACCAAAGTGTGGAGATTCTAGCAATTTATCGACTAAGGCAGCATATGTCTCATCTGGATTTAAGGCATATTGCTTTGAGAAGTTTTGAATTTCTTCTGGAGTAGGTGGTAGACCAGTTAAAATAACAGAAACCCGTCTAATTAATGCTTCCGCTGATGCTGGAGCACTGTAAGAAAGATCTTTTTCTAATAAATTTTTAGTTAGGAAACTATCAATGGAATCTTTGACTCCGCTGATCACTGGTACTTCAGGGCGTTGTACGGGTTGAAACGACCAAAGATCCGTCGTTTTCTCGATTTTTAAGTCCATTTGCCCAGGGATCTCTACCCCTTCTTTAATCCACTGGCTTAGTAATGCTATATTCTCATCACTAAGCTGGTCTTCCTTAGGAGGCATCTCTAAATCAGGCTCCCGGTGCTGCACCAGCTCCATTAAATAACTGCGTTCTGGGTGCCCTGGCACGGCTGCTTTAATTCCTGAATCACCACCTAAAAGAAGGGAAGGTCTATAGTCTAAACGTAGGCTTCCCCTTTGTCTCGATTCGCCATGGCAATCAATGCAATATTCAGCCAACAACGGCTTTATCTGAGTCTCATAATCCACTTTGGCCAAGGCCACAGTGGAAAACCCCATCAATATACTCATTAATATAGAACCAAACTTCATTACTAGACTACTGAGGGAACAGAACAAACCTAACTAACTTTCTAAGTTTTTTTGGTTCCACCGTATTTCCAAGAAATTTTTATAGAATGAATTCAACCTATGATAAACGGTGCTCCATCAATGTATCTTGGTCTATAAGGAATATGTAAAAACAAACAAAGACCAAATAGAAGCTAACTCAAAAGAGTTCGGAAGTGAAATCGTAACAGTGGATTTCAATCAGCTCAAAGAAGGTTTAAGTAGTTTTGCCCGTAGAACTGTCGGGGAAGCTCTAAACGGTCTACTCGAAGCGGAAGAGCAGAGGTCCTCTGTGGAGCCAAACGGCACAAGCGTAACGAAGAGCGTATAACTTATCGCTGGTGTGGTCAACCTTAGAGGAGCTTCTAAAAATAACGCTAATCCTTGAAACACCTGTCTTTTTAGGTCTTTTAAAGTGATTTTACTCTGAAATGCTAGACAGTATTCCAAAAAGGAATATATTAGAGCTGAATGAGTGAAAAAGAACCTTCTGAAGACACGCATTGGGGCATATATACCAGTGATCAATTTCAGCGGAACCTTAAAAAGTATAAGAAGAAACATCCTATAGAAACTCAGCATATGTTAATTAATGCTGGTAAATTCATAGAAACCTTAAATAGAAATATTCCAATAAGTAATATACGTTCTATTTTTATACATACAGAGCCAAAAGGTATTAAAGCCCTCGACCAAAGAGGCCCAACTAAAGGGAGGTTAAAACAAACTAGAATGTATATTTACCTTCATTTTGAAACGAGAACAGTTCATTTTATATGCTTGGGGGATAAAGAGTCTCAGCCAAGAGATATTCAATATTCCACGAAATACGTTAATAATTTAACCAAATCGCAGCCTTAAAAAGGCGGTGATTAAACAACCATGAAAAAGAAAAATCATTTTACTAACTTTGAAGAATTCTTAGATACTTTAGACACACCAACCGCAGACAGTGTACGCGATATAGAATCTAAGACTCGTACAGCTCGTCAACTACAGATAATGCGTATGAGTAAAGGTTTCACTCAAAAAGAATTAGCTGAAAGAATCGGGTGCACCCAAGGGAATGTATCAAAAATCGAAAATAAGTTCGATGAAGATCTGACCCTTGGAGACATCAAGAATTATATTCAAGCGATACGGGCTAAAATAAACATAGAAATAGGCCCTAAACCAACGGTTGCGCAAAACATAAGAAAAAATATTGAAGAGCTGAGCGAAAACCTCAAAATGCTCAAATCTTTAAATAGCACACAAGATAAAGAGCTCTCGAATGCTATTGACGACTACCTTGCAACATCTCATGTCCAGTTACTTAGTATAGCATTACAGGGTTTGAGCGATCTAGAAAGCAAAGGAAATGAGTTACAAACCAACTCTATAAACATTGACATTTCCGTTCCAGAGAAGCGCAAACCTGAATTAGCCCCAAAAGAATCAAACTTAGAATGCGCCTCAGAGTAGTACTCAGCTCCGACAGAGCTTGGCCCTCAACCTTAAGACATAGCTGCGGCAGCTATAGAGTAGCTACTTTAAAAGATGTGGCGGCGGTGTCTCTTAAAATGGACAACAGCCCTGCTATTATCAAAATAGCACTACCTAGAGGCTCAAGAGGAGAAGGTGGCAAGAGATTATTTTGACCTCATCCTTTCGGACTCATTTCGGACAAAATCTGTAACTCATTGATATTAAAATACCGACAGTGGGAATCGAACCCACACTCACAAGGAACTCGATTTTGAGTCGAGCGCGTCTACCAATTCCGCCATGTCGGCCTTTGTGTGCTGAGGGACTTTGCCTAATTCCGTTACGATGTCAACGTTAAGGCTTTAAAAAATCAACTTCCACAATTGAGGCCCCCCCTCAACAAGCCATTCACAAAAAAGCCCTGCTACCACAATGAGGTAACAGGGCTAAAAGAGTCATGTATGGGCAGCTTTAGTAGCGATAATGCTCTGGCTTATATGGGCCAGATCGAGGCACACTGATGTAGTCAGCCTGATCTTGCGTAAGTACAGTAAGCTTAGCCCCTATTTTATCGAGGTGGAGACGTGCCACTTCTTCATCAAGTGATTTAGGGAGAAGGTAGAGCTTATTTTCATAGCTATCTTTGTTCTTCCACAAGTCAATTTGAGCCAATGTCTGGTTCGCAAAACTATTCGACATGACAAAGCTCGGGTGGCCGGTGGCACAACCTAAGTTAACAAGACGGCCGTCCGCTAACATGAAGATACTATTACCATCTGGGAATGTGTATTTATCGACTTGTGGCTTAATGTTTGTTTTCTGAATACCTGAGAAATTTTCAAGCGCCTCTACTTGGATTTCGTTATCAAAGTGGCCGATGTTACATACAATAGCTTGATCTTTCATCGCCTTCATATGCTCTAGGCAAATAATATCCTTATTTCCTGTTGTGGTGACATAAATGTCTCCAGTACCTAAGGTGTCTTCGATGGTTACAACTTGGAATCCTTCCATGGCGGCCTGAAGTGCACAGATAGGATCGATTTCTGTTACTTTCACAATAGCACCCATTCCTTTGAGGGCCTGCGCACAGCCTTTTCCAACGTCACCATAACCACAAACAACGGCAGTTTTTCCTGAGATCATAACATCTGTCGCACGTTTAATCCCATCTACTAGAGATTCCCGGCAACCATAGAGGTTATCAAACTTGGATTTGGTAACGGAGTCATTCACGTTAATGGCTGGGAAGAGCAGTTCTCCAGCTTCTACCATTTGATACAGACGGTGAACACCTGTCGTTGTTTCTTCTGAAACGCCTTTACAATCTGCAACAACACCACTCCAAAAATCAGGAGTCTCAGCATTTATTTTCTTAAGAAGAGCTTTAATGAACCCTTCTTCTGTGCTGGAAGCTGGCGTATTCACCCAGTCTGAACCTTTTTCAAGATCGTAGCCTTTATGAATAAGAAGAGTCGCATCACCACCGTCATCAACAATAAGTTCTGGCCCTTTATTACCGGGGAACGTGATCGCACTACGTGTACACTCCCAGTATTCCTCTAGAGTTTCACCTTTCCAAGCAAATACAGGAACTCCTACCTCAGCGATCGCAGCCGCAGCATGATCCTGTGTGGAGAAAATATTGCAAGAGCACCAACGGACATCGGCACCGAGCTCCACAAGAGTTTCGATCAGAACGGCAGTCTGAATCGTCATGTGCAGTGAACCCATGATTCTAACATCCTGGAGTGGTTTCTCTGCAGAGTATTTCGCACGAATGGCCATAAGACCGGGCATTTCATGCTCGGCTACTTCGATTTCTTTACGGCCCCAGTCCGCCAAAGAAATATCGGCGATTTTGTAGTCTTGAGTTGTCGTAGACATAATAGAATTATTGGTTCGTTAATTAATTTTAAGAGATTATGGCCTTAAGGGCTTCTACCTTATCTGTCTTTTCCCATGTGAGGGCAGACAAATTGTCTTCACGGCCAAAGTGACCGTAGTTCGTTGTATATTTATAAATCGGGCGCAAGAGATCAAGAGCACTTACGATATCAGCGGGTTTAAAGGAGAAAACTTCTAACACAGCCTTTTCAATCTCTTCTTCTGAAACGGCACTTGTACCAAATGTATTGACATTCACACCTACTGGATCTGGATAACCGATCGCGTACGCTAGCTGTATCTCGGCACGATCTGCGAGGCCCGCAGCTACTATGTTCTTAGCGACCCAGCGGCACATGTATGCAGCGGAGCGATCTACCTTTGATGGATCTTTCCCTGAAAAAGCACCTCCGCCATGGCGCCCCATACCTCCATAGGTATCGACAATGATCTTACGTCCAGTCAATCCCGCATCCCCCTCTGGCCCACCGATGATAAAGAGGCCTGTGGGATTAATGTGAAATTCTGTATCCTCTGTAATCAGATTAGCAGGGATCACGCGCTCTATCAGATCCTTCTTCAAGATCTCCCTGGTCTCAGGCGTATCAATATCTGCGGAGTGCATGGTGGAAACAACGACTGCTGTCACACGCGTAGGTACTCCATCCACATACTCCATAGAAACCTGAGTTTTAGAGTCTGGGCGAAGCCATTGGTGCTTTCCGCTCTTACGTAATACTGTCAATTCCCGCCCCAGTTTATGAGATAGTGAAATAGGAGCAGGCATGAGCTCTGGTGTTTCATTACAGGCATAACCAAACATTATGCCCTGATCACCAGCTCCCTGCTCCGCCGTTTTCTTATTGTCAGCCTCTTCTGCGTCGACTCCTTGAGCAATATCAGGTGATTGCTTCCCGATAAGATTCATAAAGAAGAAACTATCTGCATTAAACTTACACGCAGAATCCGTATATCCGATATCACGAATCGCGCCCTCTACAAGGCTACGTGAATCAAAATCGGCGTGTGTCGTAATCTCTCCAGCCAAACCAATGACATTATCTTTCACAAACGTTTCACAGGCCACACGGCTGTTGACGTCCTGTTCTAGACATGCATCAAGGATAACATCGGAAATGGTGTCGCATACCTTATCGGGATGCCCTTCTGTGACTGACTCAGATGAGAATATTAGTGAACGAGACATATTTTTTTGATTGCCATCAACAAATCTTGATGCGTTGATATAGAGATAGCACCATGTCGTCAATTATCAAATCATTAAAAGTAATTTCTGATCCCACTAGGATTCGTCTACTCATCATACTCAGTAAAGAAGAACTGAGTGTGCTCGAACTACAGCTCATTCTCCAAATGGGTCAGAGCAGAATTTCTACTCAACTATCTAAGCTCAAAGAAGTAGGGCTAGTCGATGACCGCCGGCAGGGTAAAAATAACTTATACTGCGCCACAATTCCAGCGGAGCTCACCGCGATCGTCCAACAGGCCGCACAAGAGATTTCTGATATGACAAATGATCTCAAGGCACTGCAACATATCCTGAGAAAGCGCCAAGATGCGGCGAGGGCCTACTTCGATGATTTAGCGGGGAAATTTGGTCGTCACTATGTTCCTGGCCGTTCTTGGAAAGCACTTGCAGAAGCACTCCTGAAAATCCTTAATTATGAAACAGTCGCCGATCTTGGTGCGGGAGAAGGCACACTCTCTCAATTACTCGCACAACGAGCAAAACACGTCATAGCCATCGATAATTCTGAGAAAATGGTCGAATTTGGTACAACTCTGGCCAAAGACCACCATCTTAATAATCTAGAATACCGCTTAGGAGATATTTCGAATCCCCCTATCGATGATTATTCCGTCGATCTCGCCATCTTTAGTCAGGCCCTGCACCATGCCGAACGCCCTCAGCAAGCTCTCAATGAGGCCTTCAGAATTCTTAAACCTCATGGCACACTCGTCATTCTAGACTTAGCTCAACATCAGTTTGAGCAAGCGAGAGAACTTTACCACGATGTTTGGTTGGGCTTCAGCGAAGTCAATCTCTCTTCCATGTTAGAAACCTCAGGCTTTCACCATATCGAAACCATTATCGCCGACAAAGAAAGTGAACCACCTCATTTTCAAACTCTCTTAGCTGTCGCTAGAAAAAAGTAAGCCCATTATAATGTGTAAAGAACGTGACTTGATCTGACATTCCTGATTGAAAAGAGGAAAACC
>CAZLQY010000076.1:0-11120 GCA_964561965.1 uncultured Verrucomicrobiales bacterium
TTGGTTTTCCTCTTTTCAATCAGGAATGTCAGATCAAGTCACGTTCTTTACAACTCAACCCCATAAAGTTACTGTCTGATTTCATGGTAAAATCTTTATCTATGATGCTGATCTCGATTGTTCGTGTTTATAATGTTTGCTCTATCCTCTTGTCTGGAAGGCGTTATCGAATCAGGCGTGTTTCTGGAAACTGGGCGTACCAACCGAACCAAAATGATTGGTGTGAGGGGTAACGTGGTAATCGTAAGTTCTTATCAGATTGTACCAATTCTGATTCTGTGACTTTCCATGAAGCTCCGGTACTATCTTTTGCTAGGTTTTTACCGTCCCATGATACAATCTTTATGTCTTTACTATCAAAAACACGGATGGCTCCTTTTTTTGTACTGAGTACAATAATATTGTTGTCTCCTATTTTTAGTGAGTACGTAGGATTGGTTTTTAAGAATTCTGTATCAATTGCTGTTGGGTGCTCATAATTCAGTGTTCGAAGAGCTAAAACTTCTCTTTTGTTGGGTAACCGCTTGTCTTGATAAGGAGTACCAAACATGAGCCTGTCTGTGGAAAAGTAGTCGTTGTATGCCACTCCTTCTCCGTAATTTCTTCTATGTCCCGTTTTGAGCGATAAAACAGAGGTGTCTGGATGGCGTTTGAGCCATTCTCCCCAAGTGGTGGTGACGACACTACCACGTTTTAGTCGGATACCTTTTCCTACTAAGGGGCCAATGACTGGCTCACCTTTGAGAGTGCTCCACATAGAGGATGTTTTTTTATCGTACATTAATTTATTAGAACGATAGAGAAAACCGCTAGTTCCAAGATTGTAATTGATACCATTGTGACGTGTTTCATACAGAACCACTGTTCCACAAAGTGTTCAGTAGACTCCTGCTAGAGGGACGTCCTGGATGGTATCAACAAACATTTCATGCCAGGCTAGTATCCGTTTCGGATAAGCTCGTGCTTCACCTTTTATTTCGATACCAAAAACGACATCATCTGGAGATAGGTACTTTGCTTTCTCCGCAGAAATCATTGTAGGGTTTCTGAGGGGGGGAATTCCGTCTTGGACGACACCACCCCAACGGACTTCATCTAGCCGAATCGTGGAAGAGTAGTCATTGTTAAAATAACTGGCAAATTTGGGATCAATTTGCCGATAAAGTTGTGATTTAAACTCTGGGTATTTAGCATGAGGTGTATAATCTTGTTTCCATAACCATTCTTGCCAAGGTGATAACGATGGCCCCAATTTATTTTTGGTTTTCACCTCTAGCATTTCCGTTAGGTCATTATGTAGCTGGTAGCTTTTGGAAAATCGTAAAGTCTCTAAGATAATAGGTGTATGGCTTGTCTTCCACTGTTTATCTAATTCTGTTTTTAATGCATCAGTTAAAAGGTGCGGTCGATTCACTAATGTTGCGTATGTTTTCGGTATATCTTCTTGGCTGATGGAGACAACGGGCGTGGATGACGTGCATTGGCTGGTTAGAGCAATAAATGCATAGATGAAACTGTGGAAAGATGAATTTTTCATAGATCGTATATGTGAATACAATTTCTATGCCTTTATTCCCTGAAATTTTTATTATGCCGTTTCTTGGAAGAGTTTTTGCTACGTATCCCCACTTGGCTAGAGAATCCTTCTGGCCTTTTTCCTTCCATGCTCTAGTAATAGATCATGATGAAATATAAAACAGTGACAACGCTTAGTGTTTTCATGTTCTGCCTTGCTTTAGTGTCTTGTGGGGAGAAGCAAAAGAAGGATGACTCTAATGAGGCGAAAGGGGAGGGGAAAACGGAAGCCCCTATGGAGGTGAAGGCTGTTGATAGTTATGATCTGATCGCAGACGATATCGTAGGAATCATGGATAGTATGGTCAGTATTTTAGAGAAGGCGAAAGACGTAGAATCAGCTCATAAAGTAGTGGCAGATTTGGATCTTTTAGCAGAGGAGTCTAACAAAATCGCTGAGAGGCTAAAACTACTTGGTAAACCTGATGAAGTGACTTTGAAAGCGGTGAATGATAAGATGGGGGAGGCCCAAGGCAGTATTACGGAAAGGATGGTGAATGCTATGGGGGGGATTATGAATGACCCTGAGGCGGCTAAGATTATTCAGGAAGGTATGCTGAAGTTTTCGGAGAAAACAGCTCCTATGGGAGAAATTGCTAAAGAGTATTTTGGCGAGGCTCAATAGCGGGCTTGAAAAGATGTTCTTGATTTAGAACTCCCGTGAGCTCTGAGTGAACAGAGACAATATATGGTCAGCAGAGTCTGATAGGTTCCCACTGTGCATTCATTCGATGAAAACTGCGGGAACCATATGGATAGGCTGTTAAGAAAGGCCTAGATACTTTGAAGAGCCTTTTCGATGCATTCGAGTGTTTCATCAATATCGCCTGTGCTGTGGGCTAGACTGATGAAGCCAGTTTCGTAGGGACTGGGGGCAATATAGATACCTTGGTTAAGAAGAGACCAAAAGAATTGCTTAAATGCTTTCATGTCAGCGCCGCTGACAGAGTCGAGATTGACGATAGGCTGTTCTGTAAAGAAGAGGCAGAACATGGAACCGGTTCTGTGAAATGTAAAGTTGAGGCCTTTGGCGGCTAGTAGGTCACGAATTCCTGTTTCAAAGCGTGCTCCAAGGGCTTCGAGCGCTTTCCAGCCGTTTACCTTATCCAGTTCGCGGAGTTGAGCTAGTCCTGCTGCCATGGCGAGCGGATTACCACTAAGCGTACCAGCTTGGTAAACCGGACCATTGGGTGCTAGGTAGTCCATGATGTCAGCACGCCCACCGAAGGCGCCTACTGGGAGCCCGCCTCCGATCACTTTTCCCATAGCCGTAAGATCTGGGGTCACACCAACCAGTTCTTGTACACCTCCACGTGCAACGCGGAATCCTGTCATGACTTCGTCAAAAATAAGGATAGTGCCATACTTTTTGGTGATCGTTCTGAGAAACTGTAAGAAATTTTCTTGGGGGAAAATTAAGCCTGCATTGGCCGGAAAGGGTTCTAGTATGACAGCTGCGATTTCTTCACCGACTTCTTCAAAGACTTGAGTGACTTTTTCAGGATCGTTAAAGGGTACTGTAATGGTGTGGTTGGCAAAGTCTTTTGGCACGCCTGCTGAGTCAGGCTCCCCATGGGTAAGCGCTCCTGAGCCAGCGGCGACAAGGAGGTGATCAACGTGACCATGGTAGCAACCCTCGAACTTAAGAACTTTATTACGCTTTGTGAACCCCCGTGCTAGACGTATGGCAGACATTGTGGCTTCTGTGCCCGAGTTGACCATACGGACTTTTTCTACGGAAGGAACCCAGTCTACGATGGTGCGTGCCATTTGGATTTCCCATGGATTGGGTGTGCCGAAGGATACGCCTTGTTTTGCTACTTCGTGAATGGTTTGGGTGATGACGATTGGTGCGTGACCTAGGATGGCAGGGCCCCATGTGCCGATGTAATCAATATAAGTTGTCCCGTCGATATCGGTAATGCGTGAACCGCTCGCTTTACGAACAAAGAAAGGGTCGCCATCGACGTTTTTAAAGGCGCGAACTGGTGAATTAACTCCGCCTGGGATAATTTCTTTGGCGGCTTCAAATAGTTTCTTGGATGTAGGGCCAATCATAAGAGTGTGAAAGAGTATAGAATGTTAGATGAATTTTGGAGCGAACTATATCGCATTTTTGAAGCTCAGGGAGGTGCGGGGGCCTTTCGGTGTTCATTAAGAATGAAGCTGGGAGACTTCGTTCTGAGGTTCTGGGTAAATGTATTGTTTTCCTTCGTAATTACGTAGCTCAATCTGCCGTTCTGTGTGTTTGGCAATGTAATCAGGGTTGATAGGGATTTTTCCACCACCACCAGGACCATCGATCACATATTGAGGAATGGCATAGCCTGTCGTGTGACCCCGAAGCCCTTCAATGATCTCTAGGCCTTTGCTGACGCTTGTGCGTAAATGACTAGAGCCTTTGATGAGGTCACATTGATAGAGGTAATAGGGGCGGACGCGGCACATGAGAAGTTTGTGCACCAGTGCTCTCTGGGTTTCTATGTCATCATTAATGCCCTTTAGTAAGACACTCTGGTTACCCATTGGTATTCCAGCGTCCGCTAAGCGTTCTAGCCCTTCTTTTACTTCTAGAGTAAGTTCCTTTGGGTGATTCGTGTGGATGGAGAGAAAGAGGGGGTGAAACTTCTTTAGCATAGAGCAGAGCTCTGGAGTAATGCGCTGGGGGAGGAAAATGGGTATTCTGGAGCCTATGCGGAGAAATTGAATATGTGGAATCTTGCTAAGGCGAGTGAGTAGGCGCTCTAGGACTTTATCAGAAAGGAGGAGGGGATCTCCCCCTGAGAGTAAGACATCACGGATCTGAGGGTTATTTTCTAAGTACTGAAAGGCTTGTTCCCACTGTAGCTCTAGACGCTGCTCTCCAACTCCTGAGACGACTCGGCTGCGTGTACAATAGCGGCAGTAGGAGGCGCAGCGATCTGTGACAAGGAAGAGGACGCGATCTGGATAGCGGTGGACGAGGCCTGGGACAGGCATGTGTGAATCTTCTCCGCAAGGGTCTGCCATTTCTTGCGGATCTAAGAGTGATTCCTCTTCACGTGGGATGACTTGTTTACGAATAGGGCACTCTGGGTCCTGAGTGTCAATGAGGTTAAAAAAGTGTGGGGTGATCGACATTGCCAGACGAGTGCCGGATAAGATGATACCTGTACGCTCTGCCTCTGTGAGAGTCATGCGAGCTTCTAGTTCCTCGAGAGAGTTGATTCGATTGCGCAGTTGCCACTTTTGATCAGCCCAGTTTTCTTCTGATTCCCAGTGTCCTGGAGCATGGGAGCGAAATAATATGAAATCTTCGTAGGTCATCGGTGGCGGGACTATAGTAAGAGAATGAGGTTTGTCAAAAGTGGCTTTTCGTATGTGGCTAATTTCCGAAATTTTTCTACAACTCGGTAAACAAGTATATAAGAAATCGCTCTTTATGTGGTGAAATGTGAGAAAAGATGAAATCGTTGTTGCGAATTGGTCTCAATTGGGCTTCAGTTGTTTCAACAATTATTGATAATGACTATTTCTTCTACTAAGAACGTTTCAACCCAAAGAACTCTTTCTTTATCCCAAGCTGCTGTTGGGACTTCCTCTATGATTCAGAGTTTGGAGGGGACTTCATGTAAGCAATTGCGTGATATGGGTTTACAAGAGTCCGTCGTGGTAAAGAAATTATCATGCGGGCGGAATCTTATTTGTATCATCGGTGGGGTAAAACTTGCGGTGAGTAAGAAGCTGGCGGACCAAGTGTTCGTGAAGGCGATTTAGGTGGACTAAGACAAGAGAGCTTCAAATTATGTCTGATTCGTCATCAATGCACCGTGTGGCCTTAGTGGGAAACCCCAATGCGGGGAAAACAACGTTATTTAATGCTTTGACGGGTAGTCACCAGAAAGTTGGTAACTTTTCAGGTGTTACTGTCGCGAAAAAATCTGGGGACTTTCGCACTCCGTATGGTGTGAAAGTGGAGCTGATTGACTTACCCGGTTGTTACTCACTAGATCCTAATTCTAAAGACGAGCAGGTGACTCGTGATGTATTACAAGGTAATCTATCTGGGGAAATTCCACCTGAAGCTGTGATCTGTGTCGTAGATGCGTCTGCGTTAGAGCGCCATCTACCTCTTGTTCTAGAAGTGATTGAACTAGGCCTTCCAGTCATTATCGCTCTGAATATGATCGATGTAGCTGAGCAAACGGGTGTGAAGCTTGATCCAGAAGAGATTTCTAGACAATTAGGTGTATCTGTTATCCCTATACAGGCGAATAAACAGAAAGGGTGTGTTGAGCTGAAGCAAGCATTGCAATTCCCTCTGCAGGCCGTTTCACAATGTTCTTGGCGATGTGATGATCAAGCAGAGCAAGAGAAAGCTAGAGCAGAAAAGGTAACAGAGCTTACTAGACTGGCTGCTCGGCGGGAGAGTGAAGCATCATTGACGTGGTCTGATAAATTGGATCACTACTTATTGAACCCATGGTTTGGCTGGCCTGTATTGGGTCTCTCCATGTTACTTGTATTTTATTCTTTGTTTACACTGTCCTCGTACCCTATGGATTTTGTCGAAGGAATCTTTGTTTCTTTCGGCTCTTGGGTCGAATCAATTATGCCAGCTGGCGATCTTCGAGATTTAATCACAGGAGGTGTGATCGCTGGTCTGGGAGGGACGATCATATTTTTACCTCAAATCATTATCTTATTCTTCTTTATTGGATTGATGGAAACGAGTGGGTATATGAGCCGCGCTGCTTATATAATGGATGGTCTTATGGCTCGTGCAGGCCTTAGTGGTAGTGCCTTTTTACCGCTATTAAGTGCTCACGCCTGTGCGATTCCTGGTATCATGGGGGCACGCTCCATTCGCAGTAAAAAAGAGCGCCTCATTACTATTCTCATAGCTCCGTGGATGAGTTGCACGGCACGGCTCCCCGTTTATACCACGATCATCGCATTATTACTGCCTTCGATAAGTAACTGGGTGAAGGCAGGTATTATGCTAGGCATTTATAGTCTTGGTATTTTAGGAGGGCTAATAGCGGCTAGGTACCTTCGTTCAAAATTAGCAGAGGATAAACAAGAACATCACTTTATATTAGAATTACCCCCATATCGTGCTCCCCAGCTGAGTTATTTATTTCGCCATATTCTCTCAAAATCTATGAGCTTCTTAAAGCGCGCAGGTACGGTGATTTTAGGCATTTCCATCCTATTATGGGCTATGGAAACCTATCCGAAGCCTAAGAAGGGGGAATTAACCTTTGAAGATTCATCTTTAGCATTAAAGGAATCGTATATGGGGCAGGTAGGGCAATGGATCGAACCTGTTGTAAAACCTTTGGGGTATGATTGGAGGACTGGTACTGCAGTCTTGGCCTCCTTTGCCGCCAGAGAAGTCTTTATTTCTAATCTAGCAATCACATTTGCAGCAGAGAGTGAGGATGACGGTCAAGAGTTACTGGAAGAGAAATTAGCGGCTGCAACGTGGCCAGATGGACGGAAACTTTACACCCCGATGACTTTGTTAAGCCTACTTGTCTTTTTCATCTACGCACTACAATGTTTCCCGACCTCGGTGGTTGTTGCGAAAGAAACCGACTCATGGAAATGGGCGATCGGGCAGTTTATTGGCATGAGCGCTTTTGCCTATCTTGCCGCCTTGATTGTTTATCAAACTGGGCGTATGCTGGGCTATGCATGATTGGCAGTCATTGGCGGCTTTAGCCGTAGTCAGTACCACAGTAATTGTGTTTCTTCTCACATTTTATATGAAACAAAAGAGGAAGAAACACAGCCAAAACTCCTGTGGTGGTGGATGCCAGTGCACAATGAAACCCGATAAAAAACCTGAATAAGTAGCTTATCGCTTCGTGAGTGTGCGAAAGTGGGTACGCGAAAGTAGGTATGCGAAATTACAAGTTACCTATAGTTACTTATACCCAGTTTGGGAGGTTCATCGATACGTAAATAATAGCGGCGAGGATGAGGAGTGAGATAATCTTCTTGGACCAAGAAGATGCCCACCATTTGGAAATGAGTCAGAGCATGGTGAAGGCAAACTAACATAGTTTTTCGCGAACGCTAGTGAAATAAGAGAGGAATGCTTTTGCAAACTTCGCGAAACTAGTGCGTATTTATCACAGAGACACGATGACTCCGTTACTACGTAAATTATTAGGATTAAACTGGCTACTAGTGCTAACTATGTATGGCATGCTAGTGTTTGGTATTTATTCTATTGAGAGTGCTGCACGGCATTTAACTGTAGGGGGAGAGGCGATAGCTGATCGGCAAAAAATATGGGTATTAGTAGGGACTGTCGTGTATTTTTTCACCTCGCTGATCGACTACCGGTGGATTAAGTGGCTGGCACTTCCTATGTACATCCTTGGCTTAGCCCTAATGGTTGTCACACTTGTTTCGGGGAATGAAGTGCATCAGCTTAGTGTGGCAGGGATCAGTTTTCAGCCAGCCCAGTTCGCTATTGTAGCGGGGTTTATCATGTTAGCCTGGTCTATACAGGATTTACCCAAGCTACACCCTCTGCTCGGGTTACCACTTGTGAAAATGCTCGTCATTGCTTCTTGTACCATGATTCCCTTTTTATTAGTCGCACTAATGGGGGATATGGGATCTGCCATTGTTTGGATACCAGTGGTGGTGGTAGTTATGTTAGTCGGTGGTATTCCTTGGCGTTATCTAACCTTCCTCGGCTTAATAGGCCTTGCCGCATTACCTCTATTATATTTCATTGTATTACCAAAAGTCTCTGAGCGTGGCACAGCAAGGATAGAGCTCTATTTAGACACTTTGAATGGGAAAGAAGTCGATATTAAGGGCGCAGGATACGCCCAACATTATGTGACCACAGAAATAGGCTCAGCAGGCTATCATGGAAAAGGCTGGATGGCTTCGAAAGAAACAGGATCTCTCCACGCTAGGCGCTATATACCTTATAAGACAGCTCACAATGATTTTATTTTTGCCATTGTCGCAGGAGAACAGGGATTTAAAGGAAGTTTGCTACTAGTTACCTTTTTTAGCCTACTCATGATACTCTGTTTATTTATCGCATTTTATAGTCGTGATATGAGCGGCCAGATTTTAACCAGTGCTGTAGTCGCTTTATTTTTTGCTCATATGTTCGAGAACATAGGAATGTGTATCGGATTAACTCCAATTACAGGTATACCATTACCCCTCATCAGTTATTCCGGTACCTTTGTCGTCATGTGCATGTTTATGCTCGGCCTTGTACAAAGTGTTTGGATACATAGAAACGTCGATGTATCGAACGACAAAGAGGATGTCTTTGTGCCATCGACACGAGGAAAGCGCATCGTCACAGGGAAACGCCGAGGGCAAGGCCGGGAAAATCCGAATTCGAAAGTACAGCGTGGAGTCGTGCCTCGCTAAAATCTTTCCATAGAGCTACCTTTCCTCGTATTGGCTATCGATTGACACAGATAGCACACTGAGGCATACGTTTTACATGAGCTTACTTTTGGGAGTAAATATTGACCACGTTGCCACCTTACGCCAAGCGCGCTATGCCCTGCAAAGGGACTCGCCTAATGCGGAACCTAGCCCTCTAGAAGCTGCTGATGACGCGAAGCAAGGAGGAGCAGATTCCATTACAATTCATGTACGGGGTGATAGACGTCATATGCAAGAGCAGGACGCTTACGCAGTGAAAGAAGCGAACGTATTACCACTCAACCTAGAAATGGGGAATACAGAGGAAATGATGAACATCGCCCTTAAATTACGCCCAACCTTCGTCTGCCTCGTTCCTGAAACTCGGGAAGAAATAACAACGGAAGGAGGGCTAGATGTCGTGGGCTTATATGATTCTCTAGCTCCCAATGTAAAACGGCTACAAGAGATGGGAGCCAAGATCAGCATGTTTATTGATCCCGATTTAGAACAAATCGAAGCTTCAGCTCGTATCGGAGCAGAGATGGTAGAGCTTCATACAGGTTGCTTTGCCAATAGTTTTGACTGTAAAAGAAGCTATGAAGTAGAGCGTTTGATCGCTGCTGCTGAGTTAGGTCACCAGAGTCAATTGCAAGTCAATGCAGGCCATGGAATTAATTATAACAATATAACCGATCTCTTTGAAGTACCTTACCTCAAAGAGCTAAACATTGGGCATACAATTGTAGCTCGTTCTATAAGAGTAGGCCTCAGGCAGGCCGTATGTGAAATGCGGGAACTCATGAATGCATACCCCCTCAAGGCATGAACTTATTTGGCATAGGAATTGATGTCGTAGAAGTCGACCGTATCGAAGCATTCTTAGGGGAGCAAGGGGATCGCTTTCGAGCTCGGTTATTTACAATCAAGGAGCAGGAATATTGTGAAGGCCACAAACACCCTTCATTGCACTATGCCGCACGCTTTGCAGCCAAAGAAGCCATCGCCAAAGCGTTTGGAACAGGGATAGGAAAGGAACTTGGATGGTTAGACATGGAAATTTTACGGAAGCCAAGTGGAGAGCCTGAAGTGTTTCTAAGTGGTCGGGGGCAGCAATTTGCAGAACGAATGGGAATAGGCCTGATAAAAGTAAGTCTCACACACGCAAAGCAATACGCTGCTGCAAATGCCGTAGCGATTTGTGTCGATTAAAAAAAAGTCAGAATTCCTATAGTTTTTCATTGTCAAAGTATGGGTTTCTGTGCATTTTTCCGCCGTTCGCGCCAGTAAGCAATGCAAACTGAAGGGAACAAGATCCAAAAAGATATTCCGGCGTAGCTCAGCGGTAGAGCGGGTGGCTGTTAACCACTAGGTCGTTGGTTCGAACCCAACCGCCGGAGCCATCTTTAAAGAAAGCCCTAAATCCTTGATATTTAGGGCTTTTTGTTGTTTTGAAGTCATAACTTTGTAAGTTTATTAGGAATAAAATAGACATCAAACAGTCATGGTGTCAGCACAAAGTGTATGCACTTCGTGAAGGTTTTCGTTTGAACTGCTTTTTTGACTACTTCTTGAACCTTGTAGCAAACCATGGACCCTTCGAATATCAAAAAATACGGGTAACTTGAGAGATTTTGTCGCAGTTAATGATATGAAAGCTGAGATTCAGAACGTAACTTATGAGCCAATTACTATTCGCTTGCCTAGGCAAGGGCAACGTTGTCCTTGGACAGGGCTAACTCGCTCGGCATTGAACGATTTGGTTCTCCCTGCCAAAGGAAATCAGTTTTCTCCCCCAGTGAAATCAAACTTGTTTAAAACGAAGAAAAATTCTTCTGGAATTAGGTTAATCGATTTCCAGAGCTTGAAGAGATTTTTGATCGAAGATTGATCCCTTGGGAAATTGCTTCTCAGTAGGGTCTTTCTTCATTTTTCAAAGAGGTATATTGAGTTGTTTTGATGAAATAGCGGAAAACCAAGTCTGTTTTTGATTATGGGGCGCATTCCTTAATAAGCCCGATTATGGAAAACTCATGATCCGGATTGAACTCAAATCAGATAATAAAATGAATACAATGTTAGACCTTTTTTCAGTGTAAAAAAAGGAACTTGATCTGACAGACGGTTAAAATCAGGCAGTAGCTAGA
>CAZLQY010000077.1:0-10597 GCA_964561965.1 uncultured Verrucomicrobiales bacterium
TTTTAGCATCAAATTTACATTTTTGAAATGTCTCCTATTTTGGGGTCAGGCCAAGAGCAATTCCTTACGGTCCTGCTTCTCATCAAGTCTAAATTCAGATGGATTACAGAGCGCTTCACTAAAAAACATTTGAGTCCACCCTAGCTAAACGATGAAAAATCGTTAAAATAGAACAAAACATGTATCAAAAAAAGCAGATTATCTTCTCATAAACAGAGTAAAGGAATAAAGCTATTTGTCGTTGTTTCAGCTTTTCCCTATAAAGTCACCAATCATATAAAACACATCATACAGAATATAATAAACCAAACAATACATGCACCATTATTCATACTAATTACTTTGTTTCTCAGAATTCCTCAGGGGTTCGTAAATTTCATCACGTGACAAATCAATCACTCCAAGCTCTTTACAAACAAAACAACACGAATGAAATAGAGCATTTTCATTGATTCCAGAAGGAGTATGAAGGGCACTTCAACGCAGCAGATCACAAAAAGCTCTTTAATCGGCTTAAATACTGCTATAAGCATGCTTATCACTAACTCTTGGCTAGGAAGGCCCCTTGTTTGACATGAACAAAAAAGAACACCTGATTCATCACCTTGAATCTGACATTCAGGAGACACTACTAACTCTGAAAGCAGCTGCGCTAGAGTCACACAGTAGTTCGACAGGAGAGAACAGTAAAGCTGAAGGCAAGTACGATACCCGGGGGCTAGAAGCATCCTATCTAGCTGAAGCTCAGGCAGAGCAAGTCAAATTACTAGAAAATCAATTAGAGCGGTTAAAGAACCTCGACCTTCCAGATCAGCCTACCTCCATTATTCTGGGGACCTTTGTTCTCATTACAGGAGAGAGCGACGAGATCGGCTACCTATTATTACCTGTTGGTGCTGGCAAGCATATTGAGTACGAGGGGCAGAGCTTCACAATCGTCACACCGAGTTCCCCTGTGGGCCAATCTATTCTAGGAAAGGAAGAAGGAGATTTTATTGATCACCCTGTCCTAACAGACGCCTTTGTTTCAGAGATTTGGTGAGGATTCAAAAGCCAATGAGCATACCTTTCTCCTGTTTTTAGTTTGAACCAACAAACAAGGTGTCTTTCCATTGCTGAGGTGTCAGCCATTGCCCCCCTTCTAGGATGCTCCATTGCCCGAGTTCTCCTTCGAAATACACATCCCGGTATTTTCTATCAGGAGTTTCATAGTCAGCCCACCACTCTTCTATTGCCACAGCAGGGTGTAATCTGGATTTCAATGAAGTTGCTGATTCAGGAGAGCCTAACAAACGAAGAACCCCACATAAAAAACCATTACTTTCCAAAAAACCATTCCCCATAATCGACAAGTCCTCACTCAACAAATTGAACCGGGGAACCATCCATTGACCATTCCGAAATAAACTGATTAGTTCACCCTGCTCAAACATCATTTGCCCAGTGCCATCCCCTACTTGCACAGCTCTTACTACACCTGAGGCTTCTCCAAACCAGGTTCCTATTTGATTCAACTGCCCAGCTAATTGTGCCCTCCCGACACAGGCCTCTATTTGAGCCCTCACGCCATTCTCTAATGTATACTGAACACTCTGCTGAGGAAGGTTCATAACAATATGGAATCTTCGATTCCGTAGATTCCATGTTGCGCCCCAGTTGCATTCTAGACCATAGAAGTGCAGTTTCTGAGGCTTTATCCTGACAAGGCTTCCCTGACTCTCTGTGGGTAGTGTCATAGAAGTCCCAATCCTCTGCCCCAGTGCGGAAAGCTCACGAACAGTAAGTGATCCTTCTGTCTCGATATCACCTAGAGGCACATGTAAATTGACACCTTCCACTTTCAGAAGCTCTTTTCCTCCCTGAACGATCCTAAAATTAGCATCCTGCATTGCTATGAAACAAGGCCGTGAAGAGGTCTTTGCTTTCGCGGTTACTTGCTGTGACTGCTGCTGCTTCATAACCGCCTCACTCTCTCCTGATGGGGCCTGCTGCTGTGTCGTCTCTCCACTATTCTCGGGGCTAGGTTTCACTTCTAACGATCTGGGATGAGACGCCACAGAAGGTCTTTGCCCTTCTAACTCAGGGTGCCCTTCTGGAAATACAGAGGCCTTTTCCAAAAACTCTTTCACTTGATCTAGATCAATCACAACGTCGGGCTGCTTTACTTGAATTTTCTCTACATTCAGTTTTTTCTTCCAGAGATCCTGCCAGTACAGCTGTACGTTCACCTCAGACAGATTAACCATTGGCTCTTCATCCTCATCGACACGAAGATCCAAGCCCCAAATACTCACTCCCCCCCAAGGAGTCCACCAAGCACCACCCACATTGCATTCCAGCCCACTGCGTTGAGCTAATTTACCCGCTAGTACATCCCGCCCCCAAGGGCTTACCAACCAGAGGTTAGAACATAACCACCCCAGAATGGGGAGTATGACAAGAACAAGAAACAACCATTTTAACCACTTCCTCAAACCCCAGTTTTTAGCAAGTGTTTGGGCCATTTCTATTTCTTCATTAAAGGAAAACGAATGACTACACTACGGTCAATTATCGGGCGGCCTGAAGCGGTCACTTCCTGAAGGCGATAAATTAACAGGCCGAAGTTTCTCGTCTTCATTTTACCAATCGCCAAGTTCTCTTTCACTTTCCCCAAAGCTGTATCCTCCTGATACCTCCACTCATGCCCTTTCCAGGCACCTAAGATACTACGTTCGTCCGAATCAATATCTTCTAAGGCGACAAGCTCACCATTCGGAGAATGGAATGAACCGCCTTTATAACGCATCAAAGAAATCGGCGTCCCAGAACCACTGACACGAATGGACCATTGGCCTTCTTTTGGTTGATCTAATTGAACGATCACATCTTCCACTTTTTGGTACTCACGAGCATCCCACAATTTCATATAGGCCTCATATTCCTCTTTGCTTAATCCCAGTTTTTCATGGAAAGAAATTGGCACACCAGGTTCTGCGTCTTTTGTATATTCCTTAAACCATTCCGGGTCGGCCTTTGCTGCGGCCTCCACTTGAGCTAGATATTTGTTAATTTCTTGAGGGGGCGTCACAATCACAACTTCTCCACGGATGGTTTCCCCCACTGGCAAAATTGACAGCTTTTGAGGGGCATCTTCAGAAAAACTATTCGAAAAAGCCGCTAGAAAAAATACAATACATAATGAGAACGTTTTCATAAATTTCAATATTATCTTCGCTTAAAACTTAGGCAAGGATTCAAATCTTTCAAAGGACTAGTTTATTCCTCTTTTTTTGTCTTCTCCTTCGCATCTTCAGAGAGAAGGCCACGTGCCATTAAACCTGCTCCTGCTGCCATCATCACAAGCATAATCATCAGGTGAGATGTCTTTATATGCATGACGAACCGAATACGGCTAAGAATCTCAACAATAATAATCACCAATCCAGCACCACTTAATAGCCATGCCCAACGGCTCCTCGCACTATAAAACAGCCCTCCTACTCCTATGATAAATGGAACAAATACGATTCCCATAGAGCCTGTTTCAAACCCTTGTCGCCCCCCACCAATCATGCCAGAAAATAGCCCATACTGCCCAGACGTCACCTGAACTGAATCCAAAAATAAATACAAACCAATGATCAGTAGTATAATACCACCGAAGAATAATTTCGTGCCACCATCCGTTCCACCAGGTTTCATACAGCAAAGCAAACATCATGCACTCACAGGATCAATCTAAAACTGGTTTTCACCCAAATGTAGTATTGCAAAAGCTTACGAGGAGTGACACTTTATCTCCCCAGATGAATCATGCCAGTCTACTATCCGGAATCACTTTCATAGTAATGAGCGTTAGCTCATGCACTCCCACGGACTTATCACCAGAAACTCCCACGGAACCTGTAACGTCTGAAAGACCTGCTCCCATTCTCATTACCCCCCCTTTGCCAGCCCCGGATATTAATGACTTAGCACAGACAGAATTCATCCCTGAACATCGCCAGAATTCAGACTACGCTCTACCTCCAAATCTCACAGAATTGCCAAATAGCTCTCAACTCAGAGATAACCAATCAGCCCCTAAGCCTGCTAATAACGGCAGTTCCACAGCCATTCCACCAATTAGTTTTTGATCCATCATCATTCCTAAATGGGCAACTAAGTGGACAAGCTCCTGGAGACTCCCCTACATAGCCTTCCTAACAAAATCGTCTAGGCGGTGATTCCGCCTAGAGTAATTAATAGAGGAGGCCGGCCTAGCTCTGATAGTATTTGACGATAGATTCCACAAACTTGGGAATGGTGCTCTCACTGGCTTCCACAGCCAGATTCCCCACTGTGCGTTGCACAGCCTCAGAGGTTACAGGGCCCATGCTGGCTGCGACACAGCCCTCTGGCCAAGGAAGACCTAGTTCATGGAAGTTCTCCGCCGTCGAGGCACTCGTAAAGGTGACCATATCCGCCCCTTCTTCTGTGAACCGATGTTTCGCCCCAGTAGGGTCTTCTGTTTCCTTCACTGTATGATAGGCAATACACTCATCGACTATAGCTCCTAGAGCATTGAGCCCCTCAAAGACCGTAGGCCTCGCATCACTACCGCGGATCCAGAGCATTGTTAAGTTCTCCACATCTTCCCCTTTACTAAAGGCCTCTACTAACCCTTCCGCAACATACTTCTCAGGCATAAGGTCCACGCCCAAATGATATTCTTTAAGTTTCTTCGCCGTCCCAGGCCCGACAACTGCTATTTTCGCCCCGCCGATACTCCGAGCGTCATCATACGCCTTAAAAAATGAGGTGAAGAAACGCTCCACACCATTCGGGCTAGTGAAAACTAGCCAATCATATTTATGAACATTCGCCACGGACTCGACAAAGTCTAACCGATCTTCAGGCTCTGTAATACGAATCGTTGGCAGCTCAACCACATCTGCACCTTGCTGAGCTAGGAGCTCGCTCAAGACACCTGCCTGCGTGCGCGTGCGTGTCACCACGATTTTTTTGCCCCACAGAGGCCTCGTCTCAAACCAATTTATGTTCGATCTCTCCTTCACCACATCACCAATGACGGCTACTGCTGGTGATTGAAATCCAGTTTGATCCACGATATCAGCAATCGTACTAATGGTGCCTTCGATACTGGACTGCTTCGTCGTCGTTGCCCAGCGTGTTAACGCCATCGGGGTATCAGGGTCTTGCCCACCTTTGATCAGCTCTGCGGTAATCTCACGAATACGCTTCACCCCCATTAAAAACACTTTCGTTCCCGGTGTGGCGGCTAAATGTTGATAGTCTAGGCTTGATTCCCCCTTCGTCGGGTCCTCATGACCAGTGAAAATAGTGAGTTGGGAGCAGTGATCTCTATGTGTCACAGGAATCCCTGCATAGCAAGGGCCCGCAATCGAAGATGAAATACCAGGTACAATTTCATAGCGCACACCAGCCTCCGCCAGCTCTGCAGCTTCCTCTCCACCACGGCCAAAAATCATAGGGTCTCCGCCTTTCAGACGAACGACTACCTTGCCCTCTTTCACCTTCTTCACTAAGAGCTCATTCATCTCACCCTGAGGAATCGCGTGATTATCTGCACGCTTCCCACCATAGATCATTTCACAGCTAGCGGGCGCCCAATGAATGAGTTCTCCACTACTCAAGGCATCATAGATCAGCACGTCAGCCTTCTCAATACATGCCTTAGCTTTTAAAGTGACCAGACCAATGTCGCCCGGGCCACCTCCTACAAGATAACAGATTCCTTCTTTGCTCATGATAGTAATTCGAATAGAGATTTTGCGGTGGCGAGGGGTTCACTGAGTTTACCCACAGCCTCAGCTTCCATAGGATCGGCCACACCTTCTTCATCAAAGACAATTGCTTCCATAATAAGGGACTCACCCATAATATTTGTCGCGACACCCACAGGAGTGTGGCAGCCTGCATCCAGTAGGCGTAAGAACTCACGCTCAGCCTTCACGCGTTGAAACGTCTCACTATGCCCAATGGCAGAGACAGCAGCACGCGCAGCGTCATCACCGGTACGGATCTCTATCCCCACAGCTCCTTGCCCCGCAGCAGGTAAACATAAACTGGGATCCATCCGCTCTCCATAAACAAGCCCTGCTTCCGTCTTCATCTCACCACAGGCATCATAACCTAGGCGGACTAAGCCTGCTTCTGCTAATACAATAGCATCGTAGTCAGCAGATTCTGCAAGCTTGCGCAGCCGTGTAGGGACGTTACCCCGAATATCCACTAAGGTGAGATCGGGCCTCATCCACTTCAACATCTTCTGCCTGCGTACACTACTGGTACCCACAGTCGCACCCTCAGGAAGGGCCTCCAGCCCACCGCGCTGATGACTAATGAGAATATCACCCGTAGGGGCACGCTCCAACACACTGGCGATCTCGAACCCCTCTGGTAGCACGGTGGGAACATCTTTGAGACTATGCACAGCTAAATCAATTTCTTCACGCTCTAGGGCCACTTCCAGCTCCTTTGTAAAAACACCCTTATCAATCACTCCCTCAATTTTAGCCACAGAGCTCAGGGGGACATCAATTCTCCGGTCCCCAGTCGTCGTGATCACCTTCCGCACGATCTCCTTCTCTGGAAAGGCAGCGGCGAGAAGCTTTTCCACCATATCTGCCTGCACTAGCGCCAGCGCACTTCCTCTTGTTCCTACGACTAATTGACTCATTATGACTATTTAGGTTGGACACTGAGCATAGTTGCTACCTCAGCATCAATAATTGTTTGGCACACAGCGACCTGCTGCTCTCTCTGAGATTTCCCCTCCTCTGCTAGGCGCTGCAGCGTATCTAAATCATACAAATACACCTCTGCAATATTTCCCACTGCTGGGTCAATGTCACGCGGCACGGCTATATCAATGAAAAAGAGAGGCCGGTACTTGCGCTTTCTTCTCACACGCTCCACCTGCTCAGCATACACCACAGCCTTCGGTGCTCCCGTGGAAGAAACCACCACGTCCACCTCAATTAAAGATTGCTCCCAATCATCGAAACGAATCGCTTCCCCCCCCATCTCCTCCGCTAGAGTAACCGCTCGTTCATAAGACCGGTTCGTCACAAACATACTCTTCGCCCCTCTCTCCAATAACCGCTGAGCAGTCACACGGCTCATCTCCCCCGCACCAATAATCATCACCTTACTATCCTTAAGGTGCCCGAAGATCTTCTCCGCCAGATCCACAGCCACACTACCTACAGAAGTCTGGCCAATCTGGATCGAAGTCTGCGTACGCACCTTCTTCCCCACGCCAAAGGACTTCTGAAATAATTTATTCAGTGTTCCACCCGTCGCAGTTGCACTCAGAGCTTGTTGATACGCTTGCTTCACTTGGCCAAAGATCTCCGTCTCCCCCAATACCATAGAGTCCAGCCCACTCACGACTCGGCAAAGGTGCTCTACAGCAGAGCGAGAACACCTCAGATAAAAATGCTCCTCATCCTCCACCTTCACACCAGCTTCCCCCCCCAAATGACTCTTCACCTCCTTCGCAGCCTCATCCACATCCTGCGCGACCACGTACACCTCCGTCCGGTTACAAGTAGAAAGAACCACAGCCTCACTAACACCCCCTAATTTCGTAATCTCCTTACTAACGACACCTTGTTTTGTGCCAGGGATAGCGTAGCGCTCACGCACTTCAACAGGGGCAGTATGATGATTAAGACCTAAACAAAGAATTTCCATGAATTTTATCGCGCGAAAACCAAAAGAGATAAGACAAACAATACAACCACAGACATCGCCATCTTTCGCGGAGTCATCCCGAAAGCATGCCAAACACCTAATAAAATAATATAAGCCACCCAAACCCCGACAGCGATCCACAAATGAAGGTTCGCCCCTTCTCGCACTATATTAAAACCAGCAACAATTCCCACAGTCAGTAGTACCAAGCCCGCCCAAGTTAAACGTACGACACTATCCACTAGAGAACGCACAGGAGGTAGCCCCCGAAATAATCCTACTCCCAAGCCAAGCTGATGGCTCTTCAATTTCTGATTTAACACCAAAAACATCACCCCAGCAATCGAAGCCAAGGCGAACGCACCATAGGATAAGACAGACATTGCCGCATGAGTCTCATTCCAGGGATCCAGCACCTCCACCCTCGGTGGAGCCACCTCCATCACACCCGGAATCAGAGCCACTAATTGCATCACCGTTACCACCGGAGCTGAAAATAAACCCAATAAAGACACACGATACGTCGGCCCCGTTACAAAGTAAAATATCACCAAAGACCAGGCGAGGAACACCAGAATTTCCCCCAAATCCCCTAATGGGCAATGCCCTCGTAAGACCCCGCGCTGCCCAAGCACAACACACTGACAAGAAAAGGCCAATAACATCCAAAACCACGTCCATCGATACTTCTCACCAGCCTGAACCGCCCGCCATCCTAGCACTGCAGCAGTGCCAGTAAATAGGGAGGCTAGAAAGAGTAAGAGAGAAGAAGTCATTGGAAACTCATCAATGCTCTACAAAAGACCAGTATGCAAGAACCTTTAACACCCTATGACACATCCCGCATCATGATATACAGCAAAGAAAAGACCCTGAAGCAGCCACAACAGCACCCCCTACCCACATGAGAACCTAGTGAGAACATCTGTTACAGCAAAGACATGTAGAACTTGCCATTCCTACCCAGCATCCACACAGATGATGGCAACAAACAGACACCAAGCCATTCAAAGACGAATAGATCGTCAACCAGCAAGAAATATTAATGCCGCCTCTAGCTCTGTAAATACAGTTCATTAGAAATCACAACCATCGCTTCAGAAGCCAATCGATACTCTGAGGCCCTGACGCCAAACTTCTATAGCAGTTTGCATGGCTCCGCTTGTCCTCCAACTCGTTATTTGTATAGTATCTTAAATCTCTCACAAACAGTTCGTAAGCTGTCATTAAATTCTATTCCCATTGCAGTGGCACTACGGGAGAAACACGTTACATGTTCTCTGTACCATGAATCGTAGCTACGATCACCCTCGCCTTCGTCATATGCAAAGCTCTCATCTATTTCGTTAAATGGCTTAATCTCAACCTCCGTTACTTCGGCAACGCAAACAGGCTTGCGATCAGCACTCATAAATATCTTTTGGTCGCCAACCTTGGCTATTGGATACTTGTCTCGTTCGTATTCGATAACTAATCCGCAAGTAGCCGTTTTTTTTCCTTCCAGCACGAGGCCCATGAGGTAATCAGCAGTTTTAGGATTGTCGCCAAATTCATCGATAAGAGGTTCATCATCGGTCGAACTTTTCCCTACAGATTGTAGAAACAGATTCCAGTATTGTTGGTAGGTTTCTTTCATTTTTTTAGCGAACGCTTGATCGATGTCACTGCGCTGCCAACAGCACACTCCAATTCTGGCGCTAATAGTTGAATGTTCATAACCCTTTCGGCTCGCCAAGGGCTAGGTGTTAAGACCAACTCCTTATTCGTTGTTGGTTTGTTTCTGAAGGGCTCGGAGAAATCCAGTAGTATCACGAAGGTGCAGGGAGACCTTGCCACGACATTCCAGAGTGAAGCGAACCCGTAGCATCAATCGCCCTTCGCATCACCGTCTTCTTCGACAGGGCAGGTTCCGAAGGCTCTACATAGCGAAACGACTCGATTATTCTCTCAATCATTACACGCTGCTGTTCCAATCCTGATCTAGTTTTGGCATAGAACTCAAAAGTCGTCGAGAACTCTCCTTTCGGAATTTTCACCATTAATCTATGCCCCCAGTATGGAGAAAAGTATTCGTAGGGCACAATTTTCGAACCGTCATTAAGCTTAAGAGAGTCAGATGGGAGCATCCGAACGTCATCGTCATAGACATCATAAATCCCCGCCAAATAGTCTTCATAGTCGCCAATTCCTTCGTCAAGTGAAACACCAAAAGACAATCCTTTCGCTTTGGAATAAACCCCATAGTGCCAATTGAGTGGGCCATCGGCACAAGATTTAACACCGCAATCTGAGGGGATCAGGAAGTATGCTGTTACCCCCTCTCTTGCTATCGAAAGCGCATTAGTTGAGCGGCCCAACCGGACCGACTTGTCATAAGTATCTTGATATTGCCAATCGCCGTTTCTTTTCAGAACTGTCCACGGCGACTTCGCTTGTGGAATTAGATCTCCGGTTTTATTGCTCCTCGAGTTTGGCAAGTAAGAGCACGCTGTTACCAAAAACCCTATCGCTCCGTAGGCTATGATGGGCGCGAAAAATTTCATTATCAAACGGCTAGCTCACCAATCCCTGAATGGGGGCAAGTGTCAACTGTGGGTTATCGTTTAAAATATTCATTCCATAATCTACACGAAATGTGTTCAAAAATTAGGTGTAGCCATTTATTCACTTCTTTGAGTGTTCGGTTGGTTTACTTGACGTCACTATATGGAAACGCTTTGTATCGGGGAAGTCCTTTCTCACAGCCTTGATGCTCAGTTGAACAATTTCATCAATTGTCATTTTGCAATACTCAGGTTTCTCAGCTTTATCGGTTCGAACTGTGATCGTCGTAATTTCGTTATTATAGTCGAGCCTTAAGAAGCCCTAAGCTGCTTGGCGAGGCGAGAGAAAA
>CAZLQY010000078.1:0-10441 GCA_964561965.1 uncultured Verrucomicrobiales bacterium
CCCGTAACTGCCAAATGATCAGCATGATGAAACTCTTAGGTTAATGCGTATGGCTCGGCCCAGGTAACTGGAATACACCATAAGAAATGATATCATTTCATTGCATAGGAGTGCATGGATTCAATTTGATGAAGTGAGAAATCATAAATCTAACGGTTGATTGTGTGTAACCCTTAATTCATAACCTCATCATCAAAGCTCTCTCTTTTGATGATGGAGTTTATGAGCTTTGACGTTTCTTGCGTTTTTCCCGTTGCCTCTCACCGTGCTGCGCCTTAGCGTTTAACCCGTGGAAGATAGTCAAAGAGCGAACTTAGAAGTCGACGGGAAGTTTTTCCGGTTGGCTGGGGAGCGTGTGTTTTTGAGGGTTGTGACGTATGGGCCGTTTTTTGCAGAAGTGGATGCCGGATCTTCTTCATGGAATCATAGAAAAGAATTGCGGCGGATTCGTGAAGCAGGGTTTCACGGCATTCGGATTTATACCTCACCAAGTCAGGATTTGTTAGATTCTGCTTTGGAAGAAGGGCTATTGGTGATGGTGGGGCTGGCATGGTCATGGTCGCGAGTGTTTCGTGGAGGTGTGGATGAATCTGTTTTTACAGAAGCTAGGCTTCAATTCACTGCTGAATTAGCCCGTTGGGGAAACCACCCTGCGGTGGCAGCTGTGTATGTGGCGAATGAGATCCCTGTGGATGTTGTGCGGTGGATGGGAGGCGTGGAAGTGCGGAAGTCCCTAGAGCTTTTGATCGAGGACTGCCGGGTGACTCACCCTCATTTGCTCTATGCGTATGCGAGTTTCCCTAGTACGGAATATTTGGAGCCAGAGAATGCAGATTTCACTGCGATGAATGTTTATCTGGAGGATCCTGAGCGCTATAGATCGTATTTAGCGAGGCTGCACAATGTGGCCGGAGATCGGCCTGTGATGATTTCAGAGTTCGGAGCAGACTCTTTGAGCTTAGGCGAGGGTAGGCAAGCGGAGCTTTTACTGTGGGCGTATGAGGAGTCCTTTACCACCGGGTGTGCTGGCTTCAGTGCTTATGCGTGGAGTGATGTGTGGTGGAATCATGGTGCTTTGGTAGAGGGCTGGATGTTTGGTTTGACCAGAAGTGATGGTTCGTCCAAGTGTGCGCTGGATTGTCTTTCCGGGTCTTTTCTCATGACAGGGCGTGACCGCCAGCAGTTCCAACGCGCGGAGCAGCCGCAGCCAAAGATTTCTGTGATTGTTTGTACTTATAATGGGGCGAAAAGGGTAGAGGCTTGTCTAGATGCTCTTACTTGTCTGGAATATTCAGATTATGAAGTGTTGGTCGTGGACGATGGTTCTACGGATGCGACGCGTGAGATCGTGGCCACATATTCTTCTGTGAAGTTGATTTCTCAGAAGGCCAACCGGGGCCTAAGCGCGGCCAGGAATCTGGGTGCACGATCTGCGAATGGAGAAATATTGGCGTATACAGATGATGATTGCCAGCCGGACAAAGAATGGTTGTTTTGGTTAGCCCGTGGATTTCGTGAATTGGGGTGTGATGCCTGTGGGGGGCCGAATCTGCCGCCTCGCCCGATGGATACGAATGAAGCGATCGTTAATGCCGCACCAGGTGCACCTAGCCATGTTTTAATCGGTGATCAGGAGGCGGAGCACCTACCAGGTTGCCATTTGGCAGTGAAGCGTGAAGCCTTTGAAGCGATTGGGGGATTTAATGAAGATTTTTGGATTGCTGGAGATGATGTGGATTTCTGTTGGCGTCTAGAGGAAGCAGGATTTCGGCTTGGGTTTCATGGTGCGAGTTTTGTCTGGCACCGACGTAGGACAACTCTTTGGAACTACGGGAAGCAACAGTGGAATTACGGGAAGGCTGAAGCTCTGTTGATGCGAGACCACCCGAACCGGTTTAGCAGAGGAGGGGGCGCACGTTGGCAGGGGAAAGTATATCTGGGAGGGTCACTCATGGTAGATGATAATTCGGTGATTTATCAAGGAAAGATGGGCTCGGCACCATATGCTCAGGTCGTTTCCTCCATGTTGCCGCGCAGGCCGTTACATCGTGATTTCTGTTCGATCAAAGAACAGCTATTGCTAGCTGGTGTAAGTAAGATCCAGCCGTGGCTGCGCTATGTAGCAAGAACAGTTTATAGTCTACCATGGCGTTACGAAGTGCCAATGTTTGAAAAAGTGACTGCTTCCGGATCGGATAAAAAATGGAGGTACCAAGGCATTCATGAAGCAGCCCTGCCCTTGCATGAGAAGAATCAAAGATTACAATGGCTAGAGTACTTTGTGGAGCTTGGCTTTCAGCCCTGCTCAGATACCTCGATTTGGGATTTAGAGAGACAAGGGGAAAAAATCCTGCTAGTCTGTGAAGAATTGGGGACGCAATGCTGGCAGTTGCGGATTCGTTATAATGGGTTACTTTCAACGTGGAACATGTTGCTCTCAGAGATGAACTGAATCCCAATCTGTTGAAGAGGGTGCGGTAATATGAATTATGAGTTATGAGTTCTAGCGATAAGAAAGAATAAACACGGATGATTGAATAAGAATGAAACAGAAGATTTTAACTCTATTTGGTGTAGTATTTTCCTGCTCACATTTGATAGCGGAGCCCGCTGTAGAAGCAGTGGTGGAACAACAGGAATTAGAAAGAACAGATTTCATTCGTGTGGATGAAGATCCTACTGCGGCAAGATTACAAACAGCGGTGACAAGTTACACGAAGGGAGATGTAGTGGTTGATCTTATAGGTGCAGTACATATCGCAGATCAAGGATACTATGAGAATTTAAATGAAGAGTTCGAGAATTATGAATCTGTTCTTTTCGAAATGGTAGGAGGGGATCGCATGGTGAATGGTCAAATGCCGAAACTCGCTCCAGGGGAGAAAATAGAGACGCTCTCTAAATTACTAGGGAAGGCCTACACGATGATGGAAAACTTTTTAGCGCTATCAGGGCAGAAAGAATACGTCGACTACTCTGCAGAGAACTTTGTCCATGCGGATCTATCAATGTATGAGTTTAAGCGATTACAGAAAGAGAAAGGTGAATCGATTCTCGGATTTGCCATGAAACAGCAAAAATCAGAAAAAGAGCCCAATAGCATCAAACTTTTAATGGCCTTGGTGACTGGAAATGCAGATATGGCGAAACTGGAGTTAATTGACACGTTGGGGCAGGGAGACGATCAGGTCGCTCAATTTGCGGGAGACTCTGTGATTATAGGAGATAGGAATCAAAAGTGCTTGGATATTCTAGATGTCGAAATCGCTTCCGGGAAGAAAAGGGTAGGAGTGTTTTACGGTGCAGCCCATTATCCTGATATGGAGCAGCGCCTTTTAGCAGATGGATATATAAAAACGAACCATCGGTGGATGACTGCCTGGGATGTGAAAAAGCCAGAAAAGAAGGTGAAGAAGGCTTCTTAGAATATGGAAGAACTCATAAGCATATGTTCTTAGTGTCTCATTTTACGGAATGATTATAATTATCTGGTAAGCAGTTAGTTGTCTTTGTTGTTCTGGTTTTTTTTGATAAAGCTGCATCCCATAAAAAAGGAGCTAGAAACATGAAAAATTTGAAAGTTGCCAAACAAAGAGTATAGTCCGAGACGCTATGGATAGTGAGGAGAAGTCTTTAGATATGACAAATGCAGCAAGTATCGAGAAACAAGGAAGCATCTGGAGTGAATGGCTCGTAGAGTACGGAGGGCGGTTATTACTGTTCTCTCGGCAGCAGACCCGTTCCGCCCACGATGCCGAAGATGTCTTACAGGAAGCACTTGTTAAATTAGCGAAGAAGGTAGGAGACGGCTCCTTTGATGGAGGGCAAGAATCTTGGCTGCCTTATGTTTATACGAGTATACGGCGCTGTGCGATTGATCTAGGGAGAAAAGATGATCGGCGTAAAAGACGTGAGGAAAAAGTGGAAGGAGATAAATTCATTCATACAGGGGGGAGTACGGACCCTTGGTTCGCTAATGGCGCATCGGATGATGAATCAAAAGTATTTATAGAAGAAGGGTTGAAAGAATTACCTGAGAAGTTTTCAGAAGTCATAGTCATGAAAATTTGGGGAGAAAGAACGTTTGCCGAAATAGGGGAAACATTGGAAATATCACAAAACACAGCGGCTTCTCGATACCGCTATGGTTTAGAAGCTCTTAAAAAAGTGTTGTCTAAAGCAAGGAAGAATGGAGATCTTACGGTTCATATCTAACGATGTCTAACGTTGAGAGGAATAGGATGATGAAAGAAGAAGACATGGAAAGCAGGTTGATAGAAATGCAGCCAGCTCCGTTACACGGTGACTTATTGGACAGGCTTGATCGAGCCATGATTCAAGCATATAAAGAAGGAGAAAGTTCAAAGGATCTTAGCTTAGAAGACTTGGAATTAACTCTGAAACATCTGGCCCCTAGTGGCCTGGGTGAAGGTTTTTTAAGCAGAATGGATTCTGCGATGCAGGATTGGCAAGAAGAGGGGGAAAGAGAAGCGAAGATTGTTCCATTTTCAGCGGAAGAAAAAGAAGCCCAACCAGAGAAGCAAGGCCGGTTGTTTTGGCGCTTTGCCTCTGTTGCCGCCGTTGCCCTGTTTGGTGGCGTCGTAGCATTAGTGATGACGGGCGAGGATACGGCTGTACTACCTTCTGTCGCTCAATACCCAGCATCGAACACATCAGACCCTTTGATTTCCTCCACAAATCTGCAGCAACATTCCAGCTTGTTACAGAGAAGCGGGAGCTCTCCTACCCACCCTATCCAATTAACAAAGTCTACTGCGAACCGGAACATCATAGGAGTTTCTAGTGAAGGTGTTAGGAAAAATCATGCAGATGAACCCTGCCGTTGTATTCGAGTGGAGTACATAGATATCATCGAACTTTTGAATAGTGAAGGAAAGCGGATAAAGATTGAAGAGCCAAAGGTCGAATATTTGTATATTCCAATTGGAGGAAATTAGATAACTCCGCTGACCTGTACCGCTCTTAGGATAACTACCGAGTTTTTAGTTATGAGAAGATCACCAAAAATTATATTATCGCTAGGTGTATTGACATTACCTGCTTTTGCGATTGAACGTCCTACGTTAGTCAGTGAGGTTCCTGAACAAAACGAAGTAGGTTTAAAGGAAGCACAATCAGAACCTTGGTTGGGGCTTTCAGGTGATCCGCTCCCAGATATGTTGAAAGCTCATTTAGGTGTTGAAAAAGGCGTTGTTGTACTTCTCGTCAATCCAGGAAGCCCTGCAGAACGGGCAGGAGTGAAAGAGCATGACGTTTTGTTACGTGTGAATGAGCGGCCTGTTGGTAGCCAGTTGAGTTTAAAAGAAGCTTTGTTTGAGCTGAACTCTGGGGATGAGGTGACTCTCACATTGATGACAGAGGGGGTTAAAAACGTAGTGAAAACGGTACTCGTTGAGAGACCTGAAGGCCTCAAAGATGCAAGACCAATGGCAGAAAGGCAATGGATCGAACCGCGTGATAAAGCTAATCGTGATCTTCCTCAGGATGGAGGCATCATCCCGAAAGGCCGTGGTGGACTACAGGGACTTCTTGGCCAAATCGATCCGACACACCAAAAGATGATCGAAGACATGTTGAATGATCGAAATCGTGGTTTTGATCTGCATCGTCAGCTAAATCGTCAATTGGAAGAAATGAAAAACCAAATGCAGCAGCCTGGAAATCAGACTGGGCTTCAGCTGAATTTTAATAACGTAATGGGGAAAGGGGCTTCTTCTAATTCCAGCTCTATGACGATAGGAGATAATGAAGGATCTGTGACGATGCGGCGGAGTGATAACAAGACCGATGTCATTGTGAAAAATCACGAAGGAAAAGTGTTATTTGAAGGGCCTTATCATACAGAAGAGGATAAAGCTTCCGTAGATCCTGCCATTCGAGAGCGGATCGAATCTCAAAATTTCTCGATGGGTAGGAGTGCGCTAAGTCTTAAAAGTTTATTTGGTAAATAAAACTTGGAGTTCTTCTACTAAATATTTGATTTCATGTTGTGTGAATCGCTCAGCTCTTAGAGCTGGGCGATTTTTTATTTGATGCAGTAAGTTCGTGGCCTTGATGTAAGGGCATGCCATATCACGCAAAGGGCATGAAGGTGCCTGTAATGCCCAATCAGCCCGTTGCTATTTGATGAACTCGTTACTGATCTGAGGAACTAGAGTTTCTCTTCCCTAATTTGTCATTGAGGTAGAGCAAACCAGAGATGTCATCGCCGATACGCTCTAGAAGAGCGATAACGTCTTCGACGCTCTTCTCTTCTTCAACCTGCTCATCCAGAAACCACTGAAGATGGCTTTTTGTGGCGTGATCATTGAGTTTTAGAGCTAACTCATAAAGGTTGTTAATAGAAGAAGTATTCCCTTGCTCCTGTTCCAGTGATAGATGGAAGGCGTCAATCGGTTTATTGAACTCAGAGAGCGGTGTCGGGATTTCCTGTAATTGTACTTTACCCCCACGGTCTTGTAGGTAGCCAATGAGTTTTAGAGCATGTTGGCGTTCCTCGTCATGCTGTAGTAGCATCCATTGAGCAAACCCGTCTAAGTTCTCGCTATTGAAGTAATTAGACATAGCCAAGTAATTGTAGGAAGCGGCAAGTTCCTGATTGATTTGAGAGTTGATCGCGTCTTCTAGTTCTTGATGAATCATAATAATAATTAAGTGAAATTGTTCCGTGTACTGTTCGCTGTAATTACTCTGTTGGTCAATCTATTTCGCTATGAGAATTAGTCTCAATAGTGGCTGTTAAATGCTGAATTCAAAGTGGTTCAGTTGTGTTGTTATTGAGACTTAGTATCAAAATGCACGGCGCTTCTATTTCCACTTTGGTAGAGTAATTGGAGAAGACCATCATGCGAGTTATTCCGATGCTGGATTTGGACTTGTCGCCTATGCTTTAGATATGCTCTTGTAAGTCATGGACGAGAACATTTCAGAATTTGAAGAGACTCTGAGGAATTGGCTAGCTGAGGAAGATCGGTTTAATGGTGATTTAGAAAGTATTACGTATCTTAAAAAATATAGTCTAAAACTAGAGGCCGAAGTGCATAAAGTTCGAATTTTCACGTTCAAGATGTCCGATGGCATTGAGCGGCGTGCCATTATTGGTCCTGAAATCTGTTGTAGTGATGTGGAAGGTGTGGAGAAGCTTACAGATGAATCATACACACAGGCTTACGTTGGTTGGTATCATATAGAACATCATACTCGGATAGGCTCTATGATGACTGAGTTTGACTCTTCAGCCATAGAAGAGACATATCGGGAACGGCTTGAGGAGCTATGGAAAATAGAGGATCTCGCTTTCTCAAAGGAAAAATATAAGAATGAAGACCAAGTGGTCTTATCGTTTACAGGAACGATAGAGGGGAAGGATGTGAAAGGTGTCTCAGATGGCTCTCAGGAAGTAGTGTTCTCTGTAGAACACCCTGAATATGTGCTATCGGCAGCGTATTATTTTTTCGCAAGTCTCGTTTTAGCAACGGACACTGCTCCGGTTGTAGCAGAGTAAGAGGCTTCTGAGTGTACTGGATAATTGCAGTGTATCAATGGGGGCTAGTGAGGGCTGTTATTTAGCCTTTATCGATAATGCCCTTTGTGAAAGATCTTTGATCAACGCCTTCATTCACTCGCTGCAATCTTTTTGTAACCTTAGGCTTAGTAAGTTTATCGCATACCTTTAGCGGAAAATTCTGCTATTTAGGTGCGCCGGGAAACTTCTAATAAAAAGAGAGTTTTTTGCCTGTTAGATTGGAGTTTACGCGCCATTTTAATGGCGGAGTCCGGGCTGACGACTTTCCCGTAAGTGAGGGCGACACTGTCCATTGCCTTTAGCCGTTCCTCGTCGTTGACGATAGCTTTTGCGGTGGATGTGGCGATGTGAATTTGTTTTTTACTAGCGAGTATTTTTGCCAGTGTCTTATAAGTTCGGTCTCTTTGTCGGATACTTTTGATCGTGTAAGCTTTTTCCAGAGATATTTCTGGTTCTCCCATTTCGGCATATATTGTAGATAGAGTGGTGAGGGCTCGGTCACGAGAGGAAGAAGAATCGATGTTTAAGAACTCATACTCTGCATCTGAGAGGTAACGATTTGCCATCACAGTATCACCTGCTTGAAGTCTGCGTCTAGAAATATAAGCGAGAGCAGTCGTTTTTTCATAGCTGGCATGGATATCCTGTGTGAGATTGAATGCAGTTGTTAGGTCATCTGTTATGGCCGCATAGTCTGCCATATTCCGGTATGTTTGATCACGGAGTTTATCCGTTTGAATTTGGTCCGCGATATTTCTGGCGCGGTAGACGCCTTGTGTTTTAGCGACAGAGGATGCGATGAGGCTTAATGTGCGTTCTCGGTAATTTGTGTTTTGAATACGATTGAGCTCCGCTATTGCTTCGGGAAGCCGGCCTGCTTTTGCCTGATTGGCAGAGAGTTGTTGTCGTGCGAAATCGACTTCTTTTTGATTATTGATATGTTGAATGACTAGACCAGAGGCAGAGAAGCGGCGCTCTTTAGCGAGGTAAACGGCTAATTGGCGCATAGTCTCATCTGCTATTCTAGAGTCTACGATGCGGCGCAGTAATTCGATGCTTGGCTCGATAGCATCAGATTTTATCCTTACCGAGGCAATGGCACTGAAGGTGGAGTCCTTCCGCCGATGATTACCGATAGTGTTAGCCGCTAACTCAGCGTTGATATAATCATTGAGAGATGCTGCACGTAATGCTGCCTTCTTCAGAGCTTCGTCACGGTACCTTTCGTCAGGGATCTCACTGGCCGTGGCAATGGCAAAGTTCATCCCTAGGGTATTCACTTCGTTTTCTGAGACATAAGTTAGAGCACGATTTCTGGATTTCTTGTTTTTGATGGATTGGACGACAGACTTTGATAGCTGTATTTGCCCGTCTTTTGCCAGCCAAGTAGATAGATCAGAGAGGGCTCCATCTCTATGCTTTCCCGGTATGAGAGAAGAAGCTATAGAAATGGCTTCTTCGTCGAGCTGCATAGAAAGCATCGCTTTCACAATCTCCCGTTTTGCGAAGGCCTCTTCCTGAGCATTGTCTGGATCAGAAGCTAGGCGGTCTGCTGACTCTATAAGCTTGAGAGCAGAAGCGCGGTTACCATTTCGCTGTTCTTCGAGAGCGATACTAATGAGGTTCCGCCAAGGTTCTTTACTTTGCTTGGCAAAGCGCCGCGCCTCGTGAATGAGACGGGTTTTGAGATTAGAAGATGAAGTTTCTTGTGGTTCAAGACCTGTGAGTGCTGTCTGCTGGCTTTGAGAATGGGATTTAGACTGTGTGTGGGGTGCCGTCGTGGCTAAAGCCTTTCTTTTAGGCTGATGGTGGAAAGAAGGGAGGTTGGGGTTATTAGAATGGGTAGAATGAGAGGGAGTGAAGAGTGAAAGACTTCTTGTCGTGCTGAGATCACTCCCACGCTGTGCCGATGCATGGGGTGATTCATTTCTTTGAGCTTTACGTAAAGTATGAAGCTTACCGTTGGGGCCTATAACAAGGAACGTTGCGCAAAGAGTTAATCCGATCACACCAAATAAGAGTCCTCCGGTGAGAGCGGTTGAGGGGTTTTGTTCTGTCTGTTTGGAGGGCACAGACTTAGATACGCAGAAAAAGAAACGTATCTTACTATTTATTGATAAGAGTAAAAGCGCCGACTACTATGAATTGTGAATCTGAGACCAGAAAACGAGCTGGTGAGGTAGATCCAGACTTGACCATAAGGGCCTACTTTTAAGAGGAACAGGGGGAGAGTTTCTATGGTTAACCCGTAAATTCTGTCAGCATAATTTGATTGCCTTCCGTGTCTTCGATTGTGGCTAGTTTGATAGGTTCTCCTTGTTGCCGTTTTGGCTTACTGATGGAGGACGCTCCATGACTAAGAGCGGTTTTATAGGCCTCGGTAAGGTCTTCAAATTGCAGGGAAAGGCCTGTTGCGTTTTTTGAGCCATCGCCACCATCATGAAGCCCTAAGGCTGTATCTCGGAAGACTAACTCGGACCAATGCGGAGATAAGTAACCCGGGCTAAATCCGAGTGTTTTATAAAAATCGATAGCTCGACTCATGTCTTGCACCTGAAGCATAGTTTTTACGGTTTTCAGCTCTGCCATAGTTATAGGAATGTAGCAGAAATGAATGAGAAAGACAGCTCTATTTTACGAGACCCCAGTTCTCTTGATCTTTGGGTAAGAGTAAGATAGAAGAAATGGCTGTTCCCTCGTTATTATGAAGACTTAAGGATACCTTTGGAGTGGATTCAGACCAGTTGATATGTAGAGAACCAAAGCTGCGGTTATGTACAGGATGACCGATTCTCCATTGGTTGCGCTCCTTTCCTCCTTGGCCTCCACCAGCATGGGTTAATTGTAAAAGAAGAAACTTGATCTGACAGAGGGTTAAAATCAGGCAGTAGCTAG
>CAZLQY010000079.1:0-10024 GCA_964561965.1 uncultured Verrucomicrobiales bacterium
GGTTTTCCTCTTTTCAATCAGGAATGTCAGATCAAGTCACGTTCTTTACACATAAAGAACATCCCTCGGATTTCATTCACCCTAAACTATCTCACCTTAATTCGGAATCACTAAAACAATATCCTCTCTATTTCTTACAAGTACCAGTGACTTTTTTGCTCTCGAGAGTTCTCTCATTTTCCTCTGGTGCCCATCTTATTACTATCTAGAGTAGTTCTAATCGATTCTTATGAAATTAAAATTTTGTGGCGCAGCCGGAACAACTACAGGATCTCAGCACTTGCTGGAGATAAATGGTCAAAAAATCTTATTAGATTGTGGCCTCTACCAAGGTAGACGAAATGATGCTTATGAAATCAATTGCAACTTCCCGCATTTTGATCCCAAAGACCTCGATGCTGTCATCCTAAGTCATGCTCATATCGACCATAGCGGCAATCTCCCCAATCTTACAAAACATGGCTTTGAGGGAAATATCTATGCCACTTTTGCTACACGGGATCTCTGCCAAATCATGCTCGCCGATTCCGCAAGAATTCAAAAAAGCGACGTCGAGTACCTCAATAAAAAACGTAAAAAAAAGGATCTCCCTCCCGTCGAACCTCTCTATTCTGAAATCGATGCCGAGCGATGCATGAGACAGTTTATTAATGTTGGCTACGAACGCCCCATATTAGTCGCTCGTGGAGTAACGCTTCAATTTTTAGATGCGGGGCACATTCTTGGTAGTGCACAAATTCTTTTAGAAGTCACAGACGAAACAGACGGGAAGACAAAACGTTTCCTCTTCTCTGGCGACGTCGGCCGAGGGGAGAACGACATTCTCCGAGATCCTGTCACAGCTTCAAACATCGATCACGTACTCATGGAGTCGACCTATGGAGGAAGAGAGCATGAACTAGGAACCAAGGCGGATGACAGAATCGCAAGCATCCTTAATAGGGCGATCGAGAAAGGGGGGAAGGTCATTATCCCTGCCTTCGCTGTTGAGAGAACCCAGCAGTTACTCTACGTATTGCATCAACTCTTTGAAGAGAAGAAAATCCCCGAGGTCCCTGTCTTTGTCGATAGTCCATTAGCCGTCAACGCTACAGAAATTTTCCGCCTACACCCAGAGTGCTTTAACCAAGAGGTTTACGAATTCCTCTTTGAAAAACGAAACCCTTTTGGCTTCGAAGGCCTCACTCTCGTCCGCTCTGTCAAAAGCTCTAAAGAGCTCAATGCTAGAACAGACCAAAGCATTATCATCTCTGCTAGTGGTATGTGTGAGGCAGGAAGAATCCTACACCACCTTAAAAATTCAATCGCAGATGAAAGAAACACGATTCTCTTCGTCGGTTACTGTGCTCAAAATACACTCGGTTGGAAGATCAGAGAGGGTTGGGACAAAGTCCGCATCTTCGGAGCAGAATACCCGCTAAAAGCAAACGTCGAAATCGTTGATTCCTTCTCTGGGCACGCAGACCATTCCGAGTTGATTGACTATTTCCAAGCCATTACAGGATCAAAGAAGCATGTCTGGCTCGTCCATGGAGAAGAAGCGCGCTCAAATATACTCTGTGAGGCACTCAAAGACATTCATTCTGGAGAAATCAATGTCGCTCAATTAGGAGAAGAGGTCGAATTCTAAAGATCCAATGAACTATCACTTCCGCCTCTGAGGCGCAGAAGGACCAAGCGATCCTTCCATTTTATCGAATCGCTGTTTTCGCAGCTCTATGGGCACAATTCCCCTAGGGCTGTGATCCATTTGCCCTTTTTGACTACTTTCGTAAAAACAAGCCCTGCCTCTTCGCCAGAAAGTCTAGTTTCCTCCCACTGCTCCGCCAAGATACCTGAAGCGATGAGGCTACCTCTTGGTTTCATCGCTTGCACGATTGTCGGAAAAGCTTTCTGTAAAATCGTCGAAAACATATTGGCTACCACGACTTCCCACTGCTTCGAAGGCTGCCACTCTAGCACGTCTTGTTCCCTAATTTTAATATGACTGATGTCATTAAGTTCTAAGTTCTGGGTCGACACTTTTACTGCCTGAGGGTCAAAATCATGCGCTTCACAAGCCCCAGCGCCCATCATCCTCGCGGCAATGGCCAAAACTGCAGTGCCACAGCCTAAATCCAGCATTTCCCAAGCCCCTTTTTGTCTCTTCGCTAGATCGACGAGAAGTCTAAGACAAGTCGATGTCGTAGCGTGATCCCCTGTTCCAAATGCCATCTCCATAGGTATTTGAATGATATGTCGATTTGGAAACTCTCTCATAAGAGCTTCCTTCGTCTCTATTTTGCGATCACCTGTAATCACAATCGCATTACGAATCTTCAAAGGAGGGCGGAAAACATCATCCAGCGCTACCCAGTTTTGCATTTTCACTTCACGCACGGAACCTCCAAATTGCTTTTGAATCACTTCAGCTTCTTGTCGTGTCTCACTATACACCTCCACTCGCACAGATTTCCCTGTACTTAGCTCCGTGATGACTGCGTTTGGATTTCCATACAAGCGCTCTTCCCACGCATCCATCCATTTCTTTGAAGATAATTTAGACCAAAGCCACATGACTTCTCCTACTCTATTTGATCAAACCAGACGACTCCTTTTATTCAAATCAAAGAAGCCCTCTCTATTTCCTAACGGTTGCCTACTCTTGACTGCAAGATAGGCCGTAATATCAACATAGGAATAGCAGAAATAGCGGCAGCAAGCAGAGCGACCTTCCACCCAGGGAAAACCCTCGCTTGCCCGCACTCTAAGCCACGAAGAGCTTCTAGTACGACATTCTCTTTCGAAACATAAAAAGCCTCCCTACCCGGCAAGACATTCCTCTCCTCCCCACGCATGGCAACAGAACCAAACTCTGTATGCACTGGGCCAGGGCACAGTGCCATCACGTTAATATGGTCCTCCATCAGCTCCAAGCGAAGAGCTTCCGAAAAGCTAGTCACGTACGCCTTCGTCGCCGCATACACTGCAAAATCAGGAATGGGTAACACACTGGCCATTGAACTAACATTAAGGATATGTCCCCCTCCATTCGATACCATTTGGGGTAATACACCTTGGACTATATGTGTCAAAGCGACCATATTTAGCTGCATCATATGATTCAGCTTTTCCCAATCTGAGCTCTGGAAGGCCCCGTAATCACCCATTCCGGCATTGTTAATGAGGAGATCAGGAGCTACTTCTCCTTCGCGGATTTTCGCTAAAAACCACTCTCTCTGTTCAGGCTGAACAAGATCAATCTCCATGCAGAGCACTTCTAAATCCGGAAAATCCATCCGGAGGGATTCTGCAATCTCCTCCAGACGACTAATCCGACGCGCGACCAGTGTCATACGAACACAGCGCGACGCTAACTGCCGGGCAAATTCCTCACCTAATCCAGATGAAGCTCCAGTAATAATAACAGATTGATACAAGCGATCACCCGACATACAGCTCATGGTTAATAAAAGTTAATTAGGTTGCTGCGCTTGGTTTGGATCTACTTTCACAATACGTAATGGAATACGCTGCACTAGCTCCTCATCCACTGTAATATCAATGCTATAGATCCCGTCTCCATCGAACTTAAGGCCTTGAAGATTCAATATCAAATTACGAGTCATAAATGGTACTGATTCAGGGAGCTCAATTGGCATATCAGCCTCGATTGGCATCTGGTCATTGATTGATTTTCCATCTTCATCGATAATATTAACAGAGAACTTACGCTGGCCACTATCCTCTGGAGTGATACACAGACGCATTGCTAAACAACAATGAGGATGCACAACAGGCATTTCAGGTGAAGCAAGCGTGTCAAACGTTCCAGTAATTACCATCTTACCACTGTAATCAGCAGCGTGGTCGCAAAGAGTTGCAATTTGAATATCCATAATAATCTTTTTTCTTAGTCATCCCCTTAGCAAGAAGATGACTACCTATGAAGCCATTCAGAGGATGCGTCCAGCAGAGATTTCTAAGAATACTATTTGATAACACATAATCCATGAACCTGATGTTCGCTTTTGCAGATTTCTTCTTTACCCCACCAACTTCCTGACATACCCCTTTGGCACGTAATTATGCACCTTTACGATGACATACCTCTGAAACTTTCGGGCTACGCTCTCGGAGTCTTCCTTATAGGATTACATCTTTGGTTATTGACCAAAGAACATTCTTCTCAATCATTTTTCAAGAAATTCCACCGCAATACCTTACTCGGCACGATCATGATGTGGGGTGCTATTTTATGGTACTGGCTTTATATCATTCCACCAAATATGTTCCAAAGCCCTGTTGCGATCGATCTAGGTGATTTTAATAAGGCAAAACCCATTCTTTTCTATCTTGTTCCTGTTGTCGGGTACTTAGTGACAAAAGAAGTCAAAGAGTTCCTCGCTGTTCGTGCTCTTGGCTTTCTCTGCCTAATGGCCGCTTTGCCGCTTTTAATGTCTGCCTTTCAACAACCCCATCAGAGCAGTCTTCTCATTCCCATTTATTCTTACGCCATACTGACAGCAGGCATGTTTTTCGTAGGTGTTCCCTATGTTTTCAGAGATGCCGTTACTTGGGCAACGCATTCTCCAGTACGCTGGAAAGCTCTGAGCCTAGGTGGACTACTCTATGGAATTGCAGTCTTGGCTTCTGCTATTCTTTTCTGGTAAGCTGACCTTACATTTAGCCCCTTACTCATTATGAACGAACTTACATTTAGCCCCATCGAGGAAGTTATCGATGAGATCAAAGCTGGTCGATTAGTTATCGTTGCAGATGATCCAGGGCGAGAAAACGAAGCTGACCTAGTTTGTGCCGCAGAGTTGATTACGACTGAAGCTGTAGCATTTATGGCAAACTATGGCCGAGGCCTCATCTGCGCCCCTATTACAGAAGATTGTGCCAAGAGGCTAGATCTCCCCCAGATGAGCAGCCATAACCGAGAATCTCTCAAAACAGCATTCACCGTATCTATTGATGCGACGGAAGGCATCACCACCGGTATTTCCGCTGCCGATAGAGCTAAAACAATTCAAGTCCTAGCCAGTAGTACTAGCGACTCGAAAGACCTCGTTCAACCGGGCCACGTATTTCCCTTACAAGCAGTAAGCGGTGGTGTACTACGCAGAGCAGGCCACACTGAAGCTGCTGTCGATTTAGCTAGTCTAGCAGGGCTAGCACCAGCAGGGGTCATCTGTGAAATTATGCACGAAGATGGCTCCATGGCACGCATTGGTGATTTGGGCGCCTATCAGCAAGAACATAAGCTCAAGGCGTGTACAATCGCACAGCTGATTGAGTACCGCCGGAGATCTGAAAAGCACGTCCAATGCACACAGATCATTCAGCTTCCGACAGACTGGGGAGACTTCCACTGTCATCTCTTTGAGGTAGATACAGACTCATCCCATCATCTAGCCCTACGTAAAGGAGACATTGATCCTGATGAACCAGTTCTAGTTAGAGTACATTCTGAATGCCTTACTGGAGATGTCTTTATGTCCCAACGCTGTGATTGTGGAGGCCAACTCCATGGAGCTATGGAACAAATTGCAAAAGAAGGAGGAGTCCTCCTCTATCTTAGGCAAGAAGGTCGCGGTATTGGCTTGCCTGCTAAAATTCACGCTTACAGGCTTCAAGAACAAGGTTATGACACTATTGAAGCCAATGAAAAACTTGGATTTAAATCTGACCTCCGAGATTATGGTGTAGGGGCGCAAATGCTTAGTGATCTAGGCATTCGAAAAATCAGGCTACTTACTAATAATCCTAAAAAAGTGATTAGTCTAGAGGGCTATGACCTAGAAATCGTAGAGCAAATCCCTATTCGCTGTGGTTCCAACCCACACAACGAAAAGTACCTTGAGACCAAAAGGGAGCGGATGGGCCACTCTCTTTAAAGTTCTGTATTTGATGTCACCAAGACATCGACTAAGACATCTCAGGCCGAGAGGCCTCAATACCCTAGCCCTTCACTCTGGATTTCGAGATAATCAGCTGTGCTAATTCTCGATCCCGTTGAGGATACTTTTTCAGCAACCGCTGCCCTTCTTCATAAGGAAATTGAAACTCCAACCAATCATTGGTCAACGTACATATCACTAATGTCGGAGCACCTGTGCCACTATTTGTCCCTTCTGCTAAGATAAAGTCACGATGTTTCTCATACTTTACACCCGATAATAAGTTCGCGTGTTGAGCATAGACTTCTTCATCCGAAACGGGCTTAACTTCACACCGGTAAGTCACGCCCTCTACTTTCGCTTCCTCAGGCTTTTCCTCTGAAGATTCTGGAGCTTGCACTCCATTAGTCACATCAGCCGTCGATTTAGTAATAGGCTTTTCCTGAGGTTCTTCAGTTTTCTCTGAAGAACTCTTCGAGCTAACTTTACCTGAAGAAGACGAGATCTTTGTTGAACCAACCGCACCAGGCAAAGAGCTTGGCAATTGCCTTCTAGGCGTTGGTATCTTTGAAGTAACCGGGGACTTAAGACCTGGCGCTTTCAGTGCTGGGGTCTTCAATTCAGGAGCCTTGAGCGCAGGTTTTTCAACTACAGATTTTTCAACCGCAGGCTTTTCCACTACAGGTTGTTCGACCACAGGTTTTTCAACAGCCACGGAATTTAATTCAGGACTGACAGAAACCGAAGGTTTAGAAGCCGCTTCAGAGATCAGCTTATCAAAGCTATCCGTCACCTTAGCAATACTTGCCGCTTGCTTGTTCACTTCAAGGGGCTTATTCCGCTCGTCCTCAATGGGCAAGGCAGGAACTTCATCTGTTACTTTTCGAATCACCCCTTTCTCGACAGGGACACTCAAAGGTTGATTACGTTCATCAATGGAAACTGCTCTTGCAACGGCTCCATGCTGAGACATGGATAGGGAAACTGGTTGAGGTCTGGCAGAAGCTGCCACATTTGATTTTGAAGGGAATGGAACAACATGCTTCTGCAGATTTCCCATATTGGGCCTTATCGGCATCGATTCCGTGGTAAGGGCTACATTGTCACCTTCGGTGGAAGCCATTTCCTCCTCAGCACTTGATTCAAGAGCCATCTCCCCCTTCAACATCAAATACGCTTTAATAAGCTCATCTCTCGCTTCCCAACCATTCAACGGTACTGCTGGATCTAGGAAGTTCTTCGGCGCAGAGCCACGAACGGCACCTGACTCGATCCGAGTCAGAGTACTTTCCCACTCGGAGCATAGGAGGCGCTCCACAGCTGATATAAAATTTTTTGAGTTTTTGGTCATCATTTCTTTTTAGGGATCGGGGTCAGATCCGACAGACTACTCATAATATAACACTAATTCTTCATTTGAGAAAAGTCTTTATTTCAAGTATTTTTAGCTAGAAATACTTGAAACCTTCCAAGTCAGTTCTTCTCCAGCGTGCATAGGAACAACAGATTGATCGTAGCCCTTATAGATACGGGGAACTAAATATCTTTCTTTCTCTAATAATACAGTTTTAGATAATGGCTTGATATTATATAAACGTTGAGCATTTCCCGAAACAAAATCCTGCAAACGCTCTAAAGCCCCGTGCTGATCAAATAGCTGTGAGAGTCTGGCTAAGCTCAAAGGCGCTGTAAAGACACCCGCAGCACACCCACAACACTCTTTCTTACTCAATGGATGAGGAGCAGAATCACTTCCAAACATCAACTTTGGGTGAGCTCTCAAAGCTGCCTGAAGAAGAGCATCTCTATCCTCTGGACGTTTAGCAATTGGTTTACAGAACAAATGTGGGTTTAACATACCTCCTGCGACATCATCTAAAGTGATGACAAGATGCTGAAGTGTGACCGTAGCCCGTAAGTTTTCGTGCCTGTCTAGCATCTCTAAAGCAGCGGCAGTAGTAATATGCTCCATCGTTATTTTCAGCTTCGGAAATTTTACGGCCAGATAGTCATAAACCGATAGAAACTCTTGTTCTCTATCCATAACAAAGCCATCTGTCTCCCCGTGAACAAACAATGGGATCCCCATCTCTTCCATTCGCTTAAACGTAGGTTCTACAGCCTCTATCGCTTTCACCCCTGCATCGCTGTTGGTTGTAGCTCCCGCTGGATACAGCTTTATTCCTAAAATATGATCCTTAGCCTCACTTAGCTCTTTCTCACTATATTGCTTGAAAAACAGAGCCATATATGGCTTAAATGTATGCTCACCAAGTGCAGCCTCTATGCGCTCTCTATAAGCGTGCACTAGCTCTAAACAATCTACGGGAGGGACTAGATTAGGCATAATTAATCCTCCAGCAAATGTTTCTCCACTAAGAGGAGCTACCAGTTTCATCATATCCCCGTCTCTGAAATGCAAATGCATATCCAAAGGTGATTGAAGTGAAATAGTCGTCATATTAAAATTTAGTTCGTAGCTCCACGCTCTTCTTCATCCATATAATGAAAAAACGAAACAATATCAGCCCGGCCTTCTAGGCCTGACTCTGCTTTCCGTTCTTCCAAAAGAGCGGAATATTCATCCCGGTATCCAAAATTCCGCATGAAACTGTTCCACCAAACTATTTCATTCTCGGCAGGGCGCCCCCCCTCTTGCCAAGCCCAGGAAAGCACTTCCTCATCCGTTCTGCCCAGTTGAACTTTATTTGCTAAAGCAGAATATTCTACTTTCAACAACTGGCAGCACCACAAGTCCATCGCTCGCCCCAAATTGGCATGATAATCTTCGCCCAAGCAGCCCTTGTCATGAAGCCGAATTTTATCACACATCCGTCGAAAATAAAGGATACCCTCTATTTCATCATAAGGGCTACACGGGGATTGAAACATTTCCATCATAGTATTTCTAGAGGTCTTAAAATCTCGATTAAACATTCTTCTCTATACGCTGAAGAACTTCTGCGTAACTCTCCATCACTCCTCCTAAATCCTGACGAAAACGGTCTTTATCCATTTTTTTCCCTGTTTTCAAATCCCAGAGTCGGCATGTGTCGGGACTAACCTCGTCTGCTAACACGATTTCTTTGGTGTCTCGTGTCCGGCCAAATTCGATTTTAAAATCAACTAATTTCATCCCACATTGTTGGAAAAAATCGATCAACACATCATTCACTATAAGAGCCTTTTCCTTAAGTTCTGCAGATTCATCCTCCGTCGCCAAACCCATCTCTCGGGCGTAATCCGTATTAATCAGAGGGTCACCTAATTCATCACTTTTATAAGAAAACTCAACGATAGGTTTCTTAAAATCAGTTCCTTCCTTCACTCCTACCCGCTTACAAAAAGAACCAGCGGCTACGTTTCGGACAATGACCTCGACCATTAAGATATCAACGCTTTTCACATGAATGTTAATATCATCCACATCACTCACAAGGTGAGTTTTCACCCCCTTAGCTTCCAACATCTTATAAATAGCTAGGGTAATTGCTTTATTCAGCCTGCCTTTATCATCGAATTCCGCCTTCTTCTCCGCATTAAATGCTGTAGCTTCATCTTTATACTCCATGCGGAGGATATTCGGATCATCTGTCGTATAAAGCCGCTTAGCCTTACCTTCATAGAGTGGTTGCATGCATTCTGTCCTAAGCGTTTGCCATCAACTGGTCAAGTCAACTTACTACCTGTTCTATTCTAGTAACCGAGCTTCTACTCTCTTCGATATCATCATCTCTACGTCTAACCCAGCTCTTACCCAGCCTGAGCAATAAACATGCTCGATATGAAATTGTTTTAATCGATGGCTACCTTCGACACTTTGAAGCCCCAAAATCATTCTCGGTGTCTGCTCTTCATGCAATAGTAACTTCAGAGCCCTAGCAGTAGGGCTATCATGCTTAGCATATCCATAAATCACGTGTTCTCCCAGATCTTGCGAGCTTAAAAGAAACGAGCAATACTCAGATTCATCCCCAAACACTCCATTAAAATAGGACACCGATTCGACCAAGACTCTGGCATATTTACAATCTCCTCCATGCTCGACTAATGCATTCAATGGGACGGAACAAGCCCTATTATAAGCTGTAAAGAACGTGACTTGATCTGACATTCCTGATTGAAAAGAGGAAAACCAA
>CAZLQY010000080.1:0-9889 GCA_964561965.1 uncultured Verrucomicrobiales bacterium
CTGAGCAACCAGCCAATAACGTCGAACCCTCTCCCCCTCCACAAATGAATCCAGCCTCTGCAGATTCACCCCTCGCCCCACCACCATCTGCCCCTACTAGTGATACGGCAACTCACAGTACAACACCAAAAGAAGCCCCAAACAATCAGGCTGCTTCTTTGAAAGGCTGGAATTTCTCAGAAAAAATAGCACTAGCAAGCTTCGTTGCTATACTCGTCATCCTCGTCTCTCTATTTATCAATACATTCTTTAAATCCACAGATATCACCAATCAATACGCATGGGTAAATACTCTACCAGCCGACGGGGAAATTTTTCAAATTAAAGCGGTTGAGAGCTACTGGCAATCGGCTACCTATGATGACGTTAAACTCGGTGTGCAATTTGTGCCAGTTCTCAAACTAACTCTCGCATCCCAAACTTCACACGGCTCCATCCGTATAGGCTTTAAAAACTATGATGGAAAATTTGTCGGAGACCCAAAGATTGAAGCCATCACCGAAGGTAAATTTGACAATGGCAGCACTGAAAAATTAATTCATTGCACTGATGGCCTACTTGACGAGGCTACCCTCCGAGGTTACCTAGCTCAGAACGAACAACGTTGGAGCGTACAACTCACAGAGTCTAATTCTTCCAACTCCTCCCTTATCAAGGAAAACACTATCGGAGAAGTTAGCATCTCACCATACTTTATCGAAAACTAACACATGTCTGAAGAAACTATTCAACCAATCGTGCCCGTAGAAGGTTGGCACGTTATCCACCTCTTCTATTCCATTGATCACGTCCAGTGGAGCCTCTTAAACAAAGACGAAAAGCGCGAGGCAAAAACAAATCTATCAGAACTTGTTCAAGAAATCCGCGCGACGAAAGACACCCATCTATTAACATTCGCTATTGCCACACCTAAGGCAGACGTCGGCTTTATGCTGCTCACTCCAGATCTACAGGTAGCCAACGCCTTTGAAAAACGCCTTAGCCTATCTCTAGGGCCAGATATTCTGAATGCCACTTACTCCTACCTCTCTCAAACAGAAAGCTCTGAATACACAACAACACGTGAACAATACGGAGAAGAAACCCTCATTGCAAAAGAAGGGCTTAAAGAAGGTAGTGAAGAATATGAAGAAAAGCTCAATGCCTTTGACGAGCGCATGAAGCATTACCTTCATCACCGCCTCTATCCAGTTCTACCAGAATGGCCTGCTATTTGCTTCTACCCAATGTCAAAACGCCGCACAGGTAATGATAATTGGTATAGCCTAGATTACGATACCCGCCGTAAGATGATGGGAAGCCACGCCACAACTGGCCGTAAGTACTCAGGGAAAATTCTACAACTCATCACCGGTTCTACAGGTCTAGATGAACATGAATGGGGTGTGACTCTCCTTGCTCACGATACGCATTGGATCAAAGAAATCGTCTATGAAATGCGCTTTGACGAAGTCTCTGCAAGATTCGCTGAATTCGGCGATTTTTATATCGGTATGAACCTCCCGCTCAACGAACTGTTCGACCGCGTTTGTCTCTAACTTATAATTTATGAAACCTTACACCATTCCCAGCATTCTCTGTGCGGTTATCCACACCGCGCTCACTCTATCCCTGGCAGCCCAAGACTCCACTAAAAACACTCCCGAAAACGCTCTGGAAAGCGCTCCCGAAAAAACGCCTGAAACGGCAGCTGAAGAGACTATTGAAGAAGCCACTGAAGAAGCTCCTGCTCTAGACGAGGCCCTACCATCAGAAACCAATACCAACCGAGAATCAGAATTAGATCTGCTATCTCAATCGAACTCTCTTCGTTCTGAACAGCTCAAAGCAACACTTGCAGAACAACGAGAGGAGTTTGAAACACTACAATTACAAAAGAAATTATTGGCGGAAAAAGTCTCTATTGCCGAACTTAAGCTAACGCTCGAAAACCACGATACCACGACTGCATTTGAACAAGAAAAAATAGAGCTAGAACGTCAAGCCATGCTTGCCAAAATAGAAGCTGAAATCTCCTCACAAAAACTAAAATCCCAACAAGCGCAGTGGAGTTTAGAAAACGGAGCTCTGGAAGCAGAAATCAAAACCTTTAAAGCTGAAGAACAGCGTGAGGCCTATCTTGATCGAGAGCCCACCTATCTGGAGAACCCTCTCCAGGATAATAAAACTCTAGTTATCTCAGACAGACGTATTGCCTTTAATGGAGCAGTCACATCACGCACTGCCGATTACATCACCTCACGGATTCATTTCTACAATAATCAAGATCCATCAAAACCCATCTTCATTGTTATTGATGACTCACCGGGAGGCTCTGTAATGGCTGGGTACCGTATCCTTAAATCGATGGAAGCCAGTGATGCTCCCATCCACGTCGTCGTCAAATCTTTTGCCGCATCCATGGCAGCTTCTATCACGACTCTCGCCGAGCATTCCTATGCCTACCCAAATGCTATTATTCTTCACCACCAAATCAGCACAACTAGATTTGGCCGCTCCAATCTCACAGAACAGCGTGAGACCTTTGAAGATATGCAGGAATGGTGGAAACGCCTCGCTACCCCTATTGCCGAAAAAATGGGAATCACCAATGAAGACTTTATCCGCCAGATGTACGAAGAAAACTCATCTGGTGATTGGGTAGAATTCGCAGACCAAGCTCAAAAACTAAATTGGGTCGATCACATTGTAGAGCGCATTGAAGAAACTTCCGCTCTAATAAATCCAGACAAGCTACAGACAAAATCTGCAAAAACCCGATCCATCAATGGCCTTAGTGAAACGGTTGACAGCAATGGCGAAGCCTACATTAAACTGCCACGCTTGAACCCTAAAGACGTCTACTTTCTCCATAATCCTGACCATTACTACCGCTTGCGTTAAATAGCGACTGCTCGGTCATGCCCACATCTCCACCTCTCGCATTTGAACTCACCTCAGTTTCCAAAAGCTTTGGTACCCTCAATGCCGTAAAGCATGTCGATCTCCGCGTCCATTGTGGTGAACGCATCGCTCTCATCGGCCCATCAGGTAGTGGTAAAAGTACTCTTTTACGCCTTCTTGGTATTCAGATGAAGCATGACAAAGGCTCACTTCAAATAGCCGGCTCAGAAGTGCCTTCCCTAAAAGGCCACGATTTGAAAAAGCTGCGCTCCCAAACGGCCTTTATCCCCCAAAACCTCGCTTTAGTCGACGCACTAAAAGTCAGCCAAAACGTCTTGTTAGGAGAAATCGGAAAACTCTCCACGATACAGACCTTACGCCAGCTTCTCTGGCCTAGCCGTCCTGAACTGGAACGCATTCATCAACTCCTGCTCAGAGTCGGCATTTCAGAGAAACTTTACCACAGTTGTCGAGCTCTTTCAGGAGGGCAACAGCAACGTGTCGCTATCGCAAGAGCCCTTTATCAAAAAGCAGCCACCATCATAGCAGACGAGCCGGTATCCTCCATCGATCCGACAAGAGCGCACGCTCTTCTCACTCTTTTAGAGAAACTGAATCACGAGGAAAACATCACCATCATCTGCTCACTACATAATCTAGAATACGCACGCCAGTATTTCCCCCGCCTCATTGGGATGCGCGCAGGGCAAATTGTGTTTGATGGCGCTCCAGAAGAATTCTCAAAACAGGCCTTTGATCAACTCTACACCCTAGATCATGGCTAACGCAAAGCTTCAGCAATATCCCTTTCATTGGAGCTGGCGTAGAACGACTCTAGGCCTCCTACTCATCCTCTTCTTCGCCTGTTTTTACGAACTCGGGCTAGACTTCATCCAGCTAAGTCCTACGGCATCCCCCTGGAAAGTCACGACAGACCTCTTTAGAGCTGCGCTAAACCCTACGTTCGTTGATCAAAGCCCTACACTGCCGGATTCTGCCCCACCCTTTTTATTAAGAATCGGCAGTGAGATACTCACCACCATTCGCTTTGCCTTCATAGCGATGTCGCTCGCCTTCCCGCTCGGCATCATCTTAGGGTTTCTTAGCTCACGTTACTTTCCAGGCCATAGCTTGATTAAGCCTCTCACCATCTTTATGCGCTCCATTCACGAGCTCATTTGGGTCATGTTCTTTCTCGCTGCTGTAGGAGACTCCCCCCTAGCTGCCTGTGCCGCCTTAGCCATACCCTTTGCAGGATCATTGGCTAAAGTGTTTTCTGAATTGCTTGATGAGGAAGAACCTTCCGCTCGTAGGCTGCTAAAGTACTCAGGAGGAAACTCAGTCATCACCTTTCTCACCAGCACACTACCCTCTGCCTGGCCAAATATACTGAGTTATACGCTCTATCGACTTGAGTGTGCCCTCAGGTCTTCCGCAGTCCTAGGCTTTCTCGGATATGAAACGATCGGTCTATCCATCCAGCGCTCCTCTGAGAATCTCTATTTCCGAGAACTCTGGACAGAACTCTATGCGCTCATAGGTCTCATCGTCTTCTTCGATATATGGGGTGCAACCGTCAGAAAACGCCTAAAACTCGCTCCTCCAGAACGCATCTCTGCGAATGCCAACACACCACTTCTCACTCTAAAAAAACATCAGCCCAGCTGGCTACTCCTTAGCATTACATTCTGGATCTTATTCCTAGGGGTCATCACAGCTTGGAGCGTCGGGGAGCCTCTCATCCAGTACCACTCTCACATCCCTCCTAGTGAAAGAATTATCACCTTTCTTCAACAACTCCAACCTCAACCCGTACGAGAACACCATTCATGGAGTGAAGCTCTACCATGGATACAGAACCATTGGACGACTACAGGAAAAGAGGCACTCATCACCACATTAACCTTAGCCACAACAGCCATCTTACTAGCTGGCATTTTTGCCCTATTACTTCTCCCTCTCGCCAGTAGAGCCCTCGCGACTAGCCAACCATTCGCTATTCCCAATAATGGTAACATCCTCAGCTCTATCGCATGGAAATGCCTTTCTATCTTCACAAGGGGCCTTTTCATCGTTAGCCGTGCGATTCCAGAATACATCCTCGCCTTTTTACTCGTCTCCATCATGGGCCCCCATGCATGGCCTCTTGTCTTAGCCATCGCCATTCACAACCTCGGAATCCTCGGGAGGCTGTGGGGAGAAGTCGTGGAAAACGATACCACCGCAGCACCAATCATCCTCCGAAGCTCCGGTGGCTCCCGCTCTGCTATCTATTTCACCAGCATCATCCCTACTATTTTTTCCAGACTTCTTCTATTTCTCACATACCGCTGGGAGACTTGTGTGCGTGAAGCTACAGTATTAGGCATACTTGGCATTTCCTCACTCGGTTATCACATCAAGTTAGCTGAAAGTGCTCTCCATTATGACACGATGCTCTTTTACGTCTTACTTGGCACTGCCGCCATCTATATCGTTGATATTCTCCACAGCTTCTTGCGCCAACGCCTCCGAGCATAACAAAAACAAACGAAACGATATCTCAGACTTTATCAATAAAAGTTAAATTGATTTTCTATAACATCCCATTTGATACGGAATGCTCTTCCCGTTTATATGCTTCTCGTTTGTATTCCACACGATGAAACCAACTCGCCCTTCCTAAACCTGTACTCTCCCGTAGGCTCCTGCTTCATTCTTATTTAGGCATGATTCATCATCTTCCTTTAGGCCGGTACTCACTTTTGTTATACTTTAGAATAATTCCAAAAAAGACTTGATCCCCGTGGTAGCTTGACTAGCTTGTCGCTACTTCTCAGTAAGCAATGCACAGTAAGTAATGAATTCCGAACCTGATACACACTTCTCCATCCCAGGTCTGCGCATGACAAAACAGCGTAGAGAAGTGTATCGTGTCCTACAAGAAGGGCCTCAGGACCACCCTACTGCCGCGCAAATCCTTGAAAGAGTGAAGCAAAGCCAACCAGGTATTTCCCTCGCTACTGTCTACAATTGCTTAGAAGTCCTCGTCGATCACAGGACGATTAAACAGGTCAATTTTGATCGAGAACCATCGCGTTATTGCTCCAACCTTAAAGAACATGGTCATTTCCATGATACAAACTCTGGACAAATTCACGATATCAAGTTTAAGCCGGGCATCGATTTATCCAATGTCCTAGATCTACCCACTGGCACAACGATCGAAGAATTCGAAATCACACTTCGGGGGAAACTATCTTAGTAGCTCCTCCAGTATCACCAGCATCATTTTCCAAACTCTAGTTCACACTACAAATTTCATCCACCTATCATACTTAACGAAACGACAACCATGTCTATCATCATCAAAGATCTCCACGCCAATGTCGATGGCACACCTATCCTTAAAGGTCTCAACTTAGAAATCCCGAAGGGAGAAGTCCACGCTATCATGGGGCCAAACGGCTCTGGCAAATCAACACTCTCTAAAGTTATTTCAGGGCACGATGACTATGAAGTCACTTCCGGCAGTATTGTCATGGACGGTGTTGATGTCCTCGCTATGGATGTTAACGAGCGCAGTTGCGCAGGTATTTTCCTCGCCTTCCAATACCCGATGGAGATTCCTGGTGTTTCCAATGCTAACTTTATCCGTGCTGCACGCCAAGCACGCCTACCTGACGGCGAGGAACTAGATGCCGTAGCGTACTACAAGGATCTTTATGAGAAGATGGATGCACTAGAGATGGACCGTAAATTCACAGCTCGCGCCGTGAACGAAGGCTTCTCAGGTGGAGAAAAGAAGCGGAATGAAATTTTACAAATGATGATGCTTGATCCTTCATACTGTATTCTGGATGAGACAGACTCTGGTCTAGATATTGACGCTCTTAAGGTTGTCTCTAATGGCGTCAACATGCTCCGCTCTGAGGACAGAGGATTCTTAGTCATCACTCACTATCAACGCCTTCTTAACTATATCAAACCAGATGTTGTCCACGTATTACACAATGGTCAGATTATTAAGACCGGTGGGCCAGAGCTCGCCCTAGAACTAGAAGAAAGAGGTTACGACCACCTCATCAAGCCAGCCACTGTCTAATCCACAGGAAGCTTATATTTTCATCACTCATCACAACTATTTTCACATGGAAATCGAAGACATCACATCAGAATCTAGCATTGATCAAGATACTCAGGACGCAATTGCAATCGATCGTGCAAAAGGCGATTTCCGTTTTCCCGAAAACCATAAATTTGATGCTGGCTACGGTCTAACCAAAGACACAGTCGACTACATATCTAAGGTAAAGAAAGAAAAAGAGTGGATTCGTGAATTCCGCCACCGCGCTCTTGGTGTCTTTGACTCTAAACCCATGCCAACAAACTGGGCAACAGAGGATCTCAACAACATTGATTTTGACGCGATTCGCTACTACCTCTCCGACGGTGAACGCCCGAAGCGCAGCTGGGATGAAGTCCCCGATGACGTGAAAGAAACTTTTGAACGCCTAGGCATACCACAACAGGAACGTGCATTTCTGGCAGGTGTCGAGGCTCAATTTGATTCCGAAGCTGCCTATTCCAATGTCAAAGAAGACCTTGAGAAAGAAGGCGTTATTTTTGTCAATTCCACAGAAGGCCTCCGTGAACACGAAGAAATTTTCAGGCCATGGTTTGGTAAAGTCATCCCTACAGGAGACAACAAATTCTCTGCACTCAACTCCGCAGTCTTCTCCGGTGGATCATTCATTTACGTACCGAAGGGCGTAAAAGTCAAGCAGCCACTCCAAGCGTACTTCCGCATCAACTCCGAGAACTTCGGTCAATTTGAGCGCACCCTCATCATTGCGGACGAGGGCTCTGAAGTCATGTATATGGAAGGCTGCACGGCTCCTCAATTTGAGACATCCACCCTCCACTCTGCGGTCGTCGAACTAGTCGCCATGAAAGGTGCAAAAATTCAGTATGTCACCGTACAAAACTGGTCCTCCAATGTCTTTAACCTCGTGACTAAACGCGGAATGGCTCACGAAGGGGCAGAGATTCGCTGGATCGACTGTAACATCGGCTCACGCCTAACGATGAAATACCCAGGCGTTGTAATGAAGGGCGAAGGCGCACGTGGTGAAGTCATTTCCATCGCTTTAGCGAACGATGGTCAGCATCAAGATACCGGTGCTAAAATGATCCACGCAGCGGATAACACAACTTCCAACGTCGTTTCCAAATCCATTTCTGTAGGAGAAGGAGTCTCCACCTACCGCGGGCAAGTCCATATCCCAAAGCATCTCACCGGGTGTAAAAATAATACGGAGTGTGATGCCCTACTCATCAACTCCAACAGCCGTACCGATACGTACCCTGCCATCACTGTCCGAGGAAATAAACACGTCACTCAGCACGAAGCTTCCGTCTCTCAAGTATCCGAAGATATGCTGTTCTATATGCAACAGCGCGGACTCTCTGAAGCAGCGGCGATGTCCCTTGCCGTCAACGGATTCGTCAACGACCTCGTCCGCGAATTCCCCATGGAATACAGCGTCGAACTCAAACGTCTCATCGATCTGGAAATGGAAGGTAGCGTAGGCTAAATCTCATACTCTTCGATCAACCTCTCTAAGACCCGAAGCACACCGCCTCTTTGTTTAGAAACACAAAGGCTCCATTTCCCAACTTTTCTCATACCATGTCCACGACCGTGACAAATCTACCACCAACCAAAGAATCACTGAACGATTGCCACGAGCAGCCCTCTTGGTTTACTGAACTTCAAGCCTCTGCTCAGAAGCAATATGATACCATTCCTACGCCTACTCGCAGAGACGAAAACTGGCGCTTTGGTAATCTAAAGGCACTTCAGTTCAACGATTATACAGCGGAGGGCCTTACTGACCCAAAAGACATCGACCTTAAAATCACAGGCCTAGAACAAACTTCAGCTCAGTTCACCTTCGCAAATGACGCGCTCATTCATGCAGAAACAGACTTACCAGAAGGCGTCATTTGCCTACCATTGGGAGATGCTCTGGAACAACACAGTGAACTCGTTCAGAAGTACTTCATGCAACATGAGGCGAAGCTTGGTTCTGCCAAATACGCCGCCTTACACGCTGCTAACACAACAAGTGGCCTCTTCATCTACGTCCCGAAAGGTGTCGAGATTGAACACCCTATCGAATGTTACCAAATTGTAGCTGGAGACCAATCCTGCATCTACCCACACACAATCGTTGTCACTGAAGATCATGCTAAGGTGAGCGTAGTGGAATACTTTAAGAGTGCAGATAGCCTCTCCTCACTCACCATTGCGGCGAATGAACTCTATGCGGGCAATAGCTCACAACTCAGCTACACCGCCATTCAAGATCTCAACTTGGCCTCAAATCTGATCCAGCTCAACCATACAGAAGTCGCTCGCGATGCTCATGCAAAAGCATTCACCCTCAATGTAGGGGGCTCTTGGGTACGGAATGAATCCTTTAGTCATCTCACCGGGCAAGGTGGGCACTCAGATATGCTCTCTGTAAGCATCCCTACTGAAACACAAGAATACGATCAACGGACATTCCAACATCACGGCGCAGCACACACCTATTCCAACCTTCTCTATAAAAACACACTTTATGGGAAATCAAAAACAGTCTTTTCAGGGCTCATCTTTGTCGACGAAGGCGCACATTACACAGATGCTTATCAAACTTGTAGGAATTTACTCATGGAAGACACCACAGAGGCCAATTCCATGCCAGGCCTCCAGATCAACGCCGATCAAGTAAAATGCTCTCACGGTAGCACCGCAGCTGCAATTGCAGATGAAGAAATATTCTATTTAAAAGCACGAGGCATCCCCCCACAAAAAGCACGGCAACTCATCGCTCGGGGATTCTCTGTAGAAGCGATCAAGCGCCTCAAAAACGAAGCCATCGAAGAATTACTCTTAGGCTACGTAGAAACAAAATACGCCTCGCTTACATAAAGTAATCAAGCACACTTAAGGCCCCCCACCTTAGCCCCCCCCCCC
>CAZLQY010000081.1:0-9882 GCA_964561965.1 uncultured Verrucomicrobiales bacterium
ACCCGTAACTGCCAAATGATCAGCATGATGAAACTCTTAGGTTAATGCGTATGGATTACTGGTTAATTAATTTAAATCTATGTAAGATAGATGCTAATTATATAATGTATTTGATTCTTTGTTGTTGAGTCTTCGTTCAAACGTTTCATGTAGTCTGTTTGGTTTCACTTTTATAAGTAGTAAAATGCCGTCTGTTTGAAAAATATGAATTTGTTAGAATGACGTTATTGGGGAATCTGCCCGTGATGTGTGGATGTTTGGACCGGTCATCAAATGTAGATGCAAGTAGTTTATCATAAGTAAATAATAAATTATTTTATTCTGTTTCTTCAAACCCGATAAGGGGAAGATCAAAGCGAAGCTCACCGATTTTAGGTTTAAATTCGGTAGATAGATAAATCCCGCCATTATGAAATACTGTATGGATCCCATATTGCCTATCTGCTAAAGCTAATGATTTGTTAGCCCGTCCATCGATTCAGGCTAAATACTTATTTAATTTGATAGATTAATTCAGATTATAAATCATGACTTAACAAGAGAAATCACATTGATTATATAGTTAGGACAATAGATATTCTGTTTGGGACAAATTTCGATGCATTTAAACAAATAAAGTATATTTTGAGACAAAGAGGTATGATGCCTCCGAGGTAATGTTTCCGTCTATGAATCTAACAATTTGTTAATCTGTGTGTGGCCTATATTCTTGTTGACGAAGTTTGAATTGTCTTTTGACAGGTAGTGAAAGTTCAAATTGGGAACGAATCTTTTCTAACACGGTTCAGAGGCGTTTATATGGCTAGGTGTTTTTGTTTCGTTAAGGGTGTTTTGTGCAAATATTTTTTGTGAGACCGGCTTTGAAGTGGTAGCCGAGGCCTTGCTCAAGATTGAGATCATGGTGATAGCTTGAGAGGTAATGAAATTCGGTTTTTCTGTTATTCCTGTTACTTGCTATCTAACGAAATCGTCGTAGTGAATGGGGAGGTTGTCTATGGTGTATAGATTGACGTTTGAGTTCTTATAGGAGAATGTAGGAGGTGTTTGAGAAAGACGATGTGCATTTCTGTATTTCATTTTCTTTTGTAGCTTACATCAGGTTAGTCGGTTCAAACGTTTGTCATTTATTTTGGGCGTCCTTAGATCGATAAGAGCGCGATTGACTTTTTTGTCTCTCTAGAGGTTTTGAATGGATGGATGAGATAGGGGCCTTCATCTTTTTTGTTGGAATTACACAAAAATTTGTATGATTTCGACACTTCCATAAGTATTATACTCGTTTAGACGTCTAGTTTGAAAAATATGCGTACCTCAACAAACCGAATATGATGATTTCCAGATTGAACCTAGTGCTGATTACGACTTTGACATTTGTTGTCATGGGGGCAGTTGCCGTTGGTGAAGAAAAATATGCGGTGAAAGAGGGCTATTTAGTTGGGCGAGGTGTAGCTAACCCTCAGGACCTCTCTGGAGCTACAGTTTTAAAGGCAGGAGGGCAGGCGATTATGCCGAAGAGCCATATAGAAACGTTTGAGCGCTACTGTTTTGAATGTCATGATTCATTCTCTGAAGAAGGAGGGGTGAATTTGGAGGATTTAAGTTATGAAATCAGTAAGGACGTCATCACGGCAGAGCGATGGCAGAAAGTGCTAAATGTCATTAATTCAGGAGAAATGCCGCCGCGTAAGAAGAAGCAAATGTTAGCGCCGGAGAAAGCAAAGTTTTTAGAAGATCTCTCTCAACAGATGGTGGTGGCTCGTTCCATTCTCAGTGATACAGGGGGAGTGGTAACCATGCGTCGACTGAATCTGCGAGAGTACTCCAATACAATGGAGGATCTATTAGGCTTTAAACCCGAGGTAGAGGGATTACCGGACGATCAGACTGGGGGATTTGACACATCTGGGGCGTCTCTTTATTTTTCAAGCGGACAATTCGAGTTATATCGGAAAATTGCCGAGCAGAATTTACTAAAGTTATTTCAATTCGGTGCAGCTCCGAAGGTCATGAAGAAGCGCAGCGAAGCTGAAGTGAAGCATAATAAGCGGTACAAGGAGGATTTAGAAAAGTTTACAGAAGCGTATAACAGGGCCACGGCAGGATTAGCTTCGTCAGAAAAAGACTTTGCAAAATCGGGTTTTAAAGACAGAGCGGGGGCGAAGAAGGCGATACATACTTACGAATTTGAAGCCGCCCAGCTGGAGCAATATATAACACGGCAAGAGGTGAAAGATGGAGCTTCTTTGATACACAGAAGAACGGGTGCTTTGGCTGTGAAATCAGAGCGGGTTCAGAATAGAGCCGGTGGAAGGTACATACTTCGCGTGAGACTTGGTGCTTATGAAAATGCTCCTCTTGAAAAAAGGTATATTCAATATGGAGTGGAGCTTGATTCTAAATCTGTGTTATTGGGCGAACGGCTCGTAGAGGCAAGTTTGGAAGCCCCTGAGATTATTGAAATTGAAATAGATTCATTACCTCCTTCTAACCAAGTGCTGTTTTATATTAAGCAAAGGAACCATAATGATAGAGCAGCAATGTGGAAGCATTATGTTGATTTACGTAAGGAAAACAATATTGGTCCAGATCCAAACTTGTGGGTGGATTGGATTGAATTTGAGGGCCCATTTCATGAAGAGTGGCCTCCTGCTGCCCTAGAAAATATATTACCTGAGTATCATTCTAAAAAAGCAGATGCAAGGTATGCTAGAAAAGTGATTGGTCAGTTTGCAGAGAATGTGTTTCGAGGGCAGCCTGTGAACGAAGAATTTTTAGACCGTTTGGTAGACCGCTTTCGTGAAAAATATAAGGAGTACAAGAATTTCCATAACGCTATTGTGGATCCTTTGGCGATTGTTCTGGCCTCACCGAGTTTTATTTATCTAGCAGAGGAAGATGACCAGAGTGTGAAAAAGAATACGCTAAACAATAATGAGTTAGCTGTCCGCCTGGCTTACTTTTTATGGTCGGCCAGTCCAGATGAAGAATTAGTAGGACTAGCAAAGGAAGGTAGACTTTTGGATGACACGGTATTGCATGAACAGACGGAAAGAATGTTGAGAGATCCTAAGGCGCGGCGTTTCATAGAAGGGTTTACGCATCAATGGTTAGATATGAAACGTCTGGATATGTTTCAATATAATGGATACTACTACCCTAATTTTGATGAATCCGTCCGGCAGAATGCGAGGGAAGAAATTTATTCCACCATTGAGTATTTATTGAAGGAGAATTTGCCCATTAACGAGTTGCTGAAAAGTAACTTTGTTGTGATTAATGGGTTTTTAGCCAATTATTATGGTATTGATGGAGTTGATGGCCCTCATTTTCGAAAAGTGAATTTGCCAGAGGGCTCTCCACGTGGGGGGCTACTTGGTACTGCCGCAGTTCATATTATGGGAGCAGATGGAGCGAAGTCCTCACCAGTAGAGCGTGGAGTGTGGGTACTACGACATTTAATGGATGATGCGCCGCCACCAGCCCCAGCTAATGTTCCTCAGCTTTCTCGATTATCAGAAGAAAAGCTCTCTCCTCGTGATTTACAACAACTCCATATGGAGCAGCCGCAATGTGCGAATTGCCATTATAAAATCGACCCAATAGGTTTCGGGTTAGAGAATTTTGATGCTACAGGTATTTGGCGAGACCAAGTCGTTGATAGGAAGAAGGTGAATGGTAATTGGCAAAATACAACGAAAGATATTTACCCTGTGGAGGCCCACGGAACCCTGCCGAATGGGGTAGCATTTCAATCATACTTTGAATTGCGAGACGCTATCGCAACACATTATGATGAGGCCTTTGCCAAGTCATTGACGAAATATTTACTATCGTATGGACTAGGCCGTCCATTCGGTTTCTCAGATGAGCTGATTGCAGAAAAAATCAAAACTGAGGCTCTGAGCAAGGGGGGAGATATCGCCAGTTTTGTACATGGAGTTGTCCAATCAGAAGCTTTTAAAACCAAATAATCAATGACTATGAATCGCCGTCAATATTTACGTTCTTGTTCTTCACTTATTGCTCTTCCTCTTCTTGAGTCATTAGGGGGAGCTTCTGCTTTTGCACAAACAGCAGCTATTTCCTCGCCTGCTAAGAGAATGGTGTTTTTAGGGTTAGGGTACGGTGTGACGAAAGAGTCTTGGTTTCCTGGTACAGATGAAATAGGCTCGGATTATACATTGTCAGAAGGCCTTCGTCCTCTTGAGGCTCACAAAAAGGATATGACGATATTACAGAACCTCAGCCATAGGCATTCTAATGAAGGGCACTGGGGCAGTACGTTTTGGCTCACTGGCGCGAATCGTTACGATGTCCCTGGGCGGAGTTTTCATAATACCATTTCGGCAGATCAAGTAGCGGCTAAAGTACTGGGTGCTGATACACGGTATAGCTCTATTCAGATGAATACTGTTGTTGGGGGAAACAGTGACGGCCATGGCCCAGGTTCTTCGCTTGCATGGAATGCAGAAGGGAAACCTGTCGCTGGCCACAACACCCCTTTAGCACTCTACCATTCCCTCTTTTCGTCAAAAAACGCTTCGATTGAAGAGAAAAGGCATATGCTGAAAGATAAACGTAGTGCACTCGATACTGTCATGTGTGATGCCAGACAGCTGAGTAAGAAGCTATCTAAAGGGGATAGTGAAAAATTAGATGAATATTTTAGTTCTGTAAGAGAGATTGAAACTAGGCTGATTAAAGAAGACTCATGGTTAGATAGCCCCATTGTTCAGCCAACATATCCGCTAACAAAGCCCCAAAAAGACTGTACGGGTGTAAGTGCTGTGGAGACGGTTTATGATTTAATCATCGCCGCAATGCAGGTAGATGCCAGCCGCGTCTTCACATACCGTATGCCTGTAGGGAGCTTTATTGCTCAGCAAGGAGCAGAGATCAGTGCACACAGCATGAGTCATTATCATGATGGTGAGCGTAAAACAGTATCTCAGCAACGAGACAAGAAACACGCGGAGTTATTGGCAAACTTCTTCCAGAAACTTAAAGATACCAAAGACGTGACTGGTGCGAATTTATTTGAAAATACAACAGTAGCCTTTGGTAGTAATCTAAATTCAGTTCATAACCTACATAACTGCCCTACACTTGTCGCAGGAGGTGGAGCAGGTTTTCAGCAAGGGAAGCATTTGGTCATGAAGGATAAAAAGACACCTTTATGTAATTTGTGGCTCAGTATGCTACAAGGCTCAGGTGTTGAAGTAGAACAGTTTGGGAATTCTACGGGAGTGATTGAGGGCTTAGTGTAGTCAGTTTTGAATCAGATGATTCAATGACTTCAAATAGACTGTACCGGGAAATGGGCAGTTTGTAGCTAGGAGATTTCTGATTGAGAACGATTGGAGTTTTTTGTTCTTCATGATGAAGAGAGAATACTAGAGAGCTTTGCTATTGTAGAAGCGATTGCTGCAACACTCTTTTATGAGGAAACCATAAGAGACTAGGCTAACACCTAGTCTCTTAAAAGTTTGATGAAATCAAGGGGCTATTTTTTTTAGCTTAGAAGGAGTATGGGCCATCTTCATCTTCGCCTTGCCTGCCTAGTTTAGCAAAGGCGTTGAGAATGGATTGGCGGAGTTTCTCTTCTCCAAGTGCTTCTTCGATGGTTGCTGAACTGGTCAGTCCACGGATGGATTCTATGCTGATGATGGCTGTACTGGTGTGATTTTCGCTAAAACAAAAGAATGATTTTTTTAGAATTGATAAATTAAATTTTTTCAGGAAGTTGGTTTTGTTTTTTTGTCTTTAATTATAAGTGAGTTGTGTTGTTTTTTTTGTGTCTTAGTGGAGGCTGCTGAGTAGGTTATTAACTACTAGTTATAAAATAATAGTTGAATTGGGATTTTTTTTAGCTATGTATAGCGGTGAAGAGGGCATTACATAAATGACTAGCAATAACACAGAAGAACAATGGTATGGACAAGTTCGTAAGGGGCTTTTGGAGTATGCTGTGTTTTCTATTTTGCAAGAAGGAGAGAATTATGGTTATGCGATTCTTCAAAAAATTAGGGAAAGGCCGTCTATGGCTAATGTGACGGAAAGTGCTGTTTATCCAGTTTTAGCTCGTTCGGTGAAAGAGGGGCTAATTAGTTCTAAGAAAATACAATCTGAAAGCGGTGGTCCCCCTAGAAACTATTTTGCAGTGCAGGTAAGAGGGCGTATTAAGTTAGCTTATATGCAAAGATATATTAATGATTTAATAAAAGATTTAGAAAGTATTAACCGTGATTATGAATCCTAAAAATTACCTGATTAGAGATTATTTTAAAATCTTAGCCGAGGATTTGCTTAAAAAAGGGTACGACAATGATTGTACTGAAAATGTTCTTAGTGCTGTAGAAGCTCAGGTATTGGCTCAGGGGGCTGATAAGGCCTTAACGAAGGCAGAAGAATTGGAAATCCTTAGTTCTTTAGCAGCTGCAGATTCTTATCCTTATTTTGATAGTGAAGAGGATCCTGATGCTGTAGTTAATGTTGACGAATATTTGGAGGAAGAACGACAAATGGGTCAACTTGTTGACTCCTTGGGTAGCTCATCTTCTATTAAACAAGCACAGCAAATAATCTATAATGGGAAAAGAGTGATGAGCATTATTTTGTTCTGCACTTTGTCCATTCTTGTGATTGGTTGGTTTTTTCGAACGCAACAAAGAATTGTTATGTTTGAAGAAAGTGTGCGTTCTTCGGAAGCTCAAGTCAATAATGTGATACAAAGACGTTACGATCTCATTCCTAATTTAGTAAATACAGTTAGAGGGTATGCTGAGCATGAAAAGGAATTGTATACTGAAATTGCTAGGCTAAGAAGTAACTGGAGCAGTGAAGAAGGCATCCGCCGCAGGGAGACCGAGGCTGAACTGGAGCATTCAATAGGCAAATTAATGCTCGTTGTAGAAGCTTACCCAGTCATAAAGTCGGACCAAATGTATGCAAATCTAATGGCTTCTTTAGAAGGTTCAGAGAACCGAATCGCTGTAGAGAGGATGAGGCGTAATGAGAGTGTTCGAAGGTATAATACCGAAATTAAAAAGCTTCCTCAAAGCGCTGTAGCTATTTGCATAGGGGCTAAAAGGAAGGAAGAATATTTGCAAATTAGTGATGAAGTGAGAGTGAATCCAGAAGTGAATTTTTAGTGTGAAAAAGTATTCTATAATCATCATATTGTTTGCGGTAGTTGGAATAACTCTCGTGACATTCTGGATGCGAACTTTGTCCGATAAAGATACGCTCTCTAACCTGAACTTTCCTCACCGTTTAGATGAATCCGTTTATTATTATAATGATAGTGGGATAAAGGGAGCGGATGAATATGCTAAGTTTGAGTTAAGGAAAGCAAGAGAAAATACTTCGTATGATTTTTGTATGGTTCTAAAATCAAGCCTTCCTAAAGGTGTGACTATTGAGAACTATGCGGCAGCACTCTTTCAAGATTGGGATATTGGTCGTCAATACGGGGGAAAGGGGATTCTGTTCTTATTTGTAGAGGATATTAAAGAATTGAAAATAGAAGTGTCCTATGAATTAGAGGATATTTACCCAGATGTATACTGTTCGAGCTTTCAGCAACAAGTGAAGAGTTATATGTCCGGTCATTACTATGGAGATGTTTTTTCCACATTGGTCAATGCTATGATTTTTAAAAATGGTAAAGAGGATACTATAGTTTCTAAGCAGTATGCTTTAAAAAGAGGTGGCATGAGTGAAGGCTTTCTTTCAGGAGGAGCTGGTGTAACAACGAAAGATTTTTATGCAGATATTCAAGAACGTGTAGCTCTTGCCATAGACTATGATCACGATAGTGTTACTGCTAAATACCCTGCTGGTGATACTCCCTTAATAACCTTGCGAAATTACTTACGTAGTTTGCAGGATGGTGTAGATTATCCGTTTTTACCTTTCTTGACGAAAGGTAGTCAGATGATGCGTTTGGAATATCCACACCCTTCTTCTCAGCTTAAAGCTATGTGGCGTGATGAATATAATAGCGCTACGCCTGTTCACATTATGGAGGATGGAGAATTTGCTGCGGTAAATTTCTCTGGAAATAACACTCATATTTATCTTAGGAAGTCTAAGAGCGGAAAATGGCTTGTTGATGTTGTTAAAACTTGGGCCTTTCAAGGGAAGAGCCTTAAAAGTGGTTTGTGGTGGTTGGGTGTTCGTGAACAACCATGGATGTTTGCCTCGAGAAATGAGGGTTACCGGAATTCTGGTTATCAGCTGAAAACGCTTAGGCCAGTTGATGAAGATCCGTATGAAAGATTAGCCTATCTGAGAGAACAAGTTCGGCTGAATCCAAATGAGGCGAATGCTTATTTCGAATTGGGAGAGTATTTATATTATGAATGTTATTGGATTAGAGCTGCGATAACGACTATAGAGGAAGGTTTAATCTTTGATCCTGGCAATATTGAAAAGCGTTTTATGGTGTTAGCTATGCGTTACAAGTTCCCTATGTGGGATAAGATTGCTGAACATTATGAGGCAATTCTCGAATTTAGTCCTAAAAGCTGGAGGGCTTGGAGTGCGTACATTCGGTTTGCTGAAGTTTACCTAGATGATAAAGATCTATCAGTTCAATTAAAAAGTAGAAGCCCGTATCATAAATGAAATGTTTTAAATATAGAGTTTTCGGAGCGGTCGTCGCATACTCTCTTACTGCAGGTCAGTATTTAGATGCGGATAGTTCTCCAATTTATTTGACGTCAATAAACTTGGATGGTTCACCTGCTTCTCATGATGAGAGTAAACCGATAAATCCATTTTTATTTCAGCAAACACTGAATGGGTCAGAAGGGTATACATCCCATACGATCGTCTTAAAAGAAAACTGGAAGAGTTTTTCTGTCGATATAGAAACGAAGCTCAGTTTAAAAAAAAGAGAAGATCACTATGTGTTTTTTAAACTAATCGATCGGAAGGGTCGTATTTATAATGGTTTGTTTTTTGAAGATCGATCTTCAGAGGAAGGAAAAGTTTTGCAAACTAAAGATCCTGATGTGCCAAGAGATGGAATTATGAGGCCTTTGCAGCATGAAGGGAAAGAGTTGAAGGGGAAGCATAGAGTCCGGCTTGAGCGTTTGGAGGGTAGAGTGTTTGTTTATTATGATGGATCTGAGTTGTTAAGCTTTGAGCCAGCAGGTGATTTTGATCATGTTGCGTTTGGAGTGAATGGCTATGAGCTAATTGTGTCAAATCTAACGATTAATGGTGAACCATATTAGTTAAATGACAGGCTAGTTTGTTACTGTCGTGATTTTTTAGAATGATTTGTGTCGTTGCTCCGTAGGGGGAAATTGGGTGGGAAGAGCTGTGTGTCAGCTAATTGGTTGCAGATTTCCTCCTACGGAGCTTGTTGATTTATAAATTTAAAACGAAGGTAGTTCTGTGGCTGGTAGCGATGCTCTTTTTGGTCTATGGAGGAAAACATGCCTTCAAAGTTCCTGATTTTTTTGAGTTACTATTTGAGGTGAAGATGTCCTATGTATCATTCTTCCTGTAATAGTCTGTAAGTTTCCTTGTCTTGAACACAGTGATGAGTAGAGCTTTTGGTTCCCTATGGTGAGAAGTGGGAATACTAGAGGAGGTGTTTTTATACCATAAGAGACTAGGCTATTGCCTAGTCTCTTAAAAGATTGATGAAATCAAGGGGGCTATTTTTAACTTAGAGCGAGTATGGGCCATCTTCATCTTCGCCTAGCCAGCCTAGTTTGCTAAAGGCGTTGAGAATAGATTGGCGGAGTTTCTCTTCTCCAGGTGCTTCTTCGATGGTAGCGGAGCTGGTCAGTCCACGTATGGATTCTATACTGATGTGTAAAGAATGTGACTTGATCTGACATTCCTGATTGAAAAGAGGAAAACCAA
>CAZLQY010000082.1:0-9609 GCA_964561965.1 uncultured Verrucomicrobiales bacterium
TGCAATTTAGTTCATTTATTTTAAAAGACTTACACCTTAGGTTAATGCGTATGTGGGCGCTATATAAACCCCTAACGGTTTACACCACGCTAATGAAGAAATTATAATGATTAATAAAACAATCGGGTTAATGACCGCTAACCACTTGGGCATGCCTACAGTATTTTTAATCACTAATAGCGAATAAACAGCTGACACTGATAGGATACAAATACGTAATGCCCACACTGTAGATTGATAATGCCTTTCATACGAAGCTAAATAAACATCAAAATCTGGGGTGTTTAAGCTGCGTTGAAATACTTCTGCTGCAAAATAGCGGGAAGAAATATAGACACCTCCATAAGAAAATGACAGCACTCCCAGTATAAATAATAGTGTCGCTAAAAATTGATTCGAACTTTTAAAAAAGCGCATCAACCCATAATAGCCTGCGAAGTAAAAAGGCGCAGCATATACGGCAAAAAAGTGCCCTTTACTGGCTCTCTCTAAAGGCACTTTGAATAGCATTGATATTTCCCCATCAGGCCCTTCAGGCAGGAAGTGTATTAAAATACTCACCTATCCCTACAAATATAGATGCCAGCAAACCTATGACTAACAACGTTTTTGTTGAAATTGTTTTAATCATTATAGTATCTTGTTAGTGTTAGAAACTAATACTGTTGAACTGCTTAATCACAATTCACGCAAGTTCAGTTTATTGTTATTTTTACTTATTATATTTTGTATACCTTATACCTTCTAGCAGAAGCTATCACTCAAATATAATCAATGATTTATCGTTTTTTTTCGAAAATCTAATCACCCTAGCGATGTGGGTGTTTATTACAGATTACTCAGGCTTGAGCAATCTATTAGTCTAAATTCTTTGTCAATCAAGTAGATATTGCTAGAGGGCTCTAGCAAGCATAGCCTGAAAAATTTTAATACCTACTCCAACGGTTGCTGAATTTCATACACTATTCTGCTAGTAGCTTACTTCCAACAGTTTCATGAACATACTTCAACAACCTGAATTTTGCGCCTTTCAGACCACGTCATAATTTCTTAATAAAAGCATTCTTAATGCCTCCCCCTCTAGCACCAAATACACTGAGTTTTGAAGGAGCATTTTTAACACGGGCTCTATGACCGGTTCATTCTAAGTTCGGCCTTGAATGGGGCATGTTTCAAGCCGGTGATTGCTTCTCCTTACTTTTAAAATTGTTTGATTTGAAATAATTTCACTTCCCCTTCTTTGCTTAGATACTAGCGTACTATTTATGAAGCACATTGGTATTACCTTAGGAGACCAAGCTGGTATTGGCCCTGAAATTATCAGACATGCACTGAATGCTAAACAGTGGGGTAAGCAGTACCAGTTTCACATCATTGGAGATGAAATCAAGGTCACTCCAGGAAAACCCAATATGGTTAGCGCTAGAGCTTCCAGAGAAGCCTTAGATAAAGGCGCTAGACTTTTAAAAACGGGTGAGATCGACAGTATTGTCACCGCACCTGTGTCAAAAGAATGGCTCCATAAAACAGGGTTCGACTACCCTGGACAAACAGAATTCTTCGCAGAACGGCTTCATTGCTCTAATTTTGCAATGTGTTTAACAGGAAAGCACCTCACTGTTGCCCTCGTCACGATTCATATTCCTCTGCAAGACGTCTCAAAAAAGCTTAAGATGGATGAAATCATTCGAGTTGGAAAGCTTCTGCGTGATTTTTGTAAACGACGCAAACGGAGGACGCCAAAGATTGCTGTCTGTGGGTTAAATCCTCATGCTGGAGAAAACGGGGCCTTTGGAAATGAAGATATCGACATCATTGTACCCGCTATTTCAGAACTCAACACAGAGGAACAGATTTTTAGTGGGCCCCACCCAGCGGACACGATCTTTCGCCCTGCTGCAGATGGAGCCTATGATGCGGTTCTCTGTATGTATCATGACCAAGGCCTCATACCTCTCAAACTCATAGACTTCGACTCTGGAGTGAACACGACCTTAGGGCTCTCTCGCCCTCGCACTAGCCCTGATCACGGTACAGCATTCGATATAGCAGGGAAAAATAAAGCAGACCCTACCTCTATGATTCATGCGATAGATTTAGCCTGCCAACTTAGCTAAGCCACTCTCCACAAGAAACTATCCAAATATCTCATGAGTTTCGGTACCATCTCAGCTATTCCACAATAGCCTCCATAATAGCTTCGCTCATTTGTAATGCTTGTTTATTTTCTTTCACTTGGTGCACTCTGTGAATCTCCACTCCCAGCTTCCTTGTGAATGCAGTGAGCGCACTTGTGGGCCAATCACGGACAGAAAGGCTATCCTCGCCTAAAGCACGAGCAATCGTAGATTTACGGGAAACGCCCAAAAGTAATGGTCTACCATGACTCCTCAGTAACCCGAAGTTCTTCAGTATAGAAAGGTTGTGTTCACTCGACTTACCAAACCCAATTCCTGGGTCGAAACAAAGTGTCTTAGGCTCCAGCCCTCCAGCCGTTAACTCCGCATAACGTTGTGCGAAATAATCCTGTAATTCTTTCACAACGTCTTCATAGCAAGGCGACTCTTGCATCGTCTCTGGCCGACCCTGCATATGCATGATCACCACTCCACATCTCTCTGATCGGCACACTTCCAGCATCTCAGAGTCCCCTTCTAATCCTGTAATATCGTTCACAATATTAGCGCCAGCATTTAGTGCTTCCTTGGCCACCCTCGCCTTGGAGGTATCAATAGAGATGGCAATATCAGAATACTTACGGAGTGCCTGAATCAAAGGAACCGTTCTTTCTAATTCCTCTTCCACAGGTACTACCTCTGCCCCAGGGCGTGTCGATTCTCCACCGATATCGATAATGTCTGCTCCATTCTTCTCCATTTCTAAAGCTCGTTCCACCGCGAGTTTCTCACTAGTATAAGATCCCCCGTCAGAAAACGAATCTGGAGTCACATTTAAAATCCCCATAATAAGGCTTTTCTCCGATAGATCAAATTCACAGCCTTTACATTGCCAAATCACGGAAAGACTATCACCTAAAGAAGCTGTAAGGACAAGCTTAGTCCGATAAGGGCGAACCATAAAATCATGGATCAACTCAAGAATCTCTCTTGATTTCACCCGAAATCTCGACAACATCATTCTATGAACTACACGCTTCATATCATTAGCTCTGCACTTCTAAGCTTCGGTGTTCTCTGTACCACGGCAGTAGCACAACAAAAATCCGTATCAAAAGGGAAATTAGTTCGGATTATTAGAAATCAAGATGATACGATATCAGAATTCAGTCAAACTGGTGATGACCGGGTCTTGGTCAAACAAACTCTGCAGGAACAAATTAATGGTGCTAGAAACCTCCTGTCTCGTACAGTGTATCGAAAAGATGCTGATTTAAACCTACGCAGTGCTAAAATATATGATTCTAGGGGTGCTACCTTATTTCGCGTCATCTACGGCTATCATAAAGAGACAGGCCTCTTGGTCGCCGAAAACATGTATGATACACGTGTCAAACGCGTTGATGCCAATGGCAAGGAAATCGCCATACGAGCTGTCCGCTATACCTACGATGCTCACGGGAACCGCAGTAGACCTGTCATTTTCACGGCCCTTCCCGGGAAGACAGCGGAAGAGCTCTTCCAAAAAGCACCTGGGTCTGTCGATCAAGACGGTGTGACATACCCCTTCGAAAATCCATTCCAAAAGCCACCCATTAATCCCAAGGCAAACAATCTGGGACAGTAATTATGGGCGCAAAACACCGCTCCACCTCCATTCTTCTCTCTTTAACCATCTCAGCTACTCTAGCTGGGGTATGGATGACATCGTCACGCTCCGACGACAACTTGCAGCGTAGTTCCACTGACGCTTCTTCCAGTCACCTCCCAGCGGAGAAAGGGGAAAATATTCCACCAGCACCTACAAAGAATGTTATCCCTCCATCCCTTATTACATTCACCGAAGAGTTTGTAGGGTTGTCGTTCGCAAAAGAGCCCTCACCCTTACTCGGGGACCACGAACTTATTCTTGATGCAGCTTCCCAAAAATGGTCTGAAATCGATTTCGACTATTTTGTCAAAGTCCATTATGCTCTGGAAGCCATAGGAGTCGTTCACCCTCAATTAAATCTTGGTCACCAACTCATCACCGCTGATACATTAGGATCACGTGGAGCTTACGATCATGGGGCTAAACAAATTATTCTATCTGAGGACATTGATTTTGAATCTATTCCTGATCAAGCCGAAGTCATTAAACTACTCACTATCGCACTCATCCACCAAAGTAAGCCTACCTCTAAAATCAAAACATTACAAGAGTACCTTACAAGGCGTAGTGTAGAAATCGGCGCTGCCAGTTTAGCGACTGAGCGCTTCTACGCCATCAGCTCTAGACATTTTGAAGGTACTGGTAGGCATAAATTAACGGAGGAGGAACAAATTGCTTTTGATCACCTTAGCCTCCTAGCAAAGCACCTTACTCTATTCCCCGTACGGGAGGGTTATGAATACATGAAAAGCCTGGAGAGAGAATCTAACGCCACTATGCTATCAGGCAGTATACCATCTCCAAAAAGCACATACTCTATCCTAGGGCTGGAGCGTAAGGAGCACTTTTTTATAACGGCACCAGGAAATCTAGAATTCCAAGATCATTTAGGTCCAGCTATCACCTCCATCTCCCTCGGGGATACCATAGCGCCAGAAGATGCTCGGCAACTAATCACAAAACTAGGTGATGATAAGATTTCCATACTTACCTTGCCCGACTCCCAAGAAATCAAAATCCTTTGGCAGACAAAGTGGCTCACACCTGAGGCAGCCACAGAATTCTTTCAAGGCATCTCTAAAAAACTTTCAAACCTCCCTCACATCGAAGTCATCAAAGAAGATCTCGTTGTCTCCACCATCGCCACACAATCTAACTTAGACAACATCGAGGAATAGTACCTAGTGCAGCTCCTCACACACGATCCAAAGCCATCACAACCTAACAAATATTTGTTATTGATACGTAGGGCTTATTTTCGGAGTCACTTTTGTTTGTATGACTTCAGTACCTCGAAGAATAGTAAACTCCACGGTCTTATTCGGTACTAGATAAAAAAAGGCGTTCACTACTTCAGCATAGTCACTTAACGGCTTACCATCAATGGAGATAAGAATGTCTCCACGTTGAATTTCCGCATTTTTCCCGGGGGAATCAGGACGAACCGAAGTGATCGCTAGCGCATCATTTAAAGGGTCCATGCCAATACCGACCCAACAACGAAATACCTTGGCTTGATTTCCTTTTGCTTCCATCAAACGGTCCAATGTCTGTACTGGCAATGCGTATGCCGTATGCTCGGTACCTTTCACTGGTTGATGGGCTAATGCCACTAAATGACCATCTTGATCAAAAATAGGCATTCCCGGTTCTGGAGGAGTTCCATCATAATGAACTCTACATAAAATAAGCGGTAAGACCTGCCCTTCATACCTTTTATCATGACTAACAAAACGGTTTGGTTTTGTGGTAGGTTTTTTAGAAAGGTACACAGGATCTGCTGGCTTCAATACGTTAGAATCACCAATTTCATCTAAAATCTCGAGATCGATGGAAACACTCTCTGGTAAACGCAACAGGGTAAGGCGGCTCACTTCATCATGTACGATCACATCTAATTTATGCTTACTGCCACTGGGCGAATGATACACTGCGGAATTAGGGTCTACACCCACAATAGCTACGGTAGCCAAAACCCCATCGCCGTTCACTAGAACCGCTTTACTTGGATAAGCATTCCCCCCTTTCACTTCTTGAAAAGTTAAATCTAGGTAATCTCCAGCACAGAGAGTCAAACCTAACATGTAGTACATGATACCAAGAAGAATGAATCGTTTCATAATGTTATTAAAGAGTATCTGGTTCCAAGTGAACAATTAAAATACCTGATGATGCTGAACCTTGACTGGTGCAGAAGGAGAATTGAAATCCAAGCTCTGCATATGTGGCATAGAGTCTACAAATCGATCATTCGAGATAGAAATGATCTCCGCATTTTTTTGCTCCGTGATGACTAAGTTCGTCACCACTCTCGTTTCTTCCTTAGGACTTTGAGAAACAACTGTTAAAACGAAGCCTAAAGTAAGAGCTGCAGCACAGGATGCGTAAGTCCAGCGCGATTGAACTATGTTCGCCATTGAGATACTGAAACGTTCCCATAACACCTGAAACGTTGAACGCTTCAATAATTCTTCACGTTGATGCTTGTGAAATTCACTTAAAAAATGATCAAAATATTCTTCACCTGGAGTTTCATACTTTTTCAACGAAATCCAATTTTGAACACTATCTAATCCTTCCTTTTCCATAGTTCTTGTTTCTTTATTATTTCCTAAATTCTGATTTTTCACTTCCTCCATTAAGACCTCACTAAGACTGGTCTTTGTCAGAATCTTTAAATTCCAGTAAATCCACTCGTAATTGCTGATGAGCGTGAAATAATCTGGAGCGAACAGTCCCCACAGAGATATTCAGAATATTAGCGATTTCTGCATGAGGAACCCCTTGAATATCAAAGAGAATAACAACCGTTCTGTGATCATTGGACAGGCGCTGGATCGCTTCGTTCAATTTTTTCTGAATTTCGTGGATATTGCTTTGTTTTCTCGGGTTTGATCCGTGTGTCACATCTATAAATGCGGGATCATTTTGAATCCCCGTATCCACATCATCATAGCTCACTCCAGCACGCCTCTTTCTTTTTTTCAGAAAATTCAACGTCATATTAACAGCGATAGAATAAATCCAGGTGTAAAAACTAGATTTCCCTTTGAATCGCTTAAGAGAGCGATACGCCTTTGCAAAAATATCCTGTAAGAGATCATGACTATCTTCAGAATGAGAAGTCATATGATAGACGAGACCGTACAGCCGGCGGCTGTATTTAAGCACCAGCTCATCAAAGGCCACCGTATCCCCTGCTTGGGCACGCTCTACGAGGAGTGTATCTGGGTCGGCATTAGATTCCTTAGGCTCGGTCATATTCTGTACTCTGACTACGTTACAATAATAGTTTCATACAAAACACCCTCTATCTCTAAAAACAACATCTAATATTCATCTACCACACAGATTCAAACAATCCATCACCCACGCACACGAGACATCGAAAGCCCAACCCAGTCTGTATCCCATAAGATTCTCTTCTCTAGCTCTAAAGTAATGGCAGAAACCTTAAAACTCTCAAGTACAGCAGTACAAATATCCTCACCCAGGGTCTCAATCAATTTGCGAGGTCTCTCTGCCGCTACGATTTTTACTAATTCACAGACAGCAGCATAGTCTACCGTTTTTTCCACACAGTCATCTAACCCACAAAACCCAGCTTCCGTGGATAGTTTTAAAGTAACCACTAGCATCTGCTGCTGAGCACGCTCCTCATCAGGGACTCCAATATGGGCGTTGATACGGAGCCGGTTAATGATGATCATATCTTCGGAAGCCAAAGCTCCTGAAGCCGTAGATAGTTTGCTTTTGTGAATAGACATAGAGTTGAGTCATTGGCTGGTCATTTCCAGGCTGCTTTCACAGAAACCTGGCTAAATTTCTCGGCCTCTCTATTCAACGATTCAGCCTCAACTCTGTTCCAGAGCTGTGTGCTGTATAGTTCATCAAGAGAATATGAGATGGGTACATAAAAATCGGCGGAATCAATAGAACCCTGCACACAGATGAACTGAATCTCAGAAAGACTCAATCCATTTCCTGCACCAAAGGAATTAACTCTGAAAGATCCTTCAGTAGCATTGTGGGGCGAGCAGCAGACAATTCAAAAGCATCATTATAACCAGTTAAGAGAGCAATAGAAGCAATCCCTCCATAATGTGCAGTGTCTACATCATGAGTCATATCACCAACAAACACTGTTTCGCTCAATTCTAATTGATGCCGCTCTATGAGATGGCCTATCACCTCGCGTTTATCCAATACTCCAGCATACGTGCTTTCAAAATACTTTTGTAGTCCATTGCTACGTTGCTGTTGATCAAAAGCGGTGGCATCCATAGAAGTCAGAACAAAAAGACGATGCCCCCGGCGAGATAAACAATCCAAACTCTCTCTCACATGGGGCAGTACCGGCACAGGATCATCTGCCACATCAAAGCCTTTGCGAAAATGATCTTCAATTTCATTCAAAGCCACCTCTGGGAGAATTTCAGTATAAAACTCAGAATACGGTAAGCGAAACTGCCTGCGGAATTCCTCCTTCGTCAATTCAGGTTTCGTGTAGACACGCATCACATGATTCGTAGCAGAAACAACAAGGGCCATATCATCCACCAAGGTGCCAGACCAATCAAATATCCAGTTCTTATACATCATTTAACCCACACGAAAGACTACGGACCGAACGGTATTACTACCTAATTCTTCCTTAAGCTTCTTCAGAATCATCCCCTTCATACTATCCAGATTAAACTTCAAAGCGGGCTGAACGGTATGAATCACTAAAACTCCATTCCGAAATGATCCCACACTGGTTTGTTTCGCAACAAAATCTCCTGCCGCACTCACCCATGCGTTCTTTATACTCTCTTCGTCCTGGCCAGGGGTGATACCTACACTCTCCAACAAGCTATCGACATGCTCGCTGGCCTTATAAATATTACGATTAGGAGCAGGGACGGCATAGGCCCCACGCCACTGCGACAAGGCCAGAGTTCGCATCCAGGCAAGTGTCTGCGAGCCCTCATCTATGGCCTTTTTCGATGACCTACCTGATGGTTTACTCCTCGCCATCGTCACCAATTGCCTCAACAGGGCAGCCTTCCATCGCCTCTAAACACTGCTCCTTTTCTTCCTCGTTTTCAGGTTGTTTGTACAAGTAAGAATAACCTTCATCCTCTTCTCTGGTGAAGTTATTTGGTGCTGTTTCACGGCAGAGATCACAATCAATACATTGACTATCTACGTAGAATAATCCGCCTACGTTCTCTGGGTTACGATCTTCTTTATCAGCCATAATAAGTAAAAATAAAATTTGGTGCCCACTGATTGAACAGTTTTTCAATAGAAGCAAACCTTTTCCGACTCTACAATACAACCAATCACGTCTTCAATTTAAAAATAACTCTTAAAGAAACAAGAAAACCACTCGCCAAGTCAAAATAGTCTGATTGAATCAAAACAATAAAACCTGTTGCTCTTATGACTAACCATCAATCCAACGATCATGATTTCGAAGATGACGAGCTCTTCTGGAGCCTCGATGATGAAAAACCATCTCAAACAGCAGATTCCAAGGCAGAGCCCGATCTCAATCTTGCGCCCCAGAGCAAGCCCCTCTCTGTAGATGTAGACGCAGGTGCAAATTCAGCGCCTACAGATGGAGAGAATCTCTCCTTTGCTCAACCCTCTGCCTCTCACCCATTACATGAGACAGATATTCCTGAGCCAAAGAACCCCTCTGTACATTCCAGTAAATCCAGCTCATCCAGCAATCGACCTACCCCCACAGACTTCCCTGATCTAGAAGATTTTGTCGATGATTTCCCCGATTTAGAAAGCATCCCCCCAACCCTCAGTACTCCAGTCAGCACTCCATCCACCGAAGCTCGTATT
>CAZLQY010000083.1:0-9439 GCA_964561965.1 uncultured Verrucomicrobiales bacterium
GGTTTTCCTCTTTTCAATCAGGAATGTCAGATCAAGTCACGTTCTTTACATGTAAGGAATAGATCTTGTGTTTGTCATAGCGCTTCTGCGATAACAAACGCCCAATGAGGGATAAATCTTGTGCGTAGCTCTCTGCTTTTTCTTCTCTAAGGTTACGCAGAAAGTCCCTCTGTAAGCGGCCTGCGATGGTTTTGAGCTTACGACGACACTTTTTTCGCTCCTTCACTAATCGATTGCTTCGTGTCTGTAATCTTGAGAGCAAAAGGGGAACTGTGCGCACATAACTTCGGTGTCACTGTATCCCTTCTTCTTTTCCCATTCGCCACAGCTTTTGGATACAATCTATATACAGTCGAGTGTCGGTGGAGAACTTTGCATTCGCTTCTTGCGCTGTCGTGTCTGCGACTAATTTTTGTTCTTCTTCTATTTTATTAGAATGGAGTTTCACCGTCATCTTGAAGATTTTCTCCGCGCCTTCTTGACCAATTCGGTGACGGAAATGAACTAACTCGCTGGGCTCGCAAGGAAGCTTCCTCTGGAAGTGACTCTCGCCACAAAAATACTGCATATGGGCTCTTGCCCATGCTTCACAAACACGTTCATCAGAGTGGTTTTCGAGTTGTTTTAAAAGCAACAATCCTGCCATCAAACGCGTCGATATAGCAGGGTGGTTGATCTCGCTGTAGTAGCTCTCAAATTCTTTTTCAAGGGCTTCCCATGGAAGTCGATTGGCCAATTTGTGGAGTGCTTGCCGTTGATCCAACAAGTGCTCTAAATCTTGTTGGAAAAGTTGCGCGGATTCATCGCTTAGGGTTTTGGGTTTCATCGTTTCGACTAGGTTTTTGCTGTTCAGGCTCGTTTGCTGGTCTTTTCTTGCAGTAGATTTCGTTCCTATTCTCCTATAAAATAAGGGTTTAAGCTCTTTTTAAGGGGCGACTATTGTAGCCTCGAATACCGCTACCTGAAATTGAATCACCCAGAATATTACAAACTTCACTCATGGTTAGATAAACCTTGGAATATGGAGCCCCCATCCAAACGATCAGTCTGGTCGGCATAGTCCGCCTTCTCATTTTCAAAAAAATGAAAACTCGTCTTCTGGAATTTTTCAGGAAGCTCCAGTTAAAGTGTTCGGAGAGGGAAGGTGAGACAAACCATTCATTCTTAATATTTTGGGAGATTTCATTAGAATATTAATATGAAAGACAAGATGAACGTCAGAAAAAACGAATTGATTCTTATGGGTAGATAAGTGATGATGTCATAAAGTATGAGATAATAAAAGAGTGACGGTTGGAATTCTTATCTTTTCTAAATCATCCAAGTAAATGAATTTCTTAGAATACTTTGTAAGTAATAGACTTTCAAAGATACCGTCGCTCATCTTGCTGAGATTACTAAACAGTGATATTATCACACCGTTCCATTAATAATATTGTTATCCTAAAAAATGAGACTTAGCCACCCAGATCACGCTTCGTATAAGAGGTTCACTAAGCGACAGCGTATTGATAAGGCAGTTCATACGTTAACTGGCTTACTTCGTGGAATTTCGATAGATGATGAACTGAATGCACATGAAATAACAGAGGTATTGAACTGGTGTAATGAGCATCGCGGTCTGGTAGACCGAGCTCCATTCAACGAATTGATTCCTAAACTCGATGAAGTGATGGCTGATGGCGTAATCGATCCTGAGGAGTTGGAGGACTTACTATGGGTTTGTAAGAATCTATCTCCCGAAGGTAATTACTATGATGACGTGACTCATGAAATTCAAATTCTTCAAGGAATGTTGCACGGAATTATGGCGGATGATCATGTTGCTGTGAGAGAAGCCACTGAATTACAGAAGTGGATCGATGATCATACTCATCTCAAAGGATCTTATCCGTATGATGAGCTTGAGTCTCTTTTGATGACCGTTTTGGTTGATGGGACCATTGATGATACAGAGCAAGCTATGTTGAACGAGTTCTTTGAAGATTTTATTAAATACTCTTTTGCTAAGCGGGTTCATGATGAAAATAAGAGAGTTAAGTCAGGTCTAACTAAGGACAAGACTTTGCCTGCAATTTGTGCAACTTGTCCTGAAATCGATTTTTCGTCTAGGACTTTTACTTTTACTGGTACTTCAAAGAAGGCGGAGCGTAAGGATATTGTAGATCATGTTACTCGACTTGGTGGAACCTTTAGCACAAGTCTAACACAGAAAACGGATTTTCTCGTTGTTGGAGCTGGAGGAAATCCATGCTGGGCTTTTTCTTGTTACGGTAGGAAAGTTGAGAAGGCCGCTGAATACCGTAAGAAAGGTCACCAGATTACGATAGTTCATGAGTCTGATTTTTGGGACGCACTAGAAGATAACGAGAATTAACAAGAGTAGATGAGAAGGAAGAGCAGGCGTTGATGGGAATGCTTAGCTAGACTTCAGATCTATGAAAACAGTATCAAAAAGAACACTGGGCATTGATTTAGGAAACAGGACACACAGTGTTTGTGGTTTGAGTTCCGATGGAGAGTTAGAAGATGCTATTGGTAGTGCCCGCATGGCATTGCGGGAGTTTAGCAAGAAATTCTCTCAAGCAGAGCCCTAAGACAACAAGCTTTCCTAAGTGTATCCGGGAGCATCTTCAGATTATCGTGAAGGGTTATTGCCAGCTGTAGCTATGAGGGTAATATTCAATATTCTGATCCCTAATGCATAAGCCGGGTTGAAAAGGTGGTGTCAGCTTCCTGTGGATGGGAATAAATTTGGCTTTCAAATCCTGTGAACTGGGCTATGGCTTTGGCTATGAATTGTCACGGACCTAAGATGAAAATGGACCCCACGCTTCACGTCGATAAAAAGCCGTCGTGGATTAAGGTGCGACTACCCAATAATCCTGTGTTTTGGGATACGAAGTCGATGGTGCAAGATCTTAATCTCGTAACAGTTTGTGAGGAAGCTCAGTGCCCGAATCGTTGGGAATGCTGGGGGCATGGGACGGCGACATTTATGATTGCTGGAGATAAGTGCACACGTGCATGTGGATTCTGCGCCGTGAAGACGGCTCGGCCGGATGCGCTGGAGCTTGATGAACCTCAGCGTGTGGCGGAGGCGACCCGCCGAATGAGTTTAAAGCATGTGGTGATTACAGCTGTGGCACGGGATGACTTAAAGGATGGTGGAGCGGAGCATTTTCAGAATGTGATTCGTGAAATCCGTTCCGTGAACCCCGGAATCGTCATTGAGGTTTTAGTCCCTGATTTCAATGATCGTGATTGGGCCTTATCGATGGTGATGGAAGCCCGGCCTCATATCTTTAATCATAATTTGGAGACGGTAGAGCGGTTGACTCCGCTAGTTCGTAGCCGTGCGAAATATTGGCGTTCTCTGGCGGTTCTTAAGAAGGCGCATGAGATGGTTGAGGGGAAAGTGGCTGTGAAGAGTGGTATCATGCTCGGTTTAGGAGAGCAGCGCGATGAAATTCTAAAGGCGATGGATGATCTTCTGGAGCATAAGGTGAGTGTTCTTACTCTGGGTCAATACTTGCGCCCTTCGATTCGTCATTTACCCGTCGTGGATTATATTCATCCAGATGTTTTCTCGGAGTATAAGCAAATTGCGACGGACAAGGGCTTTAAACATGTCGCCTCTGGGCCTTTAGTGCGGTCTTCTTATCACGCCGCAGATTTTCGCCCAGAATTAGATATTTTTGATGAAATTGAGGCAGCTGTGGCCGGTTCCTCGAGTATGGAATTGACTCCAAATAAAATTGGATTGCCAGCTGCAGATCCAAAGAAGGTGAAAATTTCGTTAGACCTCTAATTAGGTCCTAAGTTTTGTGCCATAGAGTATGGGCTTCATCTCCAAAGACGACTTCTTTGGAGATGATCGATTCTTGGTCAAAGATAAAACGGCCGTTGAAGGATTGACCTTCGATCAACTGAGGGAGCCAGTATTGATCGTCTTCCCACATTTTGTCATAGGGAATGTCTTCGATGTTTGTCCAGAGGGGATTGGCTTCCCTTGTCGCTGTAGGGATTCCGGTAAAATCGTTTGCAATGAATACGTGGCAATGAATGCTAGGGATATGATTCATGTCAAACCATAGTTCTCCCATTTTTATCGGGTCAATAGGGGTGATATGAAGTTCTTCTTGGCACTCACGGATGATAGCCTGTAGAGGGGTTTCACCTGGATCGATCTTTCCTCCAGGCCCATTGACTTTTCCTTGCCCTATTCCGGTGAGTTTCTCAATAAGGAGGACTTCTCCTTCGCGGATGACAAACATTAGTGTGGCGGGGATATCCGCAGTCCATTCTGACCAATTGACAGAGCGTTGGGTGTTAGAATTCACAGTCTAATTTCTGAAGGTTAGAGAGCTCTGTTAAGTGTTTGGGAAGGAGGCTCCGGTGAGAGAGTGTGATTAGCGTTGTAAAAAGTTTGTTATCTGCTTTGAGACTTCCTGAGGTATTTCTTCTGCCAAAAAGTGATCATGTTCTGGATAAATATGAACATCTTCTTTTGGTATATTCAGATGTTTCGCCAAAAACGGGATTTGTTTGGTTGTTAGGATTTTGTCTTCTCCTCCCCAGAGGACGAGAGTTCTCCCTGGGAATGTTTTAAACATCGTTTGGTTCTGGTCTAATTTTTTGAAGAGAGAGTCATTAAGGCTTGTGAAGAAGGCATAGATGGCTTTATCGCTTCCTTGTTTTATTGGTTCTACGTAGCCGTAGCATTCATCTTTTGAGAGTTTATTTGCGTTTTTGAGGCCTAGGTTCTTAAAGGTCATACCTAAAATAGCATCACTACTCCAATTACTAGAATAGGCTTTTAACAGGAGATGGTTTAACTTGTTAGGTTCAATATGTGGTGGATAAAATCCGTCTTTGTGGATAATGGTATTGAAGACGATTAGATCTTGAATGGCTTTGCTGTCTTTTCGGTCTTGTCTTAGCATTTCCCACGCTACTAGGCCTCCCATGTCGTGCATGGCTAGGGAGTAACGTTGGATGTTTAGAGATTTCATTAAAGCTCGGACGCGTTTGGCCTGCTCAGCTGGTGCATAGAGTTTTCCATCATCGTCTGGCTTAGCACTGCTGCCAAAGCCTATGAAATCTGGGGAAATAACGCGGAAGTTCTTTGCTAACTGAGGGGCGACTTTACGATAGACCCACGATGATGTGGGGACTCCATGCATAAGGACGACGACTTCTCCTTCTCCTTGATCGGCATATGCCATTTGGCCTGCAGATGTAGGGAAATGTTTGAGACTTGCTACGTGGTCTTCATACTTAGTGGGGGCTGGGACAGTGGTGCAAGAAACTAAGAATAACCCGAAAATAAAAATTGCAAATAATCGCATGCAGTGAATTTGTTGAAGATGAAGGCAGAATCAAGCTTATCTTTTAGTTTTTCTCGTCTGCGGAACGGAGAGTAGCTACTTCTGGTGGTTTTACGCATGTACTGATTTTGTTGATTTGTTCATAGATTCTTATATTCTAGATCAGGAGTCTTTGTCAGATTAGGTTTTGGCCGATATAGGGCATCGAGGTAAGGAAACATGGTATCCTGTGGACGGTAGTCTTTCTCCAGCAAGTATTATAACTTCACTCTTGAACATTGTACCTTCCCAAGGTTTGCTGTGCCCACTCCTCCTTACATAGGTTTCCTACTAGACCTTTAGACTTAGTTTTCCGTAATTTATGGCCATCCATCACACACGTAATTTTTCCATCATAGCCCACATTGATCACGGTAAGACGACTTTGTCAGACCGCTTGTTGGAGTTTACCCAGACTGTAGCGCAGCGCGATCAACAGGATCAGCTTTTAGATGCTATGGATCTGGAGCGGGAGAGGGGAATAACGATTAAGTCTCATCCTGTGACGATGGAATATAAGGCCAAAGACGGAGAAACGTATAAACTGAATCTTTTGGATACACCAGGTCATGTGGATTTCTCCTATGAAGTGTCACGTTCACTAGCTGCTTGTGAGGGGGCTTTGCTCATTGTGGATGCTGCACAGGGTGTGGAAGCTCAGACGATGGCAAACCTTCATTTGGCCAATGAGCAGGAGCTTACGATCATTCCTGTAATTAATAAGATTGATTTACCTTCTTGTGATTTGCCAAAGGTGCATAAACAACTTGAAGATATTATTTGTATTCCTGCCGATGAAGCGATTCCTGCTTCTGCGAAGAATGGCATTGGAATTGAAGACATTCTCGAAGCGATTGTGGAGCGCATTCCTGCTCCGGAAGAGACTGAAGACGACCTGTTAAGAGCCTCTGTATTTGATTCTATCTACGATGCGTATCGTGGCGTCGTTTCCTATGTTCGTGTTGTCTCTGGTAGCATGAGGAGGGGGACTCGTATTAAACTTTTCCATACTTCGAAGCCATACGAAATCAAAGAGGTGGGAGTCTTCACCCCAGGTATGACGAAGACGGATGAATTAGTAGCAGGAGATGTAGGCTATGTGATTGCCAATATGAAGTCTGCTGCGGAGGTGAAAATCGGGGATACAATGACTAATTCCCAGAAACCGTGCCTAGAGCCTCTTGATGGGTTTAAGGAAATTCAACCCATGGTCTTTTCCGGAATTTATCCTGTAGATACCTCCGATTTTGAGGCCCTGAAGGCTGCTGTAGCGAAGCTACAGATTAATGATGCAGCCTTCTCTTATATGGCAGAAAGCTCGGCTGCGCTTGGCTTTGGCTTCCGCTGTGGTTTCTTAGGGTTGTTGCATATGGAAATTATTCAAGAGCGATTGCGTCGTGAATTTAATATGGACATCATCTCGACGTATCCCTCCGTCATTTATGAAGTGACGAAGACGGATGGGGATGAACTCATTGTTGATAACCCATGTATGTTGCCGGATGCTCAGTCGATTGAAGAAATTCGTGAGCCAATGGTGAGGATTTATATCATGATCCCTAATGATTACATCGGTGATATGATGAAGCTGGTGATGGATAAGCGTGGGGAAATGGAGAATACAGAAACAATTGACGATCAACGTGTCATGTTAACAGCTCGTCTTCCTTTAGCTGAGATATTGGTTGACTTCAATGATCGCCTGAAGTCTATGACGCGTGGATACGGCTCCATGGACTATGAGCACGCAGGATATCGCCCTGATAAAATGGTGAAAATGGATATTTTAATTGCGGGTGAGCCCGTTGATGCTTTTGCAACAATAGTACATCGAGATAAGGCGGAAACGTATGGCCGCCACCTCGCCAGTAAACTCAAGGAGGTCATCCCTCAACAACTGTTTGTCGTCGCTATTCAAGCCGCGATTGGAGGTAAAATCGTAGCCCGAGAGTCTATTTCTGCGATGCGAAAGAATGTCACGGCGAAGTGTTACGGTGGTGATATCTCACGGAAACGCAAGTTGCTCGAAAAGCAGAAAAAAGGAAAAGCTAAAATGAAAGCGATCGGAAAAGTGAACATCCCTCAGGATGCCTTTATCCGAGTCCTTAAAAACGACTAATTTGAGCAGTTCGTTAACAGGTGTTGTAGCGTAGACCTCTAGGACCTCTAGGTTCTGGTGTCTCCCAATCTAGTATGAGAGAGCCAGAGTGAGACCGTCCTCAATAGGTAGGGACTCACTCTTATGGTACAAGGGTAGAAATTTATCGTTGAGGAGGAAACGGTATTTTGATTTCTTGGGAGTAGGATAATTGTTCCCATTGTCTCTATTCGATTGTTTTTGAGGGATGATTCTGAGTGTGCTCTAAAACTTAATCCAACTTTTCTCTTCCCCACATGAGGTGCTTTTGTTTCCTTTGCTTCAGCAAAAACACACTATGAGTAATACTGAACGATCTTTTAAACGCGTGGTTCTCAAACTTAGCGGAGAAGCTCTTCGCGAGATTGGGAGTAAAGATAATATTTCACCAGAGATCGTTGGCAGAATAGCGATAGAGATTGTCGAAGCGAAGAAACAAGGAATAGAAATTGCCATTGTTGTAGGTGGAGGTAATTTTTGGCGTGGGGCTAGTGCCAGCGCACGTGGCATGGATCGCCCAACAGCTGACTATGTAGGGATGCTGGCTACCGTGATGAATGCCTTGGCACTACAGAGCGCGCTTGAAGCAGAAGATGTGGAAGTTGTAGTGATGTCTGCGATTGAGATGCAGAATGTGGCAGAGACCTTCATTCGCCGCAAAGCGAACCGTCACTTATCAGACGGGCGAGTAGTTATCTTTGCAGCGGGAACAGGAAGTCCATTTTTCTCAACAGACACAACCTCTGCACTACGAGCAAATGAGATTAGTGCAGACGCTGTGCTTAAAGCGACGATGGTGGATGGTGTTTACAATGCTGACCCGAAAAAAGATCCAGATGCAGTGCGTTATGAAACAGTGTCATTCCACGAGTGTATTTCTCAACAATTACAGGTCATGGATTCCACCGCATTCAGCCTCTGCATGGAGAATAGTATTCCCATCATCGTATTTGATTTAGGAGTACCTGGTAATATTACCAAGGCCTTAGGAGGAAAAGATATCGGCACAATTGTGAACTAAGCTTTGATACAACAGACTATTTCTAACGAAACGTAACCTTATTTTTATGGATCCTGATACAATAATACTGGAAGTGGAGACAGCGATGGAAGCTTCTCTTGAGAACATGGTGAAGGAATTTGCCGGTGTGCGCACAGGAAAGGCCTCGCCTGCTCTTGTCGAGAATGTCGAGATTGAAGTAAAGGCCTATGGTAGTAAAATGCGCCTGCGTGAGCTCGCTGTCATCACGACTCCAGAGCCGCGCCAGATCATCGTACAACCATTTGACCCATCTACTGTGGAAGATATTGATCGCGGTATTCGTGAGGCTCAGTTGGGCTTTAATCCCGTCAATGAAGGAAAACAACTTCGTTTGCCTGTTCCCGATCTTACCGAAGAGCGCCGTAAAGAAATGGTGAAGCGGGTGAAAGTCATTTCTGAGGACACAAAAGTACGTATTCGCTCTTGCCGTAAAGAGGGAATGGATCAAGGCAAGAAAATGAAGAATGATAAAATCTTAAGTGAAGATAGCCAACGTGACTTCGAAGCTCAGATTCAAGAAGTGACGGACGGTTATTCCAAAAAGGTAGAAGAAGCCACTGCGGCAAAGGAAAAAGACATTATGACTGTCTAGGCATCACTTGTGGGATAGACAGCCCTATTTTCTTAAAAGCAACGGCAACAGACGCTGCCACGTGGTAAGGAACGAAACGCTATAGTAAAAGGGCATGTAGAGACTAGTGAAGTAACTCCGTGTAGCTGGAAGTGAATGAAGGTATGATTCCTACACGGAAGTGAATGAAGGTATGATTCCTACACCCTAGTAGGTATCATGCTCCAAAGTTCATTCACTTGGCTCTGGAGTTAGGTCTGTGATATGAGTTGTAAAAAAAGGAACTTGATCTGACAGACGGTTAAAATCAGGCAGTAGCT
>CAZLQY010000084.1:0-9195 GCA_964561965.1 uncultured Verrucomicrobiales bacterium
GCATGGGAGGCATGGGAGGCATGGGAGGCATGGGAGGCATGGGAGGCATGGGAGGCATGGGAGGAATAGGAGAAGCAATTCTCCAATCCACTGGCAAATAGGAAATCCCTCTAATAGAATGATGGGGCAGATGCTCTTCTCTGGTCACTTAGTCACGGAAATCATCCAATCTAAATAAGTAGGTGGTACTTGACTGAGCTTTACAGCAGAAAGAGCAGGCACATCATAGGGGTGATGCTTATTCATTAATGCTTCAATCGCTGAATAATTCGCATTGGAGGTTTTCATAACAGCCATGATTTCTTGATCTTGGCAGATAGCACCTTGCCAAGAATATAGACTTTCCACTCCAGGAAGTAAATTTACACAGGCTACCAGTTGCCTTTCTACTAGAAGTGTGCCAATCTGTCGCGCAGACTCGATATTCGGAAAAGTCGAAATCACTATAATTGCTTCCATCATACCATATTGATATATGAAACCTGGATTTCTAGACAAGCTCATTACTCGCTTAGACCGCGTTTCTCCTAACGAGGTTCAGAGTCTCGTTTCTCGTCTATTCCGAGAAAAAGGCTTTCTTGAAAATGTGTTTGAGGTTCTCACTGAAGGTGTGTTCATCGTTGATCCAGAGAGTGTCATTACATTTGCGAACCGTTCCGCCCTTCAATTTTTTGGACTACCAGCTTCAGGCGTTTCAGGGCAATCACTGCATTCCGTCATTCAAGGTTTTGATTGGAAAAAACTGGCCCACCCAGAACGTGTTGTAAGCAGAGATATGGAAGTCTTTTATCCTGAGAACCGTTACCTCAATTTCTACCTCGCGCCCATACGAGGCCAAGTAGATTGCCCTGAGGAGGAGCTTCTCGGCTATGTCATGCTCGTCCGTGATGTCACAGAAACGAAGCGCCAAGCTGAGGAAACGATTGAGAGTGAAAAACTGAATGCCCTTACACTCCTAGCTGCTGGTGTGGCTCATGAAATTGGTAACCCACTCAATTCTTTAGGTATCCACATGCAGCTAATGTCTCGAAAACTCAATAAGCTTTCCTCTCCAGATGCCGAGAGTCTACGAGAACACCTCGAAACGGCTCAGAATGAGATCCGAAGGCTCGATTCCATCCTGAAACAATTCCTCCATGCTGTACGCCCAACAGAACCGAACAAAAGCACACATAAGCTCAATGACATTTTAAGCCGGACTCTCCAGCTCATCGAGGTAGAGTTAGAGGAACGTCATATCCAAGTTTCCCTTGAGCTAGCAAAGGAACAGCCCTTGCTTTCGCTCGATGACGATCAAATTCACCAAGCTCTCTATAACCTCTTGCGCAATGCAGCACAGGCTTTACCGGCCTCTGGGGGGCAACTCATCATCCAGAGTTACTTTAATGATTATGAGGTCACTCTTTCCATCCGAGACAATGGCTCTGGAATCTCTCCTGAAATGATGGGCTCTATATTCGAGCCCTACCACACATCTAAGAAGCAAGGCACTGGCCTAGGCCTCCTCGTGGTGCGCCGTATCATTCGCGAGCACGGTGGAGAGATCGAAATCGATAGCGAAGAGGGCCTGGGCACTACCGTGAAAATCCACCTTCCCCGTCAGGAAAAACACGTCCGCCTGCTAGAACAACAGGATCATAAATCTATTATCGATGTAGAAGAAACTTCATGAACGATCCCACACTACTCATCGTTGACGACGAAAAACCTACGAGAGATGGCCTGCGTATGGCGATGGAGGATGAATTCGACTGCTATGTCGCCTCCGATATCCGCGAGGCGCTCAACGTCCTAAAGTCTGAAAACATCGATTTGCTCCTTACAGATCTACGTATCGCTAGCGACAGTGGTATGGACCTCATCGACCATGCACTTGCTCTCCCAAAACCTCCAGTGCCGATCATGATGACAGCCTATGGCTCCGTAGATACTGCTGTAGAGGCTATGCGGCGTGGTGCTTGGGACTTTGTCACAAAGCCTCTCAATCTCGACGAAGTAGAAATCCTTCTCAAACGAGCACTACGCACACGGACACTAGAACAAACAAATGTACAGCTCGAAGAGGAAAATAAGACACTGCGGATCAAATCCGGCAAAACCCCCAGAGGGCTCGATAAACTCCTAGGAAACTCAGCGGCGATACAAAAAGTTCGCGCCCACATCTCTCAAATCGCCCCGACAAAGGCAACAGTTCTCATTGAAGGGGAATCTGGAACAGGGAAAGAGCTCGTTGCACAGGCCATCCACAGTCTCAGTGGCCGCCCATCCAACAAGCTTGTAACGATCAACTGCGCAGCACTCTCTGAACAATTATTAGAAAGCGAACTCTTCGGCCACGAAAAAGGATCTTTCACCGGTGCGGCACAACGCAGAGTCGGCCGATTTGAACAAGCTCATGGCGGCACCCTCTTTCTAGATGAGATTGGTGAAATTAATCAAGCGACTCAAGTAAAGCTACTTAGGGCACTCTCGGAACGAAGCATCGAGAGGGTTGGATCTAATACTCCCATTTCTGTTGATGTCAGAGTCATTACAGCCACCAACAAAAACCTACGAAACCTCGTCGACACCGGCGAATTCAGAGAAGATCTTTTTTTCCGCCTTAATGTTCTCAAATTAGATATGCCCCCTCTCCGGGGAAGGCCTGAAGATATCGTCATCCTCGCTGCCTCTTTTTTAACAGAATTCGCACTTGAAAACAACAAACCCACCAAACCGCTCTCTGACGAAGCAATACAGCTACTCCAACACTATTCGTGGCCCGGAAATGTACGCGAGTTAAGGACAGTCATTGAGCACGGTGTGGTCATGAGTAATACCGAGCAAATTCAAATCTGCCACCTACCAACATTCCTCACCACACAACAAACACCTCTAGAAAACAACATTTCTTCATTCCAAACCCAGACTATCTCACCTTTCCCTGCGAAAACCCTTGAAACTGAAGGTGATTTCAATTTGCATCAACTCGAGCACAATACAATCCAACGAGCTCTTACCTACTGCGCTAACAACCGTACAGAAGCAGCGAAACTCCTAGGAATCAGCCGCCGCACATTACAACGCAAGCTTAAAGAATTTGTTTAAAACCAAAAACCACACCATTCTATGATCTCCTCCGACAGTCCTGCTGCAACTATTATCAAACGTCTCGTTTTCTTATCTGCGATGTTTGCTTTAGCCTTTGTCTATCTTTTTGTCTCTTTTCAAGGCCTGACCTCGCCTGAAGGAATGGACCAAGCTCAAATAGGCCGAGAAATAGCCCGTGGGAATGGACTAACTACAAAGTTTGTGCGCCCAGCGGCAATCGCCCAGTTGGAACGGGAAGGTAAACCACTCAATATCAACTCGTTTAAAGACACCTTTCACGCACCTCTCAACCCTCTTATTTATGCTGGCGTTTTAAAACTCACAGGAGCATCTAATCCAGAAAATTTCCGAATGACGGATAAGAACGATGTGATCTATAAATTAGACCGAATCATCGCCTGCACTTGTTTGCTCTTTTTCGTCATTACTATCGCCATTAACTTCACCTTGATCGCAAGGATTTTCGATCAAACCATCGCCTCCATCGTATCCATATTATTGCTAGTTAGCGACTTATTTTGGCAGTTCAGCATGAGCGGCATGCCCCAGATGCTGATGGCAGCTCTTTTCTCCGCAGCCATGTATACATGTTGGCGAGGTATAGAAAACCAAGAAGCTGGCCGCTCTCCCGTGATTCCGGCCATCATTTCTGGAAGCTTTTTTGGCTTACTCGCATTAGCCCATTGGATCACACTCTGGCCATTTATAGGCTATCTCATTTTTAGTGCTTTTTACTTTAGACCCAGAGGTACCGTCTCTATAGCTTTACTCTTCATCGTCGGTATTTTCGTCGTATTTCCCCTAATATACTACTCCAATACAACAGGCTCATTCGGTGGTACAGCCTTCTATGCCATGCACGATGGTATGCAAGACAGTAACAATGTCGTTTACCGTAGCATGGAAAAACCCAGTGTTTACTTAGGAAAATTTGTGGCTCATATCGTAACAGCCACGATCCAGCAATTCACTACAGTACATTTTTTCTTAGGTAGTGTCATTCTTGCACCAGCCTTCTTCCTAGCGCTCATCCATCCATTTAAACGCTCTAGCATAGCATCATTCCGCTGGGTAATTGTTCTTATGTGGGTCTTTGCTGCCATTGGTATGAGTATTTATGGAGTCAAAGCGGATAGCCCAATGAACCCTAGCCAAATCCATCTCCTCTTCACCCCTCTCGCTATGGCCTACGGCCTCGCAATGATCTCTATCCTTTGGGCTAGACTTCCTATATCCCAAATGAATGGCTTTGCTGGTAACCTCCATTACACATCCATTGTGGCCCTCTCTATCATCCCTTTAACACTCAGCCTTTTGCCCAGAATCAAACGAGCCTTTGCAATCTCTGGAGCGGGAGCTACGACTGTGCCCTATTATAACCCCAATGCCCTAAATACCCGACTCAACGGATGGACCAAAGAAAATGCTATTATCGTCTCAGACCAACCTTGGGCTGTTGCCTGGTACGCAGACAGAACATCCATATGGCTGCCCAAAAGCATGGCGGAATTCAATTCCATAGAGAACATCGCTAGTAACTTTGGTAACCCCATCGAAGGAGTGCTAATGACGCCATACTCATATGGGCAAGATAATGTCACCACCATGTCGACAAATTATCAGGACTTCTTTCCCTTAGCGTACGCATTTTGGACAGGTGTTGCAACGGATAGCTATTTCACGTATCCCCCAAAACAATCATTCTCTAAATTCCGCTCCGACTATAGCACACCACTTTACCTAGTGAAGAGCCCCAGTAACTACCTACTCGCCTCTATGGTTTACTTCTCCCGTTCAGCCCCCGAAGAAGAACCACAACCATAATTCACCCTTTCTATGCCGAAACAATCACTACCGAAATTCGAAGACTCTCTCAAACGGTTAGAGGAAATCATCGAACAAATGGACTCAGATCAACTTCCTCTTGAAGAACTCATCACCAAATATGAAGAAGGCAACAACTTACGTAAGCATTGCGAGGATCTACTCAAATCAGCGAGAAAACGACTTGAAACTGTAAAGGAATCGTCTACTCCTAGCCCCGCCGCAATCACCGACAATGATGATGAAATCCGACTCTTCTAACGACTTACCTGACATACTTCAAACCATCGAAGGGCCTGAAGATGTCAAAAAAATACCACCCTCAGATCTACCCAAGTTAGCTCAGGAGATTAGAGACATTCTCATTTCTAGGCTAGCTGTCACAGGCGGACACCTAGGGCCTAACTTAGGCGTCGTTGAACTATCGATCGCTCTGCACCGAGTCTTCGAGTCCCCTACTGATAAATTCACATTCGATGTATCCCATCAAGGCTACGTCCATAAAATGCTCACAGGTAGAGCCAAAGACATCCATACCATCCGCACCTACAAGGGCTTAAACGGATTCCTTCTTCGCTCAGAATCCGAGCATGATTGCTATGGCGCAGGCCACGCAGGCACAGCTGTCTCAGCCGCACTGGGCATGGCCTCTGCAAGAGATATTAAGGGGGATGATTCTCATGTCGTCGCTGTAGCAGGTGATGCGGCATTCACCTGTGGGCCAACACTAGAAGCACTCAACAACATTGCTGAGACTACCAAAAAATTCATCGTCATTCTCAATGACAACGAATGGTCTATCGACAAAAACGTAGGAGCTCTAGCAAAGCATTTCAATAGCCTACAAACTCATCCTACCTATTCATCCGTACGAGCCACTGCGGCCGACTTTGTCGAGAAACTGGCAGGATCAGGAGCACGTAAGCTAGCACATAAAGTAGAACGAGGAGCAAAAAACCTCATCCTGCCCAATGTACTCTTCGAAAAATTTGGCCTCCGCTATTTTGGGCCGATTGATGGACATGATATCGATCTACTCACAAGCACCTTCGAATACCTCAAAGAACAAGAAGAGCCCGTCGTCCTCCACATCATCACCGAAAAAGGAAAAGGCTATAAACCCGCCCTAGATAACCCAGGGAAGTTTCATGGCCTCGGGGCCTACAAAATTGATGACGGGTCCACCCAAAAGGCTACAGACCCAACCTACTCAGAGATCTTTGGAAGAACCCTCACAGATCTGGCCAAGCAAGATCAATCGATCACAGCCATCACAGCAGCAATGCCTGGTGGAACAAAACTGGATATCTTTAAGAACGAAATCAATGAACGCTACTTCGATGTCGGCATCGCAGAAGAACACGCCGCCCTATTTGCCTGCGGTCAGGCCACTCAAGGGCTAAAGCCATTTCTAGCAATCTATTCCACCTTTATGCAACGCGCCTACGACATGATCATTCACGACATGGCGCTCCAAAAATTACCCGTCCGCCTCTGCATGGATAGAGCGGGACTCAGCGGTGATGATGGCCCAACTCACCACGGGCTCTTCGACATCGGCTACCTCCGTCACGTACCAGATCTCATTCACATGCAGCCTAAGGATGAGGATGAATTTGTAGATATGCTATGGACTATGGCTAACTACGACAAAGGGCCCTCCGCTATTCGCTACCCACGAGGAGCAGGCACGGGAGCCACCTTAAAGGAAACGCCCCAATTACTAGAAATAGGGCAAGCTCAAGTCATCTCCGAAGGAAGCGATGTCTGCCTCATCGGGCTTGGTCATCTCTTTGAAATGGCGGAAAAAACAAAAATACAATTAGAGCAGCAAAACCTCTCCGTCACCCTCATTAATCCACGCTGGATCAAACCGCTGGATGCAGACACTATACTCCAACATGCTCGTCATGCTAAAGTCGTCTGTACTTTTGAAGACCACGTTCTCATCAACGGCTTTGGGGCTAGTGTCATTGAGCTACTACAAGACAATCAAATCACTCAACCAGTCGAAAGAATCGGCTGGCCCGATGAATTCATTGAGCACGGGAAAGTCCCCAAACTCCGAGAAATACACGGCCTCACCGTAGAAGACGCCGTTCGTAAAATAACGGCACACTTCTAGGTGAAGTCTAGGTAAGGCTCATCAGTTACATCAATTGCGCTCCAGCCTCTGCTAGAGGGCTACGCTCACCACGGCTTAATGACACATGGGCTGCGAAGGGCTGCCCTTTTAATCGATTTCTAGTATACACAAGGCCATTACTCCGGCTATCCACATAGGGATTATCAATCTGGGCAGGGTCTCCCACCAGCACTAGTTTAGAACCCCGCGACATACGCGTCACCACCGTCTTCGCTTCCAACGGAGTGAGTTGCTGCGCTTCATCTAAAACAAAGAAACGATTCGGTATGGAACGCCCACGGATGTAGCACAGAGCCTCAATCTCAATCACACCCTGCTCCACCAGCCCTTCATAAGGTTTCGCGGGAACTTCATCTTGTAAACCCTTCCCCTGTTTCCTCTTCGGCCTTTGCTGCGCAGGTGGTTGCATTAATAGCTCTAAGGCATCATAAATAGGTTGTAGCCAAGGGCGCATCTTATCATCTAAATTACCGGGTAAAAACCCTAACTGATCACCCATGGCAACGACTGGCCGGCTAATTGTAATCCCATTATATTTACGATTAAACACTTCATTCAAACCAGCTGCGACTGCGACTAACGTTTTCCCCGTCCCAGCCTGCCCATAACACGTCACCAAAGAAATATCTGGATTTAATAACGCATCAATGAGGCACTTCTGCCCTAAATTTAACGGCTTAAGGTGATGCCCGTCTGGGATGCGTAATACATCTGGAATCTGTAGCCTAACAAACGTACCATTTCCATCCAGCCTAGCAGGGATTGTTTGCTTCTCCCCAGCCTCAAGTAACACGTACTGATTCAGCTCCACCCCCACGCGCCTTTCATGAGGTAAACATAACTCCCCACTACTAGCAAATCTCTGCAGCTCATTTGGCTCAACCTCGACGTACTGCATATCGTAGTGGCTGACTTCACGGACATCGACTTTATCATTTAAATAATCTTCACAATCAATCGCCACAGCTCTCGCCTTTAACTGCATATTAATATCCTTTGTCACTAAAAACACAGGAGAGTCATTATGCTCTTTCACCAACAACGTGCACGCTAAAATCCTGTGATCCACCCTTTCCCGATCAGGAAACACCCTCAAAAACTGGCGAAGAACCTTCGAGTTCTCCTCACAAAACTTAGGATCGTAAATCACTAATCGTATAGAGCCCCCTCCATCTGTAGATATACCCTGAGTCACCGCAAGATCACTAGAATGAAACAGCTCCGTTAACATGCGATGAATTTTCCTCGCATTTGCACCGCGCTCAGACTGTTCATTTTTAAATCGATCTAATTCAGAAAGAACATCCACAGGAATGCACACATGATTATCCTCAAAACGATTCAAGCACGTCGGGTCATGTAAAAGGACATTCGTATCCAGCACGAAATTTTTTCCCTTCTGGCTCGGGGATTTCAACCCAAACTCTTGTACACGCTCTTGTTTCATAGAATTCTTCTTTGCAGAAGAAGAGGAATACGTACTTTCATTGGTGGTTATTTTCATAGTTCTTTCCGATATAGGTCATCGCAGCGCCTATAACAGAGACCAATCCAAGCTCTGCGCTGCGCAAGAACCCAAATTGGGCGATCAAACACCTAGAATGATCATAAAAAGTAACTATCAAGATACCTAAACTACTCATGATCTATACCACATTTCAATAGGAATTTCAATATTCCTAAAACTTCAAAAAAACCTCATTCTTTGTATCGCTCAAAATCAGCGAGTTACAGAAAGTTCTAAATTTCTTTCATTTTCGTATCGAAATAACTTGCACAGCAATCCCGAATATAGATACTCGCGCCGCGCCAAAGCGAAAGCTGAGGTACAAAATGGAATGCCGGATTAGCTCAGTTGGTAGAGCAGTTGATTTGTAATCATCAGGTCGTCAGTTCGAGTCTGACATCCGGCTCCATCCATTTATCACATAAGGCACCCTTAGCTCAATTGGATAGAGCGTCTGACTACGAATCAGAAGGTTAGGGGTTCGACTCCCTTAGGGTGTACCATGTATAAAGGGCTCAGATTAACGTCTGAGCCCTTATTTCATATAGGTTTTTCTTAATATCCCATCTCTAATCAAAAAAGACATCCTGTCTTTATAATGCTCCAAAATGCACGTTTTTGCGCTATT
>CAZLQY010000085.1:0-8483 GCA_964561965.1 uncultured Verrucomicrobiales bacterium
CAATTTAGTTCATTTATTTTAAAAGACTTACACCTTAGGTTAATGCGTATGGGTAAGTGGCTTAGGCACTTTCTTAAGCGTTTGGTTTCTTGAGAAATACTCTTCACATCTTGTTCATAGTGTTTATCGAGTAATTCATAACATTCTGGAGAGAAGACCATGCGTTTGTTTTCTATGGCTTTCTTTTGTCGAAAGGCTAGGGCCCGGTAGAAGGCTACTTGCTTACTCCATGCTGAGAAGCTGGTTCCTTCTTCAAACTGTTCGTAGTTCTCCCAGAGTGCTAGTTTAATTTCTTGGAGGACGTCGTCAGCATCTGCAGAGTTAGGAATCAACGTTTGGACATAGCCTGCTAGCCAGCGTTCATGGCTGGATAAAGCTTTTAGGAAGGATGTCATGTGTTGATTATTGCTCATGCCGTATAATCTCAGATGTTGTGCTAGGAGGGAGCTTTCATGTTAGATTGTTAGCTGTTAGTCGGATTGCCTCAGAATGAGGTGATTACTTTTTCTTTTTGATCTTCTTTCGAGAAGCTTTTCCTGTTAGTATGAATTGCTGCATTTGATAGTCGATTCCTTCTAGATTCTGGAGTGCTGCAATTTCTGTATGCAATGGGCTATGAGTACTACTTCCCAACCAAGCGATTTGATTTAGGATGTCGATCCGGGTGATGGCATCCCTTTTAAGAGTGTTACGAATCGCTGTATACCCAGCCTCTTGTTCATCTAGTTTGAGAGCGCAGATTGCAGCCGATACAGCAACGGTGTCAAAGTGATCATCCAATGCTTCTAAGATGTGAGCTTTGGCAGGAGCAGCGGCAGGCCCGAGATTAAAAAGCCCTTGAAGAGCCCAATAGCGAACAGCGGGGTGGCTATGTTTGAGTGAGCTGGTGAATGTATTTAGGGCAGAAGGATCAGGGCTCAGTGCGATATCACTGATTGTTTGTAGAGTTTCTATTGGGTAATTGGATTCAGATTGTAGAAATTCATAGTGTGTGAGCCCTGCTTCTGAAGATAGGCGTATCAGCATAGATTCAGGGATGAGGGCGCAATCGCGGATTTCTTGTTGTTTGAGAAGTAAAGCTGCTTTGAGTTGAGCAATCTTGTTTTTGAGCTGAGGGTTTAGGATTTCATTATGGATGCAGTGTGGATCAGCCTCTGTGTCGTAGAGCTCATAGCTACCCCTTTCAAGATAGTAGCGTGCTTGTATTGCGTTGAGTTTCCCTGCTTGGAATTCTTTGTACCATTCTTGTTGGAGAGGTATTCCCCATTGATAATCCTGGCGTTGGCCTCTTGGTACGTAAGGGTAGTAGTTTTTGATGAGAAGGTATTTTTTATCGCGGATAGCACGTACGTTTTCGATGCGTTCTCCGTTCCTGCTACGGAAGCTATAGTGGTAGGTGTCTTCGGGTTGTGTTTGGTTTCCTAGGAAGACCTTGCCATGGTAGTTGGCTGGGATCTTAGCTCCAGCGAGTGATAGCCACGTAGTCGGCATATCTGCGAAGCTCACTAGGCGTTGCACTGTTGATCCCGGGTGTTCTGCCGGGTAAAGGTGTTTTAGTGACTCTGGAATATAGACGATGAGGGGGCAATGAGTCCCACTATTGTAGAGAAAGCGTTTTCCTCTGGGAAGAGACCCTCCGTGATCGGAGCAGTAGATAACAATCGTGTTTTCAGCTAGGCCTGAATCTTGAAGTTGATCGAGAGCTTCTCCTACTTTCTTATCCATTGCTGTAATGGCATCATAGTAAACAGCTGTATTTTTTTTGCTGATGTCCGTCGTTGGGTGATAGGGGGCTATCTTGATCTGGTCGATAGGGTGTTTATGTTCTGTAGAGAAGAGTTTGTGTTCGTGAGATTCTTTAAAATTGATGATCTGGAAAAAAGGCTGCCTTTTCTGTAAGAGTTTCCAATCTAAAGAATGCCCACCTTCCCATAATTCTTGACCGTATTGGATGTTGTAATCGCATTTGTAGCCGTTAGCTGTGTAGTAACCTGCTTCTGTAAGGGCCTTCGGATACATGATGAGAGACTCTGGGATGGTCACTTGACTGCGGTGATGGTGGGCCCCTGTTGAAGTGGAAATCATACCCATGATCCATGAGGAACGTGTTGCCGAGCAGACCGCTCCGTTAGAATAGCAATGAGTGTACCGGAATCCTTTGGAGGCGAGTGTATCGATGTTAGGGGTCACCGCTAGCTCATTACCATAACAGCCTAGATAATTCACATTGTTGTCTTCACTTGTCAGCCACAGGATGTTTGGTTTTTGCTGAACTTCTGCCCACGAATAGAGAGTGAGTAGAAGTGAGAACGCAGAAATGTAAAAATTCATTAAAATGTTAGATAGAGCTAGTGGCTAAAGGTGGGAGGGAGTTGTTATGAGAGGGGGTTAGGACACTCGGTGCTTGCCTGGTAGCTGCATGAGAGACTTTAACCCTTCGAGGTGATCTTTGTAAACACCGCGAGGATTTGTCTGATGTTTTACGCATAGGCTGGCCGATTTTCCTACGATCTCACCCATGGTTCCACATGTTTTCATGACGCGGACTGGGCCTAGGCCTGTCTTGGTGACACTAATATTACGCCCTGCCATAAAGAGGTTGTCGATATTACGGCTGTAAAGTGTACGGTAGGGGGCCCAATAAGTTCCGCTGTATTTGAATTTTTTCCCACGTGTGAAGCCAGAGATAAATTCATTCCCTTCGTGGCCATCATCAAAGGCATCATTTGGAGTATGGATATCGACATGCCATGAACATGGGAAACAACCGTCTTCAAATTTCTTTTGTGCGTAAAAGTCTTCTGCATCGAGAACGATGTCGCCCATGAGGCGGCGTGATTCACGCTTGCCTGCAATGAAGGCGGACCAGCCCAAGCGATGGTTCGGGTAGAGGCCATCTGTGTTTTTTAGAGCATCCCAGGCACCGTACATAGCGCGGAGATTAAGGTCGCGGATTCTTTCGACATCTTCGATCGGGTCTTTATCAAAACCACTTTCCCAATACCAACGGCCAAGGTCATTTAGGTTATTGGTACCATCGCCATATTTTTTATCACCAGCTGGGTCGTTATGGAATTTTGCTCTACCAGGGAAAGGCTTGTCATGCAAGTCCACTGCCCATGGGCATGATGGGAAGGGTTGAGCTGTATTCCCTTCTTGATAGTTCACTGTAAGAGCTTCCTTATCCTTACACTCGCATCGGAGTACTTGCTTTTCATCAGAAGCATCAAGGACACTCCAGAGGTTACTGCTGCCCATATTTCCTACAGAAGAGAATTCGTAATCTGCCCCTGCTTGATATCCGATAGTGGCATCTCCAGTACAATCGGCAAAGTAGGAAGCATAGATGCGAGTTTGCTCTGAGGTGCGCGTGGATTGAATGACGACAGAGGTGATTTTTGATCCGGTCGTTTCGGTCTGTATCGCACGGTTTTCAATGAAAAGGTCAATTCTTGGCTCTGCCTTTACCGCAGCTAGCTTCATCTCATCATCGTAGAATTCACCACCTCTTCTGTTAAAACTACCTCCTCCGTAGAGCTCTTTTTGTTTCTTTCGATCGATGAAGAGTTCGTAAACGATATCACCAACGTGGGTGTAGGGCTCCTGTTGGACGTGACCTTCTGGCCAAACTCTTACTTCAGTACTGCCGTTGCCGCCGAGAACGGGGCGGTCTTGGACGAGGGCGACATTGAGGCCTAATCGTGCTGCTGAGAGGGCAGCGGCTGTGCCTGCGAAGCCACCACCACAGACGATGAGGTCATAGTGTTTCCCTTCTGCCGGTTTATTAGGTAAACCCAGTAATTTCCTGCGGAAATTGGTGAGTGCCTTAATATCATTGCTTGGTTTGAAATCAGTGTCTTTGCAAAAGAGGATCGCCTCACAGCGCCCTTCGAAGCCCGTGAGGTCGTGTAAAGAGATGTTCGCCTCTAGGTTGTCGATATCAACGACTCCTCCGTCGTGCCAATGCCATTCTGCGTTGCGGGTACCGAATGTTTCTTTTACGGGAACTTGGTCAATGAGGACTTGGAATTTCCCCGGAGTGCCAGGAACGTTCCAAGGTGCTACCCAATCACGAGTTCTGACCCAAATTCGATATTGTCCTTTGGAGGGAAATGTCGTTTTGGTCGTGGCGTCTTTAACAGGAGTTCCTAGCCCGTGCGCTAACAGGTAGGGAGATCCCATATAATCCATGGATTGTTGGTCGACATCCCAACCACCGAGGTTGTCGAAGCCCTCTGCTTCTAAAAATAAAAACTCACCTTGCTCTGTGGTGTTAGCAAGGGCCTGGTCTCCTAAGAGTAGCGCTAATAAGGAACTGCCTGCTGTGCCAATAAATTGTCTGCGTGTGGAATGTGGTTGGGTCGTCATATAATAAGAAGTGGATAGAGGGGGGGGGGTGGACAAAAAAAATAAAAATAATGATGAAATTGTTCGTAATGAGTCTGTTAAATTGGTGATACTAGGTTGTTTTTGGAATTAGGTATAGGTGCTTATGTTGGGGGGAGTGATGATGTTACGGAGTCAGATTTTAGAGGAATGAGCAGTCTGGGAACTTGTTATTTCAGAGAAGAATGAAGAAATGAATTCTGGGTGACTCTCAAAGAATTAGGGAGTCATGTGATGTGATGCTATAGAATTACCTTGCAGAAATTATTTCTTACTATAGTTCATAGACGCCATTTTAATTTTGGCCATTGTGTTGAATTGAATCATTACAAATTAAAACCAGACGCTAGTGAAGAAAAAAACTGTAACGAAAGCCGCCAAGAAGAAGGTAGCGAAAAAGGAGGTAGCTGCTAAAAAAGTAGCTAAGAAAGCATCTACAGCTAAAAAATCAGTAGCTAAAACCAAGGTTGCAAAGAAGGAGTCTACGAAAGTGCTGGAGGAGGCGGAGCCGGTAGTAAACAGTGGAGAAAAATCTCCGAATAAAGCTAAAAAATTGCGTAAAATGAAGATGACTCCATTTATCCGTAAACAGCGGCAACGCTTGCTCGATCTTCGTGATGCGATGGTGGATACAACACAGGGGATCGCTAGAGATACATTACACAGTTCTGGTAGTGGGAATGATTCGAGTGGCTCTGGAATGCACACAGGAGATGCTGGGAGTGATGCCTATGATAAGGATCTGGCTCTAAACATACTTTCTAAAGAGACGGATGCTCTGCACGAGGTGGAAGAAGCTCTGTTACGGATTGAGAATAAAACATACGGAATTTGCCAAATGAGTGGAGATTCTATTCCTGAGGTTCGGTTAGAAGCCTTACCGTTTTGTAGACTCACGATTGAGTGTCAGACTCAATTAGAATCTAATAGCAATTATGGCCGGAGTATGGATGACTCTGTTGGTTATGGGCGCTAAGTAGGGAGTGAAATATTGAGTTTTTGGGCTTTTGAGCACTTGTCATTCCTCGGAATGGAGTATCTGTACTGAAACTCCTTGCATTTATAGTGAATTACGATTATGTCGCTTCCGACCCCGATTGAGGGAGGTCTGGCTTTATGGTAAGGCTGGTCCTGAACTGAATTCAGTCAAAAACTAATATTATGAACACAGACAAAGTTAATCTAGCTGACTATAAGCTTCACGAAGGTGATACAGGCAGCGCAAGTTATCAGGTAGCCCTTCTTTCTCAGCGAATTCTTCAAATCACTGAGCATTTGGCCACCAACAAAAAAGACGTTTCTAGCCGCCGCGGTCTTCTCCGCTTGGTATCTCGCCGTAGAAAGCTTCTTGATTACATCAGGAAAGGATCAGAGGCCGATTACCTGAAGGTGATTAAGGGTCTAGGACTTCGTAAGTAAGTCATTTTAGAGAAGCGACCACCGAATTCCGGTGGTCGCTTCATTTATACAGAGTACGTAGATACTAAATATTTTTAAAGAAGTGCTCTGTTTCCAGAACGAATAAATTTTTTAAATGGGGATCTTACTCAGACGTGAGGGTGAGATGTCCTGAAGATATCTATCGGGCTAAGGCTAGCCATAGACTGAGGATATCTCCGAAAAGGTAGAGATGCATTGTTCCACCAAAGGTGATGGGATGCATGCTTCTCCGAGACGTAACTAAGAAAAACAAATGAATATACATACAATTACGAGCAATGTTGGCTCGAATCCGATTACCTTCGAAACAGGTAAAATGGCGAAACTTGCAGATGGTGCAGTTGTCGTAACATCAGGTGAAACTACAGTTTTAGTGACTGCTTGTTCCTTGACTAAAATTAAGCCAGGGCAGTCCTGGTTTCCGCTTTCTGTAGAATATAAAGAAAGAGCTTTCGCTGCTGGTGTTTTCCCCGGTGGTTATTTCAAACGTGAAGGGCGCCCTACTGAGAAAGAGATCCTCACTTGTCGTATGACAGACCGCCCTCTGCGGCCACTTTTCCCGAAAGGTTATCTTTTCGAGACCCAGATTGTAGCTCTTATGCTTTCTGCTGATGGCGTGAACGATGCCGATATTCTTTCAATGAACGGAGCTTCTGCGGCTCTTTCTATTTCAGACATCCCATTTGCTCGCCCAATCGGTGCTGTGCGCGTAGGCCGCGTGGATGGTGAGTTTGTCATCAACCCTACATTCGATCAACGTGAAGAGTCAGATCTTGATCTTGTCTATGTGGGTGATAAAGAAAATGTTATCATGATCGAGGGTGGTGCGGACCAGATTCCAGAAGAGGAATTTGTAAAAGCTCTCTACTTCGCTCAAGAAAACGTACAAAAACTCGTAGCAGCACAAGAAGAGCTCAAAGCTCTCGCTGGTAAAGAGACACGTGAATACACAGTTTCTGTCGCTGAGCAAGACCTCCTAGATATTGCCTATGAGGTAGCCGGTGATCGTATTGAAGGTGCAATTTACGCAGACTCTAAGGTGGAACGTGCTAAGAAAGTTGGCGCCCTCCGTGATGAAGTAGAAGCGACGATCATGGAGCGTTTCCCTGAAACTACGGACTTCCAGATTGAGCAAGCATTCGAGTACCTTCAGAAGAAGGCATTTCGTATATCAATCTTAGATAAAGGAGTTCGAGCAGATGGCCGTAAGCCAGCTGATCTACGCCCACTTTTTGCAGAAGAAGGTCTCCTTCCTCGTGTTCATGGTTCCGCCCTCTTCGCTCGTGGAGAGACTCAAGCATTGGCCGTATCAACACTTGCCCCTGCCGATGAGCGCCAGTATTTCGATAACTACGCAGGTGGTGAAGACAGCAAGCGCTTTATCCTCCATTACAGTTTCCCCCCATTTTCTGTAGGTGAAGCAGGTCGCTTTGGTGGCCTGAATCGTCGTGAAATTGGTCACGGGAACCTCGCAGAGCGCTCCATTGCTCCAGTGATTCCTGATGAAGACGTTTTCCCTTATGCTATCCGCACAGTTTCTGAAGTTCTTGAATCAAATGGATCTTCTTCTATGGCGACTGTTTGTGCAGGCACCATGTCACTTCTCGGTGCAGGTGTTCCCATCAAAGCTCCAGTATCAGGTATTTCAGTAGGCCTAGTGACAGACTTTGATGAAGCCGGAAACATGGTTCGCCATGAACGCCTTCTCGATATCATTGGTTCTGAAGATTTCTACGGTGACATGGACTTTAAACTTTGTGGAACTCCAGCAGGGGTGACTTCCTATCAGCTAGACCTTAAGCTTGACGGTATTCCACTTGAGATTCTTGAGGCCGCTGTTTATCAGGCAAAAGATGGCCGTGGCCTTGTCTTGGATAAGATGCTTTCCGTCATTGCAGATACAGCAAATATCTCTGAGCATGCACCACGTATTGAATCCATAAAGATTGATCCTGATAAGATTGGTATGCTCATTGGACCTGGTGGTAAAAACATTAAAGGCATTCAGGCAGAATCTGGTGCTGAGCTAAATATTGAAGACGACGGCACAGTGCATATTTATGCTTCGAAGGCGGAGAGCTTAGAGGCTGCTAAAAACGCCATTGAAATGATGTTTGCCCAAGTAGAAATTAACAAGATCTATGAAGGTAAGATTGTTTCTACGACCAAGTTTGGAGCATTCGTCGAAGTCCTTCCTGGTAAGGACGGATTGATTCATATCTCTGAACTCGCAGAAGGTCGTGTAGAGAAGACAGAAGATGTTGTTAAAATCGGTGATGTCGTTACAGTGAAGTGTATCGGTATTGATGATAAAGGCCGAGTGAAGATGTCGATCCGTGCTGCCCAGCGTGATGCGAAGAAGGCGGAATCTGCCGATGCGGCGGAAGATACAGCAGAAGTATAATACTGAGTTTTATAAAATAAATATGATAAGCGTGCTTTGATTTGTTCATTGCACGCTTTTTTTGTCTATATGTGCTTGTAACCTTGTGCCTTTAAATCTCTTATGTTATCCCAGCCTGTAAGGACAAAAACGGTGATAATAGAGGCATCTGAAGAAGATGACGAAGAAGATGACGAAGAAGAAGCTGAAGAAGCTGAAGAAGAAGCTGAAGAAGAAGCTGAAGAAGAAGCTGAAGAAGAAGCTGAAGAAGAAG
>CAZLQY010000085.1:8583-9142 GCA_964561965.1 uncultured Verrucomicrobiales bacterium
CTGAAGAGATCAAGGAGCATGTTGATAGAATGGTGGCAAGCTTTAAGAACAAGGTGAAGCTGAGAATGGATCTGTTTCTACCGAAGCTTAATCTTAGTGACAGTCAATTAGCAGTGCTAGAGAAGTTCATGGAAGAGCAGTCTTCTTTATATAATGATGCGTCAACAAAAGTATTTAGTGACGATGAGCCTAGTGAGAGTGATTTGGTATTGATCAGTGATCTTGGCGGAGTGAAAGCGTTTGAAGGAGTGTTTGATGATATTTTAACGCCAGAACAGCAGAAAACCTATGAGGAGCTGGAGCGTAAGGATAGGGAGAACAGAGTAGAATCAGAAGCGCTAGGTAAGTTAGCCAAGTTACAATCAGGTCTAAAGCTTAGTGGAGAACAAAAAGATGCGGTGTATAGCATGCTGTACGAAGAAGCGGAAGTAGGGTTGGATCAGCCTTCTGCTGTTGAAGCGATGTTTATTGGTATGTTAGGTGAAGGTACCTTGGAGGCTTTAGGTGTAAAGAACGTGACTTGATCTGACATTCCTGATTGAAAAGAGGAAAACCAAAA
>CAZLQY010000086.1:0-8752 GCA_964561965.1 uncultured Verrucomicrobiales bacterium
AAGACGGCTCCTCGAACCTTCTCTACAATGGGGACAGTGACTTCCACAGTACCAAAGGCCGATGTATTTCCTCCGATCACTTCATTCGAATTACCAATGTCCCTAGGGCCTCCAATATCTCTAAACTCGAATCCTCGTAAGTTTCTTGCCCCACCAAGGAACTGGCGCTCAAATACAGGAATATTTCCTCCATCTACAATATTAGAGGCTCCACGAAGTGTCACAATGGAATCCCACCATAAATTCCAATGCTTTGATCCTGATAAAGAGAGGGTAAAGGCATCGACATCACCTCCTAAGCCAGCATAAGTAAGGCCCACCTCATAGCGATGACCACTACGCGGAGTTATATTCGTATCCCGATTATCAAACTTGTATGTTAAAGAAACAGCGCTCCTCAAAAACGAACCGTCTTCGTCAGCAAAAATTCCTGTTTCCGCATCTCCTTCAAGATCAATGTCAATTTGTTCGATTCTATATTCTCCTCGAATTGAACTAAACCGCCCAACTGGCTTTCTTAAGAAAACAGCGGCACCCACGTTTTCTTGATCATACGCTTCTGATATAAATAAAGACTGTCTATAAAACAGCTCTCCACCTAGAGCTAAGCGTCTCCCCAAGAACCATGGCTCTGTCAAGGATACACTAAAGTCCTGCCTCTCAGAACCAGCTCTCAAATTCAAACTGAAACGCTGCCCAGCTCCTGTAAAGGTCTTCCAATTCTTAATATCAAAATTCGTTTGCTCTAACGTGGCAAATCCAACGACACTATCAATACTACTAAGACCTAGACCAAAGTTGACTGACCCTGTTTTCTTCTCGCTCACCAAAACATTAATGTCACGGAAACCTGTTAACCCACTAGCTTCTGTATCCACCTGTATGTTATTAAAGTAATTCATATTACGCAAACGACTACGAGTGGTATCTAAATCAACCGCATTAAGTTTATCCCCAGGTTTAAGAGGCAGCTCTCGGCGAATGACTCGGTCTTGGGACTTATTATTTCCTTCGATCGTCACTTGTCCTACTTTATAAGAATCACCTTCTGTAATGCGGTATGTAATATCCACTGACGTCTCTGATGTATTCCGAATATCAGGGCTCACACGAACATCCGCATACCCTTTCGATCCATAGTATCTACGGATCGTCTTCACATCCTCGCGTAACTCATCTGCCGAGTAACTATCCCCCTGCACCAATCGTAAAGCGGGAGCAAGTTCAGATGGCTCAAATACAGACATCGGCCCAAAGGCGACCTTATTCACTTTATAACGACGATCTTCACGGATAGGGATAATTAAATCTACTCGCCCATCTTTTACTGGTACACGCTGTACTTTCCCTATCTCCACCCGGATAAAGCCTTTATTATGATAAAAGTCCTTAATGCGCTCCAGATCTTGATTTAATTCCAAACGATCGATCTTACCAGATTGAGTGATCCAAGAGAAAAAACCTTTCTGCTTTGTTTCCATCTCTTTCCTCAAAGTCGCCGCATCAAAAGAATCATTTCCTTGGAAACGAATCTTTCGCACAATGTTGCGCGGGCCCTCTTCTATTTGAAATACAAGTTCCGAGTATCCTGGTTTCGAGGTAGGTTGAATGCTATGGCGCACTACCATATCTGGATAACCGAAATCTTGATATTGTTTCTCAATATTTCGACGCCCTTCCAGAATCAAAGTATCACTAAGCGTACTTCCCGCTTTCAATTTAGTCTCGTTTGCTAATTTTTTATCTGAGAACACCGTGTTTCCTGTAAAGCCCACTCCAGATAATACCGGCCGTGTTGTTACCTCAGCAATCAAACGCAAGCCATCTCCACTCGGCTCGGCTAAATAACGAACATCATCCACCAAACCGCTTTCAAACAAAGTGCGGATGTCATCATCAATTTTTTCAACGCTGTATTTTTGGCCAGGGCGTACAGACATATAGCCCTTGATCACAGCAGAATCTACAGTCTTCGCCCCCTTATAACGAACGTCTACTCCTTTAATGATCGCATCGGAAAAATCTTGAGCCTGAAGCAACCCAGCCAAAATCAAAGAGACTGCCACAGCAATCACGGGGTTACGGAAAAAATGTTTAAGTATCATCATATAAGAGCGTTTGCTTTGTCAATTTCAGTACAGCAGAGAAATCACAGCTTCTCACCAACGCTTCGTCAAGGTCAATCACTGCCAGTATCAACATACCGCGTATACTTAAGCCCACTTTAGCAGCATCCTCCCTGCTTATCTGTAAAAACAAGCATCACTAACCACCCAAAACTCGTGCATTTTCACCCTATTTCTTCCCATATTCTAGTTTACAGAGATCATTCCTGCAGAAACAAAACGATTTACAGCAACAACCCCACTAAATCCACCTCTTTAACCTACAGGGTATCAACAATTGAAATAAGCCCTCACAACAGTAAATACATCCGTTCTAATCAGCATTTACAGGGAAATTGATCTACCTTCATTTTAAAAACTAAAAAAAACAGTACTTTTCTCTTGCCAGCTCCCCCTCTTCTGCTTTTACTCCCGCCGCGCCGCAAGGCCACTAACCAACACAAAGACTGCGTCCCGTTCGTCTAATGGTTAGGACTCCGCCCTTTCACGGCGGCAATAGGGGTTCGAATCCCCTACGGGATGCCATTTCTGTTCACACAGACAACAAAAAACGCTCACTCAGGTGAGCGTTTTTTGTTGTTTTGATATCAAGCCCTTCTTAGATCTAAAGCCGATCTATAAAAACATTTCATCATATGGAGCCTATTACCTTTTATCACCGAGACCTTGACCAACTTCAAACAGAACAAGTCTATGGTGAAAACTTCCTAAAATGGGCCTATGGAAACCCATTGGGAGCGATTGCTCTACATAGTTTCGTAAAACGCCCTCTTTTCTCTCAATGGTACGGCCGGCGCATGAACCACCCACAAACCAAATCAAAAATCCCACCATTCATTCAGGCGTACTCCATAGATCCCTCTGAATTCGAAAAAGCTCCAGATGACTATCACCATTTCAATGACTTCTTTTACAGAACGCTCCAACCTTCAGCTCGCCCAATTCATAAAGCAGATATCACATTTCCAGCCGATGGCCGCCATCTCGGCTTCCAAAATGCTTCCGACATTGAAGGAGTATTTCTCAAAGGGCAACAATGGAACTTAACCGAACTATTAGGGGACCCTCTCTTAGCGAACCAATACAAAAACGGATCTCTCGTTCTTTCCCGTCTTTGTCCAGTAGATTACCACCGCTTTCATTTCCCATGCCAAGGCACTGTAGGAAAAACTCAACTCCTCAATGGCCCTCTCTTTTCTGTAAACCCTATAGCTCTCCGGCAGCAACTTAGCTATCTTTGGCAAAACAAACGGACCCTCACCAAATTATCCACAGAAACATTAGGCACCGTCCTATTACTAGAAATTGGAGCAACCTGCGTAGGCTCCATTCATCAAACCTTTCAAGACGGAGACCTTGTCCAAAAAGGTGCTGAAAAAGGATACTTCGCCTTCGGAGGGTCCTCCACCATTACAATCTTTGAGCCAAATAAAGTTTCCTTAGCAAACGACTTACTTGAACACTCCTCAGAGCAACGGGAACTCTATGCTAAAATGGGCGATTATATGGCCACAGCCACCTAACGCATAAGCCACCGGTTAAAGGACATAATGTAAGCCTAAAAATTGAGTCATCCTAGAAAGACTCTCCTTTACTTACCAATACAAAACGTCCCAAAGATCTCCCCTAAAATCTCTTCTGTATCTACTCGGCCCGCTATTTCCCCGATCGCATCGAGGGCTTCTCGCAAATCAATAGAAGCTAATTCAACTCCTAAGCCTTTACTGAGTGCGGCCCTCCCCTCTAGCAAAGAAGCTAATGCCCTTCTTAGGCAGTTTTGGTGTCTCGCATTAATTGCGACAGCATGCCCTCCCCAACTACCCTTACTCAAAGAAAGCTCCTCTGAAATAGCTTGGGCCAAATGGCTCAATCCATTCTCTCTCTCACAAGAAACTCTAACACCTTCGCAATCTTTCCAGACATCGTCTTCTCCAAGGTCTGATTTATTCACCACTAAAATATGATGACGCCCAGCAATCTGATCCTCCTTCAACAACTTCTCACCGTTAAGACTTCCGTCCACAACTTCTAAAATAAGATCCGCCAACTCAATTTGCTCGCTAGAGCGGGCAATACCCTGCTGCTCCACACTACTACCAGCCTCCCGCACACCTGCTGTATCAATCAGACGTACAGGAATACCTTCAATATTCACAACCTCCTCTACAGTATCTCGGGTCGTCCCCGCAACGTCACTCACAATAGCTCTATCATAGCCCAGTAATCCATTCAACAAACTAGACTTCCCCACATTGGGCTCACCACAGATCACAGTCCGCACCCCTTCTCGTAATATCCGGCCCTGCTCAGCTGTAGCCAGCATCTGCTCGATTCCTGATTTCACATCATCCATCCTAGCGAATAAAGACGCCCCCGTATCTGGATCAATATCTTCATCTGGGAAGTCAATAAACGCCTCCACATGGGCAACAATACTAATCAGGCTCTGCCTCATCACCTCACTCTGGTCACCTAACTTCCCTTGTAGTTGCTCATGGGCAGCTCTCATGGCCAAATCTGTCTGAGCAGAAATTAAATCCATAATCGCCTCTGCCTGGGTTAGATCTAACTTACCGTTTCCAAAAGCTCTCCTACTAAATTCACCAGGATCTGCTGACCTAGCACCGCATTCTAACAAACGCTCCAGAACACGCCGCGTCACAAGCACTCCTCCATGGCAGGCGAATTCTACAACATCCTCCCCCGTAAAACTACGCGGCCCCTTAAAATACGTGATCAAAGCCTCATCGATCACCAGCCCTGTTGCAGACATCACTCGCCCCAGTACAGCATATCGCTCAGGTTGAGACTCCAGCCCACCACGACATTTCACAGCAGAAGCCGCTACGTTCAAAGCCTCAGGCCCAGATAAACGGATCAAAGAAACAGCTCCCACACCAGGAGGAGAGGCGATAGCGACAACAGTTTCAGACATTATCATACAGAAGCTAAGACTTCATCAAGAGTCGATAAACAGCGCTGATTTTGCTGAGCTGTACCAATAGAGATTCTTACCCAACCTGGTAACTTGTAACCACGCATAGCACGTACAATAACCCCTTGTTTCAACATCTTCGCAAACACCTCATCTCCATCACCCACATTAACTAATATGAAATTCGCCATCGACGGTACGTATTCCATCCCACGCTGTTGAAAAGCCTCCTCGTAGAACGCAAGACCCTCCGCATTATTTTCCACAGTAGCCTGCACATGAGTAGTATCAGCTAAAGAAGCTAAAGCCGCACGCTGTGCCACCTCATTCGCATTAAATGGCTGCCGGGCCTTCTGTAAAATTTCTGAAATCTGAGGAGCGCATAATCCATACCCTATCCTCAAGCCAGCCAAACCATAGGCCTTCGAAAAGGTTCTCAAAACCGCCACATTTCTCCCCTCACGAACATACTTTAACGTATCTGGAGCATCTGACAAAAATTCATGATACGCTTCATCAAAAACGACAACCACGTGATCTGGCACCTTATCCATGAAACACTCTATCTCCTCCTCACTCACCATCGTACCGGTAGGGTTATTTGGGTTCGCTATAAACACCAACCGAGTATCATCGGTAATAGCTGCCGCCATCGCATCTAAATCGTGGACAAAATTAGGATCAGGAACTTCCACATATTTTGCACCAAACAAAGTCGCCATCAATTGATACACCACAAAGGCATGCTCTGCTGCAATCAGCGCAGCTTTTGGACTTAAAAAGCAATGACATAATAATTCAATGATCTCGTTTGAGCCATTCCCCAACACCACATGCTTTAATTCTAAATCATATTTCTCTGCCAGAGCAGAACGCAGCTTATAGCCCCCACCATCTGGATAAATATGCATATCCACCGCTGCTCCGCGAATCGCCTCCAAAGCCATCGGCGCGGGACCTAGAGGATTCTCGTTAGACGCAACCTTCACAATCGAATCAAGATCTAATCCCAATTCTCTCGCTGTCTCTTCAATCGGTTTCCCAGGCTCATAGGCCGTGAGATCACAAACAAACTGATTGGCGTGCTTCGCTATGCTCATACCGCTGAAGTTAGTCACCTCCCAGTGATGAGCAACCACAAAAAAGCGCCCTTACACTTCCTCCCCATTCAAAAAACAACACAAGCCTCAATAAAGAACCCAACAAAAAAGGCTCCAACCCAACGGCTGGAACCCTATCTTATAAAACCGATTTCAGATAAAGTGAAACTAACGAGTCTTAAAGTGGAGCTCTGAACGAGCCTCCCCATCCTTTAAATACGTCTTCAATGTCACTTTCTCTAATTCATGCATAGCTTTGATCAGCTTCTGAGCCAATGGATAAACCTCTTCACGGAAGCTTTCTCCCTCATATTCACCCATAACCTCTTCTGCATTTGCATTCAAAACTTCCAGCCAATTACTTGTATAAGCAGCCGCAGCATCAAAATCCAAGGAGGCATAAGAACCCGCCTCACCATTCGCTGAGCCTGTCAACGATGTAACAACTTGCTCAGAAAAATCAGGAGAAGTACTCGTAAGAAACAGATCATCACTCACACTCAAGCAAGGTTTGCAATTATCCGTTGTCATAGGCACAGGGAAAGACCAAGTCGTCAAACCATCTGCACGGCTCTTAGAAGGCTTCTGCATCGGGATATTTTGACCACTCATCTGAGAAGCAACTTTTAATAAATTCTCTGTCGCTGTATTGAACTTTATCCAGCTCGCCGCTAATTTTGTGCGGTCCTCTACATGATTAATAGTCGCTATCCGTGGCACTGCCATCTTCAGAAGGGGCTCCGGAATCATTGGAACCGTAGGCATTTCACCCTTCAAGTCGATAACTACAGCTCCCTCAGCACCTAAGCCTTCACATAAATCATGAGTAAGTGACTGCCAAATCGCCAATGAATCATCCTTCGCTATCGTATTAAATGTCGCGAATATTTGTGAAAAGTTTGCAATGTCTTTTTCAGAAGCAATTACAGCACATTCATATGCCGCAGCACCTATCGCTTCAAAATAGTCAAGAAGCAGCTTAGAATCCTCAGGCTTACCTACCCAGTTTGCGAAAAAGACTGGATCTAATGTACTCTCCAAAGCTGCAAACTGACGCGGCTCTTTCAAATTAACGAATGGAATATCATCTCCACCATAGCTATTCATTTTTAAACCCTCTTCAAAATGAAAGACCACACCACCTCTATAAGCCTTCGCTAGAGCATAATAACGATCTTCAGCAGAGACGACACCTTCTAAAGCCTTTAAGAAATCCTCAGTATCACCTAAATCCGCCTTTTCAATGACAGGCTTCACAACATCCATCACACCTGCCATCGTACCAGACTGGGCCGTCATACTCTCTACAAGCTCTTTAGAAGCGTGGATAAACCCTAACACATCATCTCCAGCATGATTACCTAAGTAGTCAACATCTTCTCTAGCAAGGAAAGACTCAGACTTACTTTCCGCCAATACTAATTCATCAGCAGAGCTCCCCATAAATAAAACAATGTAATCACCAATGCTACCTACGAAGGCTACTACATCTTTTTTCTCAATAGCGGCTATAACAACCTCGGCAGACTCTTCACCCAAATTATTCACCATATTTTCATACGAGCTGCCACGGACTATTTCAGCTAGTACTGAACCAGGAACCTTAACCCCTTGAAATTCTGATCCATTGACATCTTTTGTCATTGGTTCCAGCATTCCCTTTTTCTCCTCTAACACATTAGCCAACTGAGCTTGTACTAATGTCACAAAGCCTGATCTTTTTTCCGTATCAGAAACCTTCACTCCCAAATATGTAGGAACAATAGCTAAATGATCACAGAAATCTTTACCCTCTGCCGTTTCAAAAAAACTACTTACCTCAACTCCATCTTCCTCAGCACCAAAATCTTCAAGGATATCTAACACTGGCGTGGTAATACTAGTAAGATTCAACTGATTATAAGCCTTAATCAAACTCGCACATTGTTCCGTAGAACCTTTCCCTGTCGCTAAGAAAACCTCTTCCCCCAAGACTTCCATCGCCGTTTGAAAATAAGGGCCTTCTAATATCTCACTCAAAGGAGTCCCCTCCTCTTCCATTAACTCCTCTAAAAAGCCTCCCATACTCGAACTTAAAAAACGGTCTACAACGCCTTGAATATTGTAAACTGTTGCCACTAGCTCCGAGTCCATCGGTAAATGCTCCGCAAAGCCCAACTTCACATCAGTATCCAAAGCTGACAGCTTCGGCTCTACTGGTGTACTTTCGACTTGAGAAATAACAGCTTCTTTAGGAGCCTCAACTAGCTCTTCAGTCTTTTTTTTATCGCAAGACGACAAAAAAGAAATCCCAGCTACTAGTGGTAGAACGTAGAAATAATTGCGTTTCATAATGATGCAATTAATAAACAGACCCACACATCAAACTGCAATTGTAAAATACTTTCGATTTTCTCACTCCCCTACAAACATGCTTGTAATTAATAATGCCATCACACACCAACTATAATGATAGGAGTAAATATAAAGCCCTCTAAATTCATTGTAAACCAACCCTCCAGAAGATCACAAAAAAGAGCAAATCCGCATCCTTTGATTAGAGCACCTTCATCTTCTGAAAAGAAAGGTACTTTGCCTCCATATTGATGAAC
>CAZLQY010000087.1:0-8672 GCA_964561965.1 uncultured Verrucomicrobiales bacterium
TTGGTTTTCCTCTTTTGAATCAGGAATGTCAGATCAAGTCACGTTCTTTACAGATATAAGCATACCTTTGCCCTATAACAAACGGTAATCTGTATCCATATGTACCCTTTCACCCTGCGAGGCTTTGATGACATCAAATACTCCGGGGTTGAATTCTTACATTTGAGACAGGGCACCCTAAAAAGCTCGCACCAATCGCTAATAGCTTCTTCCCTTTCATTGGAAGAGGCCTCTATTATTCTTGGTCCAACGCTCCTCGAATTTGTTCCATCTGGCTCTCTTTAATCAAAGCTGTTGATCCGTCATCTAAAAGAGCTAAATAACGATTCTCATCAACACGATATGGAGATATTAAAAGTAATCTCTTCTTTTCACCAGCTTTCACATTCAGTTTACCTTCTAAATAAATCCAATCTGAGAGATCTTTTCCGTCAGCGCTTTTCACCTGTTGAAGTTCCTTCCCCAAATTTAACTTCCCAAATTCTGTTGGCAATTCTCCCTTCTCTTGGATAGCGATGACTTCTGCTCCAATCTTCTTAAGTTGTCCTCTCACTGAGGCCTGGTATCGTTCCGCTTTTTCTTTCCGTTCCTTTTCTTCCGCCGCTTTTTGCGCAGCAACAACTTTTGGATCAGGTTTTTTCGCAGCTTCAGCCTTCTTTACCTTGCTCTCTAAATCCTTTGCATACGCCTGCACGGCCGCCTCCACCTCGTTCATAGGAACCAAATAAGCTTCCTTTCTATTATCGACAAAAAACACCATACCTTCAGAATCTTTTGTTGGCTCAATAAATAGTACTTTTTTCTTCTTAATCGTAAGCTTATCTCCGGGGCGGCCATAAAATAGCCAAGGTTTACCATCACTGAATACCTTCAAACTGTCTGGTAGACCCAACTCATCTAGAGAACTCGCCGTTCTCTTTTGTCTACCAGTGAAATCATTGTAAAAAGCCGCCAATTCTTTCAAAGGCTTTTTTCTCGCTGCCTGCTTCTTAAGCTCGGCCAATTTGATCAATGCTGTTAGTTCCTCAGTTTGATAAGACATCTCACGCATCACGATAACCTGCTCTCCCTCGTCCAAACGCTTTTCCTTAATTTTCTCCAATAAAAATCGCGCATATCCATCGTCCCCAGCAACCTCTGCAAGCCCCTCTACAACAGTACTTATCGCAGTATCACTATAAACATCTTCACGTGCTTCAATTCGCTTTCTCACCTCAGAGTTCATCACGAAGGTTCTTCTAAGCTTTAATTCTTCAAATAAAGCTTTTCGGGCTTTTGAAGAACTTAGGCCATTCGCTTTTTCAGGAACAGCTCTTAATAAATCCCTCACAAAATCCTCACCTTCATCTTCAAAATTAGCCGGAGCTCCGAACAAAACTCCCGTGGATAAAACTAAAGTGATCAGAATATATGGAATAGAGGACTTCATGTTGCCCATTATTAGCAAATCCATGAAATCAAGACAAGAGAAGACACAAAGTAAAAATGCCCTCCTTCACGACCAGGTTTCGCTCGAATATGTTATTTTCAAACCAAACACCCAGGGCAATCTTGTACCCAATGACCTTCTTCTACCTCACTTAAAACAGGAGAGCTCTCTCGATGGCATAAAGAAGGATCTCCCAGTGTGTTTCTAACTCGGAAAGCACAGCCCTTAAGAGGCTTCGTCATATCTGGCGGTAACCCCGGAATCGTAAACAAACGTTCACCCTTGTTATGAGCTGCCGGTATACTCTTCATTAATGCCCTTGTATAAGCATGCCTAGGAGTTGCAAATAAAGTTTCAGTACGGGCACTTTCCACAATTCTACCTCCATACATTACATTCACTCTATCGCAGATTTGCCGCACAACGGTAAGATCATGCGTGATCATAATCACAGCCGTTCCCAATTCTGTCTGAAGCTTTTTAATCAAATCTAAGATCATTTTTTGAACCGAAACATCCAAAGCAGTCGTTGGTTCATCACAAATCAAAATATCTGGTCGAGTAATCAAAGCCATCGCTATCACAACGCGCTGCCTCATCCCTCCGGAAAATTCATGCGGATAAGAATGAATTCTGTTTTCTGCATCTGGTATACCAACCTCTTGGAGAGCTTTCAAAGCCATATTAAAAGCAGCTCTCTTTTTCATCTTTTTATGAATACGAAGGGGCTCCATTAACTGCTCAGAAATACGAGTAAACGGATTCAACGCCGTCATTGGATCCTGAAAAATCATTGCTATTCTCAGCCCTCTCACATGCTGTAATACCCACTCCTTCGTATTCAACAAATCCGTTCCACAAAAATCGGCAGTGCCAGAATGTATTTTCCCAGGAGGAGAAGGAATCAATCCTAACAAAGAGTAACACATTACTGATTTGCCAGAACCAGATTCTCCAACAATCCCTAATACTTCACCACGATATAAATCAAAGGAAGCATCATCTACTGCATGAACAACACCATTTCTGGTATGAAATCGCGTTGTCAAATTCTTGACGCTTAACAAGGGTTCTTCAGCCACATCTGAGGATGTTCTATAAAATCAACTAGGTGAAGAAAAAACCATTTAAGATTCTCTAAATGTTCATCACGGCTAAGTACAAAAAATTTTCTCAGTAATCTCTCACCCTAATCGCTTGGATGAACCTCGCCTATTAGGCCTATTACAATTTGGACACACTGGGTAGCGTTCTTCTCGATTATCTGCATACACTGTCCCACATACAGAGCAGCGAAGAACTTTTTTACTCACAAAATTTCCTTCATTGCTTCCTCCAAAGAGATAACCAGCTAATGATAACAACGCCAAAATCAACAGACTAATACTTACTGCAGACAATAAAAATTCTTCTATTGATAATTCAATCATAATTCCGCCTCTAACGTAAGAATAAGTTGCCCAACTCCGCGTACACCTTGATTAAATTTAATACCACGTAGCCATTTCTCAATGGTTTCAGATTCCCCTCCTGTCATCCGGTCAAGAAGCATACATTGCTCTAAATTCCCCTTAGAATCGATACCCACAAGCCAACGAAGTTCGACACCATACCATTCCGGAGAAAATTTATTCGGATAAATCGCATTCTTCTGTTCTATTCTACTACTCACAAATGCGTCTCCATTAAAAATAGCTTTGATCGAACGCACTGACTTCGTTGTCATTTCTCGTTCGATCTTCACATTTCGAGGTAGCCATAATGCACCTCTTTGGAAGACCGAAGGCAATAAACTAAGAGAACTAGCTACTGGCTGAGGTTTCCATATTGCTGGAGAACGCTCAGAAAGCTTCAACTCATTTAACATTTCCGATCTGATCCGACTCGTTGATTCTGATGCATCATATGGATCCCATTTACTTGGAAATGGAGACACCCTATCACCTTTCAAGGAAAGGGGATGAGAACGTGATAAGAGCACTACCTCACTAGAGAATTTTTGAGTTCTTGCTCTTGAACGAAAATCTAATGAAACAATAGAAAAAAGAGCAAATAGAAATGCTGCTACAATTATGGAAGACAAGAACCAAAATAAACCACCTTTGTGCCCTCCCCTCCAACCAAACACCAATCCGTTTGATACATCTTTTGAAATTTTCTTCTGCCGAGAGAAAGGAAGCATTGCTCTAATAGAAGCTGAAATACTGGGAACAAGAATCGAACTTGCACGGGCTATGCCCACTAGAGCCTAAATCTAGCGCGTCTACCAATTCCGCCACCCCAGCTCAACTTCGTCGGGAAACTATGGGAGAGAACGCAGTTTAGCAACATAAAACTGCTCCTTTTCTTAAAAAAAGATGAAGTTCTCTCTCTATTGCCCTATCCAGTTTGTTTGTGGCACTGTAATTGTATCGTTCGCGTAAACTCTAAGTAACTTGGCCTCAGAGTCCACTGATTTAAGGTCATAGACATAGCGCTTTCCACTACGAAAAAGCTCTACTCGATTCATTGCTCCAAACTCAGTAGCATCTCCAGCAGCCATCACAGCTTGATACAAAGTCATTCCCTCTTGGTAAGCCACTGGGCCTGGACGACGAACTTTTCCTCCTATTGTAACGGTCTTTGCAATAATTGTCCCTCTTTCGGCCTCATCACGCGCTGTTATAATGGTAATACGCGGTGTTGTATAGATTTCAGCAGCACGGTAGGCAGCTTCTATACGACGAGCTAAAGCAGAACTACTTAATCCAGAAGCTTTAATACCGTTTTTAATAAAGGGCATATAAAGATTACCATTTGAATCAACTACGTATTCAGCTGATATCTTGATTTGTTCCTCCTGAGGAACGCCTTGAATCGAAACTCTAATTGTTTCATTACTACTAATATGGGATGCAGCGTTACTGAAACCACAAGTAAATAAGGTGAATAGAACGATTTTGAGTATTTTAGATTTCATGAATTATTGAGGTTGGGTTTATTTAATAAAGGTCTTCGTTATTTGATGCAGTGACTTTGGAAGCCTTATCAACTGCTTTTTCAACTTTAGGAGTCACTATTCCTTCAAGCGATGAAGTCGGAGCATTTGTCGGCGAATAATATGTGTAGTAGCTTGTATAATATTGATATTGGCTATCACTCCGGACATCTACATTATTTAAAACAACACCTAAAACATGGCCGCCGACATTCTCTACAGCTTCCTTAACACGAATTAACATGCCTCTCGGAAGTTTTCTGTGTTGCACCACTATCATGGTAAGATCGACTTCACTCGCTAGAACTGAAGCATCACTTACCCCTAAGATAGGAGGGGAATCAATCAGGACAAGGTCAAACCTCTGTTTTACGTCCTGAATCAGTTCAGACATTCTACGAGAATTTAATATACCAGCTGCATCTGCAGGTAAAATGCCTGATGGCATGAAGAATAAATTATCTACCGGTGTTTGTAAAATTACATCTTCTAAGATTAAATCAGTTGTCAAATAATTTGTAAGGCCGACTGAATTATTGATATCAAAAAACGTATGCATACGCGGTCTGCGTAAATCAGCATCAATCATTAAAGTAGAATACCCACCCTGAGCACAAACATAGGCCAAATTAACCATCGTCGTAGACTTGCCTTCACCTGCTCCACCCGAGACAACCGTTATACAGTTATCATCTGGGTTCTTACGATTAAATTCAATGTTAGTTCTTAAAATGCGGTAAGCTTCAGCATCTGGACTGGCGCCGCTTTGCTTATGCAGAATACCGACATCCTTAGGTATTACAGCCAATACTGGCACACGAAGAAATCGCTCTACATCTTCAAGTGACTTTACAGAAGTATCTACTAGCTCTAATCCAAACGCAATACCAACTCCCATCATTAATCCAAAGACAGCACCTACACCTAAGTAAATTTCAACTTTGGGACTTGAATGACGTTTTGCTTTCTTGGGTTCTTCATGAACTTCTAATGGTTCCGAGCGCAAAATATACGTGGTATCTTCTTCAATCTGAACATTCTGCATATCAAGCAAGATTTTATGAGCATCATAATACTCCTGTTTAGCGGTATCTAGCTCAGCCTGAGAACGTGCCGCATCAAGGCGGTCGACACTTGATGAGGCTAGCTTATCTTTTTGTTCGTTATACCGTTCAGAAAGGTTCACTAATCTTGCTTGAAGAGAATTTCTTACCTCTTTACAACGAGCTGCTAATTCAATTTTTAATTCTGTAATTGAAGACTCTAGCATAACTACTTCTGGATGCCTTGCACCTAAACCTGAGGAAAGGTTGGCTTTTTTGGATCGTCGTAGATCAGACAATTGATCGTTTCTCTGATTAACTAATTCGCTCTCTCCTCGTAATTCTAAGGCTATCACACTGGAAATTAATTGTTCGTCACTAAGTTCATGTAAGCGTTCTACCTGCGAAGTTAACGTCTTTAATTCTGTGTCTAATTGCATCACTTCTTCTGAAAGGCGCCGATAAGCCTCTTCTTCTGCACTCCGGAAATTGGTGCCACCTTCAGGTTCACCAATCGCTTTAGCCAAGTTTGCTTTTTTCTTACGTAATTCTTCAACGTGATCCGATGCCTCTCGCAATCTAGCTTTATACCTTGATTTCGCCTTTTCATATCGAGCATCACCCAATGCTTTACGGCGTTGATCATAAGCCTTATAAACAGAGTCTGCCATAAGCCTCGCATCTCCAGCATCAGTGTATGTCATTTTCACTTCAACTAGATGAGTTCCACGAATATTATCAACCTCTACCGCTGATTTAAAAATTTCAACTACATCTTCTATAGATTTACCCCATAAGTTTTCAAATTTTCCAATCTGAGCGGCTAAGGTTAGAGTGTTTTCAGATTCAATCACTTCATACTCAGTCTCAAAGAATTGTTGATTCTGTAAAAAATTTGCAGAAGAAGCACGATGTGCATCCATGTCAACTCCATTAGGCTTTACTTGAATGACAACTGTACTTTCGTATTTTTTCGCCTTTACCGAAGCAATAACAAGAGCAACCAAAGTCGACAAAATGAAAGTAATTAATATAATACCATATCGATTTTTTAATACCTGAAGATAATCGATTGCATGGAGATTTGCCTCAGAGGTTTGAAATTTATCAGTTTGCATTAGTGAAGATGTATCCGTTATTAGAATAATATATCTCTTATATTCAAGTTTACCTGTAAATAATAAAAGACCACCAAGGAATTAGACTCCTTGGTGGTCAATATGTTCAAAATCTATTGAATTAATTTAGAAATTTGTACGTATCCCTAATTCATATCTATTACGGTTAAAGTCACGACTATCTATATCATCTGAAATTGACTCCGTGAAGTTATATGAACCAGTAAAGAATAAACCTTGATTAATTTCGTATGAGAAACCTAAGAAGGCGTTAATGATATCAACATCTGCATCTGGAGCACCGGAATCACTGTCTTCAAAGGAATTACTAACGTAATTAATACCACCATGAAGAACTAATTGCGGAGACACTGTATAGTCTGCAGCATAACCTACTCTCAATGTGTCGTTATTATCAAAAAAGCCTCCAGCACCATCAAATGTATCAAAGTCTTCAACACTATAACGAACAAACAAACGGTGATTGAATTGCTCACTTACACGTGAACGATACGCAGCCTCTACAAATGGATTGTTAGAACTACTTCCTCCGTCGACATCACGAATCTGAACACCAGCTCTAATTGTAGCCACAGAAGTAGGACTGATTCGATGCTCCGCACCTAACGTTATGAAATGGTTATCACTATCACGACCATTTGGGTTATCTGTTGAGTTAAACCTATACGATCCTGTTAAAACTGTTTGCGGAGTGGCTTGGTAACGGAATTGGTTATAAAAACCTAATGTACTCCGGTCATCATTTCGATCATCGAAATCTGTGATACTATAAGTCACTCCAGTAAATGTACCAAATCGCTCGGTCCAACGATATCCAACCGCATTATCTGTGGTGAAATTTAAATACTCTTCAAGTCTACGTGTAGAAGAAATACCAAAACTAAAGTCAGGCTCCAAACCATATGTTAGACGATTCCGACTAGAAAGTCGTAATCTTTCGTTCACACGGTGGGTGATATTAAACCCTGCAGTTATATTAAAAACATCATCTGATATTGCATCATCTACATCTTCAAAATACGTCGTGTATCCAATTTCTGCATAGGCGTCCCAAGTTGTTTGTGCATTCACACGAACTAAAGAGGCTCCAAGAAATACTGTGGCATAAGCTGATGATTCCTCATCCCCAATACCAGGCCCTAAATTGTCATCAAATCCAATATCAACACCAGCTGTCCATTTAATGGGAATGGAAGTAGTAGCAGAATCTTCGTTATTTGGCGCAATATTAAACAGACCTTGTGCGGACACTGCAGAAACTGCAGCACAATACATAGCAATAGTTATAAAATTTTTCATTTGAGTTTTGACTTCTAGTAGGTTCAATTCGAGCTCTTTTGAGAGAGCTAAACACCTAGTGCAAGCTTATGGAGCTGTTGCACTTGCTGGAGTGATCACTGCAGGCTGGAACAATGGAAGTCCAGCTGGTATAAGAGCATTAGGCCCTCCTCCAATAGCTGGACCCACAGGATTACCTACTCCAGCGGAACCTGAACCTCCAGCACCTGCTCCAGAAGAACTTGGGAAGTCAAGTGGGTTAGCCGCTGTCGCTACTTCACCCTGGTCACTTCCTTTTTCATCACCACCTTTTTCACTTACAAAATAACTAGTCCCTTCCGCAGAGGCTGCTGCTGCATAAACAGCTTGAACTTCTTTATACGCATCTGGAGCAACAGCAATTGCACATGTTGCAATTGTATTCATCTCCTTAGGAGCCTGAGTAATAGCTGCCTGAACAATCTGAGCAACCAGAGCTTTATCAGCTTCAGTAGCTACGATCGCTGCTTTCACAATTTCGCAGCCACAGCCTTCATTGGCTGCAACGTGTTTAGCTACTAGTGAAAGAACGTCTTCGGGAGTTTTAGTAATTTCTTGAGTAACATCAGAAGATAACTTCTGACAGTCACTCGCAAAAACAGGAGAAACCGCTACAAAAGTAGCAGCTATCGCGAGCTTAATGGTTTTTTTCATGATGTTTATTGGTGAACGGTTTTTTTCTTAGTCAAAGAATGGAGCGGGTAGAGGGAATCGAACCCTCATAATCAGCTTGGAAGGCTGGAGCTTTACCATTAAGCTATACCCGC
>CAZLQY010000088.1:0-8575 GCA_964561965.1 uncultured Verrucomicrobiales bacterium
CTCTAGCTACTGCCTGATTTTAACCCTCTGTCAGATCAAGTTTCTTCTTTTACACTTTATGCTCCCAAAAATGGACAAGGTTAGCACATGCTCTGCTTATGATGCCGTCATAAAAAGCAACAACTCTATTAGCCGTCATCCGTTTGAACACTCTCTCCAAACGAACAAAAAGCTATTCTTCCTATATTCTCTATCACGTGCTCCGTAAATCCCTGTGGGATCTTTGGAGCAATCACAGGGCCTCGATTTCTTTGGACTACAAACCTTCTAGAAAAGGCCGAATAAAGGGATATTTCTGCCCTCTGAATATGGCAGTAGCCCGCTCCAGTCCGCCATCAAGCCCCAAATTTAATCTTTCTATTCACAAAAAAGGAAGCCTTCTACTAAGAGAAAGCTTCCAAACTATGAAAAATGGTTTCAACAGGTAGTTACCTTATGATTTTCTCTAGAAATTCTAGAAAAATATACGGTACGCTGCCCAGAATGTTGTAGCTTCGAGGTTTTCGTTGCTACCCTCAAGGCTTTCATACTCTACTCCTAGTAGAACTTTTGAATTATTGCCAACAAAGTAGTAGTTTAAGCCTGCGTAGAAGGTATGGTTTTCGTCACCGTCATTCACACTAACTCCATCCACATTAGCAACATTAGGAACATTACGGCTATTGATGTCGATTTGATCACCTGAAGACCCTGCATACTGGTATCTGAAAACAACCTCGAGCTTATCTTCGATAAGGAACTTACTCGGTGTGACGATAAGACCCCAAACGTCATCGTTTTCTGGATCACTGCTTTGACCGTAAAGTGCATTTAAGAAGAGGTTCCAATCACCGTACTCTGTCTCATAAGCTAATGAAGTACCCCATTTTACATTAGAGAATTCATCGTCAGAGCCATTATTATCGTTGTAGAATAAATCTAAGTTCCATCCGTCTTTCTGGATATTGAAGTAGTAGGCAATGTCATTATAATCTCCTGTGATATCTTGACCACTATCATTCGCAGAATAAATGCCTAATTTATATTCGTATCCATTTCTAGCTGCCTCAAAAACGAGACCTGTAGGGCGTGATGAATCAAAGAAGAAGTTTGTCACATTAGCACGTTCTATCGTCTTAATCTTCTTGGAAGATTGATGCGCTTCACCACCAAAAGTGTGCTTGTGACGGCCAAATGCCACTGAAACATCTTCGAAACTTCCAATATCACCCGCCTTATAAGTTAGCGTAGCTGTATCTAAAGAACCGGCTCGAAGTGAGGTGTTTCGAAAACCACCACTCTCAAGGTTAATATTGCCTTTAAGTTCAAATTTATTGAGGAACTTTACTTTCGTTCCTACACGTAAACGACGAAGCTCTCCTCCAGCATCAGTGAAGTTTCCGTCCTCTGATGAACCATCAGTCAATCCATATTGATACTGAGCACGACCAAAAAAACCAACTTCTTGGATGTACGGGTTCGATGAACTTTTATAAAGCTTCAATCCGCCAGTAAGGTAATCTGCAAATGTGCGAGATACTGTAGGAGACTCTAGCTGTGTCGTAAAATCTCCAGCTGTAGCGAAGTTTGTAAGTGCTGCAACACCTGCAGTCATAGTTAATACTTTGGTGATCATTAGTGTGTTCTTTCGTTGTTCCTTTTGGAATTGATCAGACGTTCTATTATGCTTATTTCAAAATCAATAGCTAAATCGTCACAGGATTGTCACAGAAGTCTGAAAATTCTGATTTTGTTGATTAAAGCTAGCTCAATTGATGTTTTGCAAGCCCGTCTCGAACAAGTTGATACCCTTCTGTAATGATTTGCTCTTCTGGGGAGAAATCACGCCATACCTTAACAGCTAAGGCAAAACCAGGGTCATTCAATCCAAATGCTTCAATAGCGACAGTGCCACTATAATTGATTTCCTTCAGTTTAGCGAATACAGGATCAAAGTCGATTTGGCCTCTTCCTGGAGTCCCTCGGTCATTCTCACTAATGTGAACATGCGTCAGATAAGGGCGTATATCTTCGATCGCCTCAGTCTGAGATTTTTCCTCAATATTGGAATGATACGTATCAAACATTGCAGAGACAGCAGGGTGCCCTACACGATCTAGTAATTGTTTCCCTTGCTGCATTGTGCTGGCAAGGAAAGTTTCATAGCGATTCAAGAACTCTGGGGTTAATGTGATCCCTTTCTCTGCTGCATAATCCCCTGCCTTTCTAAGAAACGTTGCCGCACGGTCTAAATCAACTTCTCTGGGAGGGTGCCCAGGGAAAAAACCAACAGGGCAATGAAATGGCCCACCTAAATTGGTACCCCCACACATGACAACATTATCAATATTTTCCCGAATCCATACATCCGCTGCCTTACGGACTTCTGCGTCTTCCGAAATCGCACTCACTTCCGTATTGGCACCCAATACATTAATGACTTTGAGGTCGATCGATTTCGCATAATTTCCAAGCTCTCGGTATGATTCACGGTCTGGGCTTCCAAAGAAAAATTCTATGCCATCAAAGCCAATTTCTTTAAGGCGATCTAATATTGGATAGTGCTTCTTTTGAAGATCACAGTTCCAAAGGTGCATATTCATGTAAAGGTCCATAATTTAGGGAAATTAATAAATTAAAATGGCCATCACTAAATTCAGCTCCCTGAACTCTAGCAAGATGTTGATGGAAAAGATCACGAAAACGAGGCTGATAAACTTATTACAAAAAACCCATAAACACATACAGCACAACATCTCACTCATTCCTTGTACTAATCAAAAAGATATAGAACATCTCGCAAACCTGACTAATTTTGTTAAAATGTATGGCACACGTTTTCGCGTCAATTTCTAGGAAGCCGTATTCGATAATGCCCTGTGTGCTTAAAGCGAAAGAGCCGATCTTCCTCCTGTGTACCATGTCCAATATTGTGGAGTACCATTGGGGCACCAGATGCTCCAATTTGATCACTAACGATCATGATGTGCGCTAAATTAGGAGGAACAATGCAAGTGACGATATCTCCTGCCTTATAACGATCAGCGACAGGCTCCAAATTAAGACTATACCCCATTCTCTTAAAATACACCTGCAAGTTTGGCACTCTACGATGATCAATATTGCGATCTGGCCTCTTCAAACCCCATATTTTAGGATATTTCGAAAAATGGGCCTTCATATCATTGTGTACTAAGGTTTGAAGGTCTATTTTAGCGGCTTTCCTCAATGCCCGGATCACCACATCTGTGCAGACTCCCCTTTCCATTGGTACATCCCCATTAGGATAATCTAGCGAAACGTAGGCAGCGTCATAAAAAACAGTTTTATCGATCTGCCATTGAGCACTGTGAACGATATCGAGATGCTTCCAATCAGCAAAAAGAGGTGACAGGGATAAACATAGAACAAGGGCAAGACGTATCATAAAAGCATTATTTCATTAAAAAGGGTTAGCAACAACTTACAAACAGCATCAGTGAAATACTATTTATAATATGATAACACAATATCATAATTTTTGACGACGACCCATCCTAAATTTAATCTGGTAAAGAAGTAAATATAGCTTATAGTCAGTTTTATGAAAATTTGTTTAGCGTGCATTTGTACAATCGCTTTGTCATTAAGCACTCAGGCAGAACGGCGTTCTCTTCTGAATAACGACCCAAACATCCTATATATTAAGGAAAGTTTAGGGAAACAAATTAACTTTCTCGTTGGGACAACCGCCAAAGTCTACTCTTCAAAAACAGGTGGGCGCCAGCTCGGTATCTATAAGGCTGGGACCAAAGTGGAGCTCATCGAGATAACTGATAAAGTATATCGCGTGAAAGGCCAAGCAACACACGGCACGGTATCTGGGTGGGTAAACCCTCGTAATCTCTTATCAAAAGATGTCGATTTCATCGACGATTTAAAGGCCCTCTATGATCGTTATATGATCGTCAAAGAACTTATTTCAAACGAAACTGTCGCCATTGGAATGACGATCGAAGAAGTGAACCAATCCTTGGGTGAGCCGACGAAGAAAACAAGTAAGATTACTAAAGACGGCAGGACTGGTAGCTGGGAATACCTCCAATACGAGGAAGAGAAGAATTACAACTTTGTTCGTGATTTTCGCACTGGGATAGTTTTCAAACAATTCTCCCATTCCACAATTGAAGTAACTTCGAAGATCGTTATTGATTTCGAAAATGACGTTGTGACCTCTATTGAAGAATCTGAAGATGATGGTCCTGGGCAAGTGAAGATCATTAACCCTCCAATTACTCTCCATTGGTAGGCTTTATTTTCGTGTTTTAGTATCTTCGGATAGCTTCTACTATCCCATCCGCACATTGGTCTTTCCACCAAGTAGAGCGCATACGCCTATTTTCGGTGTAATTACTCATAAATCCACACTCTGTTAAAATGGCCGGGTTATTCGTGTTCCTTAACACTGAAAATCTTCTATATTTTACCTTTCGGTCTTTCGTAGAGCCTATCCGCCTCTTAATCCCGTATTGAACTAAATCAGCTAGTCGTTTCCCTTTACTCGAACAATAGAATGTTTCGATACCCTTGGCCGTTCTATCTGTAGCGCTGTTAAAATGGATGCTAACAAATAAGGAATTTGGATATTTATTGGCGATATAAGCCCGAGAACTTAATGACAAATACCGATCCGAGGTTCTCGTCATAACAACTCTGTAGCCCAGAGCTTTCAACTTTGCAGCGACCTTAAGGGAGACGGTGAGGTTAAGATCACTTTCCCTTAGCCCATACTTCACTGCGCCGGTGTCTTTTCCTCCATGACCAGGATCAATTACAATCGTATACTTTTTAGATGAACTATAGCTCTTTATTTTACTAGAAGACACACTCCTAGACACAGGTTTTAGCGAAGAAATAGATCCTCTTCGGATCGAGCTAGAGCCTTTAGATGACCTACTGACGGAGTTTGAAATTTTCAAGGTTTGCCCTACCTGAATTTTATTAGGGTCACTAATATTATTGATTCTTAAAATTGAAGGGACGCTTGTACCGTAGCGTCTAGCAATAGAACTCAAATGCTCACCAGCCTTCACTCTGTGACTCTGCGGTTTAATATAAGTCGAGGTCACAGAACTCGATGGCAGCTTAAGCAATTGCCCCAACCGGATATGATCGGAGGTCATACCATTGGCTACCTTTAATTTGCTCACTGTCGTTTTATGATTCGTAGCAATACTCCAGAGAGTATCTCCCTTCTTCACCCTATGCGTAGTCCCCCATAAAGATATGGGCGAGCATAGTAGTAACATGATGAGAATTAAGCGCATTTTTAAAAGGAGATCAGTAAACTATCATCTTAGATACCCCTTGGCAATGGTCAAGGTTAGTTAATATCTCCTGATTTTACAATTTTTCTAAATTTGATTCCAAAATAAGCTCATTCATTCCTTTTGAAGCCACCGAGATACAATATCTGGCCTAAAGATTCAAATGATCACTATGGAAACCTAGGTCTCTCAGGATGCTCTTTAGTTTCTGAAGGTCGATAGGCTTCGATAAGTAGTGTGTCATTCCAGCTTCTTCACACTTTCTTTCATCTTCAGGCTGTGCATTCGCTGTTAACGCAACGATTGGTATACTCTGATAAACGGCCCCCACATCACCTTTTCGAATTCTAGAGCTTGCTTCTAACCCATCCATGATAGGCATCTGCATATCCATGAATACAACTTCGTAAATTGATTTCAATCTCATCGCCTCTATTGCCTCCTCCCCATTATGAGCAATATGCACGGATAAGCCTAATCGTTCGATCATGATCTTCGCTAGCTTTGCATTAATAGGGTTATCTTCAACTAATAGAGCGTAATGTAATTCACGTTTAAGGCTGGGCCTCGTCTTTCTTCTCTCTGTTTGTTCTCCTGATTCCACCATAATTCGGCGTATTTCTCTAAACAGCTCTTTCTGGTGCACTGGTTTATACACCACGGAATTGAAACCCAGAGATAATGCTTTTTTCTTCTCATCACCCACTCTAGCTGAAGTCACCAACATCATAGGAGGACGGTTCTCCCCAAACACATCATTCATACTTTCCGCTAATTCAAACCCATCCATATCAGGCATGAGCATATCAAGAAAGATAACCGCATAAGGTTCTTTCTCTTTTTCCAGAATTTTTAGTGCCTCATGCCCAGTAAGAGCACAAGAAACATCCATCTTCCATTTTGAAAGTTGAACTTTCATAAATGTTAAATTCACTTCATGATCATCCACCACAAGTGCTTTCTTTCCTTTTAGCCACTCAAGGTTTTCCTCTTCTTCAATACGTCTAATTTCTAATTTTGACGGTTCATGGGGTAATCGGATAATGAAAGAAGAGCCTTTCCCTATCTCAGATTTAGCCGTGATTTCTCCTCCCATAGCTCCTATTAATTCTTTACAAATCGCTAAGCCCAAGCCTGTCCCTCCGTACTTCCTGGTTGTCGAAGCGTCTTCCTGTTGAAAAGGACTAAAGAGTTTTTCTTTCAAACACTCATCGAATCCAATGCCGGTATCCCTAACTTCAATTTCCAACATATCTCCGCAAATTTTTCGGACAAAAATAATGACAGACCCCTCTTCCGTAAACTTAAGCGCATTAGAAACTAGGTTTAAGAGGATCTGTTGAAGCCTGCCCATATCTCCATGCATGCCTAAATCTACGTCCTCTCCAATCTCATACAAAAGATCGACATCTTTTAACGCCGCAGTTTGACTATGGATATCTAGGGCTCCTTCCACACACTCCTGTAAGTCAAAATCTATCCCTTCAAGCTCAATTTGACGGTTCTCGATTTTAGAGAAATCAAGAATATCGTTAATAATACTTAGCAACATCCCTCCACTTTTCTTAATCAGATCGAGATAGCCTTGATGCTCTTCTGTTAGATTTTCTTGTAACATTAAATCTGTAAATCCTATAATTCCATTCAGAGGTGTTCTAATTTCATGGCTCATCGTTGCTAAAAACAATGATTTTGCCTCATTCGCATCGATCGCAGCTTGTGTGGCACGCTCTAAGCCAAGAGCAGCATTTTTTCTCTCCGTTATATCACGTACAATTCCTTGAACGACCACTTCATCATCCACCAGAAACCGTTTTGCAGAAACCTCACAAGGGATTTCCTTACTACTCGAAGTTCTAAGAGCACACTCAAATCGACTAACACCTGTACTGCTCAGATCCTCCATTGACTTCCTAACAACATCATTAATCTCTTTGGTCAATGGTAAAAATCTCCTTAATGAACGACCAATCAGACCATTAGCATTTGTGCCAATTAAATCGCAAAAAGCTTCGTTTACCTCTAGAATTTCCCCGCGCTCATTACTAAGAATGATTCCATCAACTGAAGAATCAAACAAAGTTTTAAACTTTCTTTCCTGCCGAAAAGACTTGGTACTCTCCAGCTCTACCTGAGCTTCCAACCTCTGATTCGCTTCAAAAAGTTGCGAACTTTTCTCCTCCAATAAGGCCTCTGCCTGCCTGCGAGCTAAACGCTCCCGCTCAATCCTGCGCAACCACTTATTCTCATTCATTATACAGAAATAACAAAGAGCTCTCTCCCGTCTTCTAACTTAGAGCGTTGAATATCCGCCTTTGCTTTAAAATGGTCTAAACTACCCTTAATTAAGCCTTCACATAAATCTTCCAGATGCCTGCCTGATTTATAAATCATATGCAACTCATCTGGAGAGTTCGGCCGTGAGCACTCAAATTCTGGTAATTCAGCATCAGGGTAGAGTTTACGAACCTCCACGTGGATATAACTCTCCACTTGCTCTAGAAACCCTAGAGGGTCACTAGACCTTTCCACAAAAGCGGGATAACTTTTCGCCAAGGATTGAAACAAATAATAACCAAATGCCTTCAGGAGATCCGGTATAGGAACCCCAGTCTCTTCACTTAAGGCAACGACTAGTGCAACAGCCTCAGTATGACTATAAGTACCCACTGCAGTATACACTCCACCTGAGGGTAAATCACTGTTTTCAATAATCGTATCAACCATATCAAACCCATGTGCCTGCTCTACCATTGCAAGTAACTCTGTAAAAACAATCCCTTTCATAAGAGTATCATCTCTACTCGAAAACAAGTTTCAACGGAAGGAAAACCTTCCTCTAATTTTATCTTTCCATCATATTCTCTATTCCATATTATATGAATTCATTAAATCATGAATCCTTTCATCGACACTCATCAATTCTCGTCTTTAGTAGGGGATAGCCCTTCATCATTCCAACCAATCATTGCTGACTTTTCAAACAACACGAAAGAGTTAATACAATCTATGCACCTAGCCATAGAACAGCAAGATTCCGAGGCTCTATACCGCCCTCTTCACCAACTCAAGGGTTCATCTGGCATGCTGGGCATGACAACGTTATTTAATGCTTGTAAGGATCTAGAGTCTTTAGAATTTAATAACACAACAAAGGCTATGTTAGACAATCTCAATGAGATTTCTATAAACTCTATTTCTGAGTCTTACCGATTATTAGATACCACCCCCTAGTTAGTCGAGCCTTAAGAAGCCCTAAGCTGCTTGGCGAGGCGAGAGAAAATGAGTTT
>CAZLQY010000089.1:0-7694 GCA_964561965.1 uncultured Verrucomicrobiales bacterium
CACAAACCCCCACAAACCCCCACAAACCCCCACAAACCCAAAAAAAACCCAAAAAAAACCCAAAAAAAACCCAAAAAAAACCCACAAACCCACAAACCAAAAAAAAAACCAAATATTCACTAAGGACTTCTGGAGTATCTAGCCAACTTGATACCAGAGGTCCTTTTTGTTTCTCGCTCTATCACTCCACAACATCGAAGCCCTCTTCACACGGATCTCGTAGCCTCTGCTACCATAAATGCACCACACTTTCATCCATCCGCCTAACGACGGTTGAACCGAGCCATCTCACGCTGAGCTTCGCGAAGCTCTACTCGTTTTTTCAGGTCGTGGCGCTGGTCACCGTGCGTCTTACCTTTAGCGACTCCAACTTCTATCTTTACTCTACGCCCCTTCCAATACATCCGCAGACAAATTAAGGTACATCCCTTTATATTTGTCATCTGCTCGAGTTTTAAAATCTCGTTTTTATGCATCAATAGTCGCCTAGGTCTCTTCGCCTCATGCTGAAAATAAGACCCAGCCGTTTCCCAAGGTTGAATATCACAACCATACAAAAAAAGTTGGCCACGATCTACCCGGGCGAAGGCATCACCAATATTGACCTTACCAGCGCGTACAGACTTTACTTCTGTCCCTTTTAACTCTACGCCGGCCTCGTATTTTTCAACGATGTGAAAGTCATGTCGGGCCTTCTTGTTATTGGCTATTATTCCGCTCATAACTTGATGGACCGCTCTAACTAACTCTCATCTAATGATGATTTAGAGAGGAGCAGAAGTCACTTTAACTTTACCTTCAATAATTTCCATGAGAGCGACGTCGGCAGCTCCCATACTTGGTAGAACATTCACCAAAGGCGAACTCCCCTCATTTAACTGACGAACGCGCTGAGATACCACGTTAATAAGGATCTGTGGATCCTTTACTGTCTTAGCTGCTTCATCTACTAAATCGCTTTTCATCGGTGTTCCTTGGAATCTAGGCTTCGGCTCTGGTTGCTCAAACGGCACTATGTTCGATTCATCCATCGCTTCATCCTTTCTTTAAAAATGTTTTCCCTCTTTTGAGGGAGGGGCGATTAAACATGAGTAAAGAAGAGAATCAAGCCTAAGCCGGTAGATTTTATCGTTTTTTTCTTAAATCCATCATTTTCCACTCTGTTCACTCTGGAATTTCCACACCAACTACATCAGATCGGCGTTGACTAGACTCCCCCCTCGCCTTATCACTACGCCCATGTTTAGGGGAACTTACACCGCACTCATTACTCCATTTCACAATGGCCATATTGACGAAACAGCTTTCCGCTCATTAATTGAACAACAAGTCGAGGCTGGCGTAAACGGCATTGTCCCTGTTGGCACAACAGGAGAGTCTCCGACGTTAGATCCGGACGAACATCTCGAAGTCATACGCATGGCTGTAGATGCAGCCGCCAACCGAATTGAAGTCATTGCTGGTACGGGCGCGAATTCTACTTCAGAGGCGATCCACCTTACGGAAGAAGCCGAGAAGCTTGGGATTGACGGCACCCTCCAAGTAACACCTTACTACAACAAACCCTCACAAGAAGGGCTTTTCCAGCATTTCCGCGCCATAGCACACAGCACAAATCTCCCTATTATGCTTTACAGCGTGCCAGGCCGCTCAGTCGTCGCCATAGCTCCAGAGACAGCTTCGAGATTAGCGGCTGAGTGCCAAAATATTGTTTCCATCAAAGAAGCAGGTGGAGACCCAAACCGAGTGGATCAGTTGCGTGAAGCCCTCCCTGAAGGCTTCAGCATCCTTTCTGGGGACGACCCTCTCACCATCGAATTTATGAAACGGGGCGCTTGCGGTCTCGTTTCCGTTTCCAGTAACATCATACCGAAGGTCATGGTTCATCTCGTCTCTGCTATGCAGGAAGGAAATAGAACCGAGGCACAATCCATCCACGACAAATACGAAGCCCTATTCACAGCAGTCATGGGACTAGACACTAATCCAGTACCCATCAAAGCCGCAGCTGCACAACTGGGGCTCTGCCAGTCTGAAATCCGCCTCCCTCTCGTGGAACTCCACCAAGACAATCAAGTAAAACTGGCTCAAGTACTCAAGGACTACGCATTGCTCTAACCTCACATTATCATCTCATGATCAAACTTCTCATCACAGGCCGTGCTGGACGCATGGGCCAAGCTCTCGTTGACGCAGCAACACTCGCAACAGATGCCGAATGCTCCCGCACTCACGACAAAGACGAAAACCTTCAAGAAGCCTTTGAAGGAATCGATGTTGCCATCGACTTTACTGTTCATAACTTTACCCCTAGCGTCATCGATGCCGCATTACGATCGAACACCCCTCTCGTCATCGGCACAACTGGGCACACGGAAGAAGAACGCCGCATCATCACCGAAGCCGCGAAAACAATCCCTATCGTCTTCGCCGCAAACTACTCTGTTGGTGTTAACACCCTTTTTTGGCTCACGAGTAAAGCTGCTCAGATTCTCAATAACGACACCTTTGATATCGAAGTGACCGAAATGCATCACCGCCACAAGATCGATTCCCCCTCAGGAACAGCTCGTCGCCTATTAGAAATCCTCAATGAGGAAACAAACACCAATTACAAAGACGATGTCACCCATGGACGAGAAGGGAACATTGGCCCTCGCCCGTCCAAAGAAATAGGCATGCACACTCTTCGTGGTGGCGATACAGTGGGAGATCACACTGTCCTATTCGCGGCAGATGGAGAACGCGTGGAGCTCACCCATAAGGCCTCTAGCCGAATGACCTTCTCTACGGGTGCTGTACGCGCTGCAGTATGGCTAAAAAGCAAACCTGCAGGACTCTACGACATGCAAGACGTTTTGGATTTAAAATAGCCATAAGGCACTCCAATACAATTTTTGGCAAAGAGTAGTCTCATAAGTTAGACACCTTTTTACTCATCGGGCAATGACGAGCATAGCTCTACTTCATCCAACCCTTAGCGAATCACAGAATGAGCGTATGCTCTATATTGCTGCCCAAAATGACTGTCCAAGGGCTCTACTCTTGCTTCTAATAACAAAATATACGCATCACATTCTGCAAAAATAAATTCCATTCTATTCAAATACCCTTTCCTCCTATCAATAAGACTCACAAGGGCAGGTTTATTTTCAGACTCTTCCAGAATTCTCACAAACACCTCCTTCGGCATACGATTAGGAGGCGTTAGAAGGTGTATCATCTGCGTCAATAAATATTGTCTCCGGTAATCTAATAAAGCCAGATACTGCTGTTCCAGATCTACGGGATAATCAACACGCGCTAACCCCTTTAAAACAGTCAACACCTGGCTAGGTAACCGCGTAGAAGCTGAGACCTTCCGGATTCTCTCTCCATTTAAGCGGTCTTCTGGAGAATACTGCAGCTCACTGAGAGACCTAGAAGCCTTTTTCAAATACGGTTCTCCCCCCTGGAGAGAAAAGGTCAAACATAACAGAACAATAAAAAACCTCGTCATAGGCTCAACCTACAACACCAATAGACCCTCTGTAAAATTGATTTTTCTACCAGGCAAATTCTTGCCTACCTAAACAACCTCTACTATCTTTTCCAAGTATGAATACCGTAGGAATAGCAATGGGTAGCAACTTGGGGAACAAACTCCTCAATCTCCAACTGGCTAGAAAAAAACTCCTGGCTAAACTACCCAGCAAAAGCATCATTCTCTCCGCTCCAGTCTTCAGTACTCCCCCTATTCACTGCCCACCAGATTCACCAGACTTCTATAACACCGTCCTAGAATTCAACTACCCAGCCTCACCAGAGCAACTACTCCAACTCACTCAAGAAATTGAAACCGCAATGGGCAGAAAGAGCAAAGGACCTGAACATTTACCTAGGGTCATCGACCTAGATATTCTCTATTTTGGCCAATGCTCCGTCCAAACTAAAGACCTTACAATACCTCACCCTAGGATGAGTTCTCGGCGTTTTGTTCTAGAACCACTCAGCTGCATCAACCCTAATCTTATACTCCCAGGCCAAAGCTATAGTATCCAAACATTATTACATACCTCCCCAGAGCCTGAATTAAAACGTATTACAGAAGAATGGTAACCTCGCGGAACAAAGAAGCTTAACCACCCAATCCTGAAATTGAATCCAAAATAGCGTTGATCATAATAAAGACCATTCCTCCAACAACAACGGACATAAAAATCAAAATCACTGGCATAATGAGAGCCATGATCGCCTGTAAACTCTTATTCAATTCCTTGTCGTAACGATCTGCCGCCCTTCTCAAGGCTGTGTCAATTTGGCCCGTTTGCTCACCCACCGCGACCATGTCCACAAGTAACGAGGGAAAAACCCCTACGCGAACCATAGAACGCGACAAGGAGCGCCCATCACCCACAAGGTCAATCACTTCATTCATACTGCTCCTAAAGTATTCATTGATTGTAGCATCGCGGCAGAGTTCCAACGATCTCAATAACGGCATGCCATTCCCGACTAAGTTTGCCATTGTTTCCAATAGTTGCACATAAAAGCGACTCGATAACACCTCGCCATAAAGAGGGATATCTAATTTCATTTTATCCCAAGCTGGCCGGTTCCGTTCATCTCCTTTCCAAACTTTAAACAAAAGAGCTGCCGCCGTGATTAACAATAGCATGACTAACCACCATTCCTTAAAGAAAGCCGAAGTAGCGACAATAAATGCCAAGCCACCTTCCAATTCCCCTCCAGATGTACTCTTCATCAAAGAAGTTAATTGCGGGACTAATACTGCCACGACCACTACAGCCACCAATATCCCTGTAGCGACCAAAAAAGCGGGGTAAATCATCGCTAAAATAATTTTAGAACGCAGTTCCGCCACAGTTTTCAAATACTGTGTTTGACGCTTTAGAATCGTGTCCAACGCACCACTAGCCTCCCCTGCAGCAGCAAGGCTGCAGTAGAGTTGATCAAAACTAGAGCTTACCTTTTGTAGGGCCGCAGAAAAGGGACTGCCATCTCTTACTAGCTGACGGATATTTTGTGAAACTTCCTTTAAGCTACCCAATTCCTGCCTTCCCTCCATTGAACGAAGGGCAGGCTCCAACTGAAGACCAGCCCCTAACATCTCACTGAGTTCCTCCGTAAATAAAATCACCTCCTGGCGCTTCAGCTTTAAGCCACCTTTCCCTAATACAGGCTTCGTCGGGCTCTCAACCTTATCTTTCGCTACAGCTTGTTTCCGAGTTCCCTTTTTCTTTAAATCTCGCGACTCAGCACCTGATTTTTCCTTCAAAGAAACAGGCTGTAACCCCCTCTTATCCAACACTCTAATTGCATCAGAGCGGTCTTGCGCGGTAAGTTCCCCCGAAGTAACAGAACCATTTACCGCTAAAGCTTTATATAAAAATAATGCCATAATTTACTGAAGTTAATCCATTCCTCCTAAATCAGAAGTCGTTACGGAAATCACCTCTTCTATCGTTGTCTCCCCTTGAAGCACCTTGCACCAACCGTATTCACGCATGACCTTATAGCCATCCTTCTCAGCCTGTACAAACAACTCGTTTTTAGGGGTATTATGGGCTACCATTTCCTGCATAGCCTCTGTTAAAATCACAATTTCATAAATAGCCAGACGCCCGCTATACCCAGTATTTCGGCATCGATCACAGCCACAAGCATCATACGCCTGCCCTTCAAAACCATCCGGAATGCCCAACTCTTTCCTTTCCTCTTGTCCTAGCTCTCTGGGTGTTCTGCAATAAGTACAAAGTCGGCGCACCAAGCGCTGAGCCAAAAAGGCACGAACTGCAGCAGAGATTAAAAACGGATCTACCCCCATATCCACCAGACGAGAAACACCTCCTAATGAATCATTTGTATGAAGAGTACTAAACACTAAGTGCCCCGTTAAAGAAGCACGAATAGCTATTTCCGCCGTCTCCAAATCACGAATCTCTCCAATCATTACCACATTAGGGTCTGCTCGGAGAATACTCCTAAGACCCGTAGCGAAAGTAAGCCCTATCTCATTTTTCACCGCAATCTGCATCACCCCTTCAAGCTTATTCTCTACAGGGTCTTCAATCGTCACAATCCTAGTCTCGGGGCGATTTAATTCACTTAAAAATGTATATAGACTTGTTGATTTACCAGAACCTGTCGGCCCAGTAATTAAGATGATTCCGTTCGGCAGCGACAAAAGCATCTTAATCTTCCTCAGCACGTATTCCTCCATCCCCAAGCGGGCAATGTCAAATTTTTCTTGGTTCAACAAACGCAGCGAAACACTCTCTCCCTCGACCGTTGGCACCGTAGCTACACGAACGTCGATTGTTGCTCCTTCAAACTCTAGGTTAATACGCCCATCTTGTGGCACACGTTTCTCGGCAATGTCTAGTCTAGACATAATCTTTAAACGAGCAATCACCGCACTCTGAAGAGCCTTAATATTATCTGGCACCGTCACATCCACCAACATGCCATCAATTCGATAACGGATCCTTAAATTACTCGCCAATGGCTCCACGTGGATATCTGTCGCACGTTGATCTAAAGCCTCTCTAATAATTTGGTTTACAAATTTTACAACACTGGCCTCCTCATCGTCATCTGCATCAATGACATTCGCTTCATCTTTATTATCAAGATTGTCGTAATCCAGATCACGCCCCTCAAGGATTTGCTCAAAAGTATCCGCCCCCAAACCGTACAAGCCCCTTAAAGCATCATGAACACGGCGGCGAGAAGTCATCCGCCACTCAATCGGCATCCGAATCTGCCGAGCAGCAGCCTGTTTCGCCATTAGGTTCAGAGGATCATAAGTAGCGATAATAAGAACTTCATTATCCTCTTCCCCTTTAATCGCAACCGGAAGTAACCGGTGAGGAAGAGCTACTTGAGGCCCACAAACCTCACGCAACCTGATTATATCATCTGGTTTCTCAATCTCATCCAGCCACTCAAAACCTAGTTGAGAGGCTAACAATTTCAAATAATCTTCATCTCCTACAGAACCCGAATCTAAAATGTCTTCCACTGGAGAACGCTGCATTCTCGCAGCCGCAGCTATCACCTCAGCCATAGCTTCCATGTCTTGGCAGCCACTCTCACGGGCAGGAGTCATTAATAATTCAGTCATACTTTCAATCAGAGTGCTATAGAGTAAACGCTCTTATGGCAACCCGATGTCTCTAAAATTTACATTTTCTTTAAAACAAGCAGACCTTAATTTTTAGTGAAAAGAAGTTGCTCCACACACACACACATCGTACCCTCTCCTTACAGACTTCTGTGCTCGACCATTAATGGCGTTCGCCCTGTCCGATGTATATAACAAGGGAGCAATCCTAATGCGTTCAATGTCATGCCTTTTCAGGAAGACAAAGAGCAAATGGGCGTTCCCACCTACTGAGTTTTCGGTAAGAGGCTCAACGCCATGGACGGCACAGCGGTCTCTTTTAAGATTAAGCACCTCTGGACACATTGTGTACATACAATGTCATCACGAATCTCGCTCGTTTTTCTGAAAAATTAAATTGACGCAATAAATAAACACGCTATCTATCTGATTACCAATTAAAAGTAACGTCTATGAAGTTGAAACCATTCCTAAAAGCAAGTCTACTGCTATTTTCTCTATCGTCCCTTATTGCTCATACGCATTAACCTAAGAGTTTCATCATGCTGATCATTTGGCAGTTACGGGT
>CAZLQY010000090.1:0-7371 GCA_964561965.1 uncultured Verrucomicrobiales bacterium
TCCTCTAGCTACTGCCTGATTTTAACCGTCTGTCAGATCAAGTTCCTTTTTTACACTTTAGTGAAGTAAAAAAAAGATACCATCTCAATACAATCTATCAGACAGCAACTCAACCACTCTAACTACTACCTGATTTCGGCCGTCTGTCAGATCAAATTTTTTCTTTTACATATTATTTTTTCTCCTGCCTATTTTACTCTACTTTTGATTGTACCTAACTTCCCTCAATAGACGTTTCATTCTCCGTTAAGCTTTTTGCCTGCTTCGTCATCACAGCTTTTGCGAGGAGATTCATTCATTAAAACCAATAAGCGATTCAGTTCACTTGCGCCAAGGGGAAGGAACCTCCCCTTTTCAAATACATCATACACTCTACCTTGCTTCCACTTTTTCACATCATAATTAGTACCAAACTGATAGTTTGGTGAAACACTTCCCTGCTCCCCGATCAACTCCGCACCACGCCTCACGTTATCTTGCATCCACGCAGGTAAGGAGAGGTGGTATGGATTCCTTTCTACCTCTCCTGTATGTAGAGAAGTCGCAGCTACGAGATCTGCTACTAGGCTCACATCACCTTCCACAAGTAAATTTGGAGATTTCATCGCTCTCCAGTATTCTGTCTGAACTAGAACACATTCAAACCTTTCAGGCATAGATCTTAGTGCTTCTTCAAGAATACGATGTACTTCTTCATGCCTAGAGTTCCAATCCTCTTTATGGGGATACAATATCAACGTAGGTTGATATTCTTCTAAAAGTAAAGTTACCTCATTAACAGCCAAAGACTCTAGGCTCTCTTGATCATGATTGACCCAACCTAAATAAGAACACGCTTGGGTCAATTCATTCAAACGGCGCTCTCTTTCCCCCTTATTACTGCCAAACGTCATCGGAATATTGATCACCTGAAACCCTGCTTCACGCTGTAGCCTCAGAGGTAGCAGTCCTGTAATGCATTCATCATCAGGGTGCGGCGAGAACAATAACACCTTCTGCCCAGCAACCCTCACTTCCTCATTACCTTGTACGATATAACTCTCTGCCTCATCTCTAGCAGAAACTAAACTTTGAACATAAGTAATGTATGGATTCATGCCTTACAAGGACACTCTTTTTTTACACCTTGAGCGATCAAAAACGAATATTTTCTACGATCAGCGTATCACTATTGATTCGAGTGCTCTCTACTATCTAGTTGACGAAATAAAGCGGGAGCAAATATAGCTCGTGTCTTAAAACCTGCTTTTCGTAACACGCTCGACGTCCAACGATTGCAACTTTGTCCAATAAGATAATGCTTCTTCCCCCTAAAATAAGCACTATTTACCACATCACCAGAGCCGACGTACTCTGCTTCTTTTCTCCCCAAATGATCGGAATCTTTAATCGAACTCCGAATTTCTGCCATAACCTCTGAGAATTGCTCTTGAGTAAGATCATATGTTCTCAACTGCTCGTTCGCATAGCGTTGCTCAGGCTGCTGCGAAAACCATTCTACCCGTACCACCGTCGGTGTAGGAATCCACAATGCTGATGAGACGAGTGCTAAACTTAATTCCTCACTTCTCAAGATGGCCTCATCCCCCCATCCAAATTCCAAATAATCCTGTGATCTATACTCCAAGGATCCGAGCCATTCCAATTCACTTACATCTCTAGCAGCGACAACAATCCCCGTATGCCAGCCCTCGCTAAACACGTAAATTCGGTACTCATAAGGTGCCTCTGCTTCGTGCTCAGGGACTACATGTGGCTCCAAGGGTGGCTCCGTAGACAAGCCTGTACAACTAGCCATGCCCAAAGGTAATAGTAGAACAAAGAAGAGGGCCTTTAGCTCAAACCTCATTTCTAGCGAAAGACTACGGTGCGATTATTCTTCACTAACACCTTGCGCTTTGTATGCCACCAAATCGCTCTAGCCAATACCACTTTCTCCAAGTCTTTCCCTTTTCTTACCAAATCAGTGACAGAGTCTTTGTGGGTGACATGAATAATATCTTGTTCAATAATCGGCCCTTCATCCAGATCCGGCGTAGCATAATGGCTGGTAGCGCCTACAATTTTCACCCCACGTTCATAGGCCTGATGATACGGTTTTGCTCCAGCAAATGCAGGGAGAAAAGAATGATGAATATTAATCACATTATTGGGGAATTCCTGGATGAATTGATTGCTCAATATCTGCATATACCGAGCCATCACTACAGTATCTACCTGAAGTTCTCGAAGTAGCTCCACTTCCCGTTTCTCTTGTTCCTGTTTATTTTCCCGTTGAATTGGAAATACTTTAAATGGTATCCCAAATCGCTGCCCCACTTTCTCTAAAACATCATGATTACTCACAATCACTGGGATTTCCACATGGCCTAATTCCCCGGCCTCATACCTTGCCAAAATGTCATACAGACAATGAGAATCCTTTGAGACGAATAAGGCTAACCGAATCGGTTCATCAGAGAAATACAGCTCTACCTGTAGCTCAGAGCCTAAAGCTAGGTGATTCACCGCATCTTTAATGTGATCCCTTGGAATTAAAAAATCATCCATCGTCCACTCCACGCGCATAAAAAACACATTATCCCGCATATCCACGTGTTCATCCAAATGAACAATATTCCCTCGATTGTGGTGAATAAATTGCGTCACGAGAGTCACCAGCCCCGGGCGGTCTTGGCACGAAATTAATAGAACTGCGGAATGATCAGTTTTCACGCCATCGAAATGTCAGAATTAGACAAAAAAAGCAAGCTTAGGAAACACTTCCTATTACTTCAAAAGCTTGAGAAAGGCCTTTCTTACCTTCGCTGTCACCATCGCATAGACAGTATCTCCAGCATCTAACACATCATCTGCTTTTGGAACATCCCCATGAAATCCGCGCATTTTTGCAACAAGGACACACCCTTCTGGCCACTCGACTTCACCGACCATTTTAGAGGCGACAATGGAGGCTTTATTCACAGTCGCTTCAATGACTTCTAATTGGCCTAATTTCCTCACCACATGAAACCAGTCTGAAGTAATAAATCGTTCCAACTCTCGCCGTGTAGCATTTTTAGGGCTCACAGCAGCAAGAACACCAAAGTGCCTTCCACTACTACTAATCGCTTGCGCGTAGTCTGCCCGGTGAATAATCGTCAGGCAATTTTTTGCCCCAAGATTATGGGCCTGAAGACACGTCATCACATTATCTTCATCACTCTCTGTCGTGGCTACAAAGAAGTCAGCATCCCCCACATCCTCCTCCTCTAGCTCAGCAAGTAACGTCGCATCCGTATTGATCACAGTCGTGTTTGACAATCTATCTATTAGAGATTGGGCAATCATAGGGTCTTTCTCAAAAATCCTCACCCTACAACCCCAGCTCTCTAACATTTGAGCCAATGAAAAACCGTACTCACCACCACCAAAAATAACAACTCGTGTCTCTTTATGCTCAGAACGTGTATACTGTATGCGCTCTGCTAGCTTCTTCAGCCGCCGGGGCTCTCCAAAGATCGTCACTAAGTCTCCCACTTCCAGCACATCTTCTGCGGTAGGAACAAAATGCACTCCCATCCTAGTGATGGCGGCGACGCGTGTACGCTCTGGTACCTTCAGATCCTTCAAGGCGACACCAACAGCATCACTTTTTTCATGCACCCTCACCTGTTGTAACTCAATTCTCCCTCGAGCGACTTCCTCTACAGTCAATGAGTCTGGATTCCGCACAAACTTTGCTAATTCAATGGCACTAAGCCTCTCTGAGCTAAATATATGATCAATCCCAAAGTGGTTTTTATAATCAAACAACCATTCCTCACGCTGTAGAGAGGGGTGCACACGAGCAATCACCTTCGTCGCATCCAGTTTCTTGGCCATCGAGCAAGCCATCACATTGATTTCATTATCACTAGTAAGAGCCAGAAATAAATCACATTCACCAATCCCGGCTTCCAATAATGTATTTACACTCGTACCACTCCCGTGAATCACATTCGCATCAAGCTGCTCGGCAAGCTCATTTGCCATTTGATCACTACTTTCGATCACAACAATACTGTGTGCTTCCCGCGATAACGAAATCGCTAAGTGCCTACCTACCTCCCCCGCTCCTACAATGATAATTTTCATAGCTGCGCTGTCCTGACAGCAGCATCATTCTCCACAAGAGAGCTCTCACTGCCAGAAGAATTTACGGAGCTTAAAAAACACTGAACACAATGGAGTGTGAACTCTCTATCGAATGCGCTACCTCTCACTCTCAACTCTGTTTTGTAGTAAACACCGTATTCAAAAGACCCTTTTCATGCCGCCCCCAACATCAATAAACTCCCTCTTGGGAAGACTTTACACTTCAGTCAAGATCTTTTCTCTTCGTGACCATTCTGTAACACAACAATTTAATCACAAGTTATTCACAATCCAAAACGTGATCTCTAAACCCCCCATTTTTGGTGCCTTTCTTGACAACTAATTTTCCATCTAACATAAAAATGAAATCCAATTTTGTTTGTGAATAACTTGTGATTAAATATCGATGGCGCTAAAAAAATACACATAACAAGCTTATAATAAACAAAATACAACTGAAAAAAAGCTTAAAAAATAGACTACTTATCCACAGTACCATCAATCCAAATTTAAATTTCACCTTCTCTCTAAAAATACACCTCATTCATTAAAATAATGAATAAAACAATAAGGAGATGCTCTCCCACATAGTTTTTCGCAAGTTATTCACACTCCCTCAAAAGCACTCTGGCTCTTTACTTCCAGCACTATTGGCTAAGCTTCCCGCCTAATGCCATTGACTTTAAAAACATTATTTACTATTATTTCAGGAAATACTGAAAAATGATTCACACAATCCATCAAACACAGATCCTCCCTATTTCACGTCAAGAAGCTTGGCATTTCTTTTCCCTACCTGAAAACTTAGCCGAAATCACACCGCCTGATGTAGGCTTCCAAATTATTCACAACGGTGGTGGCACCACCTTTCAGGGTAAAATTATTAGTTATCGAATCAAAGTACTGCCATTGATCACTCTGACATGGGTCACGGAAATCACCAGCGTCGTAGAACAACACAGGTTCGTTGATGACCAACGCATAGGCCCATATAGAATGTGGCACCACCAGCACGACTTTAAAGATCACCCTGATGGAATAGAAATGGTAGATCTGGTCCACTACGCCCTGCCATTTGGTTGGATCGGAGATCTCATTCATCAGTGCTTTGTCAAAAAGAAATTACAATCCATCTTTGAATACCGCCGACAAATAATCACTGAGAAGTTCTCATAACCCACCCCATCCCCTCAAATTATCTCCTTGCAAAGAACGACAATGATTTACTCGTGCTTGCTCTAGAGAGTTTTACAGTCTACAGAGCTCTCATATGAGTGACGTAGTAATTCTCTTCTCAGGCCAAGGTGCCCAAAAAGTAGGCATGGGCCTAGATATCGCCAGACATTACCCTCAGGCACAGAAATTATTCAATCAGGCTGACGAAGCTCTTGGATTTTCCATTAGTGACGTTATGTTTGAAGGCCCAGATACGGAGCTAACTAAAACTTCACGCTGCCAACCAGCCCTTTATCTCCATGGGTTAGCCTGCTTGGAAGCTCTAAAATCCGAGATACCATCTCTCAATCCAGTCGCCACAGCAGGGCTCTCCTTAGGCGAATTTACGGCACATGCAGCAGCAGGGACATTCAGCTTTCTCAATGGTCTTAATGTCGTCGCACAACGAGGCCAGTTCATGGAAGAAGCTTGTGAGGCTACGAATGGAGCCATGGCTGCCATGATTGGAGGAGAGGAAGAAGCCGTTTCCGCACTCGCTACTGATTGTAATATTGATGTAGCCAATTATAATGCACCTGGACAAATCGTGCTCTCAGGCGAGGTAAAAGGCGTCGAGCAAGCTGTAGCCTTGGCAAAAAAGCGGGGAATCCGCATGGGCAAAAAACTCAAAGTAGCAGGAGCCTATCATTCCCGCCTAATGCAGTCAGCACAGGATAAACTATCCCTTACTCTAAAGGAGCTCGAAATACAAACACCACAGATCCCCGTCATCTGTAACTTCCGCGCACAGCAAGTAGATTCTGCAGATGCTATACGACAGACACTTGAAGAACAGGTGACAGGCTCTGTTCGCTGGACAGCCTCGATGCAAGCTCTCATAGCACAAGGCCACACAACATTTATAGAGCTAGGCCCAGGTAAGGTTTTAGCAGGTCTCATGTCCCGTATTGATAAGAGCATCAACGTCATATCCATAGACAACTTAGAAACACTCCAGTCAGCGATCGCAGAGCTCACTAAATAAAATCTACTTTTATCGTAAAAAAATCTTGCACCGAAAAGAGAATTGATTAGTTTCTCGCCGCCAGCAATGGCAAGTAAATGAAACCAAAGCGGAGCGGTAGCTCAATTGGTTAGAGCACCGGCCTGTCACGCCGGAGGTTGCGGGTTCGATTCCCGTCCGCTCCGCCAGGTTTCATATTACATGTTCAATAGGATATTGATAGAATATTGATAGGATACCAATAGAGTGTCCGATATAGGCTCCAATCTCATGTCGTTATTCTCTCATCAAAGGGTATTCCCAACAAAGGATATTGAGTTCCATCAGGAAATTGTGTATCGCTTAAAAGCTTGATAGCCCTGATCATTTCGCAGAACCAATCCAGCTTTAATACTAGATGGTCGTTCTCCGCATCAACGTTCATCAGCCTCACAACTCAAACCAGACTGTTTGTTGATTCTATCAGCAATAATTAAGTAGTCGCTCCAAGGAATCACTTCCAGTAGAAACTAATGAGCCCATGATCACGTATTACAAACTCTATCACAGCCCTATAGGAAACATACGCCTACGCGCTTCTGATGAGGCCCTATTAGCTCTCGACCACGTAAACCAACAGGATGAATTAGAAGAGGATTGGACCGAAACTTCCAATCACCCAATACTCACTCAGGCAGCAAAAGAACTCGACGAGTATTTCTCAAAAACCAGACAATCCTTCGAGACTCCCTTACAGCCAAAAGGCACAGAATTTCAAAAAACAGTCTGGAAAGAACTGCAACATATTCCCTACGGAACAACCTGCTCATACAGCGACATCGCAGAAGCGATCGGAAACCCAAACGCTGTCCGGGCAGTAGGGTTAGCCAATGGTAAAAACCCCCTCTCCATCTTTATACCCTGCCACCGGGTCATCGGTAAATCAGGGAAACTCGTCGGCTACGGGGGAGGGCTAAAACAGAAACAGATTTTATTGAATCTCGAACATAGCGACGAACTCTTCTAAGGAACTAGGCATACGCACATACGCATTAACCTAAGAGTTTCATCATGCTGATCATTTGGCAGTTACGGGT
>CAZLQY010000091.1:0-6915 GCA_964561965.1 uncultured Verrucomicrobiales bacterium
TTGGTTTTCCTCTTTTCAATCAGGAATGTCAGATCAAGTCACGTTCTTTACAAATTATCTCTTGAACTTTACTTGTCGTTCTCTCAAGAGCTCACCTTGACCATCATACGATGACTCGAACCAAGTAATTTTCTATCACCGCATTAGATCTTCGATTAATTCCATCTAGCTTCCTTACCAACCTGAGCGCCCAAATCCACTGTTATTAGAAGAACCTGAGCTGCTGCTAAAGTGACTACCTCTCGAATAACTCTGGCTGCCTAAGCCTATACGAGGGGAACCAGAGATCCTGCGGCGGCGAGCGGCAGCACGTTTCCTGCGAATCGATGCTTCTTGACTTTGTGCCGCTGAAAGTGCCTGACGAGCGAGACTAGACGCTACACCCGCCCTACGAAGGGCCTCATGATATAATCCTTTACTAAGATAAATATGAGCATCTTGCAGAGCTGTACTGGCTTCACCACAATGAGCCTTTATACCATAGGAAAACTTCCAGTACATAGCTTTACTCAAAATGGCTTCTGCTAACTTTAATGCATTAAGAGCTTCTCTAGCAGATTGGAGTTCCTTTTTCAGAGTAGATTTAATCTCTCCTACTTCATCTAATAAAGAATCTGCACGCTCTCGTAATGAGACCCAATCTGCATGATTTTGACTTTCTGCCTTCACGCCAGCATATCCCCTATCAACTTCATCTCTTCTCCCAGAACTCCGTTCAATTTCCTCACTATCCACAATATTATCGTTTACAGCCATACGGGTAAGGTGTTTTAGATCTGTGATTTCCCTCTCAATGAGTTCCTTCAATTGTTCCAATTTAGCATAGGCATCTCTATCACGCATAACCCCTTCTCCCAGAGATTCCAAAAGATCTGAGCACTGCTCTAGCTGCTCTGTCACCAAATCAGGATTCATTAGGCCAAATTCTTCTTTCATCCCCTGTTCGGCCTGAGCTAAGACGGATTCAAACTCGCTAAACACACGCTGAGTCCCAGAAGAAACTTTCGGGTCTGTCATCGTTGAGCGCATGTCATCGCCCTTCTTATTTAATTTCAAATATTGCGTTTGGTTTTGCTTCTCTAGTTCTCCCAACCGATCTCTAGTTTCACTTAATACATCATAGCGACTCTTAATCGCCGCCGCAGATTCATCTCCAATATCGAGAAGAAATCTAGACTTCAGTAGTTCACCCTGACTATAGGCTATTCTCACCGCCTTTGAGAGCTCTTTCATACTATTTAAAAACTCCTTCACTTGGTCTGCAGCACAAACAACACTTTCCCCTAATACCTTATCAAAATAACGCTGACGCAGTAAGTCATCTATCTCTAAATGAGCTGGTAACTGCTCCTTCGCGCTCTCTAATAATACCTCATAATGCTCTAACCTAGGTATATATTCTTCCTGGGCTGCTAGAGAATCAGCTATGATAGCACGGGCTGCTTCTATTTCAGACATGGCTTGAGAGAGTTCTTCATCCGCTAAGTCAACACGCCCCTCATCCAAGGATTCCTCTAATTGTAATAGGCCTTCTACAGCGTGCTTGATCTGTCCTTCAGGCCCTCCATCTTCTCTCAAGATACGGTCCTCAGGTACATTTGTCACACGGCTGAGTTTGGTACGAGTTGCTCGAAGCTCTGGCTCTAAGGTGTCTCTAATGTCTTCACGGACATTTCCTAATAAACTGAGTATTTCAGATCCTCTTTGGCAGCTTTTCGTAAATGCTTGGCTGTCGTGACACCATGTATCAATAAGCCTAATGACGCTGGTGCTAGCCCCTTGCTGAGCTAACAGATCTAGGCTTTCGGAAAGCTCTCCCAACTCTTCATCGACCCATCCACTCTCACGGCCAGCAGAATCCAATTTCCGCTGAAACGCTAAGACATATGACATTCCTTCCTCTCGCAGGCGTTCTACACCTTGTAAAGTCAGCCCCATCTCATGAAGCATCTCATCAAGACCTGGTAATTGCTCTTCTATCACTTTTACGGGGTCATGCTGTGCGGTCAAATGCGCCTCAGCCAGATCTAGCGATACTCGCTCCATCCAGCGTGTGTCAAAACTCAAGATCTGAAACATATCATCCACTTCACCTAAAAGGTAGAGAGAATCATGCCGTTGATTCAGCTCTAAACAATTTTCTTCTAGAACATTCATCGTTTCCGCAATCACTTCCCATGCGCCCTCCACTCGATCTAGCCCTTCGAGAGCGAGAGCCAAAGAAGAGCGAAAATCAGACCTTAGTTCTACAAAGTTGATTTGGATATCTTCTTTCGCATCTGAGCCTAATAGTGCATTTTCGTTTTTATTACCCAGCTCCACTTGATCGCCCTTCCCCATCACAACAGGCTCATCTTGAAGAATTTCAACTACTTGATCAAACCGGCTTCTAGAAACACCATTCCACAGCTTTAGCCTCATAGACTTAGGTTCGATTAATGCAGAAGCTTTTTGGATTAATCGGTCTACTCCAGCGCTTAAGATGTAGGCATGATCAACAGAACGTATCACTTGCTCACTAATAGAGAGGGTTAATCCTTTATAACCACGATTTTCCAGCTCCTCTGAAGAGCCTATGACAAGTTCTGCCCTATCCTGAAGAGCAAATAGTTCATCCGTCCGAGCTCCAAGCCATGCCTTACGCTCCTTAAGTAACGTTTCCGCCTTCTGTTTCGGCTTCTTACGCCGCCTCCGAGATACTCCCGCAGCTACTGCTCCTCCAATGATAGTTACCACGCCCCCAGCCGCTGCTGCTGTTTGCTGGGATTTCTGCCGCTTTAACTTAGCCTGTTGCCGAACCTTAGATAACGCTAATTGTGTCTCTCGCAGAGCCGAGGCCTCTTCATTAAGTTGATACAAGTAATCTAAACTGCGGTCAAATTCCTCTAACTCAGTCCGATATTCAGATCTTCCTTCTTGATAACTCTTCTGTACACCTAGGGCTAAGGTTGAGAGCGTTTCACGAACTCCTGCTACATCTGCTGCTGCTGGGTCTAATTCAAACGCCTCTGCTTCTATGACCAAGTTCTGCACTCTCTCTTTATGCACTGGCCAATCCTTCATTCTCTCTCTCTCCTGCCGCAGTATACCCTTAGTACTCCGTATTGATACAGCAGCCAGAGTGATCTCATCATTTCTCTGGGAGTTTAAAGCACCTTCTATACTCAATAATTTTTCAATGATGCTCTGCTCTGAAATCTTTCCTATATCTCCATTTTGGAACGCTCCAAATGTATGTTGGAATTGAGACGATTCTTTCTTAGCTAGCTGCAGTTCTTCTCTAAGCTCTACGATCTCTCGTCGCACCTGTTTCCGTAAATTCAGCTGCTTCTGCTCAGTAACCTTACGTTCATTGAGTTCCTCGGCCACCCGCTGCCGGAACAGAGCATCCACATGCTCCACACTATTCCGTACACATTGTACCAATTGCCCACGCTGCATCGCACGGCGTGCGGGTTGATCTAGATTACCTCGCCAATCCTTGTGCCCTAGAGCTTTCCTCTCATAAGCTTCTTCTGCAAAATAACTAAAAGAACGTTCTTTCAAACTAATGATAAGTATCATGCCATTAGAACTTCCAGAAGATGGATCTTTAAGCTCTACAAAGGAAGATAAATTCCCAAGCCCCCTTGATAATGTATACTCTGCAGCGGTAACACCTGAATAGCTTTGAGTACCTACCCCCTGATATTGCTCTCCCGCCATGGATTCACTTAATACGACAGTCCAGTTCCCTCCATTAGAGTCTAGCCACGCTTCAAGATCATTTAAAGATTCTGTAGACACACCTACTTCACCCTTCACATACACGTGCTGTTCTGACTGCCATTGTTCTACAACACCATTCATGTCACGCACAGAAATAGCGACATCACTGGCAAATAAGCTGTGCGATAATATTAGGAGATAAAAAATAATCTGAGTTTTCACTGCTGCCAGCATCTCCAGTATTCCAGATCCTCGCAATGATAAAGCACCAATAATTTACGTCACGAAAGCTCACTCCTAGAAAAGTCGAGAGCCGCAAGCTTTTACGCTTACGACTCTCTAATCCCCCCAAATGTAAATACGTTATACCTGCATACTTTGAGAGAGACAAGCATCAAATGTCACATTTTTAAAAAAATTTGAAAGAAACTGAAAATAGCCTCTTTTCATCACCGTTGAAGAGAGTATTCTTCTCCACACACCTATGGTTCGTCTCTCTCTTACTACAGTATTACTACTCATCTCATGGTTCTCTATAGCAGAATATGCCCTTGGTCAGGTGGAACTCTCTGATACAGAAATAACGGAGAGTAAACCAATCAACGCGCTAGCTCCTCCAGCGGGAGATGGAATTCGAGTATCTGTACTGGGGTACCACGAGTTCTCTGCGACAAAGGAAGCAACCGAAATGTGTATCCCCACACAGAAATTCCGAGCTCAAATGCAGGCCATCAAAGATTTAGGCCTACCAGTCATCTCTCTCTCAGATTTTTTAGCTTGGAGAAAAGGAGAAAAAAAGCTCTCAGATCGCTCTATTCTCATCACTATCGATGATGGTTGGAAATCTGTATACACAGAAGCATTTCCCATTCTGAAAGAATTTGGCTACCCCTTCACCGTTTATCTTTATCAAAACTACGTTGATGGTGGAGGAAGGGCTCTCACCACCCCCATGATCCAAGAAATGATGGACCATGGCTGTAGTATAGGTTGTCACTCCGTCTCGCACCCCTTCCCTTCTTCCGTCAAAAAGCAACAACGAATGGGCGTTGAAATCTATGACGATTTTTTGCGCAAGGAATTAGGAAGTTCTAAGACTTTTCTTGAGAACCAGTTTAGCCAGCCCATAAGCACCTACGCTTACCCAGGAGGCTTCCACACTGAAGAAATGTACCCTATTGCGAAAGAACTGGGCTATAACCATCTATTTACAGTGACTCCAGGAAAAGTATTAAATACAACCTCTATGGAAGCGCTCCCGCGATACATTATTCTAGGAACACATGATAGCATCTTCGAGTATGCTACTACCTTCACAGCAAACCGCTTAGGCCAACAAATTAAAGTTACACCACACAAGACAGCTCATCCAGTAAGCCCAAAACCAGGAGAAACCATTGAAACTAGACTTCCAAATATTACAGCAGATCTCAGTGACATCGCCTCTCTAGACTCCACCAGCATCGTCATGCGCATCGCAGGCCTCGGCCGAGTCCCCCATCACTTTGATGAAGCAACGCAGCAAGTCCACTTTCAGCTCAACAGACCCCTTCGTGTACCAACATGCGAAATTTCCTTACAATGGCGCTTGCAAGAAAAGAAACAATACGAAATGCCCATGCGGTGGACATTTATCATCAACCGCCAAGCCTCCTATATACCATCCACAGAACCAACCTTACCCAAGGCTCCTAATTCATTTTCTAACAATTAATACACCATGTTTAACTCACTTTCAGACAATCTAGAAAACACATTCCGTAAACTCCGAGGCCAGGGTAAAATCAGCGAAAAAAATATTGCTGATGCTATGAGAGAAATCCGCCTAGCACTACTCGAGGCAGACGTCGAATTCTCCGTAGCAAAAGAACTCATTGCAAACATTAAAGATAAAGCAATGGGATCTGAAGTACTCAAGTCTGTAAAACCAGGAGAACAGATTGTAAAAATTTTCCAAGACGAACTCACCAAATTACTCGGTGGCGATAACGTCCCCCTCGATCTTAATCCCCCAGCCCACATCCTCATGGTTGGCTTAAATGGAGCAGGTAAAACCACCACTTCAGCGAAACTTGCACTACAATTGAAAAAAGAAGGCAGGCGGCCACTCTTAATAGCATGTGACCTTTATCGCCCAGCTGCCATTGACCAATTAGCCGTTCTTGCAAAACAAATCGGAGTCCCCGTTTACACGCCAGATGCATCTGAGAAAGACCTCATCAAAGTCGCGAAAGAAGCTCTTCAATGGGCCAAAGAACAAAATGGAACCGCTCTCATTTTCGACACGGCCGGACGTCAGGAAATCGATGACAAATTGATCGGAGAGTTAACAGAGTTATCCAACTTCATCGAGCCACGCGAAACCCTACTTGTAGCCGATGCCGCCACAGGCCAACAAGCCGTCTCTGTAGCCCAACACTTTGATCAAGCTGTTAGCCTCACAGGGATAGTTTTGACCAAACTCGACGGTGATGCACGTGGTGGAGCAGCTCTCTCCATGCGCTCTATTACAGGCAAGCCGATCAAATACATCGGAGAAGGGGAAAAATTAGAGAATTTCAGTGAGTTTTTCCCAGAAAGAATGGCCAGCCGTATCCTTGATATGGGTGATGTCGTATCCATGGTTGAGCACGTTGCGGATAAAATCAACGAAGAAGACGCCATGAAAACAGCGAAGCGAATGCAAGAAGGGAAATTCGACTTCACAGACTTCTTGGATCAAATGAAAATGATTCGAAATCTTGGCCCTCTCGACGGTTTGCTAGGCATGCTTCCTGGTATGAAAAAACTAAAAAAGCAGCTTCCAGATAACATCTTCGACGATAAACGCATGCGTCACATGGAAGCTATCGTCCTTTCCATGACCCCAAAAGAAAGAGAACGCCCAGAGATTATTAAAGGCTCACGCCGCAAGCGCATCGCCGCCGGATCAGGCCGCAGTATCGTCGAGGTCAATCGCCTCATCAAACAATTCTCAGAAATGCGTAAGATGATGAAATCAAAAGGCAAAATGAATCAAATGCTCAAGCAAATGGGCGGCGGTAGTGGTGGCTTTGGCGATATCATGAAGGGCTTAGGTGGCGGAGGAGGAGGAATGCCAAAACTCCCCTTCTAATTCACAAATTCAGGAGAATATAACCCACTCTATAAGCTGTAAAAAAGGAACTTGATCTGACAGACGGTTAAAATCAGGCAGTAGCTAGAGGA
>CAZLQY010000092.1:0-6268 GCA_964561965.1 uncultured Verrucomicrobiales bacterium
TTTTCTCTCGCCTCGCCAAGCAGCTTAGGGCTTCTTAAGGCTCGACTATAATAACAAAAAAACACAGGGAGATCCAAGACGTGAAATTAAAGCAAGATATCCCCCATCACTTCCATAACAAACACGTTTATTTACTGCCACTCCGTTAAGGTTTTTAGAAAGGCCACCAGACAGGCTTGATCTTCTTCACTCAAACCTAAACCCCGGCCTTGATGTTTCGCAAGATTAGGATCCAGATTCGGAGAACGTAGTACACCTTCATTATAGTGCTTCACGACTTCTTCTAAAGTACCAAACCTCCCATCATGCATGTAAGGCGACGTTAATGCTACATTCCTAAGACTAGGAACTTTAAACCGCCCCTTATCCCTTTCCCTACCAGTCACCAGAAATCGCCCTAAATCCGTATACTCTTCATCCAGACCATTATCCATATAAGCCTGATTCGTAAATAACCCTCCTCCGTGACAATGAAAGCAATCTGCGCCATGTTGGTTCCTGCGTGGATCTGATTCTGTAAAAAACAACTCCATGCCACGGCGCTCTTGATCCGTTAGCTCCACTTTATCTCCTGTCATGGCTAAATCAAATTTAGACTCTTGAGCGATGAGAGTGACCATAAACTGCTCTAGTGCTAGGCCGATTCTCTCCGGCGTCACTTCCGCACTACCAAATGCCTTCTGAAACATCAGCACCATACTCTTATCTTTTAATAATTTAGCCACGACATGATCGAGCGTTTCATTCATCTCAATTTCAGAAGTAATCGGCATCAATGCCTGCTCCCTTAAGGAAGGGGCGTGTCCATCCCAGAAAAATTCACTACTCCAGAGAAGATTCAATAAAGGCATACTATTTCTGGTACCAAATTCCCCCTTCACCCCCATGCTCACAGTTTTCCCATGATCAGTAAACCCTACTTCATGGTGATGGCAGCTAGCGCAAGACATTAACCCGCTAGAGAGGCGCTCATCAAAAAACAACTCCTTACCCAGCCTCACCCCTTCTTTACTAGGATAATTGCCTTCGGGCAATGCCGCTCTCGGCATCCAAGGCTTTATTGTGATGGGGAAGGGAGTGCCGTGAGGCTGATATGCACTCTTACGCTTTGGGCTTTCTGCCAGCACAACATTGGAAATACCTCTAAGCTCCCACCCAGATTTCACCAAATCACGGATCTTTGGCGCCCATTCATCATCTTCTGCAGAGTGTGTCGTATCCGGCATCACCCCTAATGTATTGCCCTTACTACCATCAAAGCACCGGCCAATATCCCAGGCGAATTCCATCTGCTTAGGGCCATCGACTAAGAGATTCGTCTCAAATTCTAAAGCAATTTTATTAGCTTGGCCTGCTAAGTGATAAGAAAAACCACTCTCTTTTTCATCGATAGAATATAGGCCCTCTAGTGCCATATAAATATATCCACCACTCCAGCTCCAGTGGAGCTGGTTCTTGACAGGATTCAGGGCGTGTTCTGCTGGGTAGGAATTCGGATCAGAGTTATCAGTGGCTTTGTTCAGCCCCACAGTCATCCTCATCCTATCATAATCCCCCACAGGCACAGCACCTAAGCCAACTCTCGCAACTCCACCAGCAGCCAAGCTAGCATCAACAAACCAGACTTGATCTTTCAACTCTATCCAGCGCCCCTCTCTGTCTCTCAAACGAAGTTCACTAATCAGGTAACTAACACGCTCCATCTGGACATTGACTCCGCCTGCTGCCTCATACGTTGTTTCAAAACTCAATCCACGCCCCCCCCAATGATGCTCTATCTCCAAGTACACAGAATGCTGTGCCAATAGAGAATTTGTACAAAAGAGCAATAGGCCATACATCCAAAATTCCATCACAAACTATTATCATAGTAATGATGACTAAAACAGCCAATATTCTCAACAATGGCATTACTCAGTCATAAAACTTCAAAAACCTAAGTGCAACATAAGTCACCTCCTTCACCCTTCCTATAAAGTTTCCATAAGCTTAGGTTGAATCACCCTCAATGTTTGCTATCTTCCCTCCTATGAAAGCAGCTCTTATCACGGCGATGCTCACTCCTTTTTGTTTTGGGCAAGGAGATATCAGCCGTTTAGGGAAAGTCAGCGATTTCTTCTTTGGCAAGAATGCTGGAGATAAACTGTTCTATCTGCCTACAGATATACAAACCAAAAACCCAGATCAATATGGCTACCGTTACGACAATGTTAACTTTGCCGCCCAGGATGGCACGAAACTCCACGGATGGTTCATCCACCCAACAACGGCACCTACCAAAGGCACTGTCATATTTTCTCATGGAAATACTGGCTCTATAGGCACACATTTTGGCTTCTGTAGTTGGTTCGCTCAGGCCGGGTACCAAGTATTCACCTATGATTATCGAGGATTTGGCCTATCTCAAGGTAAACTTGATAGAGCGGGCCTAGTCAGTGATGCGATAGCAGCCTTCGACTATGTACAAACGCGCAAAGACATCCTGCCGGATAAAATCATTTCATTTGCTCACAGCTTAGGTGGAGCAAAATCCATCGCTGCATTGGCTAAAAAGAAACCTCTCGGGCTGAAGGCGATCATCGCCAACGCCACATTCGCCTCCTACCGAGACCTAGCAGAACACCATCTCGGAACGATAGGAAAAGAAATCGTTAGCGACCGACTGTCCCCTATCCAACACATTGCAGAGTTAGAGGGCACACCTATCCTCATCATCCACGGCACGGCAGACACCACAATCCCCCTCAATCATGGAAAAAATTTATTTGAAGCAGCAAAGCAACCAAAAACGTTTTGGGCCGTTACAGGAGGGACTCACAACACAAATCTTTATCAAAATGGTCAAGAATACCGTCAGAAAATCCTCCAATGGTTAAACACCATATTAGCGAAAGAATAAAGCAGCTCCCTGAGTAGCCCTTCTCTCTAAAAGCAACATTTCAACTACAGCCCTAAATCGACCCCAAAGCGTTTCACAATCACCGCAAACACCGCAAACAAAATCATAGTCCCCACACAGTACGCTCCTAAAGCCCAGGCAAAGTGAATCCCTTTTCTTAGAATCCAAGGCATCACAAGGAACATAGGAAGAGTAGGAACGACGTACCAGAATGTATACCATGCATGGCTGGCGATCTTCTCTACTCTTTGCTCTCCAGAGTTCTCAAAGAACATCCAGATCATCGCCAAAGTCGTCACTAACGGAAGAGCGGCTAACAGCGCTCCCAAGCGATCACTTCGTTTTACAACTTCAGAGATAAGGACGATCAAACCTGATGTGAGTAAATATTTAATCCAGATAGGCATGTTGACTTGAGTAAAACCAATCTCGCTCTACATTCCAGTGAAATCATCCTGTCATGTACCGAATTCTCACACTCCTCAGCTTATGCCTCTGCGCCTGCACCCCCGCCTTACCGCCATCAAGCACACCAGCTCATCTTCCCGCGTCCCCTGCAAACACATTAAGTATAACGCAACGAAATAAGATTGGTCAAAAAATCTGGCAAAACGAATCCGCTGGTAAACTTAATGGACTGACAGCTTGGAACCATGGAGAAGAATTCCCATCCATGGGCATTGGCCACTTTATCTGGTATCCAAAAAAATTCCAAGGCCGCTGGACAGAATCCTTCCCTCAATTCATCTCCTATGCCCAAGCAGCCGGGCGCACAGATATACCTGCATGGGTTCTGCAAACTCAAGATTGCCCATGGAATCATCAGGCCGAGTTCCAACGTGACTTCAACGGCCCTCGCCTTCGTTCTCTAAGAGACTTTCTTAGCCGTAGCGTCACCCTCCAGACAGACTTCATCATTACCCGTAGCCAAGCAGCCCTCCCCTCCATGTTAGCAGCCTCTCCCGTAGCAGACCGGGCCAGAGTATCTGCTAATTTCTCAAAACTCTCAGCAGCTCCAAGTGGTGCTTATGCCCTCATCGATTACGTTAATTTTAAAGGAGAAGGCACTAATGCCACAGAACGCTATCAGGGCCAAGGCTGGGGCTTACTACAAGTTCTCCAAGAAATGCGTAACGTCTCTGCAGGCCAGGCCGCCGCGATAGAATTTGCTTCCTCAGCGAAGCGGGTACTCGACCGCCGCATTAAGAACTCTCCTCCTGCACGTGGAGAATCTCGCTGGCGCGCAGGCTGGCACAACCGCTGTGACACCTACGCTCAAGCCCTGTAGAATGCATAGAACAAAGCCATCCCAACATCATTCCAACATCATTCCAACATCATCCCAAACACAGAAAACACCTCCTCCTTCTTAGGCAACCATTCACTCCTACTTAGAACACTCAACACTTCTCCCTTGATATTCCAATCTCACTGTAGAAGTATGCCATTGGCATAGACCATATCTTATGATGAAAAAAATAGCACTTCTACTGACCTCCGCCCTCGCAGCAGTTTTCATAACTTCATGTAGTAACATCCCAAGTTCTAGTGGATCTTACTTCGATTACGATCGCCCTGCTACACTACCTAGTAATCCGAGTAACGTACGCGTAAAGGTATCCCTCTCCAATCAGATGGTCTATGTTCTCGAAGGAGATAAGCCCCTACTCGTCACCCCTGTTTCTGTGGGAACAGCCAAGACACCTACACCAAAGGGTAACTTCCGCATTTTCAACAAAGAAGCCAAACGCCGTGCGAATACCCATGGTTATGCCACCAAAGGAAACCAAGTCAAAAAGACTTATCTATCAGCCAAGCCCGCAGGATGGTCCTTCAAAGGAACGCCGATGCCTTATTGGTGTGAATTTAAGTCCGCCTATGGATTCCACACAGGCTGGGTAAAGCCATATCCATGTACACACGGTTGCATTCGCTTGCACGAAAATGTAGCTCCCAAGTTCTTCCGCCTAGTCAGTGTAGGAACATCAGTAAACATTGCAAATTCTCAACCAGAAGATGCGACCTTAGGCAGAAACATCCCAAAAGCTCCGGATGCTTCACCTTTACCTGATTACCCACCTAGTCTCATGCTCAGTGATAAGATTTTCACAAAGCACAAGACTCCTACTTACCGTTAATCACAAGCAATCGGTTAGGGCTGATGACAAACAACATTTGCCTTAACCTGAAAACCCCTTAAATTCACTACAACAACCTTCTGGTGCTACAATGAGCAATCAAGTGCCCATCCACTTTGTCTCTCATTCCATCACATTCGAAGAAGACGCTATCCTCCTACACCTACTCAGGAACACGCCGGACTACGAGTTCAAACCTACATTCTATCTTCGAAGCTAGGGCGGTTCAGAAATGAGGTACCACATCTTTATTCTACTTAATTTTATAGTTTTGTAGATGAGTTACTTTGCCATCAGACCATGGTTCTGGATGAACTTCAATCCAATCGGAAAATCGAGACTTCAGAGCTTCCGGATTGGACCAGATTTGAACCTCAATGTATCTATACCAACAATTTTTGTTCTTTTGAGCCTCGAGGTATTTGTCAATTTTAAGATCCTGAAAACTGTCTTTCAGCTCTCTGAGTGTTAGAAGCTTCCCAAAGTAAGGATACTTCTCTTCATTATAATCTTGAGGTGGCTGATAACCAAAAATCCGTTCTGGCCTTATCTCGCTCAAACCAACGAGATGGAAATGGTCAGGGCACATGAACGTCAGCTCATGCTCTTCAAAAAAATCTACGGGAATCTGTATTTTATACGGATCACGATACAAACCTCCTACGACGTCAGAATCACCAAGTGTAGCGAAAAATGGCCGCCTTTCTGGCAGCCTTTTAAACTTACGAGAATAAAGCTCAAATAACAAATCATCTGCTAACCGACGAAAATCGAAAAACTCTTTCCCACATGAGAACCTGTTAAACCCAGTTTTCACTCCACGTTCCCGGTCAATCAATTCTTGAGTTTTATTGGAATCTAAATCGCAAATATTAAGAAGCGGACCAAATTCTTTTTCGAAATAGTGACTAATATGTGTAGCAAAGTCCATTAATACAAAATATTCCAGAACCGGAACCCGCTACAGCTGGCGCCAGTCGACAAAGGAGTTAGGATTCTAATTATCATAAAAACAACCATCCATATTGTTCTTAAGGAGCTACTAAATAGTTCCGTTACTCTCATTGGATTTAATTTTCACCGGGAATGACAACGTGGAACATCTAGCTAATAAATACGAGACAATCACACGCCACAGAACACGATCAATACTGGAGGAACTAGCAAGCAACCCTGATTTGTAAAAGAAGAAACTTGATCTGACAGAGGGTTAAAATCAGGCAGTAGCTAG
>CAZLQY010000093.1:0-5412 GCA_964561965.1 uncultured Verrucomicrobiales bacterium
GTTTTCCTCTTTTCAATCAGGAATGTCAGATCAAGTCACGTTCTTTACAGATAATTGGGCTTTTATTCTTAGAGATTGGAATCGTTATTCCAAAAGATAATTTGGAGATTTTCTGGTTTCGGTGGGTTCTCAGCAAATTCCTTCTTCTCTTTGGCGATTTGCTTCTCACGTAATTTATAAGCTTTGACTAACTCAGTTTCCTTCGAAGCATAATGATTATGTATGGCTTCTAAGAAATCTAAGACTTCTTCTTGATCCGCAGAAGGTGATTGAATCAATGTATAATGAGAGCCTTTTGTCTTTAACTTGGGTAAGTTTCTTGGAACTTTAGGAACTTGGATGGATTTATCTTTTCTTCGAGCTTTGCGGATTTCTTTGAGCGAGGCATTACTCTGGGGTAGAAGCATAGAGAATAATTCCTCTTCTCCTTGGAAATTAGAAACGGATGTAAGGTAGTTCCAATTTACATTTGACCAAGCTTCTAGCGCTTCACCACCAGTATGAGGTGTAATGGTGAGCGTGCTTACACGCTTATCATATGTTGTAGCCATTACCGTAAATGTTTTCTGAGGGGTTACTCCCTCAAGTTTAGCCTGTACAATGCTAGGTGAAGCATTCTGAGGAGGTTGAGGTAGTTCTTCCTTCTTTAGCACAGGCGGTTTAATTTCTGTGATAGTTACCGTTCGACCACCTTGTTTATGCGAAGTTATCGCTGATAACTTTAGACTTACTTAAATCTTGAGCTGAACCTACCCAAGAGAACAGACAGAAAACAAAAACGAATAAACATCGCAAAATCATAGGCTATCTATTGAAGGAATGACGAGCCCCTGACAAGCAAAATGGTATTACCTAGGCATCTAGTGTGCGTGAGATTGTAAGACGCTAGGATAGCCAGTGGCATCTTAGGAGGGGTTTTTGATGGTGTTCCAGAGATGATATTACCTATCTTGCCTTGCTGTGGGATTGATTAGGTTAATCCAGATCGTAAGAGTAGTGGATGTAGGTCTGGCTCCCTTCCCATGAAGGCATGGAAGCTTTCTTGCACTGGCCGGGAATTTCCTCGTGAAAGTATTTCATGACGGAAGGAAGCTCCTACTTCAGGATTTAGTACTCCTGCGTTTTGGAATTTCGTAAAACCATCAGCATCTAAAACTTCTGCCCATTTATAAGAGTAGTAGCCAGCAGCATAGCCTGTGGGGCTGGAAAAGAGATGCCCGAATCGGCGTGTCATACTAGGGCTATTTGTTGCTAGTGGGGCTTTGTAGCCTTGGAGTATTGTCTCGTCTACTTCGTCGAGGTCTTTGCCTTCGTATTGCTGGAAGTCACTATGTAGAGTGAGGTCTAATTTTCCAAAAGCAAGTTGGCGCATGAATGCTGAGGCACTCATATAATTACGCGCAGCTAGCATTTTTTGGAAGAGGGCTTCGGGGATGGGTTCGTTTGTTTGATAGTGTTTGGCAAAAAGGTCTAGGCTGGAGCGCTCCCAACAAAAGTTCTCTAGAATTTGGGACGGTAATTCAACGAAGTCCCATGGGACATTGGTGCCTGCTAAGGACTCTACTTCTACCTGGCTGAGTAGATGGTGGAGTAAATGCCCGAATTCGTGGAAGATTGTTTCTACTTCGTTGTGTGTGAGTAGTGCTGGTTGCTCGCCGACTGGTTTTGTCATATTACCAATGATCAGGCCTAAATGAGGTTGGCGTGGTTTGTTTTCCTGAGGGGGCGTGCCTGTTTTTAGTGAGTTCATCCAAGCTCCACCACGTTTATTGGATCGTGGATGCCAGTCTGCATAAAATGATCCGAGGTGTTCGTCACTTGATGAGTCGTAAAGCTCGTAGAATGTACAGTCTTTATGCCAAGTTTGGACGGTGTTTTCGTCGTCGTTTCCGCAGGTGTGTTGCTGTTGTTGTATACGTATGCCGAAGAGTTTTGAGCAAATATGAAACATGCCGTTCATGACGGTTTCGACCTGGAAATAAGGCCGGAGCTCTTCGTCATCAAAATCATATTGTTCTTTTCGCCGTTGCTCTGCCCAATAGGATGTTTCCCAGGGTTCGAGTTTTTGTTGAGAAGTGTTCGTTTTACTTTGTTTGTAAAGTCTGAGTTCTTCAAATTCAGTGATATATTGTGTCTGAATTTTTTGGTGGAGATTTTCGATGAAGTTTAGTGCTGTTGTCGCATTTTTAGCCATGCGGCGCTGGAGTACGAAATCCGCAAAATTTTGATGCCCTAGTATTTGAGCTTTTTCATGACGGAGTGTTAGTATTTCCCAGACTAGCTCGGTGTTGTCGAAGGGTGCTGAGAATCCGATTGTATTGCTGGCTTGCCAGATTTCTTTTCGCAGGCTGTCATCTGCGGCGTGCTGCATGACGGGCATCATGGAGGGGGCCTGTAGTGTGAAGCGCCACTGTGGTTGTTTGTCACTACCGTGTTTGTTTTCTAATGCGTCTAATCGTGCGGATTCTTTGGCCGTTTCTGGTAGTCCTTGAAGGCGAGAAGAGTCTGTTAGGATGAGCTCGTAAGCATTTGTAGAATCGAGAACGTTTTCGCTAAATTTCTGAGTGAGTGCGGCAAGTTTGGAAGAAATACGTTTGAGTTGAGATTTTTCTTCTTCTCCGAGGTCGGCTCCTGAGTGTTGGAAATCTAAACAGGTTTCTTGGATGAAGCGTTGTTTGGTGGGGGATAACTCTGCTACTTCTGGCTGTTGAGAGTAAAGATTCAGCGTAGACCATATTTCGGAGTCTAAGTGAATGGAGGAGTAAAAAGAGGATACTTCAGGTAACATTGCATTTAGCGCAGATCGTTGTTCCTCGTTGTTTGCTACTGAATCTAAGTGATTGAGGCGGCCCCAGCCTGCCTCTAATTCTTTTCCTGCAGCTTCTAGCGCTCCAAATGTATTATCATATGTGAGATTCTCTTTATCTTGATTACGAAGAGAAACTAAAGATTGCTCTGCTAAAAGTAAGGCTTTTTTAATATCCTTTTGAATGTGTTCTGGAGTGAGAGTAGACCAGCGGATATGGAAATCTTCAGAGAGAAAAGGATGGACTGACATGATTTCTATGGATACGCCATTTCTCCGATGGTGCAAGGTCAGAAATCTCTGGAGTGGTGTTTTATTTCCAGAATAATAGGTAGTAGATGATGCAGCCTATGAGAATGAATATAGTAATAATGAGTAAGATTTTACTAGAGCTGGATTTTGGTGCAGGAGGGTGCTGAGTGACCGGTTCAGGGTCTGAATGGCTGTTTTGTTCGGTGGTTAATGGTGGAAGTGCTCGAATGGCCCGAATGGGAGATTGGTTTGTGGGGACGTTTACTTCTTGTGAAGTGGAGGTTTGAATTGCTTCTTCAGGTAGAGCAAAGGCTGGGCGGGAAGAAAAGGTGTTGAATGTTTGGAGAGCGGTCTCTGCAGAATCAGGCCTGTCTTTTTTTGCAGGAGAAACTAGACGGTCAACCCAGGTGCTAAATTCAGGATCTAGATCTGGCCTTCTTTTGGACAAAGGGGGCATGCCGTCTTCTAGAGCGAGCAACAGTTCTTTTTTTGAAAAACCGGCAAAGGGGTGAGCTCCTGATAGCATGTAGTAGAGTATCTGACCAAGCATATAGAGATCTGTTTGGTTTGTCGGGGGTTCATGATGGAGTAGCTCAGGAGGCTGCATGACGATGTTTGCTCCTCGTTGTTGGACGTTTTTATCATCGTTTAAGGAAGCTACGATTTCATTTAAACTGGTATCAAGAATAACGAAGTGAAGGCCTGTATCAGGATCAGGCCTCGCTATAATTGATGAGGGCCCGAGGCTGCCATGGATGAGTGCGTTCTTGTGAAGTAGGGTGAAGACATCGAGGATTTGTTTGGCTAACTGTATTCCTTGCCAGCCCTCCATGTGGTGGTGAGCGTCTAAGAAGGCATGTAGGTCTTCTCCTACTATGAGCTCTGTTATGATGAAGGGGCCGTCTTCGTCCACTCCTCCATGGAGGATGTTGGCCAAGTTCGGGTGTTCTATTTCCGCGCGTTTTTGAATGATGTCGATGAAATTAACGTCATTTTTATATGCAGCTGTGTTGCCATTATCGTCGTAAAAACGGCGCATGGCTACCATGTGGCCATTTTCGGAGTCTTCCGCCTGATAGACTCCTCCTGTTCTTCCTTTGCCAATGAGGTGTTTGACAGTGTATTGTTCCATGGTTATTTTACAAGGGAGGTTGAGGTTTTTACAAGGGAGGTTGAGGTTTTTACAAGGGAGGTTGAGGTTTTTGATTGTTCCATGATGGAGTTGATTTCCTCATGAGTTAGTTGTGTGTCAAAAAGTTGAATTCTTTTAATGCTTCCGAGAAAGTTGGGGTAGTAGCCCTCGTTTTCTCCGCCGATCGTTAGATGACGCTTTTTCCGAGGGTGTGAGTATGTTTTGTTGTGAAGTTCCGTGCTTCCATGGTGTTTCCCGTCGACATAGAGCGATATGGTGCCGTTCTTTTGTGTGAAAATTAGATGGAGCCATTGATTTCTGGGAGCTGGGTGAAGTGTAAGGCGTGGGGGCTTTTGGTGTGGTGAGTCTTCTCCAAAGGCTTTTAGACTTAACCATTTGCCGTGGAGGAGTAGGGACCAGCCTCCTCGGTGTTCGGGTTTGGTGCCGTTACTCATAAAGTTAAAAATAGCGTGGGTTCCGTCACTTTTTTCATCTATTTTTAAAATGATGCCGATACTGAATTCTGATGTTTTGAGGCTAGAGCCTACGGAATGTGAAAGGTGTGTGAATTGAGATCCGTCAAAGAGGACATAGCCGTCTTGATCGAAAGCTAGAGGTTCTTGAAATTTTAAATTCTCCTGTCCTGCAATGTTAGTTGAGTTGCCTTCTATGTTATTTCGATGAAATACCCATGATCCGTGGATTGGCTTTGGCGTATTTGATTGTGCGCTTGTTGGTGGGGTTTTGGAGCTTTCTTCACTAGGTGGGTTTTTTTGAGTGATGGGGGGTGTTGCTACAGGAGTTACAGGTGCAGGGCTTGGTGCTTCAGGTGCGGGTGAGGTTGTTTGCTGAGGGGCTTGTGCGTATGTGACGCTATTGGTTGGATCAGCACGTTTTTTACTATTTCCAGATAGGAGAAAGAAAAAGCCTCCGACTAGGAGGAGAAAACCAAGTGAGATTGAGGCTATTAACCAAGTTTTTTGTCCTGAGGGGTGAGGTGAGCTGGTTGGGTGATGAGGGGTAGTTGCAACTTGAGCTTGAGTTGGTGCTTGAGTTAGAGCGGCGATGTTTGGAGCTTGGTTTGGAGCTGTGGTTGGAGCTGTGGTTGGAGCTGTGGTTGGAGCTGTGGTTGGAGCTGTGGTCGGTGCTGTGGTCGGTGCTGTGGTCGGTGCTGTGGTTGGTGCTGTGGTTGGTGCTGTGGTTGGTGCTGTGGTTGGTGCTG
>CAZLQY010000094.1:0-5134 GCA_964561965.1 uncultured Verrucomicrobiales bacterium
AGAATACAGAGTTGAATTTACATTTACGAACTGTCTAATTTTTGGGGTCAGGCCAAAGGCAGTGACCTCCCCCGCCCCCCAATCACACCGAATCTTCTAACGATCATAACACCCAAACCATCTCTATCGTTTGGGTGTTTTTTGTGCACCTACAACAAAGTAAACTGTGTGAACTCTGAGAACTCTATGAACGGAACAAAACCTCCGGCACCATTCAAGAGCAAGCTTCTGATAACCACAGCCTCCACCAACACAGAGAAAAATTCCACGCATTGTTTCGCTACTTTGGTGAACGCTATTAGATCATTAACCTAACAGCGCTTCCAAATACACTCCGGAGTACACTGTAAAAACTTCATCCTCTTCAAAGATTCTCAGGCTGGCGAATCAGTTTATCACCGAGGCTGAAGAGAAGAGAACGTTTCCCGGATCCATCCACTGAGACTATTGATTCAAGACGGCAAAATGCCCATTTCCCACTTCGGGAATGGATCAGTAAACGTCTTATGCCATTTTCTTTCATTCGTCATGATTTCCTCCTCCGTCAGAAGGCATTGATCAAGCATGGTGGTAAGCGCATCACGATCCATATTTTGGCCGATCAGCACGATCTCTTGGCGGCAGTCGCCATTATTTCCATCCCAGACACGTTCAATATGAGCTCGGTCTTCAGGCCAATGTTCTTTTGGCACCGCAGCCCAGAAATGACCGGCACAATGATGACTGGTAACAGCACCTGCCTGTGACCAGAATCCTGCGAGTTTTAGCCGAGTGGCAAGCCAGAACACTCCCTTCGAGCGGATCACACCAGGCCATTCTTTCTGTAAACAGTCAAAAAACCGTTGCGGGTGGAAAGGGATCCGGCGTTCATAGATGAAATTCGAGATACCGTATTCCTCTGTCTCGGGAGTGTGTTCCACCAAAGAGTCCAGCCATCCTGCATGCGCAGAAGCACGGTCAGGATCATAGAGTCCACTCCCGATAATCGCTTTTAAAGGCACTTTTGATTCCTCCGTGTCATGAATGACGACCTGTGGATTCAGAGCGCGAATCATTCCGTGGACGGTTTTGATCTCCTTCTCAGAGACTAGATCCGTCTTATTGACCAAAATGACGTCGGCAAATTCAATTTGATCCTTGAGTAAATCGACGATCGTCCGCTCATCCTCTTCATTGACAGCTTGCTGGCGATCGTTGAGTTTTTCCGTCGTGCTGTAGTCGCGTAGGAAATTGGGAGCATCCACCACAGTCACCATAGTATCAATATTCGCTATATCGCCAAGCGACTGACCGTTTTCATCCTCGAATGTAAAGGTTTCTGCAACGGGCATCGGCTCGGAAACACCTGTAGACTCGATGACAAGGTGATCAAATCGACCCTCTCGAGCCATCTTACCAACTTCTAGCAGAAGGTCTTCACGTAGAGTACAGCAAATACATCCATTGGACATCTCCACCATTTTTTCTTCCGTGTGTGAAAGCGAGGCATCACCATTACGGACGAGGTCAGCATCGATATTCACCTCAGACATATCATTCACAATCACTGCGACACGTTTACCTTCACGATTACGGAGAATGTGATTGAGTAATGTCGTCTTCCCAGACCCGAGAAAGCCTGATAAAACAGTAACCGGCAGCTTTGACGCTTTGAACTGAGAATCGATTGTATTAACCATATACGTTTCTTACTAAACCACCAAGCTAACGCAAGTTAATTGCATTTGCATTCAAAGAGCGGCTAAAACCCTCTATGACAGGCTCCATAGTCGAGACCACTTCAATCTTCAGCGCATTTATCTATAGGTTTTATAATCTTGATGAAACCTTGTGCCTGCCATTCTTCTAATTGCTTAGTTACATCTGATAATTTATCAGTCATTGAATAGGTGAGGATATCCGCCTTAAAAATATAATAAGCTCTATCTGCATAAAGATTGTCAAACCCTGATGCTAAAACGTCTACTCTCATTAAAGCCCGTTTCCATAGATCCAGTCTTTGACCAGTAAACAGTGTTCATCATTCAAATTTATTTTATTTCCAATGATTATAACCTTCTCTTGAACGACTAACTGATGGACTGATTCTACAACAGATTTTTGAGAAAATCGAGCAACCAAATCAACTAAAAGAGAAGACCTCACTTTTGCAAAGCCATTTGAATTACGTTCACTACTATTTTCATTTACTCTATTTAAAATAGAAATCATTTCTTTACTGCAATTATTCATCTGAGTGTAACCCGTTAATTTTATTTTTGGATGAACTTTAATAATTTAATGCATGCTTCATCTTCAGCGCATTTATCTATAGGTTTTATAATCTTGATGAAACCTTGTGCCTGCCATTCTTCTAATTGCTTAGTTACATCTGATAATTTATCAGTCATTGAATAGGTGAGGATATCCGCCTTAAAAATATAATAAGCTCTATCTGCGTAAAGATTGTCAAACCCTGATGCTAAAACGTTTCTTTTCACTACACCAGAATTATTTGTGATAACAACTTAATACAATACTCTTGCTCTTCAGCATCTTGAATAGATTTGATTATTTTCAAAAAGCCTAAATTAGAACACTCGATCAAAAATTCATCAATATCTTCTTCTCTGCCTTTTGAATATACAATGATAGTATATTTTTCTACGAGTTCAACTCTATCTGCATAAAGCCGATTTAATCCGGATGTAAGAGCTCTTTTATTCATTTTATGGGTAAATTTTGATAGGATGATCGCCAGATATATCCCAAATTTCTTTGATTGGAATATCAGCACCTTCCACAAGAAGTTGTCTTCCTCCTCCTAATCCGAATTCCGGATAGTCACGAGTCAAAGGTTCAAAAATATCTGAATCTTGTTGAAACCCTTCTGGAATTCTTGTGTTTTGCTTTACTGAATCAAAATCGAATTCCAAGCGATATCGAGCAGAGCTTGTGGGTGGTAGTTGTAGTATTGATTTAGCATCTACAGAAGAAGTAAAGCTCTCCGAACCTACATACCAACCACCGTCAGGGCTATCGGTAACACTAAGTGAAGGTTCACCTAAGACTAGACTACCTTCTCGATTATACCGTGGATCGAAATTACTATAACGATACCCCGTATCATACACCTTATCCACATCCTTAAACCAAAGCTTAGCATCAGGATCAGCCTCCACTCTCACTTTATAGTCTTCTAGGCTTTTTGCGAGTGCTTTGACGTTTGTGATTTGCTGAGTCGTTAGATCCAAGTTTCTATCTGCCAATAGAGGTGCGTTGAATAAGCTAGTGAGATCTAGAGTTCGTTCTCGAATCACAGTTTCTCCGAAGCCTGTCACATCATCTTTAATCAGGCGCCTATAGAGGTGGGCGTAGCCTATGAGGGCGTCTTCGCTAAGGGCTCCGGCTTTTTGCAGAGTTGTACTCCATTGACCTAGGCGACGAAGGTATTGCCCAACATGGCGGCGCCCTAATGAGTCAGGCCTATCGAGTAATTTAAATTGAGCTTGGTCTCCTAATTTATCGATCAAGATTTTCACGTTGACCTTTGTCTGGTCAAGCTTGTCGAGACCTGTGCCTATGCCTCGGAGAGCATTTCTAAAGGTGCTACTATAACCTTCTTCACCGACATTTTTATAAGCAGTATTGATATCAGCTACAATTTCAGACAGGCCTTCTCTACTAATAGCGTAGCGTGACCACCAACGAAGAGCTGCGGCCTTGGTTTTACGTGAAAGATTGGTGGCTGCACCTAATCCATTGGAAACAAGTTTGGCGGCTAGCTGCCCGGCTTTACTGGAAGCGATGATGGCTTTGATGGATGTGCCTATTTTTGACACAACACCTACTCCTAGATACACCATTAGCGCTTGCTCTGCGATGAAGCCTGTCCCGTAGCCTTGGAAGTAGGAGAGTAGCGCAATTTCATCTGCGATATTCTCTCCCTTAAATTCCCAAGGCAAACTATTCTGACCTGCAGAAATCATGCTATCATACATATGTTGACCCAAAGATGTCCACTCTTCATAACTTAGTCCGAGAAGCTCCTTAAATCCTTCATAAATCGCACGAGTTGTGTCTATAGGGTGAAGTAAGAGGTTTTTTAATTCAACGACTCCCTCCCAATCTGACTTTAAACCACCCCAAATACCCTTGAGGTAACCGGTGGCGGATGCTGTTGTGCGTTTGATGACAATTTCTCCACCTGTTCCGAATTTTCCAGAAACGATCGTAATGTTTCTTTGCAGCTCTTCAAAAAGAGCTTCCATACAACGAGTGGTTAGATTTCTCCATTCGATGGGGTCAAAGGGATTGAGAGATTTTGTAAAGAGTACTGAACTCGCCGCCAGAATTGGAAGTTCTGTGGTTGGGGGGTCTGTTCCTGATGAGGTGTTATCAAACCCATCTCCATAATCAGGATCAAATACCTCGGCGATATATTGCGAGGGAATGGTTCCTCCATTCGCAAAAGGCATTTCACTGAAGGCTTGATCGAGTTCATCAATCAAATTTGAGACTTCCGGTATATCTGTGAGTTCATAAGAAATACCAGCGAACTCTTCTCCTTCCTTAAATAGTTTAATCTCGAATTTATCGATTTGATCCACCGTGGTCATGTAGTGGAGCTTACCATCTTTCTTATAATAAATGACATCCTGTCGCCACGAATCATCGTCTAAATTCTCTAGTGATTGAGCCCCTTCTTCCTCACTATTTAAAAAGTTTTCTTCGTGAATATAGGCCTCTGAAAGAGACGAAAGACCATAGGATTGCTCTGTGTTTTCACCAACAATTTTCATTCCAAAGTTATCGAGACCTCCAAATACACCCTCAATGAGATCAAGATCAATGCTACCTCTTACAAAACGATCAAGACTGTTTACCTCCACAGCATAGAGAAGAGCAGCCACTTTAACTCCATCGGTTTTGGTGAGTTCTACTGCTAGGGTGCCATTGTCGTTGATGTCGCGGATTTTGACGTCTGTGTATTGCTCTGGGTCGATGAGGCCTTCTTCTAGGATGTTGTGCCATTGCCCGTTCATCCAGAGGTTGCCTAAGCCATCATAGCCTTGCATATTGGCGTTGAGGTTGATTGGGGGTTGGGCTCCCCAGCTGTCGTTCCATTCTACTTGTTTGTAGTTGGGGCTGTCGT
>CAZLQY010000095.1:0-5043 GCA_964561965.1 uncultured Verrucomicrobiales bacterium
CTCTAGCTACTGCCTGATTTTAACCGTCTGTCAGATCAAGTTCCTTTTTTTACACGTTAGCTAACAGTAATATTTTCTTACGTTTCTATGGTTCTTTTAAGCCTGATTGACCTGACGAGGAAGGCGTGGGAGCGCCTTCTCATGGTTTCGCAGAATCACGGTAAGGGATACTCTCTCTAAGATACATATTTCACCTTACCCTGGAGTAGAGGAAGCACTTTACTCTACGCTGGCATGTATCGACTGAACCAGCTTCGCTACGAGACCTGTCCACCCTGTTTGATGGGAAGCTCCAATACCTCGGCCATTATCACCATCAAAGTACTCGTAGAAGAGAACTTTATCACTGAAGCCTTCTGTATTATAGAGTGGTTGATGCCCGTTCACTGGGCGATCTCCGTTTTCTTCCGGCATAAATAAATTGGTGAGACGAATTGCCAAGTCTTTCGATACATCACATAAATTCGATGTATTTCCGGAACCTGTTGGATATTCTACCTGGAAGTCGTCGCCTAAATAGTAATGAAACTTTTGGAGTGATTCATAGAGTAGATAGTTGACTGGAAACCATACAGGACCACGCCAGTTTGAATTACCTCCGAACATATCTGAGTCTGATTCTGCAGGTAAATAACTCACAGACAGGCTCATACCATCAGAGTCAAAAATATATGGATCTTTCTCATGAGCTTTTGATAAACCACGAATTCCAAATGGTGAGAGGAATTCTTTTTCATCTAAGACTCTCGTTAAAATTTTCCTAAGACGATTTGGCCCTACTAGCGATAGTAATCGGCGACGCCCTTCACCTGGGACTTCTACAGAGGGAACAAGTTTAGCCAATTCCGGCTTATTCTCTAACACCCATAAGACGTGTTTATGGAATCTTGGTAATTTTACTAGAGTTTCTTGAGAAATAACTTCTACAGCATAGAGCGGTATAAGCCCTACCATGGAACGTACTTTAAGAGGAACTTCTCTACCATCTGGGGTATTCAGGACATCATAGAAAAATCCTTCTTCACTATCCCATAGCCCCTGCCCATCATTACCGATATTTGTGATCGCACCTGCAATGCCTAAGAAATGTTCAAAGAACTTGTTAGCTATCTTTTCATAAACTGGGTTATGTAACGCCAGCTCTATAGCGATCTGCATCATCTGTAAGCTATAGAATGCCATCCAGGCTGTGCCATCCGCTTGGCTAAGGTGCCCTCCTGTGGGTAATTCAGAACTGCGGTCAAACACTCCGATATTATCCAGCCCCAAGAATCCCCCTTGAAAGATGTTGTTCCCGTTTTCATCCTTCCGGTTAATCCACCATGTGAAGTTGATCAGAAGTTTATGGAAGCATTCTTCTAAGAATTCAAGGTCGCCGCGCCCTTTATTCCTCCGTTGCTCCATCTGGTAAACCCGGCGTACTCCCCATGCGTGGACAGGTGGGTTCACGTCATCTAATTGCCACTCATACGCTGGAATCTGACCATTAGGGTGCATGTACCATTCTTTCAGCATAATCGTTAACTGACGCTTCGCAAATGATGGATCAACGAGCGCTAGAGGAACACAGTGAAACGCTAGATCCCAAGCTGCATACCATGGGTATTCCCATTTGTCTGGCATCGATATAATTTCATCATTAATCAAATGACGCCAGTGGTGATTACGCCCTCGTTGGCGTTCCTCCGGTGGCGCCGGGTTTTTACTATCTCCATCGAGCCACTCGCCTACGTTATAATAATAATATTGCTTTGACCATAGTAGACCTGCGAGAGCTTGACGTTGCACATTCCGGGCTTCACCTTCTGGCACCCCTTCTTGTATTTCATCATAGAATGTATCGGCCTCTTTAATACGTTCCCTAAAGACGGCATCTGTATCAACCTCCTTTGATAAATGCACAGGGTGCAGCCTCACTTTAATCGTATGGCTCTCTCCAGCAGGAATCATTAATTTATGCACGGCTCCGACCTTTGTGCCTTTATGCTCTGGATTTACGGCATCTTTGTTACCGTCACAAATATAGCTATGAAATCCATCTTTCGTATAAGCTGATTTGTTCTCACCGATTTGCAGGACATCACGGTTGGTTTCATTATCACAATAAATCAACTCATCTGCATCTGGGCACTCTAGTAAATAAGTATCTAAATCAGGGTGATTCAGAACTGTTGTTTTCTCGTCTACTTTTTGCAACACGGGCTTGTCCTCTGTACCCGTATTTCCTGAAGACCAGGTATTTCTAAACCAAGCTTGAGGTATTAGCCAAATATCGGAATCTTGATCACCTCGATTGGTGACAGTAATTCGAATATGACAATCCAATGGCGAGTTTTTAGCATGCTCGATTATGACATCGAAATAGCGATCATCATCAAATACTCCTGTATCTTCTAATTCATACTCAGGGTCTCCTTTCCCACGAGCGCGATTTTCTGCCACGATTTTAGAGTAGGGAAATTCACTTTGAGGGTACTTATAGAGCATTTTCCCGTATGAGTGGGTAGGTGTCGCATCTAAGTAGTAATATAATTCTTTGACATCTTCTCCGTGATTTCCTTCTGGATTGCTTAATCCATAGAGGCGCTCTTTCAGGATATCTTCTTTGCCATTCCAAAGAGCTAAAGAAAAACAAATCCGTGCATTATGATCACTAAACCCACCAATTCCATCTTCACCCCACCGATAGGCGTAAAAGCGAGACATATCATGATTAATCGCATTCCATGCATCGCCACTGCGGGTGTAATCTTCTCGGACTGTTCCCCACTGTCGCTCACTGAGATAAGGGCCCCATTCTTTCCATGATTTTCTGGATCCAAGCGGAGAGGCTAGACGGCGCTGTTCTTCATTCATAATATAAAATTGGTTGCTCTTTCATGAGCTGTTGGCGACAGATTTACTGAGGTTCCTTCAAAAATCAACGGATTTCCAAAGAATCCCCTCTGAAATAGTAACTTGACTCTCCTACTCTTAAAATCTCCTTCTAAAATTTGAGCGATCTCTGTACTTATTTACACTTTTTAGGAAGATTCATGGATCTTCCTACGTAGCTAGTGCAAACTGATATGCTTCACCCCTTGCCTTTTGCCAAAAAGGTTGCCATTTCAGGTTGTTATTATCACCTCACCCGAATCAATGCCTGACATTCATCTCATTCTAAAATAATTGGTATATTTACGCCCTCTCTATTTTCTATGCAACGCCTCATAAGAATCATTCCAGCTTTGCTTATTCTATGCCTCGGCTATTTAGGCTGGAAGCACTTCGCTGTTTTGGAAGTCATCGAGAGAAAACCTTCCAGACGAGATCCGACTTCTACAAGGCAGGGTTTGGTAGAAACTGAAGTCGTCCTTCTCAAACCGATCAATTATCCAGTAGAAATCCTCACGCAAGGCGTTGTACAAACAAGTGTCGTCACTCCTCTAAGTTCCGAAGTGACAGGTAAAATCACCAGTATAGGTGAGAACTTTAAAACCGGAGATTTCTTTCAAAAAGGAGATATTCTTCTTACAATAGAGTCGGGAGATTTCATCACCCAGATTATCTCTGCCGAAGCTGATTTAGCGCGATCTAAAGCGAGCTTAGCTCAAGAGCAAGCACGCGCAGAACAAGCTCGGCGTAATTGGGAAGATATTGGCTTTGAGTCTGAACCGAATGAACTTGTACTCAGGATTCCCCAGCTCAAAGAGGAGGAGGCCAATGTAAAAGCAGCCCAAGCTAATCTTGATAGAGCAAAGCGGAATTTAGAACGCACGAAGATAAGAGCTCCATATGACGGCCGAGTCCGTAGCCGCTTAGTAGGGCCCGGGCAATCGATCTCCAATAATTCTGGCCTGGGAGAAATTTATAGTACTGATAAAGCCCAAATCAGACTTCCTCTTTCAAGCCGCCAATTAGACTTCATCGACCTCAGCCAATTACAATCCCAACCTATCCCCATCATTCTGAGTAATGCTCTTTCTTCTGACCCTCAACGCTGGGATGCTACGATCGTGAGGGCTGAGGGAGAGCTGGACCGCACCTCTAGAGAGCTCTTCGTCATTGCAGAAATCGATGATCCTTTTGGCTTAAAATCAGGTAAAGCACCTCTACGATTCAATCAATCTGTGAATGCTAGTATTACCGGCAAAACATTGGATGACGTGCTCGTTATCCCTCGTTCCATTATTTATGGAGAAAAAGAAGTCATCGCCATTGTTGATAACAAAATCGAAAAACATAGCTTGAATATAGTCTGGTCTAGCCCTGATTCTATCATCACAGACTCTCCTCAATTACACAATAAGCTACTAGCCTCTACAAAAATTGGCTTCGCCATCGAAGGATCAAAAGTGAACATCATTCATAGTAATCAAGCTAGCGAAGCTAACGTCAGAACTCATTCTGATACAATTTCGCAATAGCCACCTCATCAGGTCAATTTGTCACCTTAAAACGGAGTGTTAAAAAAATAGATACTTTGTTTTTATAGGAAGTTTAAGCCGCTGATTCAGCAACAAATGAGGTGATACAATTCAGTGCAGAGTCTATTCGTGTCGTATAATATGTGGAGAAAATAGACATCATTTCAATTGTCGAAGTTCTAAAGAATGGAAGACTCCATGGATTGGAGTATCGATCTATGAATCCGCAAAAAGAATAACACCTGAGCCCTAAAGGCTGACAAAACTTGCCGAAGGGTCAATGGAACGAAGATCGTTATTATCGGGGCGAAAATCACCACTCTTTCGATATTCCGAATGTGTGGAGATCTCAGAGCACGACCAAAATCTCCAAATAGCTCCATCTGTCTCTTTTGCACTTCCGTTATAAAGGACTATGCATTTCCACCCCCATCACCATGAAGGCTTGAGGGAATTTGCGGGAGCAAACACCCGAAATTAGACTTATGAGTAAACCAATAAATCAGCTTCCAGTAGGGATCCGCTAGAATCATCAACAAAGTTAAGGAACGACTCGCAACCCAATCGAGACCACTTCAGTTTATTTGTAAAGAACGTGACTTGATCTGACATTCCTGATTGAAAAGAGGAAAACCAA
>CAZLQY010000096.1:0-4983 GCA_964561965.1 uncultured Verrucomicrobiales bacterium
GAATACAGAGTTGAATTTACATTTACGAACTGTCTAATTTTTGGGGTCAGGCCAGAACAATATTCCTTGCCGTGTGTTGTGAATGAAAAAAAATATAATTTAAAAGAACAAATGAAAAAGTATGTGTCGCTGTTGACATTGAATATCTCTGGAAAGAGGGAAATGCAGGAAATTAAATAGCAGATTAAAAGATGATTGAAGTCACTAATTTGACTAAGAAGTTCGGACGTAAAAAGGCAGTCGATGGAGTGTCTTTTACTGTAAAAAAAGGAGAAGTTTTAGGTTTTCTTGGGCCAAATGGAGCGGGGAAATCGACGACGATGAGAATGATTACAGGATTTATTCCACCTAGCTCAGGAGATATAGTGGTTTGTGGCTATTCTGTCAAAAAAGAGCGAGAAGAAGTAAAGCGTTGTATTGGCTATTTACCTGAATCGGCGCCACTTTATCCTGAAATGACAGTTTATGGGTTTCTCGCATTTTGCGCCGATATTAGAGCTCTAAAAGGAAAGCAAAAAAAAGCGGCTATAGATAAAGTTGTAGAAGTGTGTTTTCTGCAGAAAGTTTTGCACCAAGGAATTGATACTCTTTCTAAAGGTTACAAACACAGAACATGCTTAGCGCAAGCTCTGATTCATGACCCAGAAGTGTTAATATTAGATGAACCCACGGATGGTTTAGATCCGAACCAAAAACATGAAGTTAGAAAGCTAATTCGTTTATTAGGGAAAGAAAAATCTATATTATTTTCTACGCATATTTTAGAGGAGGTAGATGCAGCTTGTCATAGAGCTGTTATTGTTGATCAAGGGAAAATTGTGGAAGATGGAACTCCTGAAGTGTTAAGACAAAAATCAGGAGAAGACTCCTTGCATGCGCTGTTTCGAAAGGTAACGACAGCAGAGGTGGCTTAACCATTTAATTTTGAATAATTATGAAACTATTATCTGGTCTTTTTCAGATCTTTAAACGTGAATTTTTTAGTTATTTTAGTCAACTAACTGCGTATGCTCTAATTGTTGTATTTTTACTTCTTTCATTGGGTTTTGCCTTTAGCTTTGGCCATTTTATGGAAGTAGGAGATGCTAGTTTAGAATATTCATTTTTCCGCTGGCTACCTTGGTTTTTTATGTTTCTGGTGCCAGCAGTTGGTATGCGGTTGTGGTCTGATGAGTATAGAAATGGGACTGTGGAACTCATAGGGACGATGCCGATTCAGACTCAAACCATTATTTTGGGGAAATACTTAGCTGCTTTAAGTGTTTGGACTATAGCTCTTATCTTAACGTTTCCAATGTGGATCTTAGTAAATTATTTAGGAGACCCAGATAATTTATTAATATTCTCTGGGTATCTAGGTGCTTTTTTAGTCTGTGCAGTATTTTTAGCTGTAACTTCTTTAGTATCGTCGTTCACTCATGATCAAGTTGTTTGTTTGGTTGTTTCTGTATTTTTTTGTGCGGTGATGACTTTAGCTGGTTATGAACCTGTATTGAGATCAATGAATAGTTTACTCCCAGAGTGGGCAGGAGAGATTATGGCATCTACAACTGTGGATGAGCATTTTCGTTCAGCGATTCGTGGACATTTACGATGGCATGATGTGTTTTGGTTTGTATCTATGACCTTCGCATGTCTAGTAGGCACAAGTGCTGTGTTGAAGGCTAAACGAGCTTAAAAATAACGATTATTATTTTCGATTAATTATGAAACGTATCAATCCTATGTTGACGGCGATTCTTGGAATCGTGGCACTTATTCTTATTGTCTGTTTTGGTAGTTGGTTTAGCCGGTTGACTGTGGCTGGTAACTCAGGGATAGATCTTACTGAGAATAAAGTTCATTCTTTGACGGAAGGAACGAAGGCTATTTTGTCCGAATTAGATTCTACGACACCTGTGATCGTGAGGTATTATGCGACGAGGCAAAGTCCTTTGCTATCTCGAGAGCAAAAACTCTTTCTTGGCAAAGTAGATGCCTTGCTAAAAAAATATGAATCTCTAGCTCGTGGAGGTCTTCGTGTAGAGTATCTCGACCCTCAGCCTGATACAGAGGAAGAAGATTCTGCTCGGTTAGATGGGATTTCTGGTCAGCGTATAACCTTAGATAACCAAGAAGAGAATATTTATTTAGGTATAAGTGTTAGCTGTTTGGATCAAAAGGCAAATATCCCTTCTCTCAGTGCTCAACAAGACACCCTATTAGAATATGAACTATCACGGGCTATCTCTGAGGTTTCTAGAGTTGATAAGCCTATGTTAGGGTTAATTACATCTTTACCATTAGAAGGGGCGCCAGCTCAAATGCCAGGTCAGAGGCCTAGTAGCCCATGGATATTTCATCAAATGCTAGAACAAAACTATGATGTAACAATGTTAGGAATGAATCCTGATGAAATTGATAGTTCTCTGACTAGCCTTCTTATTTTGCACCCAGAAAATGTTTCGAAGAAACTAGAGTATCAAATTGATCAATATTTGATGCAGGGAGGCAATGTGATGGTTTGTTTAGATCCATATTGTTATGCCGCCTCTATAGATGGAAACCCTATGATGGGTGTTGGAGGCTCAGATTTACCGAATCTTCTTAAGGCGTGGGAAGTGGAATTCGATTCCTCGAAAGTAGTATTTGATTTAAAGTATAAAACACCATTGCAGGGGGGAATCACATCACCAGTATTTCTTAGTTTAAATAGTGACGCGATTCAGCATAAATCTGAGATTATCACACAAGGGTTAAATGATTTGGTGCTTCCTTTTGCAGGAAGTTTTAAAACAACAGGAAACTCTTTAACTTTTGATCCGATATTGGTGGGTTCTACCAACTCTGGCACAATTAGTTCTATAGAGGCTGGAGATGTCCGTGGTAGTGCCATGGGAATGCATCAAAATAAAGTAGATAATGAGGCTCATATATTTGCTGCTCGTTTATCAGGTGATTTTAAAAGTGCATTTCCTAATGGGTGGAAAGAAGAGAGAGAAGAGTCTGAGGTAGAATCTAATAGCAAAACTAAACCTGAGGCAAATAGAGTTCTTAGTTCGTCTGGGAAAGGTTCTGTGACTCTTCTCTCTGATGCCGATTTCTTTGCTGACCCTTTTGCCTTTAGGGCGTCAAATATGATGGGGGTTCAGATGGTTCAGCCCGTGAATGGAAATTCGAGTCTATTACTTAATATTATTGATCAAGCTTTAGGTTCAAAGCATTTGATAGGTTCTAGAAGCCGTAGTTCAGCACGGCGGCCATTTACAGTCATTGAAGAGATGGAGAATAAGTTTGAGAGCTCTGTGGGAGAGAAAATAGCGCAGGCTCAAGCTCAACAGCAAATCGCTATTTCTAAAATAAAAGAGTTAGAGTCAAATAAGGTCCAAAATGGTGCATTTACTTTAAGTAGTGATTCCGCTGCTGAGCTTGAAAAATTAAATCAAGAACAAGTAAAATATGCAAAAGAAGTTAGAGAGCTACAAAAGGGACTGCAACGTCAAAAAAAGGAACTGGCTGGGTCTGTTATTTTTTGGACAATCGTGCCTGTTATCTGTTTTGTTATACTCCTTGGAGTTATTGTTTTAGCGGTGCGTAAAAGCCGTTCTATGAAATCATAATGTAAGTTGAATTATGTCTATTAAAGTGTTATTAGGATTATGGATTATAGCTGGCTCTTTATTGGCGGCAGTAATTAGTTTACGCTCTCAGCAATATGAACGTGTTAGCGAAACAGAGCTAGTGGAGGGGGAAAACCTTCTGAGAGGAATTAGTTCAGAACTTGTTTCTAGAGTGGATATTAAGACGCATTCAGGATCATTATCCTTCCGGAAAAAAGGGGGGCAATGGGTTGCTCCTAATCGAGGTGATTTTCCCATTCAAGTAGATCAATTACAGAGGTATATCGGCACTTTCTTCCAAGCTAAAGTGGCTCAACCTATAAAGGCCAGCGAAAAATATCATAAGAGATTTGGAGTGGAGGATGATTCTCAAAATGTATCTTCTTTACGATTCGATTTATTGGACGAAAATAACAAGATGTTAGAATCTATTTATATCGGTGACATTTTAAGAGATTCTTCGACTCTTGCTATGGGTGGAGGAGGTGCACCCTTGGGGCGTAGAGTTAGGTTAGGTTCGGAAATGAATGCTATTTACACGCTCAAAGATACGCTATCTAGCTTTCCTGATTCGATGACGAGTTGGTTAAAAAAAGATTTTCTGTCTTTAAATGTATCTCTTAAAAAAATTGGCTTATCGCAGGGGGGAAGTTCTCAGTGGAATTTAGAGAAAGGCAATGAAAATCAATGGATAGTATCAAATATTCCTTCTGGGCATATTGTGGATATGGAAAACATTCAATCTATAGAACGTGCGATTTCTAATTTGAGCTTTTCCGATGTTCATGGACAAGTGACGTTAGAAAATTATTTAACAGAAAATAATCGTAAAAAGGAGGATAAAAATGAAGTGATTGTTGAATCAGAAGCCGGTTTTCAATATATTTTATCGTTTGTTCCTAGTTCGGTAGAAAACCCAGAAGGAGAACAGCTATTATCATTTAAGATTGTAACTAATTTTGCTGAAACTAGAGTAAAAGTAGAAGGAGAAAACCCAGAAGAAGTGGCTAAAGCTGAGAAGCTTTTCCAAGACACGCTACGTCAGAAAAAAGAACAATTTCAACGAGAGTCTAAGTTAGCGAAATTTTTATATAAAGTAGATTATTCTTCTTTAGAGAGCCTTCTTCTTAAGAAGGAAGAACTATGGAAGGCTCCTGAGGAACAAGAAGAAAGAGATAAGGCCTCACCTGCTTCTTTGGTAGTTCCTGAATAAAACTAGGGGCTGTCCTAGCTAAGATGTAACCTGAACCATTCATTGTTTGTCGCACTTTTGATCTATCCATACCTTGGCTACTCTCAGGGTAATATCTCGCAGGATAGATCATCTCTAGTGGCCTGACCCCAAAATAGGAGACATTTCAAAAATGTAAATTTGATGCTAAAA
>CAZLQY010000097.1:0-4639 GCA_964561965.1 uncultured Verrucomicrobiales bacterium
TTTTGGTTTTCCTCTTTTCAATCAGGAATGTCAGATCAAGTCACGTTCTTTACAAGGAATAAAAACATCATCATTCCCTACACCCTCGCTGTTTAAGTATTTTTCAGAATACCCATCTCTCAAAGAATTGTAGAAAAATTGTAACTCCGCAGGTTTCATGACTGCTCTATCAAACTGAGAACGAGCTTCTTCTTTAATTTTTTCGTTAGATATACCCTCAATAATAAAATTTAAAATCTCTAGTTTTATAGATAAAAATGAGCGCATTTCTTCAACCGCCAATAAATCCTCTTTATCAAGCTCAATAGAGGGGGTATCTTCGTTATCTACAGGCTCTTTCATCTGTAAAACAGTCTCAATCATATGATCTCTCACCCTAAAAGGATGCTTTGCAGCTTGCGCTGTCCTAACCTTAATAGCTGTATGAAAATTCTCACACAGAAATTGATACAGCCCTTTGCTGCTGATAGGGTGCTCTATACCCCATAAACCAGTCAACACGACCATCCCTTCTTCTTCCCAAGGATTTCCTGTTTCAGAGTGCTCTATTTTGGTGCAATATTCCCAAAATTCTTTAGTCGCCCATCTATAAAAAACATCCTCATCCATGTAAGGGTTAGGTAAGGATTTCACAGAAGTTTCATACCCTTGAAATAGAGATTTTAAACGAGCTTCGTCCTCATTATCCCAAAAGCTAAACCCAGCAGATTCATTTTTCTCACACAACCGTAAATACTCTAAAACCTCATCAATAGATTTATCTCTTTTTTCTCCATATAGATCACCATTATAAAGTGAGTTGTATAATTGAGAAATATGCTTCTGCCATGGGATATTACTTATATCTCCTGTAACTAGATTTTCCTCTAAAACACCCCCTGAAATCTCCTCGCTTTCAGGCTCCACTCCAACAGACTCTTTACTCTCTGAATAATTAGACGCCGGATTACTTGGTTGCTGAAAATAAAACATGGCACCACCACCAACTAGGCACCCACATACAAATATTACAAACCATTTCATACCCCCACAATGCCTAATCATCGCGGGAGTTCAAGGGCGGAGTGTGGCTGCGAGGATGCTTTATCTGTTCTCAGCGGCCCTGCGGATCAAGTCTTCATGACTCGTAAGGTTGTCGTAATAGATTCCTCCATTCTCAGGAAACTGAATGAAGCCACAGTCGTAGCCTTTGATGCTTTTAACATATATCCTACTGCAAATACCTCCCTCCCAAACATGGACTTCAGGCCAGCCGTTTTTGATTAGGTTATGCTTTGCTTGGTCGATTGTCATGAGCTTTTAAAGAAAGTAACTCTTATAAGATTCCATGAGCCTCTAAATGGCTCGTTACCTTGGAGACAAGATCATTTTCAAACCCTTCCACTTCATCTTCTTCTACAAGAATAACCCTTGTGTCACTTTTAGAGCTTGCTAAAATATCTTTTGCTTTCCCATAAGCTTTTTTGTGCTCATCACGGGGAGATCCTAGCAATAAATGAATATTGGGAGACTGTTCAGCTTTGGCCAAATGCCTAATCTGGCTATCCCATTTGTAAGCTTTCCCCTCCAACCGATCACTATCAGAATAATCAAAAGACAAAGTTTCAAAAACATTCAACGATCCGTTTTTCCAAGAATTTTGAAAGAAATGTTCAGCTAATCTTGATTTAACAAAACAGGGTTTTATTACAGAACGAACCACCTGTTGCTCAAATACTGGCTTATAGACAGCATCATAAACGCATTTATCATTTCTCCTGCTCGATATTGCTACTTTGTTATGAGAAGCTATATATGTCTCAAAAATGGAGTCTAATTCCAACTTCGGATTCTTGCATAGCCCCCCTTTCGAACGACTCCATTGAATTGCCCCATCATCATCAGGGATGATTTTAATCGCTAATTCTTTGGCACTTTTAGGATCTTCTAGCAACGCCGGGAAGTCTGGAAGATTTTTGTATTCTTCAGATAAACCATCAAATTGAGTTTGTAGACGAGAAACTAGCCCTCGATAATCATCTGGTTCAAACTCTGTGAAAAACTGAGATAACCTTCCGTAACGTTGAGAGCAACGAAACCCAAGGAAGTTACTATTTGGAGCCCACAGTAATACGCCAATATTAGCAAATTCCCCGCCAATCAAATCATGATGATAACGTAAAAAACAGTAGCTGTATCGTTGTTTATTCATTAGATTAATGCCGTTAAATACCCAAATAGTTTCTCTGGATCAGAATCAAAGTCTCTAATGTAGTTTAACATATTTGACAAGTCTGACTCTGTAATATTGTGCAAAGGCGTGCTAGCAAGATTATTATCGAACAGCTTAGAAGTCGGATTCTCCAACCTCCACTCTTCCCATGCATTCCAGAGCTCTTGTCCAATAAGTTCATCACGAGGCACGTTTAAAGAAGAATGCAAAGCATGCTGTTTTACGTCGAGCATCACCATTATTTGTTGAAGGCTATAATTACCATATTCATAAGACCTATCGAAATCTAAAGTTACTAATTGATCTCCTTTCCACATCAAATTTGGGTTATCTAATTTACGATCAGAGTTTTGAACAAGCGCATCTAGGCAAAAGGAGCTCTGTATAGAGCTTTGAGACAAAGACTGAGGATTTGCCCCGTTCGTCCAAGTCTTCCACCCTGAGCCTAAAAATATTGTCGCGTAATTTAGCCCGATACTATTTTGAATCATCTTCTTAGATTCAGGGTAATCTTCGGCTCCGAATTCTAAGCCTTCGGGAAGATTTACAATAGCTGGGGTCGGTGTAAGAACACCTAGTTTCCCCGCTAATAAGGTGCTAAATATTTCTTTATAGATGGCGTCTGGTCTATTTGCATACCCAGCCCGTGGCTTTACCACCAGAAAAACATCACCAGCGTCATCATCACAAGACTGAGCTTCCACTAAAAATGGTCTAGTTTGCCCTCTTGCCATAGGCCTGAGGAATGTTTTTGCTTCATAAGTTTTGAGATTCACTGATCCCCCCTTACTTTTCTGGATAGGCGTTCTTCTTTTAATTCGTTATTCTTAAAATCTCTCATAATTGTTACTATTAACCTCCACAAATCCCGCAAGCCTTACCTTCGTCAGCATTACAAGCCTTACTGTTCCTTATTCTTTGAGCGAGCTCTATATTGCCTCTGATGCTCAGCTCTCTCTTCTTTATTATCCTGGAACCACTTCGCCTTGCGTTCTTTCTCCTTCTCCCTCCACTCAGCATCGCCAGCTTGCTTACGCGCTCTGTAGCGTTGCATGGCTAGTCTAGAAGCTTCCTTCTGCTTATCTGGATCTTTATACGGCATATGCTTGATCGATGAATGAATGAAGGGTAATATCCATTCATGCCTAGACAAGGTAAAAGAGAGTACGTAAGCTTCAAATCCGTTCGTTTGCCTCTGTACCCGCATGGAAAAGGGTGGCGTTTTGCCTACCCTGACGACTCCGTAAAGGGGGGATGGCGCTACGGTTATAGATCTAATAAAAAAGAAGCGAAAGAATCAGCACACTGCAAAGCAGTAGAGATAGCTAACGGATTTATAGACCTAGCCAATCTCTCAACAAATGACGCTAAACTATGCAGAGAATTTCTTAATCTTAATCCCACACTAGAAGACCTGGAGCGACTCAAAAATTGGCATCAGGCTCATGATATTTCTTTGTCAGAGACTGTCACTCGGTTTGCAAGCGAGCTACCCAAACCTTTATCTAGACACCACAAAGGGGTTTTAAAAACTCTCCGAGAGCTAGAAGAATTCACAGAAAACAAAGATATTGGAAGCGTCCAGAAAGACGACCTGACTCAATACCTTGCAACTCACGACGTGGGAGCCACACGCATGAATGGACTCCGTGCAAATATAGTTCAATTATTTAACTGGGCAAAACGTGAATCACTAGTAGATGCTACAAACGGACTTACCGTAGCTGATAGGATACCTCGTAAGCGTCCACCAAAACAAAAGGCCATTCGATACCTTAGTCCTGATGAGATGCGCTTTTTACTTACAAATGTTCGTGAGCAATTTTTACCATGGATTGTGCTTTGTGGTTTTTCTCCTATTAGATCTGAGGAACTGCACGCAAGACTAGCCACTGACAAACCTCCTCTTAATTGGTCATCAGTTAAAATCTCTCAAGGTATAATCGAAATACCCGCAGAAATATCAAAAGTAAAAAAACGTAGAATCATCACAATAAATGAAACTTTAAGTCTATGGCTTAAATACCTTAACCCTCCGCTAGAAGGCCAAATTGTACCTTCGGCTCCGAATGCCAAAGAAACAGGTAGACTCGGGAAAATCATGAATAAAGAGTTCAATCGATCTGAAGGATGGCCAAAGAACTCCTTACGACATACATTTCTAACATTCCAAGCAGCATTAACCAAAGACCTTCCGGCTATCGCATTTGAGGCGGGGACAAGCGTGCAGAAATTAAACAGTAACTATGTTGAAGCTACCCATGAAAACGAAGCGAAGAAGTTTTTCGAACTAAATCCATCGGATGTTTTTCGGACACAGCCTCTGAGAAACCCATAACTCGCTAAAAAACAACAAGTTAAATGGTCGGGACGACAGGATTCGAACCACTATTCAGATCGCTTCAACCCCTTATAAAACCAAGGAAT
>CAZLQY010000098.1:0-4171 GCA_964561965.1 uncultured Verrucomicrobiales bacterium
TTGGTTTTCCTCTTTTCAATCAGGAATGTCAGATCAAGTCACGTTCTTTACAATTTAAATCATCTAAACCTGATGTAGGCTCATCTAAAAGGAGGATTGGAGAACGTTTTGCTAACGTTCTTGCAAGGGCGGCTCTTTGTAGTTGCCCACCAGATAATTGTGTTGGCTTTTTTGTAGCTAGGTGTTCTAAGCCGAAGGTTTTTAACCAGTAATTTGAATCTTGGATAACTTGGCCAGATAGTTGGGAGGCAATGGTTATATTCCGTTTGATAGAGGCTAGGGGGAGGAGATTGAATTGTTGAAATAAAAAGCCAATGTCTTGTCTGAGGTATTTACTGCTTCCGTAGCGGTGCTGGCTTGGTGTTTCTATAGAACCTGAGTTAGGTTTCAGCAGTGCTGCAATAAGACGAAGGAGAGTGCTCTTGCCGCAGCCTGAGAAACCATTTAATAACGTAATTCCAGGGCGTGCTGTGAAATTAAAGTTTGTAAAGACGGGTTTCGATTTTTTGGAGTAACGATAGTTTAGGTTGTGGCACGAGACTTTCACTTGCTTATGACTAAAGATTTTGGAGCAATGTAGGTGAGTTTGGCCTGTGGCCAAAGCTCAGCAACTAAACCCTTCCACCCTCCCTTTTCAAGAGCATCTGGTAAGAGTAGAGCGATTTGTTCTTTGGGGACTATGTAGTGTTGCTCTTTGAAGTGGTGGTAGAGGTGGGAGAGGCGCGTTGTTCCTGTCAACTCGGCCATTTCAGTACTTTGGGAAGTAGGATGAAAGATCCAGCTTGTTCTGGTTCTTCTAGCATCTTGTGTGCGCTCAGATCGTACGTATTGAGATTGATAAGTGACGCCATCTAGATCAAATTCAACTTGGAGGTTACTTGGTGAAATGGATTGAATGCGCTCTGATACTGGCACACAGCTTAGTTGAACTTCTTTGTTATTATAGATTGTGGCATAAAGAGTGTTTTCCATGATCCATAGGCTTGTATCCTCCTCGTAGATTTCTTCATTGTATTCGATCACTCCGTCAAATGGCGCTCTGATTGTGGAGTTATATAGAAGGATTTCATAGTTTTGCTTTTTGTTGAGTAATGATAGTTCTAGTTCTTCTAGATCTAAACGCAGTTTGGTGCCCAGTAAGTCTTGATCTAGATTATTTTGTAGAATTTCTTTTTGAGAAACTAATGTTTCAAGGAGTTCTTTCGCTTTGATGCGGAGGCGTTGGGGCAATTCCGATTCTTGATTGGTGCGGGTTAAGAGTTGGATCTGCTGCTCGAATTCATCGATTTGCTTTCTCGTAGAAAGAGAGGCTTCGTTGAGTTGAATGTTTAAATTTGTTTTCGTCAGGACGGCTTTCTCTTCCTCTAAACGAATACTTCTTTCTTCAAGCTCAAGTTTCTTATGATTGAGGATGGCGATTGCGGTGCCCTCTTCGACCCAAGAGTTGTTTTTTGCTGTAAAAATGAGTTGGACCCTTTGAGCTGTATGGAACTCTTTGTGCTCTTTATAGTTGATAGCAAAAGCTTCGGTTCCCACCCACACGGAAGAGTTCTGTTCGAATGATTCTAAATCGGGTACTTCAGCAATTGCAAAACTTTGCAAGAATAGGAGGAAAGTAAAAACGAATGGACGAGGAGTCATGTGATTAGATAATGTGAATTAATCGAAATATTTCCAATAAGTTTCGTCCCATTTCCAAAGTTCGAGTTCGATTTGGATTTTTTGTGACTCTTGACTTGCCAATGTTTCTTGCATGGTGGCTAGGGTGGTGATTTCTTGGATGAATGTATCGACGGATGAAGAAAGGTACTTTTCTTGTTTTAGGTAGTTGATTTTCTCTAGGGTTTGTTTTCTTTTTTCTAAAATGTCTGCGTACCTAGACTTTAACTGTTCTAACCTTAAAGTTTCACTAACAATTCTATGTTTTAGTTGGATTCTTGTTCTGCGGAGTCGTGCTTCAGTCTCTCGTAAGGAGTTTCTGTCTAAGGGGTCATCAAGCGTAATGCTTTTGGAGGCGCTACTAAAGAGTCTGAGGTTGTCAACATCGAAGCTTGTGTCGCTTTCACTGCTTAAGAGAGTAGGGCTGGAGGCTCCTAACGATAGATTTGGGTAGCGATTTAACTTCACATTCAAGAGAGATAAATTATCAGCTTCTAATTGTATTGCTTGTTGGACATGGCCCAGTTTGCCGTAATCGTTATGGTAGAAATTGAGTTGTTCAAATTTTTCCGCATATTCGATTTTTGGGTGTGCTCCAACTATCTTCCAAGGCCCTTCACCAGGTGTATTGAAAAGGCGATTGTATTGTGCCCGGAGGGAAGCGCTGCGATGGACCAGTGATTTTTTAGCATTGTCAATCTCGACTTTTTTGGATAGCCAAGACTCTAGATTTAAGTGTTGAAGTGCCTGCTCTTTTTTAACGATTTCGAGTTTTACTTGTTCGATTTCTTTTTGTTGGAAATAAAATCCAATAAGCTGAGCCTGTAGATCACGTTTTGTTTGTTCGTGTGAATACTGAGCTCTGAGTATTTGTAACTCATTAGAATATAATTGAGCGTAAAATTGAAAAGGATTTGGGATATTCAGACCTGAAATAACGGAAGCATTAATATCGTCGCCACTAATATCACTTAATGAAGTGAGAGCCGTAGAAATATTAGCAAAGGCAGATAATCGTGGTGCTAGGCGCCACCATTGACGCTTCTTTGACTTTTTAGCCCGCTTGATTCCTTCGAGAGAGTTTAAATATGTTGAATTATGTTGTTCAATTTGCGCGATGGCTGCGGACCAAGAGAGGGAGGTAGTTTGTTGGTTTTGAAGGAGGTTTTCTAGATCAATATGATCTTTTTGCATCTGAATTGCCTTCTCTGCTAGATTGGAATTTAATTTTTGAGAAGCACAACTACTGAGGAGGAATAGAAGCAAGGTACAAGTTGTACGAATGTAATACATGGTTCTAAGCAAGATTGCCTTCAGGTTTGAACCAGAAGGCAATCGATGAAAATATATGGTATTGATTGGATTTATGGAGCTCCAAGACTAATGACGAAGCTGCCAGTATTGCCAGTTCCTCCTGATATATAAGTTCCTCCTCCATCACTATTCGAGGTCGTAATAGCTGTAAAATTGAGAGTGATCGTTCCCAATTCAGCTCTTGGGGTTCCTGTTGTACTTAAGACTAAAGTAGAGGTGCTGGTGTCTTCATCTGTTGTAAATTCATAATCGACGCTAGTGGCTCCATCTGTGATGTCTGTATAAATTGCGGATCCTTCTTCTGGCACATCAAAGTCTGGGTTACCTGCTATATCTGCTGTGAATTGTAGGGTGAAATCATCTGCTGGGGGGGTAGAGGAGTCTGAGAACGAAATTAAGGTTGAATTGAGGGTCAGAGGAGTAATTCGTTGTCTATCAGGATTGTCTGCTGACCCAAAGCTAACGGGAACAGGGGCTCCAGACAGAAGAGTAAATGCAGCAGAACTGACAAATGCAGTAGGGTCTATAGGAGTAGGGTTAGTAAGAGCAAGAGTAAAGGAAGTTCCTGGTATGAAAAATGTATTAGTATCAGCTATTGTAGCTGCTACAGCGGAGAAAACTGTTCCTGTTGCCACGGCATTATTTACTAGTATTGGAGCTCCAGTAGCGTTGTCTTCGTTACTCAGAGCTGTTGTAGTGACAGCTATATTGCCTCCAAGTGACTCAAAGGTAAGGTTAATAATGAGTGTGTTATTACTATTGAGATAACTGTGTGGCTCTGTACCTGTCACTTGGATGGTCTCAGTAAAAGAGGATAGTCCGTCGTTTATAATGCGAACTTGTCCTGTGTTATCGCCGAGACCAACATATTCATAACTAAGGGAGCCGGTTCCACTGGGCCAGATGGCTGTAATATTAGTACTACTATTGATCGCATCAAGGATGTCTGGAACTCCCGTTAGATTGTAGTCAACAGCTCCTGTTTCAACGTCTACATTGTCGTTGACTGCATCGCTTGAGCTACTATTACTTATGAATTCAAAGCTGGCTCCAGAGAAGTTGATTATGACGCCATCTAATGACTGAGGTCGAATTGTGAATTCATCATCACTTCCACCACCTCCACAACTGGTTAAAGCAATAAGGCATACGCATTAACCTAAGGTGTAAGTCTTTTAAAATAAATGAACTAAATTGC
>CAZLQY010000099.1:0-4161 GCA_964561965.1 uncultured Verrucomicrobiales bacterium
TTTACTCCATCGGGCAACAATTTTTAATTATCTACGCTATATCTCTTAGTCCATTATTTTTCGGATTCCTCTTATTAAAAGATACTAGAGGAATAGCAGTAAATTATTTCATTAGCATACTTGCACTCACCATGTGGCCTATCGGTTTTGCCATAATCGATATCGGAACCACTACACTCCTTGAGTGGGCCGCATCAGCCAGTCCAAAATCTGACTTCCTTCCGGGATTCGCAATAGAATCCTCCGTAAACGTCTTCTTTGCACTGATAATCGCCGCTTGGATGGTGATTTCCACTATTAACACCCCAAAGCTAACAACGAAAATCATCACCACAGGAGCTAACGCTGGAAGCCTGATATTACAGAGCATCAGTTCTGCCGTAACCCTTGGCGCTACTTACGGATTAACAGCTAGAGGCACAGCTCAGCTTGCAGGTGCATCTCCGGCACGCGTAGCGGCAGCTACTGCACTGGGAGGAATTGGAGGAGTAATAGCAGGAGCCACAGGAAGTTCAGGTGTACTCATACCTGCTGTTATCGGACTATCCGCGGCTAAATCCAGTATCGGGGGAAAAGATAAAGGTGATGAGCCTACCGATTACAACGCCAAGGCCGATGAAATCGCAAACCGCAACAAATAATCTAATGAACCCAGCTATTTCAAAAATCATCTCAATGCAAAAAGACACCCGTGTTTGGCAATGTATTGCCCTTGCTCAAACACTTCTATTTTCAGCCATTACAGCGTATGAGAAAATTTTCCCGGCACCAAAGGCGGATATTCTCTTTTACGATAAAACAGGCTACTGCATTGGTAGGCTAGAAGACTTTAATGAATCTACGAAACTTCACATAGATCAAACCGAAATTGCTGCCCTTTTTTTATTTCAACGCTCTCCGAATGGGCTGGAATATAAAGACAGGATAAAACGGTTATTTGCCACGAGTGCCTACAATAAAGCCTTAAAAATGGTTGCTGACGAGATGAACGAATTTCAGACGAAATCACTTCATCAGAAGCTCACAATTTTTGAAGTCACTCATCTTCCTGTGAGAGGTAATGCAGTTTTAACTTCTTTAAAAGGGGAGCTAATTAGAACCGGTTCATTCGAAGGGAAAAGCTTCACTGAAGTTCTAGAGCTTGAACTAAAAATGCAATTTGTACGCAACCCCAACATGGTTGAACACAACTCCTACCCTTCCATCGTCACAGCATTCGATGTCACCACCAACCCCAAGCTCAAATGAATAGATTCACAGCTATAATCCTATGCTTAACTGGTGCAGTTGCCGCTAAGCCGCTTCCTCCATATTCACTTTCACTAGACAAGCACAGCATCCTAACAATTCCAATCCATACAGAGATCGATACCCTTCTTATCTTTCCAAGTGAAATCGAATCTATCGTAGGTAACGGGTTAACAACAGGAGGAGAATTTTCGGGTTCGGTCCTTTACCAACAAGGTGATGAAAACCCCAAAATCATTGTTCTAAAGCATCTTGATTCCACGTCTAAGGTTCTCATGACTGTCATGTGGGATGATACTGCATTTGTATTCAAACTCACCCCGGACACATCCCCAGCTAGTGTTATTTATTTTCAAAAATCTGACGTAAAAACACCGAAAGCTGTTCCAGTGACTGAGGAAGAAATCTTATTAGCTTCACGCCCTATTTCAAACAAACGGAAGAGCGAGCTTCTACGGCTTACCAAAGAATCAAAATCTCTTAGATTAACTATTCCGCAAGAATATGAAGGATATTCTGAAAAAATTGTTTTCCGATCAAGTACCGTAGATGGGTTAAAAACAACGATCACTAAAACTGCTCAGTTCAAAAGCGAAGATGCCTTTCTCTTTCTTGGAACAATTCGCAATAACAGTTCAAAACCTATTCATATCAGGGACTATCAAGGTTTACTCAAAATCGGTAATAGCCGTATTTATCCGCCTAATATCCTCAGAGCTAGCAAACAACAGCTTCAGCCCAATGAAACAGCAACTTTCGAAGGGCTGTTGATAGGCGACGGCAAAGGTGATTCTCTTCATGTCGGTCTACACAACGACTTCATTTTTCATCTTAGAAAACCCCAATAAATATGCACTATATCTTCATAGATTATCTCAAGAGTCGCCAAGGTAAGATTCTCGTCTTCAGTGTAATCAGCCTTCTAGGTTTAGTTTATCTTCTTAGTTCCACTGAACAAGAAGAAGAGCCTCAAAAACCTCCAATTCAAAAAAACATCGTTTGGGAAGAAGATTACAACAATCAACAAGCACCTACACCACAAACGAAAAAATACGAATCTTTCGTGCCTTTTGTTCCCAGAACCCCTGAGTTTGACACTCATCAAACCGAGATACCTAAAGTGATTTCTACTCCAGTAATACCCATATCGGCCATACCTACCCCACTTCAGTCTCCACTCATTAAAGAGCAGAGAAAACGAACACAAGTTGCCGCCAAAAAAGAGGCGGCTAAACCTGTAAACCTGCCATCTCTTGAGACAGGAACAATTTTACATTGTCAGCTCAGTACTCCAGCAACAACAGATAATCCGAACTCTCCTGTCATTGCAGTGGTAACACAATCATTAGCCCGTGATGGAATTACCATTATTCCAAAAGGAAGCCAGATTTTTGGGAACGTCCAAAACTCACAGAACAATCGAATATTCTTCGCTTCAAACTGGACCCTCATCACCCCAAATAATGATCATCATAACCTCTCTGGATACGTTCAGGAAAAAAGCTACGATGTTCTGACTAATGAACTTTTAGTTTCAGATGGAAGACTTGGATTGCCTGGTTCAATTCAAAATCACGCCAAGCCGAAAAAACTAGGCGCTAAGGTTATCGGTACACTAGTCAAAGGTATTGCTCAGTTCAGCAAAGAAACCGTCAGAACTAGCGTTGGAGAGTTCGTTCCTTCCAGCGGTAGGAATGCAGCAATCAATGGCAGTTCCGAAGCCATCGATCATTTACTAACAACAACAGGGCAATCAAACGTCAAACAAAAATCATATATCCATGTGTCTGGAGGCAAAGAATTTTATCTTATTGTCTCCGAATCAAAAGGTCAGCAAAATTTTCATACTAATGAAGCCTCAATTGACCAGCTTCTGAACGAAGCCGTGAAATTACGTCTTCAAGAATGATTTTATACTCGGCAAACTTTAAATGGTAGACACATTCAATTTTTCTCTCAGCCGTTACAACAACATCAACGAAGCCTTTCGAACCCTTGTCCCTTTTAAGGAAAACAGCGAAGGCGAAAAAATCGACTAAACCAAATAAAACCGCTCACACCTCTGATTGCCTTCGATCTATCATTTTTTTCCAGTTTTTCGGACGATTGGTGTCAACAACACGCAGTTAAAGTCATCGAAGGTCTTACAAAGACCCGTAACCATAACCAATAATATGACTACAGAAAACTACTCAAAAGAACATCTTTTATCCTTGGATAAAGTGGGTAAGCGTTTAGCCTTATCTAAAAGAGCTGTTTATCGTCTCATTGCTAAAGGAAGCTTGCCTAAACCTGTCAAAGTGGGCGGTGCAACTCGACTTTACGAGAGTGATTTGGAAGAATTTTTAACGAACTTAAAAGCCAATAGAACATGATTTTTTCCGTCTATAAAAAGAAACGTCGGGCCAAGAACGGCAAAATGATCTCAGACCGCTTGTATCGGGGCAAATTTAGGCTCGATGGAGACTACTCTCTTTCAGACATCCCTCTGGAAACTTCAGATAAACAAGTTGCCGAGCAAAAGCTCCGTGACATTGTGAAAGAAAAAGAAATGGAGAGAGCTGGCATACTTGCTCCAAAGCTTGAACGTGAATCAGCAACAAAGCCCCTCCCCCTTCATCTCAATGATTTTATCAATGATCTTAAGGTCAAAGGGCGTGCGGAGAGATACTGGAAGAGTGTTCAGAATAATGTGATAAGACTTCTCAAGGATTTAGATTGGAAGTTACCAGTCGATATTACTGCCAACGATTTTGTCCAATGGAGGTCACAGCAAAGCGTAAAACCAAAGACGCTCAATGAGTATTTGAACGCCATGTCAACGTTCTTAAGCTGGATGATCAAACAGGAACGTATTTCTTATCACCCTCTCAAAACAGTCGAGAAAGTCGATATTCGAGGAAAACAACAAAA
>CAZLQY010000100.1:0-3882 GCA_964561965.1 uncultured Verrucomicrobiales bacterium
GCAATTTAGTTCATTTATTTTAAAAGACTTACACCTTAGGTTAATGCGTATGCCCCGTTTCCTAAACCTTCAAAGTAACAACGCTCACAAAGACGAACCTAGCCACATTACTCTGTCCGGATAATGGTCCGGCTCTTTACATAGGTTCTTTCCCCTATGTTGTAACTGAGATGGCTTTGCAACTCCCACATCTCAATTCCTAAACTCTCCATACTTAATAAATTCCCCACAGCTGGAGAAGTTTTTTGTATTCGTGTTCGCGTCAATGTCCCAGTCACAGGTTGTCCATTATTTAATGTTCCGATCGTGACATTAGGTATCACAGTATTCGCTGGGAATTCTGGCCAGGGGCTTGGAGTACCGGGATCACGATCAACTAGAACATCATAGTCGATACTACTCCCTTGAGCCACTTCAAAGGTAAGATAAGCATCTGCAAGGTTCTGTCTGATCACCCAAGTCCTAGGAACTAGGACATCTAGAGATAATTTCACAAGAATCAAAGCAATCGCAATTAGTAAGCCCAGCGCCAAAGTCGCCTCAACAAGTAAAGATCCCCTTCTCTTACACTGCTTTAACAAACGAGATGTCCTCTTTTTCACACTAAAAGAATGAGTCGTTTGACAGTGATCATCAGCAAAGGGGCGAACTTGCTTTATTTTGGGTCCAATTCTCATCATGTACTTCTTATCTATTTACCTACTGGATAATCATTCCATGATTCTGAATGAATCAGGCTTATAATAATAAAGATATTATAACGAAACAGGCTCACGACTGTCAACTACTTACTAAAGCCTTCAGTCGCGACAAGACAAGTGAAACCAGAGACAGTGAAAACTCGATTGCCAAAGCCCTCCTCACATGACAATTTTTGAATATGAAATACTTATTTATCCTCCCACTTCTAGCCGTAAGCCTGTCTCTCTCTTCCTGTGCACCGGTACAACCATCACTTGGCCCAAACGGACAAGTACGGGTAAACAGTAGCAGCTCTAGCCTCAATGCACGAGGAATCAAAGAATTCGCAAAAATCAAACAACAAAAAAGCATCTCAAATCATAGTGCCTACAATGCACAGCTCAAACGCGTAGGGAGCCGGTTAGTACGCAATGTGAACCTTCCTGGTGCTCAATGGGAATTCGTCGTCTTCGATGACCCAACACCCAACGCCTTCGCCCTGCCTGGAGGGAAAATAGGCGTCCACACAGGGCTTTTTCCAATTACTAAAAACGATGCAGGCTTAGCCGCCGTCATCGGACACGAAATTGCACACATCACCTCCAACCACGCAGGCACACGGATCAAACAACAACAGGGGCTTGCTTTAGGAGGGGTCTTCCTAGACTCAATTCTCCAATCCAGAGGTGACTCAGATACATCAAGAGCAACACTGGGAGGGCTCTATGGTGCGGGCGCCTCTGTAGGCTACGCCTTGCCCAATTCTAGAAAACACGAGCTGGAAGCAGATAAAATTGGCGCTATCTACATGGCAAAAGCAGGCTATCATCCGCAAGAAGCTATCAACCTATGGAAGCGCTTCGCAGCCTACTCTCACAGTCAAGGCCGTAAAACTCCAGAATGGATGAGCACTCACCCTGTAGATTCTACCCGTATTCAGTCTCTCCAAGCTTTTTTACCTACTGCCATTCGGGAATATAATCAGCGCTAAAAACTCTTACGTATAATTACAATTTAAACTATGAAACTCTTTCCCGTCGCTACGATCGCCCTCACTACAATTCTATCATTATTCTCTGCTCAAAAAGGTATGTCTCAATTTAATGACACCCCAGCCCCAGAACCAGAAGTCCCCGAAGGTCATCAAGTTGCCACAGTTGGGGCAGGTTGTTTCTGGTGTGTTGAAGCCGTCTTTAGCCGTATCGACGGTATTCACTCTTCCACATCTGGCTACACAGGTGGCCATGTAGAAAACCCCACGTACCAAGACATCCTTACTAAAAAATCTGGGCACGTAGAAGCCGTACAAGTTGTCTTCGATCCAAAAAAAATAACCTACACCGAAGTACTCGATTGGTTTTGGAAACTGCATGACCCGACACAAGTAGACGGACAAGGTAACGACATAGGCCCTCAGTATAGAACAGAAATCTTTTACCATAGTGAAGACCAAAAGACACAAGCCATTGCCTCCAAAGAACTAGCTCAAGAGCAATTTGAAAAACCAATCGCCACAGCCATTACAAAAGCTGAAATCTTTTACCCCGCAGAAATTGGTCACCAAGAATATTACAAACTCAACGGCAATGTAAACCCATATTGTAAAGTCGTCATAGCTCCGAAGCTCAAAAAATTAAACTTAGAAGACAAATAAAACTGGCTCAAACAAGTCAAAATAACACCCAGTGGTGACGCAGACCTAACATTACAGCACTCCCCTATTGATAGATAGAGATTCCTAAGCCTTTGTCTCCAGTTAAGGTTCTACTCAGGCACCTTATTGAAAACACTAAGTCCCAAACCTTTTTATCATAAGAAGATGGGGCTTTTTTATCGTTTGATTGACCGGACAATACTAGCGGACTATTTAGGCTATCGTCAGATCAAATAGAGGCAGCTTTCATCATCACACAATAAATAACATTACTCATTGATATATCCTATTTACTATAGAAAAAAATGATTGCCAAAATTAACAAATCACCCCAAACAATAAATTATGTTAGAATGAAGGGCTCGTTCTGAAAAATCTATGAGAATCAATACTTCTCTCTCGCATATTTCTACTTCATCATATAGTGTTGCCCTATGGACTTTCTAAATCAATTTTCTATCCCTAATGAACTCTCTATTCGCGAGTTAAATGAAGGGTATCCCATATTAGATATACGAAATCCACATGCTACCGCCAAAATAGCACTCCACGGTGCCCATGTAACAAGTTATCACCCAAAAGGAGAGAAACCGGTTATTTTTACTAGCGAAAGCTCTCAATACAACGAGGGAAAAGCAATCCGAGGGGGCGTCCCTATCTGTTGGCCCTGGTTTAATGCTCATCCAAATGATACTTCCATGCCCTCACACGGTTTTGCTAGAAACCGATTCTGGGAAATCGTCTCTACCTCAAGTCACAAAGACTATACAGAGGTCGTGTTTCGCTTACCTCTAGAAGGTGTCGCCTTCTGGAAATATGACACGGAAACGATAGTCACTATTCGTGTTGGTCAAAAGCTCTTTATTGAAGTCTCAACCACTAACCTTGGAGAAAGCAGTTGCATTATTGGTGGAGCATTACATAGCTATTTTAATATCTCGGATATAGGAGAGGTCACGATAAGTGGACTTAATGCCTCAGAATATCTCGATACAGTGACCAATCAACATAACACACAAAACGGGGCAATCAGGTTTCAGGGAGAACTAGATCGTATCTATCAAAATACCAGCACCTCAACTACAATCAATGATCCTATTTGGCGACGTGACATCATTGTAGAAAAATCAGGAAGTCAGTCGACAGTTGTGTGGAACCCTTGGAGTGAGAAATCTGCAGGAATGAGAGATTTAGGTAATAGCGATTACAAACATTTTCTCTGCATTGAAGCAGCTAATGCTTTAGAAGATGTCCATACTCTTGAACAAGGAGAGACCCACAAACTCAGCACCACTATCTACGTTCGCTAACTAGAGCGAGTCCCCTCAATAAACCTTATTTCAAAATCACTCTTTGGTGTCAAAACATCGCACCATTGTATAACTGTTAAGTAGCGAACTAAACCTCTACTTCTTTTTTATAATACTTTTTGAGTAGATCGCAGAGATTCTAAGCCTCTTTCACTCTGTCGAAACAGCCATTCCAATATTCGTATTGATGAACAAGCCCTATGACTTGAGTCAACGGTCTTTGGCTTTTATTCCTTA
>CAZLQY010000101.1:0-3853 GCA_964561965.1 uncultured Verrucomicrobiales bacterium
GGTTTTCCTCTTTTCAATCAGGAATGTCAGATCAAGTCACGTTCTTTACATATAATGAGATGCTTGAATGGGGGATTCGTCTCATCAACACTCCTGAGCAATATAAGCGAAGCAGCCTTTTACCGCATTGGTATCCTCTTATAAGTGATTATACTCCTAGGAGTTGTTGGTATGACCCTCTACCTACAGTAGATGAGATTCTTTCTGAATTTGATTTACCAGTTTTTGTGAAAGGCGAGCGCCAGACTAATAAGCATTCTGCACAAAGTGTGGTGCGCACGAAGGGGGATCTCGTTGCGCTATTGGAAGACTGGAAGCAGGAATCTATTTTATGGTGGCAGCGATTTGTCTGTCGCGAGTTCCATGAACTTGAACCTGTGGTTTCTGAGGTTGGAGGAGAGCTTCAGAAGAGTTTTGAATTTCGAACTTTTTGGTTTAGCGGTGAGCTAGTAGGTTGTGGCAAGTATTGGGTTGCTGCGGATTACTCGATTGATAAAGTCAGCTTGGGGTCTATCACTGCAATTGGTAATGAGGTATGTGCACGGTTGGACGTTCCATTCTTAGTGATTGACTTTGCTCGCACTGTTGATGGTGAGTGGATTGTTATTGAGTGTAACGATGGGCAGGATTCAGGGTATGCTGGAGTTAACCCTCGGCTCATGTGGCAAAAAGTAGTAGACATCAGATCATGCTAACAAAGCGCAGTACCCAATCCCTGAACCGCCTTGTGTAGAAGATAGTAATGAAGAATTTAACACTTAACCGAAAGTCGAAGTTCGCCCTAGTTCAGGGATGGGTATGCTAAGACGTTGATATGGCTGGGGATTTGTCAAGAGGGTATAGTTCTTTTGTTCTAACATTTATGTTGGAATATTCTATGTTTGTAACAACTAGGGAGAGATGAGGTGTTTGGGCTTGGTGTGCGATTCGCGCAGACTTGGTATGCTGATATGCGTGGGCTGGTTACCACAGTGTTTTGTCTTCACCTAGTGATCCTGAATTCTATCTCGGGGCGAGTGCTTACTCCGTTTGGGATGGAGCTAACTCATAACGTCATCGATTGCTGATCTTGAGCCTGTGGGAGGGACTCTCAAACTCCTCACCTCTCCCTAGTTGTTCATGTTGTGTGTTTGGTTTCAGTAGGCTGATTACTTGTTTTTGAGAATACTTATCCCTCTGAAGAAGGGTTCAAACTGCCTTCAGTTTGAGCGGGTTTGGGCTGCTAAGCCCATGTTGCTAGTAAGATTTAGAGTTGCTTGAGCGTGTGATTGTTAGGTATAGGTAAGTTACATTTATGTTGGAGTTCCCAGAGGAAGCCTGCTAGTTCTCTAGCGACGGCGACGATACACTTGTTTTCTGCCTTTCCTCTTAATTTTAGTTTGGTGTATCGTTTGTGAAGGCGGTTTTGCATTCTCCAAGAAAGGGCTTTTATTGGAGGACTTAGTCCGATCTGGCGGTCTGAGAGAGAACTTCCAACCTTGGGAGCTTTGCGAAAATGTTGGGCACATTCTACGAGCATCCATCTGGCATGGCTGTTTCCGCATTTGGTGATGGAGCCCTGTCTGCGGGTGCTACCTGAGGAATGCTCGCTGGGAACGAGACCTAAGAAGGCCATGAGTTTCCTAGGGTGATCAAAGCGTCTGAGATCACCAAGTTCACTAACAATGGTTGTAGCAGCAACTTCTTGGAAGCCTTTGCAACCCATGAGGGCATCCACAACTGGTTTCCATTCCCAATCTTGAAGGAGTTCAATGAGTTTGGCTTTGAGTTCCTCGACGCGTTGTTGGCAGAGGTCTATGGTTTGGATAGAATGTTCTAACACAGTTTTCTGGATGTCAGTAGGCATGGTGAGTTCCCGCAGATAACGCATGTGGCTAGGAGTCCATCGAGCTTTGCCTGAGTAGTTAAATCCGTGTCTGAGGAGGAAGGAATTAAGGCGTTGTTTATTGCGTGATAGGTCATCGACGGCATCGGTTCTAGCACGGCAGAGGTCGCGCATAGCTTCATCGAGTTCAGGAGGAATGCGCACGGGAGTGATGTCTCCATTTTTAAAAAGTTTAGCGAGTTTCTTGGCATCTCGTTTATCAGTTTAAATCGCTTCGCCAGGTTTGCGCTCGTTGTGAGAAGGGGAGCACAATACACAATCTATACCCAGAGCGATGAGTCGACGCCCAAGGACAAAGCCTGTAGGGCCGGCTTCGTAGCAGACTTTGAGATCTTGTAGTGTCTGGCCCAGAGATTTAGCGAGCTTACGCAGAGCGCGCTCCACAGCGAGATTGCTACCACCACAGGTAGTGAGATAGGAGGCCTCTGCGCGAGAATGAGCAGGAATGTAAGCGATAGCGACGGATTCTTTATGGACGTCTAGCCCGATATAGTATAATGGTTTCATGATGATTCTAGGATATTTGAACAATGTTGAAATAGTGTTGGATAGGTCTCTGAGGAGAGATGCCGAAGAGATAGCCCACGAGCACCCTAAACTCATCGCTCCTCTCCCACAAGGCACCGCCCCTGTGAATCCCCAGCCATAGAATCTCTGCTAAGATAACCACAATTATGAATACAAATCGAAATCCAGTTGGTTGGTTTGAAATCTATGTTGATGACATGGATCGTGCCAAGACATTCTACGAAGAAATTCTAGCAACTACTCTTGAACCTCTCCCTTCTCCTGACTCTTCGATGGAGATGTTAAGTTTCCCAATAGATGATGAGACTATGAACCATTACGGAGCTCCCGGTGCATTATGCAAGATGGAGGGCTTTTCCCCTGGTGTAGGAGGAACTTTAGTATATTTCGGTTGCGAAGATTGCGCTACAGAGGAAGCTCGTGTTAGCGGTGTAGGAGGTAGTGTTTTGAAATCCAAGTTTGCTATTGGAGAATATGGTTTTATCTCATTAATTATGGATACTGAAGGTAATACTGTAGGGCTTCACTCGATGCAATAAATAGGCAGAACAAATCGCTGCACCTAATGCCTGACACGCCGTCTTAGTTTAAGCTTTATGATTATTAAAACCCTTAATCCTGTATCTATACTCGGCCCTTGTCAGGGATTGATGAGCTAGTATGTTCTACAAAAATACACAACCATGATTAAACTTATCAGACTTATATCTACAGCTTGTTCTATTCTTTTTCTCTCTTCATGTGGTGAAAATTCAGAATCTAGAGTAGAACGTTCCATTGGCGAATATTTAAACTCTACCGGACCTTCTATTAGAATTCCTAAATCCGTGTTTCGAGATAACCCATTCCCAAGGGAAATAGAAACCGGCCATTTCGATGTAAAGACATACGATAAAATGTATGATCTTGGTTTACTGACTAGAGAATCTGTGAAAGTAGAATCTAATGCTATATCAGTTTTTAGAAAGAAGGAGAAGGTGGATGGATTTAAATACGATCTAAGCGAAAAGGGAAAGTCAATGCTGCAAACCAAGCATAATCGCATAACAGGAGAATCTAAATACTTCAAAGTAGGCACTTACAAACTCATTGAAGTTACCAATAAGACAGAGCCTTCTGAAATGCAGGGTTACAAAGTTATGCATGTCAATTATACATTCAAGTCGGAGGGTGTAGCTGATGAGTTTGTGAAATCTGGCTTACTTAATAAGAAGGAAGTTGGAGAAAATCTGGAAAGAAAGGACACTCTGATCAAAACTGATAAGGGTTGGGTTCATGAAAAGCTATGGTCTGAATAACAAGGCGGACAACATAGCCAACATCCTGATCATCAAGCCTCTTTTCCATCTACTTTCGTGTTTTTACGAAGACGTAATACGAACGTAATTTGTAAAAGAAGAAACTTGATCTGACAGAGGGTTAAAATCAGGCAGTAGCTAG
>CAZLQY010000102.1:0-3634 GCA_964561965.1 uncultured Verrucomicrobiales bacterium
AGTAACTCAACTCCTCTAGCTACTGCCTGATTTTAACCGTCTGTCAGATCAAGTCACGTTCTTTACAATTAAAGACACGGTACACTTACACAGCTACAAATGGCGGTTTACAAGGCCCTGCAGAGAATTTTGTTAATTTCGGAATTGGTTTTCGATTCTAAGAAGTTCTCCACTCCACAACGCTAGAAACCAAATTTAAGAATGAGGTCTTCCAAATTGGCTAAATCCCATTCGTACACATGGCCACCAGAAGAAATGCCTAATAGTCTCCTGCCAGACTTCATCCACTCTATTTGCTGTATCGCAACTCCTTTGGGAGGAGGTAGCAAGAAAGATTGCCTACCTGACACTTGAATCATTCCATTTTCTAGTAATTTAGCGGTAATTCCATTTTCATGGGTCTTAACAGAAGGATTCATTGTAGGTCTCTTTTTGTCTCCAAGCTGCTTTTCTTTTGTAAAATCACCATTCGGGTAGATGACAAGGCTACGTTTTTTTTGAGGCCTTCTAACTTCCATCAACCATTGATTCCCTTCTAAAATATGGATCACTCGTGAACCTGGAGGTCTACCTTTAATCACTCGATCTAAAGATAACTTCCCATCCTCTGAAACACTGATGATCTCCAAACCACCGGGAATTTGGACAAGAATAGAAGTTTCGTCTAGCCACCAAGCATCTGTTCTAGAATCAATCCGTTGATTTTCGACCGAATAAAAATCAGAGAGTGTCTGCTGTGAGATGTTCCATAAGTGTATTCCTTCAGAACTAACTGTAATGAAAAATTGCTCTTCGGGAGAAAGGGACGCCGAAAAATTACGCACTAATCCATAGCTTAACTGAAAGCCAGACCAATGTTTGAATGCCTGAGGAGGTAGAATAGACCATGACTGTGGATACTCCCCTCCGATTAAGAGCTCTCTTCCATCAGAAGAAAAATCAAGAGAGGCCTTATTGCTTGGCTTTACGGCTAAACGGGCAAAAGGAGAATGTGTTCTTAAATTTAGCAAAGTTATTTGCATATCATCTGCTAAGACGCCAAACAATATCCCATTAGGTTGAAAACGCATTTTTAGTGGGAAACCTGTCGTTCTATAGATCTGGTACAGACTCCAATTAGCCGTTTGGTATAAATAAACCCCTTTCACATCACCATGTGAAACAGCAAGTAAACTACTATCTTCAGACCACTCAGGCTTACAGCGGGAAACCCCTACATCGAGAAAGCGGATAATTTTTCCCTCTCCCACATCTAAAATCGAAATTCCATCACTATAAGTAAACGCTACTTTATCTCCCGTTCGATCCGAAGACACAAATAATGGGTTCCCTCTCAGTGATAGTTCAGTTTCTTGAGAGAAACCTTCTCCCGTATAAAGGAAGTCCCCCCTTTCACTACCCACAATTAATAATATGGAATCACTAATAAATTCACCTCGTAATACTTTATCTGGGTTACTCTTCCAAGTACGTAACATCTGAGGTGAAAAAGACTGAGAGAGTGTTACTGTATCTAATTCAGAATTGTATTCTAAAAGGTACCCTTGATTTTGGCCTCCATTAGGAGTTCCTATTTCAGCATCCGTTTCTTGATTCTCAACGAGGTCTTCCTGAGATAAAATAGCAATCACTTCGTTCTTTATTGCAGGAGTATTCGCTAAATTCGCCGATTTTTTTAATAAGGCTAAAGCTCTTTGGCGAAAGCCAGGTTCACCAACAGATCTTTCCGATGTGGCTAGAGCTAAATTCGCTTCATGAAGAGCAAGTCTTTGGCGATATGAAGCTTGGCTGATTGTCACAGCCCAAGCTATTGCCATAATCAACAAAATCCCCAACAAAGCTGTTATGACTGGGCGGGCTTTACACCAACGTATTACAAACTCATAAGAGCTTAACTTTCTCGCTTTGATCGGTTCTCCTAATTCCCATAAAGTTAGATCATGATAAAAGCTCTTCATAGAAGAGTACCTATCCTCTGGTTTTTTAGCCATAGCCTTTTGACAGATAATCTCGATATCTAAAGGTAAATCTGGCCTAATGGAACGAAGATCTGTAGGATTCTTCTCTAAAATCGCTCTAGCTAAAGAAGCTATATTTGTGGTATTAGAAAACGGCTTTTGCCTACTTAAACATTCATAGAAAACAGCACCGAGGCTATAAATATCTCCAGCGATACTCACAACACTCACCTCTTCACTCATTACTTCTGGCGCCATGTAGTGCGGCGTTCCAATCATAGACTCTGTGTGAGTCAGGCCAAACTCCACCGTATCGAGTGTTAATTTAGCCACGCCAAAATCACCAACATAAATATTATCTTCTTTATCAAACAGAAGGTTTGCAGGCTTAAGATCTCTATGGAGAACTCCTCTCTGGTGAGCAAAATCGATCGCCTCAGATACATCACGCATCCAAGAAACAATCTGTTTAATACTAGGGTCTCGAGTATGTAATATCGATGCTAAACACCCTTTCTCTGCCAATTTCATGGAAAAAAAAGGCATACCATTCCATTCACTTACTTCATAAATGGGCAAAATATGCGTATTTTCCAAAACAGCCATAGCTTTCACTTCTAACTGAAATCGCTTCCGCATCATTTCATCTCCCGCATATTTTGGGAGCATAACCTTTAAGGCCACATCACGCTCAGGTTTCAGCTGGCGGGCTTGATAGATGACAGCCATACCGCCACGCCCTAATTCGCAGATAATTTCATAGCCATAGGGTGAGAATTCTTCTGGATCCTCAGCAAAAGCCATTAAAAGTGCTTCCTTGTTAAAAGATTCTTCCACTAAAACAAATATTTATTTCATACGCTCTATGGCAGAGCGTAAATAAGCAATTTCTTCATTCACCTCATGCGGAGCACTTACTGTCCTACCCACTTCTAGCCGAAGGGCCTCACGAAACCGTTTCCGCAGCCGGTAAACCTCTGATTTTGCTCCAGCCTCACTAATATTTAATACACTCGCCAAATCTTTGTAATTCCCACTCTTTTCATTAGCAGAAAGAAATTTATTGAGCTGTTTCCAAATGATTTCACCTCGCTTGCGAATAATTTCTGTTTTCATAGTTTCTAAAACATGCAGAAAAACAACTTCCGCCCAAGCTTGATCAAACTGTTGATAATCAAAATCTTCTGACACATCTTCATCTTTTATTTCTGCACGCTGTAAATGCCCCCCCCGTTTTTTTGTTTGATGCAGCTTCACATCATCTGCCAAGAAATAGCGCAAGGATTTGAGAATGAAATAGCGGAATGAGCCTTGATTTTTGTCTGCTTTTTTAAAAAAACTCTTTTCCATGAGTTGTAAAAAAAAATCCTGTGTTAGATCTTCTACACGCTCGCGAGGAACACCTTTAGCAATGAGGACTACTACAATTGGATTCCAATAATCTTTACATAGCTGCTCCAAAGCCTCTTTCTCTCGTATATCTCCATTTAGAGTAGCTAGAGCTAAATTTGTCCAATTCGTCTCGGGGAATTCCATGAAGCATAGTTGTTTATTTCTGATGTAAATCAAACGAAAACAGTTATTTTTCGTTTGAACACTCTAATTGAATCATGAATAACAATTATCTGTAAAAAAAGGAACTTGATCTGACAGACGGTTAAAATCAGGCAGTAGCT
>CAZLQY010000103.1:0-3591 GCA_964561965.1 uncultured Verrucomicrobiales bacterium
GATAGCCGGCACGGCGGAGAAAAATGGAGAGACCTATGCGTTCTTATTACTCAAGATGGACTTAGTGCCCGATTACAATCGAGATGGAATAATCGATGAGCTAGATCGAGGTAAGGTGACAGACAGCAACCCTTACAGATTTTGGGTAAATGACGATGATGATCGGAGTGGGGGCAAAAACACAGATGGCGATGATACGCCTCACGGAAACATAACCATGCTAAATGGTGATGCTGAGAACGTGATTGTTGATGGTATTCGTGACTTAGTTGATTTCTTCCCGCTACATATCGATTTAAAAACCTTTTTGAAGGCAGTTGACCCTTCTGACTTTGAGCTGATTATAAAGCAGGAAGACTCCGCCATCCGTTTTTACGAAGTAACAGATACCGAATTAGATAAGTTACCAGATGAAAAGGGGCCTGCGGCATATCTCAGGGATTTTACGTCAGCGGATTCATTGAAATCTGTGCAGCTCAAAACCGCAACTGATGCTGGCACTGTATTAACCACAGCTTTCGTAGATGCTTTGGCTGAGGGTAAGGGAACATTACTCTGTGAAGCTTCTAAGGTTACCACTAAGCCACTTGTTCTAGAAGTTAAGCGCAGTAGTGATGGAAGCAGTTTGTTTGAGTATGAATTTCCTATATCTACAAGTCCTGTTGAGCAGATGTATAGACATCTCAATCTACGATCTGTTGCTGGTGGGTCAGGTGGCCGTGCAACTGAAATGTCTGAACCTGCAAATCAGCCCGACAATCAGTTTGGTTTAACTAGCAACAAATATTTTGTTCTAGCGCACGGATACAATGTAAACGGCGATCAGGCAAGGGCTTGGCATGCAGAATTCTTCAAACGATTGTGGTGGAGCGGTTCAAAAGCGAAGTTTGTTGGTGTGTCATGGCGTGGGGACCAAAGTCAAAATGCGATCGTTCCTGGTCTCACGGCGAACTACCACATTAACGTCTTGCATGCGATTAATAGTGCGGGTGCTCTAACCCAAGGACTTTCGGGACTTCAGGGTGAAGTTACAATCTCTGCTCACAGCTTAGGTAATATGTTGGTTAGCGCTGCAATCCAGGATCACAGCCTATCTGTTACGAACTATTTCCCATTTAATGCAGCAGTCGCGAGTGAAGCTTACAAAGCTGATATTCCCTTCGAAGATAATATGACGAACCGGAATTGGGAGGACTATCCAGAGCGCGTATGGGCTAGTGAATGGCATAAGTTGCCTTGGGATTCTAATGATTGGCAAAAAGGGTTAACATGGCGCGGCCGTTTTGGTGACGTTGCTAGCAGAACTAACTTGGTTAATTTCTTTTCCAGTGGTGAGGAAGTCTTACAGAATGCGAGCGCGAACCTTAACCATGGCAGTGTTTTAGGAGCACTAGCGAACGATGTCATCTTGGACTTTTTGTTAGGCCAAAATGTTAAAGGTGAATTTACATGGGCTCTACAAGAGCTGCTTAAAGGACGCGGTGTGACCGGCGAGATTATTGGAAGCACATACGGTGGATGGAAATTCCATTACGAAGCACCAACGATGACGGGTAATCCAGGAGCAGGTTACTGGAAGCAGGTGTTTTTCCTAGGTTTACCAGTGCCAGGTGATTTTAGAATGTATGAACCTGGAGAAACTGCTGAAATTACAGATCAGCAACTTATGGATCTCCCCTTCTTCACTCTAATCCCAGATAGCTACGATCAAAATGATGTTACTAGGTTACTGTCTGAAGCCTTCCCAGCCAGAAGCTATGCCGCAGGTCGGAACGTATTAGCTATAACAGGCGTTGATAATAAAAATATGATGAACTTGAAGAATGGTTGGTGGTCATCTTCCAGTGATCGCTGGTTCCATGGTGACCTTAAAGATGTGGGCTATATCTACACTTTCCCAGTCTATAATGAGTTTGTTAGTATCGGAGGGCTAGATGACTAGTATGAAGACAAGAAAATACTTAAACTACTGCTTCGTAATTTGCAGCGCTTTATCAACGAGTTCGTCATTTGCGGAGAACGTTGAAAATCAGCTGCCAATTAGAATTGTCGTCGTTGATCAGCAAACAAACGTCCCAATCGAAAGAGCCATCGCATCGACCGACCAACAAGTTGAGATTGATCAGCAATACTTGACCGACGAACATGGCATAGTGGAAGTGCCGTCTTTAAAAGCTCTATCTATTAGGACAAGCGCGAGCAAAGAAGGCTACTACCCATCGAAAGGAACTCACGAGATTGGCCCATGGGTCGATGATGAGGCCGGAGAGAAGGTCTATAAGATCGAGTTAAAGCCAATACAGAACCCAATTCCTTTATACGCAAAAAGCTATACGCACTATTCGGTGTTTGGTGGACCCATGAATCCTCCAGTCAGTGATGAGTGGATTGGCTACGATCTAGAAAAAGGAGACTGGCTCTCGCCTTACGGCAAAGGTATGATCGCTGACCTTATTTTTTTGGAGCATGGAGAAAGAGAAGGCGAAAGAGTGGTTGGATATTATAACAGAACAATCCGCCTGAAATTTTCTAATGAAAAAGATGGTATCTTACCATTTGTTACTGAAGAAGTTGCAGGAGCCTTGGCTGGGAGTGAATTAGCGTCAGATTACATTGCTCCCTTGGGCGCTTACCTACCAGAGTGGGAGCTTGAAATTTCAAACGATCAGGATTCACGAAAAGCAGTTCGCCACGATAAAAATAGAAATTACTATTTTAGGGTTAGAACTGAAATAGATGAGGAGGGCAATGTGATCAGCGCACATTACGGAAAAATCTATGGGGATTTTCCGAATATTGTTCACTACTTTAATCCTACATTAAACGACCGAAATGTTGAGTTTTCAGTCGGCCAAAATTTGGCCACAGTTGACGTTGAGTATGATCGGAGAAATCCCCAACCATACATTGACGCAAAGAAGTCTATAAAGGTATCTCGCCCTTAATATTAGAGAGAACTTTATATGGAGTTATTGGCCCCGCTGCTTTTTTTTATCCTTCCTTCCTCAGTCGTTCTGGTTGGTATACTAGGTATCTTTCTTTCTAAAACCACAAAGGGAGAAAAAATTTTTGCGGTTATATGCACCCTTGGAGCAGTCATCTTCCTACTCTTCTGGTTTACCGTTATTGACGTGCTAAGTGGTGCGGGCTCGGCTTGGAATGGAGAAGCAGACCAAAACAAGCTTAAGCCAGTCTTTGCAATTTTTGGACTACCAGTTGGAGCCTTATTGTCGTTTACTGCAATAGGTATTAAAAGGGTCTACCAAAGCGGTAGGTCCAACACCGAATGACATTTGTGCCATTCAAGTGAAACGCAGCCTCAGCTACTAACCTCAAAATAAAGCATGCAGTGATCCGAATACTGTTTAGTCCACTTCTTCTTAGAGGTTAGAGTATTCTCATCAACCCAGCCGATCACTTCTACGTCAGCACCGTCAACGGCGCAACGGCTGTCGCCCGCCAAGGCATCCTCTCGATACAACCGCCCCGCGCCGCCGCTTCGTCCCCTGAGCCCTGCCAATTAGAAGGAAAAGCCGCTTGGTAGCACAACCTGATATTATGTGCAATTTCCTCTTCGCCGTAGGCTCGGTG
>CAZLQY010000104.1:0-3339 GCA_964561965.1 uncultured Verrucomicrobiales bacterium
GGTTTTCCTCTTTTCAATCAGGAATGTCAGATCAAGTCACGTTCTTTACACATGAACACAGGCCTTTCCTTATAAACTGCTTCTCCCTTTTTCTTTTTCATTTACTTGTAATTTCACGCATCACAAATTCAACAGGGTTATCAGAATCCGCTTGGTGCCTTGTTTTACGATCAGCCCTGAAAGAGTAACTCCAACCTTTTTTCTTTCCTGAAAGTTCATACCCTTTCTTTTCATAATTTCTTAAAATAAGACGAGTTCCATTTTCTCCTTTAATTTGAAACATTCCATTTTTATCCGTATCTATCCTGAATTCTTTAATTTCTGATGATTGCCCACTTTCTATCTTTTTTTTGAGAGATGTTCCATAAGCACTTATTTGTACTTTTAAAGATACGCCCTCTATGGATTTTCCGTTCTCATCTACGATTTTACCATAAAATTCAATATCACCATTTTTACCTTTCTCAGTTCTGTGACTCACTACAGCATAAGCCCATTGACCCCATGAAATGTCTTTGGGTTTCGCGTCTCTTTCCTCTTTGGAAAGCTTCCCAACTTCCTCTATATTTTCAAGGTCTTGGAGCTCGTAATCATCTGGATCTTTTGGCGTAGGCCTTCTTTCATTCTCTTGGTTTTCCCTATTGGCCACATACTCTCTATTTTGAGAAGCGCGAGCATCTGCTCCTAGCTCTGGACCCGAACTCTGATTCAATGACGGGCTGTTTTCTAACGAGTCAAAAGGCCTCAGAATAGCAAATATTGCTAATAACACGATTATGATCGCCGCACCTATTATTACCCTTTTATTAAGTGACATTTCTCTATGGGAGCGTCTGTGATTTGAGTGTGTTTTGTTAAAAGTATTACGACGTAGAATTACTTTGTCTGACGACGCATTATAAATTCAACAGGATGATTCGGATCAGATTGATGCCTCATTCGGCTTCCTGGGATAAAAGAATATCCCCAATATTTTTTTTTGCCTGCAACTTCGTATCCCTGTTTGCTTAGGTTCGTAAATTTAATGTCTGCTCCATTTTCTCCTTTAATTTGAAACATTCCATTTTTATCCGTATCTATTCTGAATTCTTTAATCTCTGAGGATTGCCCACTTTCTATCTTTTTTTTGAGAGATGTTCCATAAGCACTTATTTGTACTTTTAAAGATACGCCCTCTATGGATTTTCCGTTCTCATCTACGATTTTACCATAAAATTCAATATCACCATTTTTACCTTTCTCAGTTCTGTGACTCACTACAGCATAAGCCCATTGACCCCATGAAATGTCTTTGGGTTTCGCGTCTCTTTCCTCTTTGGAAAGCTTCCCAACTTCCTCTATATTTTCAAGGTCTTGGAGCTCGTAATCATCTGGATCTTTTGGCGTAGGCCTTCTTTCATTCTCTTGGTTTTCCCTATTGGCCGCATACTCTCTATTTTGAGAAGCGCGAGCATCTGCTCCTAGCCCTGAATCCGAGCTCTGATCCGATGACGGGCTATTTTCTGACGAGTCAAAAGGCCTTAGAATAGCAAATATTGCTAATAACACGATTATGATCGCCCCACCTATTATTTTCTTCATAACTTATTCTTGTTCTATTTCAAAAGCATCCTCGAGAAGAACTTCCCAAAATTCGTGCCTGAGCATCATTGTTCCATTAAATTGCCCGCTATGATCTTTAGAATGATCTCCTAGAGCTGAACTGGGCGTATTAAAATCAAATCTTAAATCAAAATTTCCTTTGGCTCCTGGAAGGAACTGAGTACCTATTGCCAAACTTCGTGCTTCTGCAGCATGCGCAAAGATTTCGTAGCGATCACTAGGAAAATCAAGTACTTCTCTAGAGTCAAAAGAAAGCAAAGGCGGAATGTAGCTGAATTCGTTTTTACTTTGATTATAATAATAAAATTCTATCGGTATGGTAATATCATTAGGTTTAAAGAGCTGTCCAACTTCCCAGCCTGCTAGAGCATCATCCCTCTCATTGTAAAAATTATACATTTTAGGTACAATCGACTGATAGTATGGATTCCCAGTCTGAGGGTAATTCGTATAAACTTCTGGAGTTTCCCATATAACGCCTACACCTGTCGGCCTTACCGTAGCTGAGGCATCATAGGCATGAGCCGCCATAGCCGTCTGACATGCTGCATATGTGTGAATCGGTGCACCATTTAAAAGAGCTTCGCTTGCTACAATTCCACCCATACTGTGAGCGAACATTCTTACTTTTCCAGGATATTGATTGTTGAGGTTTATTAGAAAATTCTTTAAGCCCAAAGCCCCCGCATTATAGGCCACTTGTTCACTATCTACATAACTATCTGGATCAAGTGGATCATATGGCCAAAAATCTCTTCTATCACAATGGTCAGTAGGCCATGAAAAGTGATAGAAACGACCTTTAAATCCAGACTGCCAAAGACGCTTATAACTAACATCTGCAAACCCCTTACGTCGCTCCCATGTTTGAATCCTCCAGCCATGGACAAATACTATAACATCATCAGTTTCGGGTGAGTTCACCTGATAAACACCACTAGTAATATCTTTTTGAGGAATAGCTGGCATTTCTCCAATCGTCCTCGCCATATCGTCTCGGCCCCCACTACTATCTGAATGGTCTCCTACTGTCCAATGTTCATACATATCGCTAATATGAGTAATTCGCCAGTTAGCAAAAGAGATCGCTGTTTCACTTCCATTACCAGTTTTAATAACTAAAGACATATCTCCAAAACCTTCGTTCACACCTTCAAAAAGAAGATGTAAATGCCCCTTACTATTCATGCGATCGATAATTTCAGAAGGGAACCATTGTGTTTCTTCTCCTGTTAGTTTAAATAAAACATCTTCAGACTTTTGTTTATTGGCTTCTATTTGCTCTGTGAGGTATTTGTTTGATCCATTTTCTTGATCTGCCGCATAAAACAATCGAATTGATGGGTCACCAATAACCTTAGTAAATTTTAAACCTACTTCTAAAGATCCATCTTCAAGTTGATTTTTCAGTGCTGATAAATTAATATGTAGCCGCGTAAAATCTTCCAAATCACGTAAGCTATCAATAACATTATCAGCAGAGTCATCTCCGTTTTGTTCGTCACTTGCGGTTAAATCATCACCTGTATCGTTATCATCATTCACCCAAAAAACGAAACTCTCGTCTTCTGGAATGTTATCACCCAAGTCATTTAAAATATCATCTTCTCCATCACGGTCATAATCGACCTTTAACTCCACGGTATGAAGCAAAGCAGCCACTTTTGAGCCATCGGTTTTGGTGAGCTCTACTGCTAGGGTGCCCTTATCGTTGATGTCGTGGATTTTGACCTCTGT
>CAZLQY010000105.1:0-3302 GCA_964561965.1 uncultured Verrucomicrobiales bacterium
CGACGACGGTACCCTAGCAGTAGAACTCACCAAAACCGATGGATCAAAAGTGGCTGCTCTTCTCCATACTCTGGAGATAGTGCCTGATTACAACCGAGATGGAAAAATCGACGACGAGGATAAAGGTCAGATTACAGAAGAGAATCCATTCCGCTGGTGGATCAATAATGATGACGATGCAGGAGATATTGTTGGGGATGGAGGGGACATACCTGGTAAAGGAACTGCAGATTCTTCTAACTCATCCATTGATGGTCTGCGTGACTTAGTCGACTTCTTCCCTCTCCATATCGACTTTGGTGAGATAACTAAGTATTTACCGCCTGAAAACTACGACTACTATATCAAACACGAAGATGAAGCTCTGAAGTTCCTAGAAATGCCCTCTGTGGAGTTAAATCGAAGTAGTGGCCTTAGCGGAGGTTCTGCGAGCTATTTGAGACACCTTAATAGTGCCTGGTCAATAGCCAACAACGAGCTTAAACACGCTACAGCTACAGGCGTGAAGCTTAGCGAGCATTTAGTCAATAATGCTAGTATCGATCAAGGCACAATTCTTTGTGAAGCCACTGCCATCACCTTTAAACCCATCGTGCTAGAAATTAAGGATAAATCAGGAAATTCTTTGGGGGAAATAGAGTTCCCCGTTCGCTTCGGCCCAGTAGAGTTCATGTATCGCCATGGGAATATGCGCAACCAAGTAGGAGGCGGCAGTGGAGGTTTACAAACTCAGCTCGGCGAGCCACATAATTATCCAGACGACCTTACGAACGGAAAATACTTCGTCTTTCTCCATGGCTTTAATGTCTCCGCAGAAAAGGCTCGTGGCTGGCATGCAGAGATCTTTAAGCGCATGCACCAGATGGGCAGTAAAGCCCGCTACCTAGGGATTAGCTGGAATGGAGACACCTCACCAGATTATCACAAGGCGGTGAAGCACGCTTTTGTTACTAGTGAAAGCCTAGCCTCATGGTTAGAAGGAGCACAGCTGGAAGGAGAAATCACCATCGCAGCCCATAGCCTAGGAAATATGGTCGTGAGCAACGCGATAGAATACGAGGGGCTTAACCCTGCGCGCTACTACATGATCGATGCCGCAGTTCCTATCGAGGCATACAGTGCGGAGCAGAAAACAGGAAGTGATAGCTCCGTGATGGAGCCTAGAATGGTGGAAAAAGGATGGCGAAATTATGATAGAAAGCTTTACGCCTCTCACTGGCATGAACTTTTTGCTTCTAACTTTAATGATGAACGAAACAAACTCACATGGAAAAATCGCTTTGGAAACAGAGTGCCGTCTTTAGCCTATAATTTTTATTCTACAGGAGAAGATGTCGTCAAAAATCCACGAAATGTAGAAAGTGTGGGGGGTCACATTTTAGGAGTTCTTACTTCATTTAACGTAGTGAGGTATTCTTGGGTTTCTCAAGAGATCGCTAAAGGAAACGGGGCACTGAAAATAGCTCTCAAAGACACCCACGCAGGCTGGGATTTTAACTATCAAGCTGCTGATTTTAGTCAACCAGCTAGAGGTTATTTTAAATTTAATAGCTTCCCCTTTAATACCACAACGAGAATGTTCAACACCTCAGAAGCCGCAGCACTCACCGAAGAGCAATTAAAAACAAAACCCTTCCATAGCCCCTTCAAATACCCGAAACTCTACGACGTCAGCCAAGGGAGTGCAGAGGCGGCGAAGAAAAACGTGCAATATGAACTCCTCTCTGCTGCAATTCCTGCTTCCTCTTATGCTGTAGCCGCGAATCCAGTTCCTGAGTTTACTAATCGTCAAGGAGCGAACAGGAATTTTGATATGATGGGGATGAAAAATGGAGGCTGGCCTAGGAGCTCTCCAGATTGGCTTCACAGTGATTTTAGGGATGTCGGCTTAAGCTATGTAGTCCCCATGTATAAAAAAATGATAGAATCAGGAGAATTAGACCAATGAAAAAACAAATCATGCATGTCCTACTCACAGGCTTAATGAGCCTAGTGACAGCTTGTGGACAAATCTCGACAAATATCAAAGTGGTCGATGAAGAAGGGAATCCAATCGAAGGAGCTAAGGTCACCGTTGGCTTTTTAGCCTATTTAGCAGCAAAAGATGTTTATGAATCGAAAGATACCGATGCAGAAGGTATTGCTAAAATCACAGGAAACCCAGAAGCTTCATTAAGGTTCGAAGTGACAAAAGAAAATTATTACAAAAGCGAATACAAAGATCTGAATCACACTAAAAATCACGACATCGAAGTGGTGTTACGTAAGAAAATCAATCCCATCCCTTTATTTGCTAAAAAGGAAAGCATACAAATTCCTCTATTAAATAAAGCTATAGGTTATGATTTTGAGGTCGGCGACTGGGTGAAACCTCACGGCTCTGGTCAATATGTTGATCTTTATTTTAAAATAGAGAAGGATGTTAAATCCTATAATGATTATAAATGTGAAACTTTTATTACCTTTGCTAGAAAACAAGATGGGTTAGCAGAAGATATTGGCTGGATGAAGTTTAGTGAGTTTAAGTCAACTAGAGAAGCTCAGGAGCAAGAGTATTTATCCAAAGAGAAAATTATAGATCAAAAAGATCCAGTGAAAGGTTACGATGGAAATACTCCTGACAATAATTATTTATTGAGAATTAGGACGGTTCTTGATAAGAAAGGAGATATAATAACATCTCATTACGCTAAAATCACAGGAGGGGTTAAAGTTGCCGTGGGCACTAACGAAAGTCTTAGACAGACTCCTCCCCGTATTAGATTCACCTATTACTTTAACCCAATACCCAACGATCGTAATTTAGAGTTTGATACAGAGAATAATCTTTTTCAAGACTTGAAGCGAGAAGAACGTGTCACAGAGCCTTAATGTTTTTGGACGATCAATGAAAAAATTAATGAGACAGTTATTGCTGCTGGGTTTAATTGGTATAACAACAGCTTGCGGCCAAGTATCGACAAAAGTCAAAGTAGTCGATGAAGAAGGAAACCCGATTAAAGGAGCAAAAGTCACCGTTGGCTTTTTAGCCTACTTAGCCACAAAAGATGTTTACGAGTCTAAAGATACTGATGCTGAAGGTATTTCTGAAATCACAGGAAGCCCAGAAGCTTCATTAAAGTTCGAAGTAATAAAAGAAAACTATTACAAAAGCGAATACAAAGATTTGGATTATACAAAAGACCAAAGTAGTAATCCGCCGTGGACAGGTGAGCGAAAAAATTTTGAGTGAACTGAAGTGGTCTCCTAAACTGTAAAGAACGTGACTTGATCTGACATTCCTGATTGAAAAGAGGAAAACC
>CAZLQY010000106.1:0-3026 GCA_964561965.1 uncultured Verrucomicrobiales bacterium
TGCAATTTAGTTCATTTATTTTAAAAGACTTACACCTTAGGTTAATGCGTATGGCCTTACTCCCTAAATTCTTTTTAGCTTCGTTTCTAACATTGATTTGCCACTGCTTATCGACAACACCGAAACAATCATTCTCGTCTTTCTTCTTCGCTGAATGAGGGTCATCTTCTTTCCTTTTAAAGAAAAAGTCCTCTCCGTCAAGGGTCGCTTTGACTTCATAAATCCCTGCAGTTTTAGGTTGTGCGGTAAAAGTATGCCCCTTGCCATCAATGAAAGGTTTCCAGTCTTCATAAGTTCCATCCCATTTCAAGATACGCCAATGCCACTGAATATCATCCTCCAAAAGTAGAGGTTCATCAGGAACATCTTTCAATAGGCGATAACGAACTGTATCACTTTTCTTAACGACCAGACCATCTTCGGGAGCTTCTGCGGTTCCTTCCTTCAAAACTCTTAAGTCCACAGGCCGGAGAGTTATTTGCGTGTGAGGTCGCGGAGATACGCACCTGCGCCTATAGGTTGGGCGCGGTTTGGGAGGGCTTGGATATTCTGCGAGCATTACCACTATTCAAAAGATAAATAGATAAAGAAAAAAGTCAGGCTTTGATTTTAAACTTTGATCATCTATTCACGCGTTCAACATAGCTTTTCTGAGTCGCTGATCTGACTGTGCTTCGAAAGGTTCGTCTGGCTTAAAAGTGCTTGGGATGGCCAATCAGGTTGTCATGGGACATGGGACATGGGATCGAGAGAGGAGGAGGCGTTTCCTTGGTCAGCCCGAAGATAGTGTTCGTGGGAAATACGCTCAACAGGAGCTTGGAAAGATTGAATTGCGAATCAAACAGGTGGAAGGATAAACAAGGAGTTCGGTTTGAGAACCATTTGATAGGGTCAATGCTCAAAGTATGCCCCCACGTAATCAAGAAGCTCGGAAAGGTGCATTTTCATTTTAAGTTGGCACGCCGTTTACGTGGTGCTTTGGTTGAGTATTGCCTAAAACGATACCACCAAATCCTCCTAACGATTCACAGAAATTCAAGGACTTGCTTCTTTTACGAATGAAGGACTGAAGCCAACACCTCGCGGATCAATTGACATTAGCTAAAATAGTTTTCGCTATTTTAGCTGCACCTGGATGTTCATGCTTTTGCAATAACTCAGCTGCATCATCCCACTCTGAAAAGAAAATCGAAATTTTTTCTAAATAGCGCTCATCCTCATTTGCCCTAGTAAAGATAACGCTTTCAAATTCTTCAGTTAAGCTAGGACCATTTTCATTCTTTGTTTGAAAATCATAAGTCCAATTGAGGTAATCCTGAGTAGAAATTTCTTCTGAAATTAAAGAGGTAGCTAATGACTCAAATTCTTTTTCCAGAAGACTTTCTTCAAAAAATGAATAGTCATAATTCTCACCAAAAACTTCTTCTTCCTTGTTTTTACAAGAATTCAAGAAGGATATTCCCAAAAAAATAATAATTAAAAATCGGCTCATCGCGGTGAAAAAATCATATAATTAGTGACTGTGTTTCGGGCATCACTCTTCCCAAAGTGTCGACTACCTTTAACTCGTATATTCCCATTAACACTAAAAGCAACGGAACTTCCTCCATCAGTTCCTACAGCTTGATCGACTCCTGAATCCCAGAGTTTATCTTGGACATCGAAAATACTCAGCCCTTTTCTTACTCCGTTATCCTTTGATAAAATTATGAGCATTCCAGTATCGCGATCTATTCCAACTACTCCATGACCATAAAGAGGCCCCTTCCAACCAGAGTAAACCTTAAGATCTGAGTCGATCTTTGCCGTCACCTTCTTACGAACACCTGCTCCATTCGGCCAGATAATCGATATCAAACCACCTGTGGCTGAATGTAAATCATTTGGACCTGGCGCAGCAAGAACAGTAGGATGTCCTTTACCTCCAAATTTAAAACTCTCTGCTCTACCTCCATTTGCGGCTGGAGTGTTATCAACATTTTGACCGAACCAATATCTTAACCCGCCAACCTTATGGCTCTTTTTGGCAGGAGTCGTTGAAGTAGCTAATTTAGCACCATCACTGTAGACGATGCCTGTTGTTGTGAACACTTCCTTCTGATAGTTAAAAAGTGCTCCATTGATGATGACTTTAGCATTTGGATTAGCTCCTTTAGCATGAAAAATATTGTTGTTCGTTTTAGTTGTTGTCCATGCAGTATAATCAAAATCATCAGCATTGATTACAGCAAATCGGGCATGACCAAAGCTTCCTTCGTAAACATTTTTTCCGGTAGCCCCTAGCCAAGCTTTTACGTCGGCAAAAAACGTAGCAGACCCAAATATTGGAGCGCTAGAGGATCTCGAAGTAACGCTTGCTGCAGTTGCCGCTAAAAGAATACTACCTCCATCAAGCTCATTCATTATTTCTGATGTTCTCGCATGACAATTTTCCACCAAAGAATCTATTTTAGCTTCTACACTACCTCCAATAGATTTCGTGAGGAAAAAGTCTTTGGCCAATGCTGCACCCTCATTTGAAACGTGAGTCATCCGGTTTATAAACCGTTCTACTTCCGAAACAGAAAACTCCAAATCTTCCTGTAATGGGTAAAGTGCTCTTGATCTTGCTTCGTCCATACAAACTAGGGCTGAATCAAAAATCCCTTTGATTCCTTCATCAAGATCATCAGTGTATTCAACTATTTTAGGCATCTCAAGAGCCTCCCCATTTGCTAGAAGCGGGTAGCCAGGCACCGTTATTCCATCTATTACGAGATCAAATTTCCCGGCTACATTTTTGAGCGGCGGGGTAAAATAAAAAACCGATAACCGCTCCTTATCTTGAACAACATCGTCACAGTTTTCTCCACCAATTGTTATGATTGGCATTTCGCTCTCATCTAGATCCGTAAATTCTCCAGAAACCAAATCCAACTTCATTCTAGTTACGCCATTTACGGGCAAAGGATTTGGCAGTAACTCCACGGGGCGGAGATTTATTTGCGTGTGGGGTCGCAGTGATACGCTCCTGCGCCTATAAGTCG
>CAZLQY010000107.1:0-2783 GCA_964561965.1 uncultured Verrucomicrobiales bacterium
TTGCAATTTAGTTCATTTATTTTAAAAGACTTACACCTTAGGTTAATGCGTATGCAGGAATAGGCAATTCTCTCTCTGCGTTTCCTTGTGACTTATTAAGGTTAGCACCCACTAACTTATAAATCAGATTCAGCAAAAATGGCACTTTAAATACTAGCCTCGCCTTCCTCGCAAGCTTATTGTCAATATCGCTAAACACCTTAATATCCAAAGATTCTAATTTACCTGAATCAGCAGCAACATCTGGCTTCTCTGATGAAATCGCAATCATATTAATATCTAGCTCTGTGCAATTCTTAATTGCCTGATCATATTCCCGAAGTTCCAAATTACAATAAGGGCACCATAAACCTCTATAGAAACTAACAATCGTCGCCTTTCCTTTCGTCATTTCAGAAAACAGAACCTTTTCACCTGAAAATGCCATCAACTCCTCGTCAGGTATCTTATCACCTACACGCATCGCTCTATCAGCAATCCCGCTTTCTTCTAACACATTATCCTGTTTCTCTAAATATCTTTTAAGTATCCCAGGAGCCTTTTTAAGGTTCTCTATCTTCTCATCTCTCAGCTTTGTTTTTAAATTCATTATTTTTGTGATTAAGTTGTACGAAATTCTATGAGGAATCTTGAAAAAAGCTACCCCAGAACTCTATCATTTCAGGGTAGCTATTTTGTTAGCCTCTATTTTCTTTAGACAAATTTTTTAAAAGGCTCGTCTACAGGCGTTTCTGCAATGTGATTTACATAATTACTTATCACTTTTTGCGAAAGGCCTAAAATAATATCCAATAGGTTATTTTTTCCATAGCCCGCCGCATAGAAAGCCTCCTTCTCATCTTCTGTTAAACGCCCACGGCTCCGAACCATCGCCAATGTTGTATCGTGTAAGGCTTGAAGCTTCGGCGTTGGCATTGCTGCTTTATTCCTCAAAGCTTCGTTCAGTGCTGGATCAACTCCCATCATCTGAGCTATCGCAGTATGTCCCGGTATGCAGTAGTGACACTCATGCTCAACGTTAATAGTCTGCCATACCACTGTAAGTTCTTCATTATTAAACGATGAATTCTGGAACAGGTCTCCTGCGCTTTTATAAGCTTCAAGTAAGCTCGGAGATTCTGCCATTACTCCAAGCAAATTAGGAATCATTCCATACGCCTTAATCGAATTTTCTAACAAATTTTTACTTCCTTCTGGTGCTGTCTCTAGGTTATGAATTGTATAATTACTCATGATATTGTTGTGTTGTTTTTATTGTTTGTTTTATTTATTTCGACCCTTTGCTTCATTGAGCAAAACATCCCCCATCTACTTTAATAGACTCTCCAGTCACGAATGACGCTCCGTCAGAGGCTAAAAATAATACAGCTGCTGCTACTTCTTCTGGAGAAGCAAGCCTCCCCATCGGGTGCATGGAGATGATTCCTTCCCGTATTTCCGATCCTGTTTCGCCAAAGCTACGATCGACCATCTCTGTGGCAACTCCCCCAGGTGCTACCGCATTTACGCGAATGCCTGCTTTCGCATATTCCAGCGCTGCTGATTTAGTCAAACCTTCAACCGCATGCTTAGAAGCAACATAAGTTGCCCCCCCAGCCATCCCTACATGACCAGCAAGACTCGTTGTATTGATAATCGCCCCTCCTCCAGTTTCTAACATCGCTGGAATTTGGTACTTCATTGCAGCAAGCACCCCCCAAACATTGACTGAAAAAGCGTGTTGAAAATCGGACTCCTCCGTTTCACTAATCGGTTTAAACATTTCGACGCCTGCATTATTAAAGGCTATATCAAGCCTCCCATATTTTTCGACAGTCTTGGTGACAAGATTTTTAATATCAGCCTCTTTCGTAACATCCGTTTTAACAAAAAAAGCTTCCCCCCCGGCTGATTCAATAGCTTCAACTACTTTTAAACCTTCGGTCTCACGCCGTCCAGAAACGACAACTTTGGCACCAGCTTCACCAAACTTTATCGCGGTTACCTCACCTATGCCACTAGTGGCACCAATTACAATTACTACTTTATTGTTCATATATTTTAGTTCGTTTTAAATTAGACCAGTCGTATTCAAGTCGAGAAAATAGATTAGGAAGCCTTCTTTAGCATTTTTTGAATTGCAAAAAGGGTTTGACGGAGAGGCTCTACATTCTGAAAAATCGTTGCCCGTTGCTGAGCTCCAGTCCATACATCTAAAATCAACTCTGCCTGCCGCGCAGTATCAACATCGTCTGAGATAATATTATTTTCGATAGCTTCGTCGAGAACCTGCTCAAGAATCCGTATGGTTTCGGAAAAACCCTTTGCCAATTCCTCTCGCATCGGCTCACTGAAATTACTGACTTCGGTAGCAAGCTTTTGGATTAGACAAGGGCACTTTCCTCCCGCTTTCTCCATCCCATCAATTGCAGAATGAAAGAATTCAAGTAAACGCTCCACGGGATCTTCTATCTTGTCAGCGACCAATAGGATCTCTCTCCTCTTCCTGTTCTCACATTCTGCATAATGGCGTAATATTTCTACCCCGAATTGCTCTTTTGATTCAAAATAATGGTAAAATGATCCCTTCGGCACCTTGACTGCCGAAAGAATCTGATTGAGACCAACTGAGTGGAAACTCCCCTCAAGCATGATCTCTTCTGCTGCATTTAAAATGCGTTCTTTTGTTACCGCTTCCTTCATCTGGCATCAGAATAGACCAGTCGTCTACTAAGTCAACAAAAAAGTAGAAGACAGAAGTGGTCCCTAGAAACGGAGCCAATAGCGTATTAATATATCTGACT
>CAZLQY010000108.1:0-2682 GCA_964561965.1 uncultured Verrucomicrobiales bacterium
TTGGTTTTCCTCTTTTCAATCAGGAATGTCAGATCAAGTCACATTCTTTACACATAAAATACAAACTAACATTGTACCAGCTAAGCCAAACAATAATCCAGTATGATGCTGATTAATAAATTTAGCCACAGGGTGTATTCGTTCCACTTTACTGGCAATATTAACTAATGGTCTATGACATGAGGGACAACTTAATATGGATTCATTTACTTTCAAAATCTAAAAAAACGCCTAAGCTCAGCTACCCCTGAATGGAGGTGAGCAATAACTTTGGCTTATAGGTTAAAGTTTTCATTCAATCATCTATATTACACGCATTCAGGGATTAAATGCAGCAATTTATTTGAGGTACTGAACATTTAGAGCAGACTCAATAATACATCTTACTTCCACACTATTTCACCATCACTCTCCTTTTTCAGAGGCGATTTTCCAAACGCGAATATGATCAACCCGGGCATCTTTCCCAGCGACTAAAGAAATCTGCCGCTTCGTATCGTGCTTGAAACCAGGAGACGTGAATGACCCTGCTTTTGTACCATTCACGTACGCTGTAAGCGTATCACCATCATGATGAGTCACTAAATCTATCCATTTATCATTGGATAGCCTAACATCAAATGATTGAGCAAATTTAGAAGCTTCCTTCCAGAATTCATCCTGTTTTGTTGGGTCTTTTTTTAGAGTGTAGAGTCTTTTGCTAAAGCGGCCGTTTTTTTCATCATCGAGCCTAATTTTACTGGGGGTTAAGACGACACCATTAATATGACCGGCATGTACCTCCTTATATTGCCTATCGTTAAATGCGATTTTAAAGAAGTTGGAATCAATGAGCTTCACTCTCGTCCAGCTTATAACATCCGAGTAAGTATCAAATGTATCATGTGTAGTTGTCACAGGGTGCGTCTCATTAGGAGAAAGAGTCAAAACTAGAGAGCCTTCCGAGATATTGCACTGCGTATCACCTCGTTCACGCACGACGCGTCTCCCTTTACCGTTTCCCCAAAGCTCACCCAACGATTCTGCTCCTTCGGAATCTTCACGGTTAAAGCTATCTTCCAGGAGTAATTCCCCTTTCGCTTTAATAATTTCAACAAGATGAGGAGGAACACCCTCGTAGGGGGATGGCTCCCAGTAAACCGTTGCTGATTCGGTATCATTGGCCCCCGCCGCATTATTTTTCAACCACTCCTGATCTTTCTTCGAAAGCTTTTCTAATGGAAATGTAAACCGCTTCAGATCAAAACTTCGCTGAATCGTGACCGTGCTCTCTGTAGAAGAAATATATTTAGCCTCTAGACTGACTCCTTCAATCGAGGTCCATAGACGAGCTGATAAAGAAGAAACGAATAAAGCCGTGATAAAAGGCACAGAGATAATCGACTGGAATTTCATACAGCCGGAATCTACTCTAAAATAGCATCTTGCGCGATGAAAAAAATCATTCACCTTCCGAATAGAAAACACCTCTAAAAAACAATACTTATCACCGATTAGAGAGCCGACTAGTCCATAGGCTCTCTCAAGGAGGAAGTTTCTAGAGAGTAGAACATTTCACAGAGTGAAACTTACCACCGATTTTCGTTGCTTACAGTTTTATAGTTCCTAGATTCGTTACAAAAATTTATCACTATGCCAAGAGTCATCATTACCCAAAAAGGACAGAAGCCTCAGCCGTATCGTCTCAAGCTTGATCGAGAAATCATCAAGCTAGGGCGAGCACAAAATAATGACATCCAGTTCACTGGTGGCTCCACTTCTTCACACCACTGTGAGATCAAACGTGTGAAAGGCGGGTATATTCTCGAAGATCTAGATTCAACAAACGGGATAAAACAAGAGGAAACAAAATTTGAAATCATCGATCTCTTTGATGGATCTGAGGTTATCATTGGTGACGTTGAGCTTAATTTCGAACTTACGGAGGAAGAAATCGAAGAACTTGCTGAAGAAGGCCGCTTCAAAAAACGCCAAAGAGCCTCACTCCCCAAAACAGAGCTACCAAAAGAAGAGATTCAAGCCGTCGAACTAGAAGAAGCTCCCTCTCATAAAAAGAAATCAAAAAAAGCTTCTCCAGATTCTACAAGAGCCAAACCAACAACAGCACCTGTTGAACCTCCCCATTCATCACATATTCCAACTCCATCTTCCGGGACAAACCCTCTCCTCCTCCTCATTCTCGCAGTGATAGCCATCTTTATTGGCATGAGCATCCGTCACTATATAGACCACAAAACTATGCTTTATGAAGAGATCATAGGCAATACCTACTAGCCATTAAATGTAAAGAACGTGACTTGATCTGACATTCCTGATTGAAAAGAGGAAAACCAGAACCGTTTTCCTCATAACTTTCCGAGTAAAAAAATATATTTTCATGGCGTTCTATTTGTATCTCTATTCTATTTGTATCTCTAAGCTCCTTCTATCACGTGGACTACAAACTGTACTTTGCTAACTTCTCTTACTTTGACCATTCGCAATTTAACATAGCTCTAGAAGCCTCCAATCCCATTGACATGAGTTTCACCTCTAGTACAGCCATTGATTATGGTGGTGCACTCGCTGGTTTTCAGCCATCGGTATAGACTATACTTCCTTCTAAAATTTAACCCTTAATCATAGAGAGTGGCCTGACCCCAAAAATTAGACAGTTCGTAAATGTAAATTCAACTCTGTATT
>CAZLQY010000109.1:0-2515 GCA_964561965.1 uncultured Verrucomicrobiales bacterium
CGACTTATAGGCGCAGGAGCGTATCACTGCGACCCCACACGCAAATAAATCTCCTCCCCGTGGACTTAGACATTGTTCACCCTGCTACTGGAGAGTTGGATGAAGCGAGTCAGAATGATCAGGCAAAAGGTGGGTATGTCGCTGTCCGTCGAGATGAAGAGACACCTGTAACGAAGTTGGTAATTCGTGAAAGTGGCGCTGTTAGCGGTATGAAATTCCGCCTAAAATTTAGTGCTGAGGCTAATTTCAGAATTTGGAAAGATGAAGCCAGAACTGAAGCTGTATCCAGTGAATCCACAGAATTTAATCCCGAAAAAGAAACAACACTCTATCTTGAGGGATTAAAGAAAAGTAGTTCTATCGGTCAGCATGGAATTACTCTTCAGGCGGTTATCAACGGAGAATCTCAGGATGTAGAAACAGTCTATAATACAGTTGTGGAAGCAGAATTCGACGTATGGATGAATATTTTTATCCCTGTTCAATGGGCTGATTATCCTGTGGTTCATCCTATTCACACTGATTTTATAATGGCTGGGAATAATTTTGTTCCGGTCTTTGCTAGAAAAATAGCTGGAGGGGATGATAGAGGCTTTAATAATCGATTTTTTGAAAACCCAGAAGAAGCAGTTGATGCAATAAGAGATGAAACAGCTTCACGAGTTCATACTCAAGTTACTTTAATACCTTTTCTCGATTTAGATGTAGATGGGATCAAAGGCGACGGACAAAAAGATTTTATAGGGGAGACATTCAATTTTCTAAAAAGTGAAAGTGTTCCAAACCCAAGTGAAGGCTATTCTGAAACAAACAGGTTGTTTTTAGAACCAAAGATAACTCAACGGGGGCGAGCTGAACCAACAAATGTTGAAAAAATAGAGGATAGAATTTTTCGTGATTCTACTAATAAAAATGACCTTATATTTTTCCTTTCTGGGTCAGCAGATAATCCCATTGTAAATCCATCACCTGCTATCGATTGGGATTTTCAAATCATCATTTCAGTAAGTGGTTTAAATGTTTTGACTCCCAAATGGGCGCTTTTAGGTAATACACAGGATGCATTTCCTGCCTATGAGATTTATGTTCGTGACTCAGACGGAAATAACGGAGATGGCTTAGGAACAACTATTTATCAATACGACCCCATACCCTTAGGTCGCACACCTGCGGATCTTTTTGAAGAGCCATTTGGTGATGATGAGCCTGTAGACTTTGACAGAGGGCTTATACCATGAAGATATTTAATATTCATTATATTCTAACTCTTGTTTTCACCGCTTTTTCTTATTTAGCTTTTGCTGAAGAGGAAGAGGGTTGGGACAAAATGATTCAAAACTACTGGGCAGAGCGTGTGGGAGATCCAACAGGCTACAAAACTCTAGAGAGAAAGATGAATGACGTCTTAGAAGATTGGACGCAGGCAAAGACTCTAGAGTCGCTGAACTCTGAAAACTTGGCTGCCTTTAGAAAGGAACTTCACGGAAATAGAACAAATGTGTGGAGAATGCACCCTGATGAATTGAATCAATTACATCAGGCGGTTGAACCGTTACGAGAGTTGGCAATTCAGTTAGCAAGTTCTGAAGACTCTTCCCATAAATATCATTCGGCATCGATTCTTCCTTTCTTAGAACCAACAGAGCAGACGAAAACGACCCTACTTAAGCTCGCCCGAGATGAAAGTTTGTCTACAGCAGGAACAGCACTAAACACCATTTTCGGTATGGGTTGGGACACTCCTGAATTAAGAGCGGAAATGGTAAGACACCTAGAACACAAATTTGAAGGTAAACCATATAGGGGGCTAGCTATGACCCACGTCGGAGAATGGGGCATTAATGAAGCAGTTCCTATTTTAATCAAAATTCTAGAAAAATCTTATCAAGATCCTTCTTTCCCTGGGAAAGCAGCAATAACTCAATTAATGGCGCTTAGAGGTGAAGCTAAAGAAGCTTTGCCTCTTTTAGAACAAATATTGACTCAAAGAGTTAAAGATGGGGATGCAGATTTTAGAGAAATCGAATCTCTTGAATTTGCAATCCAAGCTATAAAACGTAATAGACCAAGAGAAAAAAGCTGGCGTGATTATAACAAACGATTACGCAATAAAGAAGCATCGCAAGGAGACCGCTATACAGCTAACAAAGGAACAGAAAATGACCTTAACGAAGAGAAGGAAACAAAGCCTGAAAAAAACAAAACTCTATGGACTATATTAGGGGTGCTGTTAGTTGGAGTATTTGCCCTACTTCTTAAAACCTTTAAAAACAAGTCCACGTCGTAATCCTGTCGGCGAAATAACGAAACCCACAAGCGCAAGGCGTAGCAACCGTTACGTCATGCTACCTGCTTGGGCAGGGATCATGCCTCCACTCGTCTCTAGGTGTGCGTTGGCTCAGTCGCTGGGCGTTCCAGCTACAGGCACGCGTTCGTTCCTCACACTGCTGCCTTAAGCTTCCAGCCGCTCCCTGCGCTTTTTCGTTGACCGTTCCTCGCGTCCTCTCCTGGCAAC
>CAZLQY010000110.1:0-2222 GCA_964561965.1 uncultured Verrucomicrobiales bacterium
GCTACTGCCTGATTTTAACCGTCTGTCAGATCAAGTTCCTTTTTTTACACTTTAGGTGGGCTTGGTGATTTTCTTCGTTTTACAGAGGACGAAGGTCTTGGAATCTTTTCGGATGAAGAGACAGGAGATCCTGAGGAAATAGCAGATCGCTTCTTAGATAATAGAACACAGCGTTTCTCTGAGATTCTTTCAGAGAAACAGCAGACTCGTTATAGAGCTAATTTAAGACAACAGCTCGCTCCGATTATAGACAGTTTATAGATAAAATAGAGATCCAGGATTTAATACTTCTATTTGATATTCTAAGAGCACGCTCCCATAAATACTAGGAACATAGGGGAGTGCGTTTGGGTGCTCTCCAATAGTTCGAGAAGATCGCCTTCACTCCATATGGTCTCATCTCTCGCTAGGGTGAAGGTTGCGATTTGTGTAGCCCTGCGTGATGCGAAGAAGGTGGAGCCTGTGGATATAATAGAAATGTAATATTAGGTTTAGTGAATTTGCGCAGCACGATTTTAACGGTTTTTCATGACTTAGCTAGGGCAGCCCTTTAAAATAAGGCTTAATTTGGTCTGCCTCGTTTCTTAGGTCTGCCGTTTTTTTGTCTGAAACTTCATGGAAACTCCTTATAGAGAATATGAGCATTGTCTCTCTGCTGGGATTTGAGTTGTCGTGTTTGAGGAGAATGATTATGAAGTAGTTTATGTCAGGAAAACGTTCGTTAACGAATGATCATGTAAACTCATTGCTATTTGAAGGGGGTATAGGTCTGTTGGAAGAAAAGCTTCAGCCAAAGCCAGAGAAGGCCGTGAAATCATTTTTGCCTTTGGCCAAAGTCGATGAACGTCGTTTACAAAGGCTCTGGAGAGCGATTGGGGCAGAACCTCACGAGGATCTCTATGATACATGGACATCTAGAAATCTTAAGGAGTTTGACGGGAATATAGAGAACTGTATTGGTTCTGTGAAATTACCAGTTGGTGTGATTGGGCCTCTCCGTGTCAACGGACTCTTTGCACAAGGGGACTACCCTGTGACTTTGGCTACAACGGAAGCTGCGCTAGTAGCTAGTTATCATCGGGGTTCTAGTTTGTTATCTGCTGCAGGGGGCAGTACCGCTATGTTACTCTATCAAGCTTTGAACCGGGCACCTGCGTTTGTTTTTGAAACTCTCGCAGAAGCAGGGAAGTTTGTAGCATGGGCGATGGAGTATTTTGAAACGTTTCAAGAAATTGTAGGAACGACGACGAAGCATGGCCGTCTGATGGATGTGGGGACGACTGTCGAAGGAAATCATGTGTACTTAAACTTTGAGTATACTACGGGTGATGCTTCTGGCCAGAATATGGTGACGATCGCGACTCAGGCCGTGTGTGATTATATTTTGGAGCAAAGCCCTGTACGGATTCGAAAGTGTTATGTGGAAGGTAATTTATCTGGAGATAAGAAGGCCAGTGCTCAGGCATTCACTTCGGTGCGTGGTAGGAAAGTTTCGGCAGAGGTTCATTTATCTCGTGAGTTACTGAAGAGCTATCTACATGTGACTCCCGAAGAAATGGTGGATTATTGGAGGGTTTCTGCCATTGGGGGCGTTTTGAGTGGAACAATGGGAGTGCAGGGGCATTTTGCCAATGGGCTAGCGGCTCTCTATTTGGCAACGGGACAAGATGCGGCTTGTGTTTCAGAGTCTTCGATGGGAGTGACTCGGTTTGAGGTGAATGATCGTGGGGGATTATATGCATCAGTGAGTTTGCCAAGTATTATGGTTGGCACGGTCGGAGGAGGAACAGGTTTACCTTCACAGAAGGCTTGTCTAGAACTTATGGGGCTCTATGGCTCAGGAAAGAGTGAAGCTTTGGCAGAGGTGTGTGCTTCGCTTTTACTTGGAGGTGAGCTTTCTATTATTGCGGCATTGGCAACAGGGCAGTTTACTCGTGCTCATAAGAAGTTAGCTCGGTCATAGTGAGCTTTGTTGACGAATGGAGTAACCAAAATGGGTAAGATGGATCATGCCTGTGAGAAAATAAAATTGAGTTTGGAGGTGTTTGAATAAAAAAATCTTATGCGTTGGTGGATTTATCAGAGAGAACGTTTTCCAATTGCTCAGCATGGGTTGTTAGTCGCTGCGTTTAGTTCTTCTGCTGTACTGTATTCAGTGTTGTCATACGCTGTAAAAAAAGGAACTTGATCTGACAGACGGTTAAAATCAGGCAGTAGCTAGA
>CAZLQY010000111.1:0-2220 GCA_964561965.1 uncultured Verrucomicrobiales bacterium
ACAGCTTCGCTTGGCACAAAGCTATTATAGCACAGGGGTGGTAATCCTACTTATTCTCTGCCCAACGATCCGCGCTCTCATCCCCAGCCTCACGGGCTTGGTCATCCCATTCTTGGAGATGCTTGCGGCGGCGTATCTTCCGGCGATATCGGCGAAAAGCGCGCACAATCGCATAAAAGAAGAAAATCAGAAGACCGTTGTTCATGAATGTCAGAACAGTCACTTTTTGTGGCCTTCTAGCCACCTCTCCCAAAGGGCATGTGCCTCTATGCTAGTTTTATGTAACTCAGAAGCGTGAAGGAATATTTTATTAATGCCGTTAGCTACATCAATGTGTTCCAGCTTAATCTCTAAGCTCATGTCTTTTTTAAGAGTTTTCTCTAAAAATTTAATAGCCTTTATTTGTGAGGCTACTTGAGATGACAATAAGGGCTGCGTATCGACACAATGAGAGATATAAAATTCATCGGCATAATAATCATCAGAAAACGTAAAGTAAATCTCCAGAGACCTATGAAACCGATAAAAATCTTGTGCTGTTTTTATCATCACCCAGAAAATTTGGGCGGAGGCTTGTGAGGATTCATTGTCTTTAAACATCACTAAAACATTCCCTTTTTTTAATCCTCTTAAATACTGATAAGTTTCTTTATATTCTTTTTTTTGTTGCCTAAGGATACTGCTAACTTTTGCCCATTCTGAGCGGGGAATTGGAGTGTTTAATTCTCTATGCTTTTTAAGAACTTGTTCGATGGATTCAGCTGAATCATTAGAAATCTGTTGCTCTGCAAAAAGCCATGTAGTGCAGCAGATTAAAGCGCATAATATATTTCGTATCATAAAATTTCTTTGGGTTAGTGTTAGTTTTCTTCAGGCATCATGCCTACAAATTTCCAATTAACTCGACCGCCTTCCATAATCTCAATTTCGGGGTAATCTGGATTAAGAGACGAGAGAGTTGTTAATTTACCAAAAACGTTCGCGTTCTCCTCCTCTTGCTCTGTCACTGCTTTACGATAACCTAGAACCTTAAGACTTGATCCATAGCCGTCATCATAGACCACAATAGAGCCTTGACGCGGCAATCCCTCTAAAACAGGAGTACAAATAATTAAGGAACCATCTGGAATAGAAACACCCACCTCAGCAGTCATGGAATCACCAGTAACAGTAAAGACACTACAATCACTAGAATATCCAGCAGGTAGTTCGATTTCGTCCAACACTTCTGTCATAGCAGGCGATCCAGCCGCTACTCCTGAAATGATAGGCACAGAGTGTGTTTTCTTTTTCACAGGGGATGGCTGAATGGCTGGGAGAGATTGAGGAGGAATAGATTCTATAGGAGTGTGCGTCAGCATAGACCACCCCAAAGATTCTTCATAAACTTCTACTAATTTGGAAAACACCAATGCCGCATCTGTGGAGTGCGTGATAAGGTTATGCACCCTGACCGCTATAGGGTCTATGTCTTGAAATTTGTCATTGGTCTCAGTCAAGGGAACCTCTTTTGGAACAGCCTTATCTTCTGATGCAGTTTCTAAAACCGTGAAGAGTAAATATAAGCTGCTATTCATGTCTACAGACTGCCCCCGTTCCAGCATACTCACATAATTTCTACTTACCCCTAGTTTTTTTGCTAACTCAGTTTGATTCCAATTCCTTGAATCTCTAAGGAAAACAGATCTTTTTGCTAAATTTATTTTTTCTTTGCTCACTTTTTTATTGAAAGGCTTCCAAATGCACACTATGTTTACATTCGTTGACCAAATAATAACTATGACTGATAACCCTGACAACAATTTTCGCATATTTGTGCGGATCCAGCTAGCAATCAAAGGCTGGTCAATAACGCAGTTAGCAATGGTTATTGGATACCCTAGAGAAACAGTTTCCGCAGCAATCAACCAAATTCGCCACCCCTATGTAATTCAAGCTATCGCAAAAGAACTCAAATATGACACCGATACAAATGGCCCTCTCCCAATTAGCCCAGCACGCCCTGAAAAACGCGAGCGAGCAGGAACGTCCCCACATCTTACGCCTAACAGCAGTAGCTCTATCACAAAGCTGTCCTGAGGTCGCTCAACTGTCCGCCAAAGCTGCGGCGGCATATGAAGAAGCTTCTTACGCTCAATTAGAACTAATCAAACTTTTAGAACCAGATGCCCCTCGACCCTAACCTAACCCAAGCGGATCTAGCCGAGTATCTCAATATCG
>CAZLQY010000112.1:0-2161 GCA_964561965.1 uncultured Verrucomicrobiales bacterium
GCTACTGCCTGATTTTAACCGTCTGTCAGATCAAGTTCCTTTTTTTACACTTTAGAATCAGTATCAATTTTTTTCGATTCCTTTGAAGATGTTACAGCTTTACGAGGAAAAGATGTTCCTTCCTCCTGTGTCAAAGATTTCCGAGGTTTTGACCTAAGATTTTCACCTAAGAGCCGAGGTGGAATTTTGATATTCTCGCAACCATGCCAATTTTCTTTGAGCCATTTTGCTAAAATTATAGCTTGTTCTTCGTGAGATAAATGTTCTGGAGATAACTCAAAGTCTGCTTTTAAAGCTCGTAGATTTCCTATAATTGCGGTATAAGCATATTCGGAAACATCATGAGCATAGGGTTTGGTATATTCTCCTTCTTCCTTTGCTACCCTTCCATCAGCAAAGAGCATGTGACTCCTTTCCGCTATAAAATCATGTTTTTGTTTATCGTTACTCCAAGGGGCAATTTTTGATAGGAGGTAAAATTTCCGAGGATTTTTTTCATTTCGTAACATTCTTTTTAATTCTGACCAATCTTCTACTAAATTGGGATCTGCACGAAGAACATCTATAGGACCCATTGTTATTCTAGCGCTCATACTCCACTTTTTGTCATGTAAATCTATGTCGTAAAGAAACAGCACTAGAGATTTTATTTTTTGTGCATTAGTAAGCCCTTCAAACGGTTTTCTAAATGCTGGAACAGCATCTTTTTTATTTGTTAGTCCTCCTTCATTCGCTCTTGCTTGAAAACCATCCTTAGCAAATTTAAGTAGATCCTCATCTGTCTGCCCTAAGCTATCTGGAGTAAGAGACATAGAAATCACTAGAATAAAGAGCAGATCGTTCATGTTAAAATCTTTTAAATTCATATATAACATCATTTTGATTGCCACCACCAACATCAGGAACATTAAGTAAAGGCATGATCTGTTCCGTTGTTTTCCCTTCAATTACACCCTGAACAAAAACCTGCGTTCCTTCATGTACTTCACAACTCTGCTTTGTATAAACAAAGTCTCCTTGCTTGAAGTTTTCAATATAGTCAATCCCAGAGCTACATGCGTTGTAAAAGAAAGTCTTGTAGGCAAGGTTAGCAGGAAGGTCGGTTTTAGGAGCGTTAATCATCAGACGCCTTGATCCTCCTTTAATTCGATAGTGCCAAGCATCAAACCCTTGCCCTTGCTTCTGAAAAGCTTGTCCCGCATCGACACCATCAATATTAGGAAACCTTTTCTCGTTAATTGGCAAAGGATTGTAATTCATTGGAGCAACTGGGATTTCATTATCTTCGATTTGTATGTGGATGAAAGGATCTCCCCATTTCGTAGGATCATTGTCAGAGCCTCGAAGACGGAAATCCAACGGGACATCGGTGTATTCCACTCCATAATTTGTAAGCTTTTCAATTTCCGTAATATTAATTCCCCCGAAATTGGAGTGACCATCAAACACTACATAACGATCACCCGACTCTAAAGCTGCATTCAATTTGACTTGATCAGATACAATTTCAACGCCCCAGATTTTATCATTTCCTTGGGCATCCTTACCATTGACAGCCCAAAGATCTCCCTGACGCAGCACCTTGATATCATCTAAATATGCTTCTAGTAATTCACGACTGGTTTGATTAGCTCCACCTGGCGGAATGTCAGGTCCAACCCCAAAAGCTACGGCTATCTCCACCGGCAGGAGATTTATTTGCGTGTGTGGGCGCAGTGATACGCTCCTGCGCCTATAGGTTGGGCGCGGTTTGGGAGGACTTGGATATTCTGCGAGCATTACCACGGCTTAGAAGGTAAATAGGTAAAGAAAAAAGTCAGTCTTTCTTTCGAGGGTTTTTGATAGTTCGGGGCTTTCTGGGTTTCTTCCGCTTCCTTTTCTCTTGATTGCATGGGTTTCGCCTCAAATCTCACGAATAAAACGACCCAAAAAAGAGACCAGAAGCGGAGGCGTGGTGGGGGCGTCTCCTCTATAAAATCGCCGAAGGCGCTGGCAGCGCGCGCCCAGCTCCACCATGCCGTAGCGAACTAGCCCGCCCTGCAAGGAGGCGCGAAAGAGAGCTTGCCGAACGAAGCAACGACTGGAAGGGTTTGCAGCCGCGTCTGGCATGAGCAAAGCGAAAGCGACGAAGGAGCGGTGACAGCGGGAGCGGCTGACGGAC
>CAZLQY010000113.1:0-2037 GCA_964561965.1 uncultured Verrucomicrobiales bacterium
CGTAACTGCCAAATGATCAGCATGATGAAACTCTTAGGTTAATGCGTATGGCTATATACCTTGAATAATTGCATAGTTAAATGATTATTTAGAAGTCTAAGGAAGATATGATTGGGAGGGTCTGGCGGCTTCCCTAGCTGTGAAAACGGATCGAAAGAAAGAATGGATTGTAGCTTTATTCTTCTATGGGTGATTTAGAAATTTCGATGATTTCTAATTTGGTGAAAACATCTGCAGTCCTCTCAACCCTTCCTTTAAATAGGAAGACATCTCCCTTGTGAACCGGTTCGCGTGAACTAAGTTTATATCTAATTTTAGGAGCTTGAAGAAGCTCATCGAATGATTTTGAAGATACATGGTATCCGTTCGTTTTTCCCCAATTATGATAGTCGATTACGATGCTTGGTTGCCCGTTTTCTAATACTTTTTGTCTAAAGCGCCAGTCATTAGAAATTTTAAGATTTGTTATGTCTGCTTCTGCTTCTGACCAGATCATTGTTCGAGTAGGGCTTGCTTCTGTGAATTCTCCATTCTGGGAATGTTGATAGCGTACTTGCATATGACGTGGAAGGAACAGAGTAATTGTTTCTGGTATATTTGTTCTCTCTGCTATCTTCTTTTCTTCTACGACAAAGTATTCACTTCTTGTGTCGTAGCCTTTGGCTTCATAAGTCAATTGATATGTGCCGTCGCGGGGTAAAGAAAGTGTTACCTTATTGCCTTTTTTAGATATTTTTAATGTAACCTGAGTATCTATGTTTGTTAGTGAAACTGTGAATGGGGGTGGGTTTCCTCCTTCAATTCCCTCAAAAACAACGGTTTGCTCTAAGTTAAGAGGGCCATTTGGAAAATCCAATAAGTTAAGTGTTTTTTCGCCAAATTTAGGATTGAGAGGACTTCCGGGAAAGTGAACAAGAATAGACACGATTCCTTCTTTGCTTTTTGGAGCTCGCACGGAGCCGTAGAAGAGAGTCCCTCAACAACGTTCTTTCAAATCATATCGCTTTATTTCTACGTTTTCGGAAGGCTTGGAAGGTTGATATTTAACGAATGCGACAGGGTGCTGATCGAGAGGGATTCCTTCCTCCATGTTTTCTGGATGGAATTTATCTGTAACACCATGCGCTAAATAGCGGCCATCCTTGTTGAGTATATGGATCTGTATCTTACAAGTATCTTGTTGTAGATCACGAAAGCCTAAAAGCCCTGTGACATCAATTTTATGGGTTTCTGAATAATTCCCGTTTTTGATATTCTGGTAGTCCTCTTGTGTGGCATCTGTCTCATACACCTTGGAGTCTTGTGCAGCTTGAGCGTTGTTGACGCATAAAACCGTGCCTGCGGTCATGACAGACCAATAAATGATGGCGCTGTATAGTTTTGATAATTGCATAGTTAGATGATTGTTTGTTTAGATAATCTTATCATTATTATGAAAGATGTTATCAAGTGTCAAGGGCTAAAAAAATGAAAAGATATATTATGGGGAATAATCATTAATTATTATTGTTAGATTATTTAGACATTTAATAGACTTGTGATTGGGCGGGCCTGTCCGTTTTTCTGAACCTCATTGTGAATATGGGTTGAAAGAATGAATTCAAACCATGAGACATTGGTTAGGAGTTCATGTGCTGGATTCTAATGGAATCCATATTATCTGGATTGTAGATCTATTCTTCTATAGGAGAATTCGAGATTTCGGTGATTTCCACTTTGGTGAAAACGTCTGAACCTTCAACGCTTGCTCATACGCATTAACCACACTACACGATAAAAAATGATGACGTAACTTATTAAAAGTAAGTTAAAAGCATCGAAAAACCTTGCATTTATTGGGGTAGGCTTAAAATTTGCATGCTGAAAGATAAATTGTTAGAAGAGCTTGCTCCACTCAATCTCAACCTCGCTAGACTCAAATGCCTCATGCTGTTGCTGACCAGTTTGCTAAGGCATAGAACCGTCAATTTGACCATACTAGCCACCCATACGCATTAACCTAAGAGTTTCATCATGCTGATCATTTGGCAGTTACGG
>CAZLQY010000114.1:0-1991 GCA_964561965.1 uncultured Verrucomicrobiales bacterium
TGCAATTTAGTTCATTTATTTTAAAAGACTTACACCTTAGGTTAATGCGTATGGAACACTTGCTTCGAGGTGTAGAGCTGCCTCGGCAAAAATTCCTCCACGGAGTAAAGAAACGCTAACCTTCTACACCACCAAGGATAACAAAGAACCAACGCTAAAATAACACCATAAGATAGCTGAAACCCCGGATGGAACGGGGCGTTCCCGTCTACGATGCACACCAAGACCACACACACGGCCATACTATTGAGCACGACGACTTTCCTACGTAGAAGCACACCGTACATCAATACACTCCCCATCAAAGCCGCACGTACAGCTGGCGCATTCCACCCTGTGATCCCTGCATAGAGAAACATGATGACGATGACGCACAAGATCCTGACAAATAAGGGAAGCCGAAACACTCGTGCACACCAAAACACGATACCCCCTACCATCATTACATGCAATCCACTAACAGCAAACACATGCAGCGTCCCACTATTCCTGAAATCTTCTATAATGGGATGATCTTCTTTCGGCTTTTCTCCCAAAAACATGGCTCTCACTAGTAGGGCCTCATCCTCTGACAGACCCAGCGTAATGGACGCATCAACATATCCTCTTAACTCTTGAAGTCGTTGAACGACTGGGCGCCACCAAACGGCCCCTTCCACCCTCCACTCCTTCGCCCACAATCTAGCGGAGACGCCTTCTCTCCTCAGCCATTGCTTTTGCTCGAAACCAGCAGGGTTTCTTAATTCTGAGATTCCGATAAGACTACCATATACAGTGAGCAGATCCCCACGCAGTAAGTCGAGGTCAGAGCCCTCTATGGATAACTTCAATCGAGCTCCTGAATACTCTCCAGTTTTCACCTCTGCAAAGGCCCAAGCTCCTGCCTCTGTCGGTACAATATCACTTACCAGCACAACTCTTTCTCGAATCAGCTGCCCCACTCCTTGCGATACAAATTTCTGTCTCTCAGATTTAAAGTAATGTAACCCACCTGCTAGAACACAAAACAATAAGGCCATCCCCCAGTGCTTGGGCCGCCACCAACTCAACCCTCCTAAACAAAGAGCCAACATCCACAATGCGGTGATAGACCTGAACCAAACCCAATAATCGACACAAACTATCCCAACAATGACCATCAAAGCGGATAGAGCAAAGGGGATCTTACCCAGTTTATCTGATAAAGTTCCAATACCACCCGAACTCATCTCTCCATCAACTACACGTCTGCTTGCTCCAATTCTCTTAAACGATTCTGAGCATTCGCTGCATGCCGTGTTTCTGGAAACAGTTCTATCACTTGCTTCAAAGCTGCCATACCTGCGTCCTTTTGGTTTAATTCATCAACCTGAAGTTCAGAAATCCTAAACATAAAATACACGGCATCATCTATTGCCCATTCGTATGACTCTAGCGCTTCTGCATAAGTCGCAGCGGCATCTCCAGGTGAACCAAATTGCTCTTTCTGGATTTTCGCAATTTCCACCCAAGGCCAAAGATTATCAGGCTCGATGCTGGAAGCATGGCGAAATGCTGCAATGGCCCCATCATACTCCCCTTGCGCAATAAATGATCTCGCACCCCTCATAATATCCACCTTCACCTCTTCTCTTGGATTCGAAAACACCCAGTTGACTATTTGCTCCGACAACATCGGAATCACATAGACCAAACAAATAATGGCTAAATAGATACCCAACGCAATGGTGGAACCCATTTTAAGGAATAGCGAACCTGTAATATCAACGTCTATCACCTTTGCAGAATTATTCACATCCTCCACCACAGTGTCTTCTAGAGAATACGCATACCAGACGCAGCCTGCTAGAATGATGCCTATAATAGCGATAACGATATTTCTTCGGTTCATGAGAAATTATAAGAGAACTTGAGGAAAATTCTACACCCACCTCCCTACGACGGCAAGAAAATGCCATAAAGTGTAAAAAAAGGAACTTGATCTGACAGACGGTTAAAATCAGGCAGTAGCT
>CAZLQY010000115.1:0-1787 GCA_964561965.1 uncultured Verrucomicrobiales bacterium
AAAAAGGGGAGGGACAATTTATGAAGAAAGACCTGTTCAATTACGATTTCCTCTGCACCAATCCACTCAACCAATACAGTCAAATCAACCCCACCACTGGAACTGCCATCAACCTCGAGTACGACAACAACGGTAGCCTACTCAGCAACCAACGCCTCAGCAACGAATGGAACGAAGAAAACCAACTAGAAATCATCATCGACCAAGACAAAGGCAGTCGTAGCGAATACCTCTATGACGGCTACGGCAGAAGAACCCAACGCACAGACTACAACAGCACAGTAGGAGGAAGCGCCAGCGCCATCATCCGCTACCTCTATGAAGGCTGGAACTGCATCGCAGACTACACCATAGAGGGTAATAGCGCCACCCTCAGTAAAAGCTACACTTGGGGGCTCGACTTATCAGGCAGTATGCAAGGAGCTGGCGGAGTAGGAGGGCTACTCTCCATTACCGACCACAGCGAAGGCAACACCCACAGTGTCAGCTACGACGGCAACGGCAATATCGTCGACCTCATTACCCAAGAAGGAGAAGTCAGTGCCCACTATGAATACGACCTCTTTGGCAACACCCTAGTTAAGAACGGAGCTTTTGCCGAAGAAAAGAACTACCGTTTCAGCACCAAACCTATCAATACCCACGCCGGAGAACTCTACTACTACGGCTATCGTTACTATGATCCAGAAGTAGGGCGTTGGTTGAATCGAGATCCTCTAGCTGAACAAGCATTTTTTGAAACTTATATAGGAGATGAATCTAAAAATTTCACAGCCAGAGAATTCGAAGAATTTTTAATTCAAATCAAGCAACTGACCAATAAAAACGAGCAAGTATTTATTGAAAACGCACCTATTGTTCACTGGGATTTACTTGGTTTGATTATTGGCGGAGGAGGACTTACTCTTGGTCAATTTCCCTATGGGCCAGGTTCAGATTTTAAATTAAGCATTCCATGCCTTGATGGATTGAAAAGTGCATGGCAAGAGTTCTTAAATTTAAAAAATAATGGAGGTGATGATAAAGAAGCTCATTGTGAAGTGGCTAAAGGCTGTGGTGACGCATTATCTCATGGAGTAGGAAAGGGAAAAGAGATTGCTGACTGGCTTAAGAAGAAAGCAGGCCAAGGAGGCGCTGGTTTTGACTGGGATGATATTAAGGCTAATGAAAAAGGGAGGAAATGTGCAAATTCTAAAAAGTGTAAATGTTGTTGTAAGTAAAAAGGTGGAACTCCTTAGTTTATTTGGGCTTTTTCTTTTAACGAGTTGTTATAATAGAGATCAGGCAAATAATCTAAATCAAGATCTAGGGTTTACCCATCATAGTCCATATATAGATGGGGTTGAGATTTTTTCTTTATACGAAGTTGAACATGGAGGAGTGTTCCAGCAAGCGGGATTTGAAAAGGGAGATAGGATTGATCAAGACCTTTCTATCGGTGAATTTTATAAAAAACTAGAAAACCATAGAGGGAGGTCTTTAAAAATTAAGGTATTTAGAATGAGGAGTGACCAAAGCATAGAATTAAATTTATTAGTTGATATACCAGAATAAGAAGTAATTGTTAACGCTCGGAATATCATAGATAAACATCTAAGCCAGCCAATACACATTGAATGCCAACTGTATGAAAGAATGAAGTTTGAATAGCTTCTTGGCTATGAAACTGATGAATTCACCGCAAGACATGAGACAGAACATTTCCAACAGCGCACCGCGAATGGCATTTGCCATTATCTGTAAAGAACGTGACTTGATCTGACATTCCTGATTGAAAAGAGGAAAAC
>CAZLQY010000116.1:0-1528 GCA_964561965.1 uncultured Verrucomicrobiales bacterium
GAATACAGAGTTGAATTTACATTTACGAACTGTCTAATTTTTGGGGTCAGGCCATCTCCAAAGCGGGCTAACGGTTTCACTAGTACGGTTTCTACAACTTGGTAAACAATCGTCGCTATATCAGAAGCCCGCTTGTAAGGATCATTTTGCCAACGCTGTGCCTCTTGCCTCAATAGCGCTGGGAGATTATCCGTAATCGCTAGAGCTGCCTGACCGCCTACTTCTCTTAGTAAGGTGATCAATTTCCAATCATCAATGGCACCTTGCTTTATGCCATCAATAAGCCCGAAGAGGAGAGCCTCTACATCCGTCTGCCCTCCGATCCAAGCCCCCATCCCATTAAAAATGGGTACCATCACTCTCTTCGTTAATGGATGAATTTTTCGGTTTAAATGAATTTGTACGGAGCTGATCTGGTTGCTCAATAAAGCATTCCTTGAGGGTTGAGCAGCGGCTACGACGGTGTCATTGACGGGGGAATTGGAAATGACATCATCCATATAATCAATAATGTTGCTGAAGCTTTGGTCTTTTTCCAGAGTGTGCTCTACGGATGTAAGAACTTGCTCGCCTTTGAGGATTTCAATTTCAATATCACCTAAATCTTGAAAGACTGTGTAGAACTCAATTTCTGAGCTGTTTTTAGTCCGGCAAAAAACGACATCTTCTGTAAGGATCCTAGAATCAAGGCTATTGGTATGATAGTCCTGTAGTTCTTGTTCATTAAACATTTGGCGATCAGATCTATAGATGTATGGCTCACCCCCTACTGTATGAAAGTTTCCGTATGTTCCTAAGTTTTCCCCTGTGCCTTTGTGCTTAAACCGTAGCTTGAGATCTCTGGTGTTCACTCCGATTTGGCGGATACTTCCTGCTAACATGCGGTCACGTGAAATCACCTTCATTGGTATGATATCAATCACGTTCTCCCTTTCTACTTCTAGTGGAGGGAACATGATCCGTGAAGGAGAGACCGTTTCTCTGGCTGGTATCGTTAAGTCAAATACAGCGGCACTCTGGCCTAATACACTACGACGACGAGGCCCCGCAAATGTGGTAGTGAGGCTGATGAAAGATTCTTTATGAGGGTAAATGGACCGAGTCTCTCTCTCCAGCCTGAGCTCTTCTATCTCTGCACGGCTCGTATATATTCTCTTCCCACCGAATATGCCAGAGCCTCCTACATCTACTATCCGAGGCTTCGTTACATAAAAAGAGCTGGCCTTCCAATCTGTGCCCCACCAAGTATCACTGAGTAACAGATGCTTTATTATTTTTGATTGGATCTCCGTGGAGGTCAAATTTGGCTCTGGCTCCGCAGAAGATTCAAAGTCAAAACTATTATTCGTTAACCTATAACTAACATATTCTTTTCCCACCAAATCATTTAACACACAAAAATGCTCTTCATCATAAGGAGGCTCTAAGCACACTGGGTTTACATCTAAAGCGGCATTTCTGGAAGTAAGTCTAATCCCATACGCATTAACCTAAGGTGTAAGTCTTTTAAAATAAATGAACTAAATTG
>CAZLQY010000117.1:0-1516 GCA_964561965.1 uncultured Verrucomicrobiales bacterium
TAGGCACAGTAGGGCACATAGTAAAGCCTATGTGAACTATGTTTCTATTCTATGTATTTAAAATAGCATCTAGTTTTGAATCATATTTGTTTTCCCCACATTTTTACACACTCAAATCCTATTCATCCTGAAATTCTAATTCTGATATTTAAGCAGTATTGAGAACTTACATGATTCAGTGCTCAGTGCTAAATTTTTAGGAGATAGGTTTGTTAATCAGAGTTATAAGAAGTCAGACACAATGCGTGGTCCACATCATACGTCTGACTTCTGACAGTCCTAGGAGGACGGTCTGACTGCTGACTGCTGAAAAAGTCTATTTCCGTTTCATCACTTTCTTCACCGCTTTGATCACATCTTTCTTACTCAACTTATATTTCACCAATAACTGTTCAGGCTTTCCACTTTCTCCAAAAGAATCATTTACGGCTACATATTCTTGAGGCGTAGGTTTTCGTTGCGCTAATAGCTGAGCAACACTATCCCCTAAGCCACCATGACGTTGGTGTTCTTCTGCCGTTACCACACAACCCGTTTTTCTTACAGAAGCTAAAATAGCTTTTTCATCCAAAGGCTTAATGGTATGAATATTAAGCAGTTCACAAGAAATACCTTGTTCTTCTAATTCTTTAGCTGCCTCAATAGTTGTCCAAGTAAGATGACCTGTAGAGATAATAGTAACATCTTTTCCTGCATTCAACTTCACTGCTTTCCCGATTTCAAACTTTTGACGTTTTGGTGTGAAAACAGGCCAGCTAGGTCTTCCAAAACGTAAATAAACAGGTCCTTTATGTTTAGCAATAGCTAATGTCGCTGCCTTTGTTTGGTTATAATCACAAGGATTAATGACGGTCATGCCTGGTAGCATTTTCATTAAACCAATATCTTCTAATATTTGGTGCGTCGCTCCATCTTCTCCGAGTGTTAGACCTGCATGAGAAGCACAGATTTTTACATTCTTGTGAGAGTAAGCGATGGATTGGCGTATTTGATCGTACACCCGACCCGTAGAAAAGTTGGCAAAAGTACCTGTAAAAGGAATTTTTCCAGACAGTGCCAAGCCTGCCGCAATACCCATCATATTTGCCTCAGCGATACCTACTTGGTAAAAACGATCTGGAAATTCATTAATAAATCCCTGCATTTTTAGGGAACCTACTAAGTCTGCACAAAGGGCAATTGAATTGGGGTATTTTCTACCCACTTCTAATAAGCCAGCACCGAAGCCGTCTCTTGTTGATTTTTTCTCTTTAGCTACTAGTTTCTTTAGCATAATTTTTATTTTTAGAAAAGAGAAGAGAGCGTAGAGAACAGAGATAGATTCATTTATTTTAAAACGGAATTTCGTTTCTTTAACGAACGCTATCTCTGTTCTCTCTTCTCTGTTCTCTCTTCTGACCTACCAAGAAAGCGGCAAAATTAACCCATTCTGTGCGGATAACCAATATCCTAGAAATCTAAATAATAATTTAGGCACTTAATTGTGGTCTATGTTTTATCTTCACCTTTGATAGAA